>JAJPGT010000055.1 GCA_021325655.1 Pseudomonadota bacterium
ATGGGGCAGTGGTACCACGTGGTAGCGACCTTCGACGGCCAGACCCAGACGCTGGGGGCCTACCTGAACGGCGAGCCACTGCCCGGGGTGCTGACCATCGACGGGACACTGCACAGCGCCGACTCGGCGCTGCAGATCGGGCAGTCGACGCGCAAGGGAGCGTTCTTCAATGGGCTGCTGGATGAGGTGGCAGTCTACGACGTGGCGCTGACGGCCGAGCAGGTCAAGGCGCACTATGCGGTGGGGCAGGGGCGGCCCTACACGCTGTTCACCGATGCTGGCAGCGACACCTGCCACTGAGGCACAGGGCCAGAGCATATCTGCGCTGCTGCTTCTGGAGCCACACAATGGTCAAGGCCATTGCTCTGAACCCTGGCAGCGCTGGGCCCGCTGTGGGAGGACATGACCAGACTCCTGTCTTACGCGCCGCGGTTGAGCAGCCGCCGCTTGCCTGGCGACCGGAGACGGCACTCGGGCTGTCCGCCGCCCGGCTGCGGCGGTTGGCCGGCGACGCGGCATCATCGAGCAGATGCCCGCCATCTCGGCCGGATGACCAGGTCCTGTAGCTCTTGTCGCCCTCAGCCGGCCCGGCCGCAGACGGGGCGTGACCACCTCTGTCAGCCGCCGGGTCAGCATCGCGCCAGCGACTTTCGAAACGATCTGCTCCTGCTGGGCTCCTGCCGTCGGGTCCGCTCCTCCAGTCGATTCAGAACCCCTCTACCTCACGGAATTACCGTTAGAGTACTCATAGGCCCCTATGTCCACGGCAGCGCCCTGCGGCACCGGCGTGTCCGCGTAGTCCGTCGTGTAGCCCGCCTGGACGGATTCCATCGTCCCAGCATTGATCGCCGGACTGCCAGCTTGCAGGCGGAAGTCCTGGGCGGCGGCGTTGACGAACAGGGGGTTGGCCCCGACCTTGGAAGTCGAACTGAGCACCAGGTTGTGTGTCCAGGGCGTGCAGCCGGCCCCGCAGTAGTAGAGGTTGTAGCCCTCGTCCACCGGCCCGTCGATGTCCACCGAGCTTGCCCAGAGGATGTTGTTCTTCATGGTCAGGATGTCCGCGTCGCAGCCGGCGTAGCAGTCAACCGCGTTCCCCCCCGGGGTGTAGATTGTGTTGTTGTAGAGCTTCGTCCGGTAGATCGGGCCGTTGCCCCAGCTCTTGCCCCGGGTGGTCACGAAGTTGCGGCCGATGATCAGGTTGTAGGCGAAGGTGTTATCCGACGCCTGCCGGCCGTCGGCGTTGTCGATTTCCGAGACCTGGTCCGAGCCCCAGAACGCGTTGTGGTGAATCGAGTTGAAGGTCCCGCCGCCGATCTCCACGTCCGAGCCGTCGGTGCCGAAGTCGTAGGAACAGGCGATGTTGTCATGGATCGAGTTGTACGCGACCTCGTTGTGGTCTCCGTCCAGCGCGACCCCTTGCGCCCCGTAGTCGTCCTCACCGCCCACGGTCAAGGTGCCCATCAGGTTGTTGTTGTGGATGTCGTTATGCAGGATGTGGTTGTCGTGCGCACCGCCCTCAATCTTGACCCCGTCGGTCAGCTCGGTGATCTCCGCATTCTGGATAGTCACGTACGCGGCGGTGACATCGAGCTTGAAACCGCGCCGTACCCCAACCCCCTGGCCCGGGCAGCCGTTAGGGTCCGACGCGGGCACGACCGACGGCGGATCGGCCCGGGTATGCAGAGAGTCGAAGGTCAGGTAGCTGCCGGTCACCAGCACCACAGCGCTGCTGCCGTCGCTCGTGTTCTCCAGGATGGGCAAGGGGTCGGTCGCGCTGCCATAAGCGCCGACGAGCACAGGTGCGGAAGCGGTACCCGTCCAGGTCGCTTTGAGCGGCCCGGTGCAGCGGGTGCCGCGCTTGAACAGCAGGCTGCTACCCGGTTTCAGCGGCGCGGTGTTCGCCTTGGCGACGCTCTTCCACGCCTGAGTAGGGGCAGTACCACTGTTACTGTCGCTACCCGAGGTGCAGTCCACATAGTAGCTGCTGCCCGTAGCGCCGGATGTGGGGGTGCTGGTCGGGGTCGGGGTGCTGGTAGCCGCGGGCGTGGGCGTCGCCGTCGCGCTGGGCGTCGGGGTTCGGGTCGGCGTGGGCGTCGCCGTGTTCGTTGGTCCCGGTGTCGGCGTGGCGGTGGTTCCAGCGGTGGGGGTTGGCTGGCTCGCTACGACCTGCAGGATCGTAGTTGCGCTCACTGCCCCGGCACTGGCAGTGATCACATGGTTTCCGCCCGTCACCCCCGCTGGAATCATCAGGGCGATCTGGAACGAGCCGTTCGGTCGTGTCACCACGGTCGCAGGGCTGGACGATGGGACATCCCACGTCACGGTGACAAGTGTGTGCCGCGGGAAATTTGCACCCGAGATGGTGACCGAGGTACCGATCGCTGCTGTTGTCGGGTTGACGGTCAATGTCGGGGCCCCGGCCGCGGTAACAGGAAACCCAGTTCCGATGAGCGCCGTGCTGGCCAAGGCTCCCAGCGCCACAGCGGCCAGCTGGCTGCGCTTCAAACCACAGAGTAGCAGAGACACTACATCCGACTCCCTACAGACGTGATGAGGCTTCGGCATCTCGGCTGTCTTGCCCCTCGCGGGCGCGGACCCGCGGGTTTGCCGTTTCGGTTTGCGACAGGGTTGCCCGTTCGGGTGTGATCGTAGTTTTGAAAAGTCCCGAGCCCAAAGAGAACGGCGCCGAGGGCTGGGACGGAGGGTTTTGCCCGTTTGGCTTGGCTCTGCGGGACTATCGTCCCCTGGCCTTGAGGGCCGTTCGGCCCTCAATTGCGTGATGTTGCCCCCGGGGCGAAGATGTACAACGCGAAACAGGGGCGAGCGGTTACGGGGGCCGATGTGCTGCCGAGCGCATCCGCGCGTGAAACGGCCGCGAGATGGGGCATGAACTCCCACGCCCTCGGGGGCCGTCGAGGGTGCGAGCTCAGGAGAGATGGCTCAGCCGCTGCTCGGCCGCAGCCGAATGGAGAGCGATGGCCACCGAAGCACGGCTGTGGTGGCAAGGAACCGTGAATGGCTCCCTGGCCAGGATTCCTGACCCGTTCTGAACTTTGACATTCCAGCCGCTGTCCCGATCGGAACGTCAAGGCCCGCCGATCTGTGGCTCGATCGGCGATAATGCCGCATGTCTCCACGCGTCTCCCATCGGCCACGCCTGCTCGGCCGAGCAGTGATTGGCGGACTCGTGCTCGTCCTCCTCGTGAGCAGCCTGGTCTTCGGGCTGGGATGTGGCAGCCCACTCGACCTCAACGACTCCGGCCCCTTTCGCTCCGGCGCGGCCGCGGATGGCCTCCTCTCGGCAACAGGGCTCGCCTTTGAGGCGCACGCGGCGGTGGGTTGGATTCTCAGCGAGGGTGGCTGCGACGGGACGGCTATCGGCCTGCAGTGGGTGAAAGCGGCCTGGCATGCACAGACCCCCGAACAGGAGACGCTGGCCGCTGATGGGCTGGAACGCGCCGCCCGTCTAGCTGGCGGGAGCGAACGCCTGCAGGCGGATCTCTGCCCGCTTGTGGGCACGAACCTGAACCCGAGCCAGGTGCGTGCCCTGCGCGCTGCAGGGCTAACCTGCGAGGCTGCAGCCTACCGGTAGCGGTGGGCAGGATCCCCCGCTCGCCTGGGTTGGTGATGCTCGCTGCCTCCTTCTTCGGACCTCGGCTCCTCCCTACCGAGTGCGCTCTAACCGTCTCTCGGGGCTAGGAAAGTGGTCGAGGAGTGGATACACTGCGGGAATCACAGCAGCAGGTTGGCAGCGCCACGGGCCGCCAGCCGCGAGGAGGATCGAATGCCCAGTGCATCGGCCTGGACCTACGACGAGGCGAGCGAGGCCCTCGCTCAGGAGCTGCGGGCGCTGCACGCGCTGCTCGCCAGCCTCTCCGCTGAGGCCTGGCTGCGCCCAACCCGCTGCCGCTGGAACCCGAGCCGCCCCTGGGACGTGCGGGCGCTGGTGTCCCACATCAACATCTCGATCGGGATGCTGCCAGGATTCGCCGCCGAGTTGGCGGACGTGGCGCCGGAGAAGGACCGCGTCTCCTTCTTCATCAACGAGCCGCGGCTGGTGGCACCGATCGTCGACGAGTACGCCTGGAAGGGGATCGAGGGGCAGACTCCCGAGGGCCTGCTGCGGGCCTACGAAGAGGTGGTCGCGGCGACTCTCGCCGCGGCCCGCGCGACGCCGCCCGAGGCTGCCGCGGTCACCTTCTTCGGACCGATGACGATGGCGGAGTTCCTGCCTACCCGCGTCCTGGAAGCGGTGGTGCACGGCCACGACGCCTCCGAGGCGGTGGGTCGCCCGCCTCATATGACGCCCACGGCGAAGATGATGACGGTGGGGCTCCTGGAGGAGCTGCTGGCGCGGCGGGCGCAGTTGCTGTTCCCCGCGGCGCTCCGCGCCGAAGGCGCACGGCGGCCCTCGGACCTGTCCGACGATATTGCCTTCATCGAGGTTGCCACGGGTCGCCGCCCCTACCCCGACGCGCGCTTCCCGATCCTGCAGTAAGCCCCCGCGAGGAGGCGCTGTGTCCGGCCTCGGCCTGCGCTCCAGGGGATGCCGAGCGCAGGCGGACGCCGTGTGCCACGCGCTTCCGGCGATCGTGCTCGGCCTGGCCAGCTTGGCGCTGAGTGTGCTGGCCACCAAGCACCGCTACCCCTGGTACCATGAGCGCGGGGGACAACGGATGAGCGGGCCAGTCACGGTGTGCCATCGGGGGGCCAGCGCGCTGGCTCCAGAGAACTCGCTGCCGGCGTTCCAGCTCGCTATGGAGTACGGTGTGGACATGGTCGAGCTGGACGTACACCTCAGCGGCGATGGCCAGCTCGTGGTGACGCACGACGCGGAGGTGCGGACGCGGTCCGGCCGCGTGGTCGACGTCGGGACGCTGCCCGCGGAGGAGCTGGGGCGGCTAGACGTGAGCGACGCGGGCGGGGTGCCGCGGCTGGTAGACGTGTTCGAGCTGGTGCGCGGCCGCATGGGCGTCTATGTCGAGCTCAAAGGCGCTCGGACTGGCGCGGCGCTCGGGGCGCTGCTGCGGACCGGCGCGGCGGCCGGGGTGGAGCTGATCTCCGGCTCGGCGGTGCTCGACCTCGTAGCCGAGCTGCGGGAGGCGGCACCGGAGGTTCCCCGCAGCATCCTGTTCACCCCGGGCTGGCGACTGGACGAGATGATCGCAGCGTGCCGCGAGCTCGGGGCATCGTACGCGCACCCCTGCTTCCGCCCGATAGAGCCGGCCATGGTCGACGCCTTCCACGCGGCGAGGCTGCGGGTCATGACGCCGCACACCAACGATGCTGCCGAGGCGCGCCGCTTTGCTGCCATGGGGGTGGACGTCATCGCCAGCGACGACCCGCGAATATTGGCAGCGCTCAAAAGAGAAGGTAGGATCATCTAAAGCTCAGGTGTCGGACTGCTACGAGGGTGGGGTGCGCCGCATAGTGGCGAGGGCCGGCGCGGAGCCCTGGGCGACCTCCATGCGACCAGGAATGTTGGGGGGAATGGGAGTGAGTCTGACGACTCGTCGAGCCTTCATCGTCTGCACCATCCGCGGCTCATTGGCGCTGGGAGCGACGGCGCTGCTGAGCGCGTGTGGCGCTGGCACCGGGACGCCAGCGCCCACAACGCCGCCGGCCGCCGCCGGGGCCACGCCCGCCGCGGCGCCGACCACGACAGGCGCTCCCACCGCGGCCGCTCCGGCCGCTGCCGCCACAACGGGGCCGGCGACCGTGGCGACGGGGGATATCAACCTGTACGTCGGCGGCGACGTGAATATCCGTGACCTCTGGTCGAAGGAGCTGCTGCCGGCTTACAAGAAGGTCAAGCCAGACGTCTCGTTCAACATGATCTTCGACGAGCACGCGCTTGCCGAACAGGCCGTGTTCGACCGGCTCGCCGCAGCCAAGCAGGCGGGCAAGCCGTCCGGGGTGGATCTGTGGGAGGCGACGGGCCGGCTGCAGATCGGCGGCGAGGCGGGCCTGATCCAGAAGCTGAGCACCAAGGAGATCCCGAACCTGGACAAGGTGCCGAAGGACGCCTTCGACCGCTTCGGCGGCTACGGCGTGCCGTACCGGGCCAGCTCCGTGGTCCTGGCGTACAACAGCGCCGAGGTGAAGGAGCCGCCCAAGACGCTGGACGCTCTCCTCAACTGGATCAAGAGCAACGACGGCAAATTCACCTATAACCCCCCGGACAAGGGCGGCTCCGGCGGGAACTTCGTTACCCGGGTGCTGGAGATCGGCATTCCAGAGGATCAGCTCCGGTTCTTCCAGACGCAGTACGACGAGTCCAAAGAGGTCCTCTGGGAAAAAGGGTGGGCTATTCTTAAGGAGCTCCACCCGCACATCTACAACAACGGCTTCTACCCGCCGGGAAACATCCCGGTGCTGCAGACACTGGGCAAGGGCGCTATCTCCATGGCCCCCGTCTGGTCGGACCAGAGCCTGAGCTATCTGGCCCAGAAGCTGCTCCCGCCCGAGGTGAAGCTGCTGCAGATCGACCCCCCGTTCGCCGGGAGCGCGGCGTACCTCGGCATCCCGACCGACAGCCAGCACAAGGAGACGCTCTACGAGTTCCTGAACTGGCTGCTGACGCCTGAGCCGCAGTTGATTATCGTCAACCGCATCAACGGGTACCCGGGCCTGGATTGGAAGTACATGCCGGCGGAGGTGCAGCAGAAGTACGCCGACATCGCCAAGGCGTACAGCTTCTCGTTCAGCCCAAAGTTCGACACGGACCGTAACAAGCTCTGGTACGAGAAGGTGGTGGGCACGCCCCCGCCAACGCCAACCTCCTAGGGCGGAGCGAGCGGAACCGGCCATGGCACGGGTGCGGGAGGCGGCGCTCGGGCTGGCGCTGGTTGCGCCGCCGATCGCCATCCTCCTCCTGCTCATCATCCTGCCAGCGATTCAGGCGCTGACGTTCTCGCTGGGGCTGGTGCCCAGTGAGAACGTCACGTTCAGCTCGGGCCAGCACTTGGTTCGCAGCGACATTCCCACACTCGAGGTGTACCGACAGCTCCTGGCCAGCCCGTTCGTCATCGACGACCTGCGGCTCACGTTGTCGGTCACGGTGCTGTCGGTGATCTTCGTCGCCATCGTCGGCTACATCCTGGCGTTGTACGTCCGCTTCGGCAATGGCTGGCTGCCGCGGATCGTCCGCTCGCTCTATCTCATCCCGATGTTCGTGCCAGTGGTGATCGCCTCGTACGCCGCGGTCACCTTCTATGTGGACCGCGGCTTTCTAGCGTCGCTCTTCTGGCATCTGGGCCTGGGCTACACCTCGCCCGCGTACAAGCCGGCCGGGATCGTCATTACCCAGGTCTGGTACAACATCCCGTTCGCGGTGCTGATGCTCGGCTCGGGGCTGGACGGCATTGAGCAGGAGCTGATCGACTCCGCGCACGATGTTGGTGCCGGTTTCTTCTCGGTGCTCTGGCGGATTATCCTGCCGCTGAACCTGGTGCCGCTGCTGATCGTCCTGACGTTCACGTTCATCGGCGTCATCGGCAGCTTCACCA
Source organism: Pseudomonadota bacterium (assembly GCA_021325655.1). Lineage (GTDB taxonomy): Bacteria > Chloroflexota > UBA6077 > UBA6077 > JAJPGT01 > JAJPGT01. The sequence continues at coordinate 7,509 of JAJPGT010000055.1, forward strand.
TCCCCTTCCTGATCGGCCCGAACGCACCCCAGATGATCGGGGTTGCGATCCAGGCCTACTTCTCCAACTACAACCAGCCCCAGCCGGCGGTGGCGATGGCGGTGATCGTCTTCGCGATCGCCGCCCTGGCGGGAGTGCTGTACGTCTGGGCCACCTCGCGCAGCAACAGGCACGCGGTGACGCTATGACCGCCAATCGGATGCCCACACCCGTCGCGGAGCGCGAGCAGGAGCTTGCCGGCTGGACCCCGGCCGGGATCCGCCTGACCTGGTTCTGGGACGTGCCGGAGTTTCGGCGCGCGCTGGGCCTGCTGCTGGTACTGGCCCTCAGCGCCTACCTGCTGCTGCCGCTGCTAACCCTGCTGCTGTGGGCGTTCGCGGACGAGTGGCGCTATCCTAGCGTCATCCCGCAGCACTTCTCGCTCAAGTGGTGGGACTGGGTCTTCACCAATGGCGACGTCGGCTCGGCGGCGCGCTACAGCTTCGAGACGGCGCCGGTGGTGACGCTGATCTCGGCGGCGATCTGCCTGCCGGCGGCGTACAGTTTCTCGCGTTTTCGCTTCCCCGGCCGGCGGGCACTGTTCATCAGCCTGCTGGCCGCTAACGCGTTTCCCAAGATCGGCCTGTACGTCGCCATCGCGACGCTGTTCTTCCGGCTGGATCTGATGGGCACCTTCTGGGGGGTGGTGCTCATCCAGCTCGTGGGTACACTCGTGCTCATGGTCTGGATTCCGGCCGCGGGGTTCGACGCCGTGGCCCGCGAACTGGAGGAGGCGGCACGGGATGCCGGGGCCGGCCCACTGCGAGTGTTCTGGAGCATCACCCTGCCGCTCGCCATGCCGGCCATCATCGTCGCCTGCTTCCTCGCGTTCCTCGCTGCCTTCGATGAGGCGCAGGGAACGCTGATCGTCGGCTCGCCAACGATCGTGACCATGCCGGTGCTGATGTATACGCTGGTGGTCAACTACCCGGAGCCAGTGGGCGCGATCTTCTCCATCCTGCTGTCCGCCCCGTCGATCGTGCTGCTCCTGCTCGCGCGACGCTTCCTGCTCGCCGGGTACCTGGCCGCCGGATTCAAAGGGAGGTAGCGCGTGGCTCGGCTCGAGCTGGACCACCTGGTCAAACGCTACGGCAGCGGCGGCGAGCCAGCAGTGAAGGACGTCTCGCTCGATGTGGCTGACGGCGAGTTCGTCTGCCTGCTGGGGCCGTCCGGCTGCGGGAAGACGACCACCCTGCGCATCATCGGCGGCTTCCTGGCGCCGGACAGCGGCGACGTCCGCATCGACGGAGCCAGCGTCGTGAAGCAGCCGCCCGAGCGACGGCCGACCGCGATGGTGTTCCAGCGCTACGCCCTCTGGCCGCACATGACGGTCTGGCATAACCTGGCCTTCGGGCTCCAGGTCCGCCGCCGGCCGCGGGCGGAGATCGAGCGACGCGTCCAGCAAGCGCTTGAACTGGTCGGCCTGCCCGGGCTGGGCAAGCGCTACCCGGCGCAGCTTTCGGGCGGACAGCAGCAGCGCGTCGCCCTGGCGCGTGCGCTGGTGCTGGAGCCGCGCATTCTCCTGCTGGACGAGCCGCTCTCCAACCTGGACGCCCAGTTGCGTATCCACATGCGCAGCGAGCTAACGGCGATCCAGCGGCGGGTTGGCATCACCACCGTCTTTGTCACCCACGACCAGGAAGAGGCGATGACGATCGCCGACCGCATCGCGGTGATGCACGCTGGTGCACTGGAGCAGATGGACGCGCCCGAGCAGCTCTACACCCGTCCGGCGACGCTGTTCGTGGCGACGTTCATCGGGACGATGAACGTACTGTCCGGCCGAGTGGAGTCCGACGGCTGGGTCGCCGCCGGCCCGTTCCGCCTGCCACGGCCCGCCGACGCCGCGCTCGCCCCCGGGCAGAGCGTGACCGTCGGGGTGCGGCCGGAAGACCTGATCCTGGAGGAGCGGGGCAGCGGCCGGCCCGCGGCGATCGGGCAGGTGCTCGACCTCGGGCATTACCGCCGGCTCATGCTCCGCCTGGACGGCGGGATCGCCCTGACGGCCTTTCTTCCGAAAGCCCAGCCGGTCCCTGCCGACGGCTGCACCGTGCGCTTCGGGCGGGCGCTGTTCTACGTGGGCGAGCGGCTGGCGGGCGTCCTCGAACCGCCGCCCGGAGCCTCGACCGCCGCTCAGCCGTCAACGGCGGGCAGCGTTCCGGCCTCGCCCTGAACCGCTACCAGGTCCAGCGCCGCCAGGGCCGGGGCGGTATTGGTGGTGACGACGTCGACCCCGGCCGCCACAGCGCGCGCCAGGCGCCGCCGCCAATGGGGTGTGCCGGCGTCCAGCGTCCAGACGTCCAGCACCATCCCCTCACGGTGGAACAGCTCGGCTGCGTCCGCCACGCCGTCGTCGAGCATGCGCTCGAACGCCTGCAGCCGCAGGTGGGCCTCGCGGGCGCCGGGAACCAGGCGCAGAATCCCGCCGAGCCGATCCGCCAGGTAGTCCGACACCGGCCCGCGGCGCTCGCGGGCGAGGGGGTGGGCGTCGAGATAGCCATATGCGCCGCGAAGGCCGGGCAGCGCCTCGAGCGGATCGCCCTCGGGCTGCCAGTCGAGGTAGAAGGCCGGGTTGAAGCCGACAGGGGTCGTCGGGTCCACCCGCAGGACGCGGCGCAGGTTCCAGTCGGCGCAGCCGGCGAGGATGACCCGGTCGTGGACACCTTCGACCAGGCGGCACAGCTCCTCGACCCGCGCCCAGGGCCAGGGCTCGGTGTCCTTGAGGTCCAACTCCAGCAGCGTCGGAAACTCGAAGGCGGCGATCGTCGCGACCACCTCGCTGAGCAGCGGCGGGCTGTGCTCCGAGACCGCGCCATCTATCTGCAGCCGCAGCCGGCTCGCCTGGGCGCGGGTGGTGTCGCTCACGCGCCCGCTCCCGGTGGTACAGGCCTCGAGCTCGACGTCGTGGACCACCAGGAAGTCCGCGTCTCGCAGCATCGCGATGTCGATCTCGGCCCGCGCGACGCGCTGCCGGTAGCATTCCTCGATCGCCGCCAGCGAGTTCTCGGGATACTGGCCGCTCCAGAGGCAGCGGTGGACCTTCAGCTCGATGCGGCGGCCGCTGGGAGCGGCCAGAACCGAGGCGGGGTGTGGCTCCAGACGATAGGGCATGCTTCAGATGATAGCGGCCCCGTCCCGGGTGAGCCTGCCGGTCTGGTCTCGCGCAGGGGGACCGCTCGGCGCGGGCAGTTCGAGCGCCATGATGGTTGACAGGAGTCCAGAGGTGGCGTTATGCCAGTACTAGCGTCCGCCCCGTCGGACACGCAGTCTGATACGTGGAAGGTCGTGTTCCATGGCTGAGCGGGATCTATCCGGAGCTGCCCGTGTGATCGATCGGCGCGCGTTCCTCAAGCTGACGCTCGGGGCCGGCGGCGTCATGCTGCTGGCCGCCTGCACCTCGACGCCCGCGGCCGCGCCCACCACCGCCCCGGCCGTGGCACCACAGGCCGCCGCCACCTCCGGTCCCGCGACCGGGGCGGCGCCGACCACTGCCGCGGCTCCCACCACCGCCCCGGCCACCCAAGTCGGCACCGCTACGATGCGGATCGCCATCGGGATCGATCCCGATACGCTTGATCCGGTCGGGCAGACGACCACCACCGTCCAGAACATTGTCGACTACATGGTCGAGTCGCTCGTCTTCCTCGGCCAGGATGGCAAGCCCCAGCCGGGGCTCGCGGAGTCCTGGCAGGTGAGCCCGGACGGCAAGTCCTACACGTTCAAGCTGCGCCAGGGCGTGGCCTTCCACGATGGCGCGCCGTTCAACGCCGACGCGGTGAAGCAGAGCTTCGAGCGGGTGCTGAACAAGGATATGAAGGTGCCACTCCGGTCGCCGATGGAGCGGGTGGACCAGGTCACCGCGGTCGACGCCAGCACCGTCCGCTTCGATCTGAAGGCCCCCTTCCCGCCGTTCATCGCCGCCATGGCCGGCACCCAGTACGCCATCGTCTCGCCCAACGTCGCCAAGAGCTTCCCGACCAGCTACAACGAGCAGCCGGTTGGGACCGGCCCGTACCTGTTCAAAAGCCGCACCAAGGGCTCCGAGGTCGTCCTGGAACGCAACGAGAAGTACTGGGGGCGCAAGCCGTACTACCAGACCGTCCAGTTCCGCGTCGTACCAGAGGCGGCGACGCGCGAGAGCCTGCTGCTCGCCAACCAGGCGGAGATGATCATCCTGCCGCCGGTGTCGGATATTCCGAAATTGCAGCAGAACAGCCAGGTGAAGGTGCTGCTGGCGCCGAGCAACCGGACCATCTTCGTCGCGATCGACGTGACCCGGCCCGGGCCGACCCAGGATGCCAAGTTCCGCCAGGCGCTCAACTACGCGGTGGACAAGGAGGGCATCATCAAGAGTGTGCTGTTCGGCGCCGCCGACCCGATGGACGCGCCGATGTCGTCGATGCTCTTCGGCTACTGCAAGGCCGGGGCGTATCCCTACGATCCGAACAAGGCCAAGCAGCTCCTCCAGGAAGGCGGCTACAGCAACGTGGCGCTCAAGATGGGCTATCCAACCGGTCGGTACGTGCAGGATGCGCAGGCGGCGCAGGCGATCGCCGGCAACCTGCGCGACGTTGGGATCAACGTCGACCCCCAGACATCGGACTGGCCGAGCTACCTGGCGCAGATCAACGTTCCGCCGGACAAGTCGACGTTCGATATCCACATGCTCGGCTGGGCGCCGGGGTTCCTCGACGCCTTCCAGGCGATGGTGCAGTTCAAGAAGAGCGCCTGGCCGCCGGCCGGGCTGGCGACGTCGCACTATAGCAACCCGCAGGTCGAAGACCTGCTCAGCAAGGCGGACCAGAACCAGAACGAGCAGGAGCGCGCCCAGCAGTACTGCGAGGCCTCGAAGCTCATCTGGAACGACGCGCCCTGGATCTTCCTCTGGGTGCAGAAGTTCCCCATCGTCCACTCGGTCAAGGTGAAGAACATCGGCTCGCTGGCGATCGAGAAGTTCTCGGCGATCTACGCCGAGCCGGCGTGAGTGACGTCGAGCAGCGGCGGAGCGCGGGGGATCGCTCTCCGTGCTTCGCCGGGTTGTCCAGCGGGGCCGGAGGAGAGCGGTGCTGACCTACATCGTGCGGCGGCTGGTCGCGGCGATCCCGACGCTGCTCGGCGTCGCGGCGATCGTCTTCGCCATGCTCCGGCTGCTGCCTGGCGACCCCGCGCGGGTGATCGCCGGCCTGCTGGCGACCGACGAGGACGTCGAGCGGATCCGCCATCAGCTTGGGCTGGACCAGCCGCTGCCGATCCAGTTCCTCGACTTCTTCCTGCGGCTCCTCCGGCTCGACCTCGGTACCTCGGCCCGTACCAACCAGCCGGTTATGAACGAGATCCTGGCGCGGCTGCCGCACACCATCGAGCTGGCGGTGATCGCGACCATCATCGCCACCATCGTCGGGGTCGCCGCCGGCGTGCTGGCCGCGTCGCACCACAACTCCCGGGTGGACTACCTGATCTCCGCAGCCACACTCTTCGGGATCTCGATGCCGGTCTACTGGCTCGGGCTCATGCTCATCGTCGTCTTTGCCATCTCGCTCCACTGGTTCCCGGCCGCGGGCGCCGACGAGCCGCTCAGTGTCGTCCTGCCGTCGCTCACCCTGGCCGGCTTCGTCGTCGCGCTGATCGCGCGCATGACCCGCTCGAGCCTGCTGGAAGTGCTACGCCAGGACTACGTCCGCACCGCGCGCGCGAAAGGGCTCCAGGAGTGGCGGGTGACCTACGTCCACGCGCTGCGCAACGCCCTGCTGCCCGTCATCACGGTCATCGGCCTCCAGTTCGGCACCCTGCTAGGCGGCGCGGTACTCACTGAGACAGTGTTCGGCTGGCCGGGGATCGGGCAGCTCCTGGTCGACTCGATCTTCGCCCGCGACTATCCGCTCGTCCAGGGGATCGTGCTCACCTTCGCGGCGCTGTTCATCCTGGTCAACCTGGCAGTTGACGTACTGTACGCCTATGTCGACCCCCGCATACGCTACCACTGAGGCGGCGGTCCCCACGCCGCGGGCGGCCCCGGCCCGCGCCGGGTTGGAGACGTGGCGGCGCTTTCGCCGCCACCGCGCGGCGCTGCTGGGCCTGGCGGTGCTGGCCGGCTTTGCCCTGCTGGCGGCGGCCGCCCCGCTGGTCACCCCGTACGACCCGGTGGTCCAGCAGTTGCGCGACGCGCTACAGGGCCCCTCGCGCGCCCACCCCCTGGGGACCGACTTCCTCGGCCGTGACATCCTGGCGCGCCTCCTCTACGGCGCGCGCTACACGCTGATCATCGGCTTCCTGGCGGTCGCCCTCGGCCTGGTGGTCGGTGTTCCGCTCGGCGCCATCTCCGGCTACTACGGCGGCTGGCTCGACCTCGTGGCCCAGCGCTTCGTGGACATCCTGCTATCGTTCCCCGGATTTCTGCTCGCGCTGTCGCTGGTGGCGACCCTCGGCCCGGGCCTGGAGAACGTAGTGATCTCCGTGGGCATCGGGTCGATGCCCTTCTTCGTCCGGCTGGTCCGCGCCTCCACGCTCAGCCTGCGCGAGCAGCCGTACATCGAAGCGGCCCGGGTGGTCGGGGTGGCGGACGTGGCGATCATCTTCCGCCATATCCTGCCCAACGCCACTGCCCCGGTCATCGTCCAGGCCACCGTCTGGCTGGGCCAGGCGATCCTGGTCGCGGCCGGGCTGGGCTTCCTCGGCCTGGGCGTGCAGCCGCCGACGCCGGAGTGGGGGGCGATGCTCGGCGAGGGGCGCAACTACATCTTCTCCAACCCGAACCTGGCCACTTTCCCCGGCCTGGCCATCTTCGCCGCCGTGCTCGCCTTCAACCTGGTGGGCGACGGGCTCCGCGATGCCCTCGACCCGCGGCTGCGGACGCGCTAGCCGGTGAGCACCGGCCAGCCTCCAGCCGCCCGCGCCAGCGGAGCCCATCCAGCGCGCCGACAGCCCGCGCCTTGGCCCGTCGATCAGGTGCAGCGGAGATGACAGTGTCCGCAACACCCTACCAGGCCGCCGGGCTGCGGCGGCTGAAGGGAGAGATGCATCTCCACTCGCACCACAGCGACGGCCAGGACAGCGTCGCCGCGATGCTCCACGCCTGCCGCGCGGCGGGGTACGACTTCGTGGTGCTGACCGACCACAACACGGTCAGCGGCGGCCCGGAGCTGCTCGCAGCCCCGGGGGTGGCGACCCTGCTCGGCGCGGAGGCGACCACCTTCCGCGGCCACGCGGTCTGCACCGGGATCACCGCGCTGCCGGAGTGGCGCGACCTGGAGCGGCGCGGGATGGACGCGTTCGCCGACGACGTGCATGCCCAGGACGGCCTGCTGACCATTGCTCACCCGGCCCGGCTCGGGTCGCCCGTCTGCACCGGCTGCGCCTGGGAGTGGCCAGTACGGCCGGACGCGGTCGACCTGTGGGAGGTCTTCTCCGGCGGCAGCCCTTCCGAGGCGGAACTGGAGCTTGCACTCACGTTCTGGCAGCGCCTGCTGCTGGCCGGTGGCCGAGCGGGGCCAGTAGCGGCCGGCGACGTGCACTCGGCCGCGGCCGCCGCGGCGTCCCGCGCCGCGACCTACGTCTATACCCCGAGTCCTGCGCCAATGGCGATCCTGGCGGCGCTGCGGGAGCGGCGCCTGTTCGCCTCGCGTGGCCCGCTCATCGACTTCTGGCTGGAGGCAGAGGATGGCTGCAGAACGCTGGTGGGCGAGCGCGTCGCGGTGGATGCCCGCTGGCGACCCTGCTGCCGTCTGGAGCCGCCCGAGGCCTGGCGCGGGGCACGCCTGCGAGCGCTGCTGGCCGACCGGCCGCCGCGGGCGGACCGGGCGCTGGCGCCCACGGAGCTACCAGTGTTGGGAACCGCGCTCGACGTGCCCTGGGGCGAGCCGCTGCCCCGGTGGGATGGGGTGATCTGCGTCTACGCCGAGGTCCGCGCCGCCGATGGCACGCTTCAGGCAGTCACCGCGCCGATCTGGATCCGGTAGCGGCAGCTCGCGGTGTGCAGGCCGTGGACCGTCAGCGTCACGGTCCAGCGTCCGGCTGGCAGCGGCCCGGCCACGAAGCCCGGCGAGGCCGTCTCCGGCGCCAGCCAGAGCTCCTGCGCTGGATCGTGGCGGTGCGCCGCGCCGCGGTAGGCGCCCTGAGCATCGTCCAGCGAGAGCGTCAACAGGTTCGGTGTCCTGCCGTACGGCCCCGGAGTGGCGCTCGGCCCGAGGAGCCGCTGCTGCTGGGCTTCTGCCCAGGCCTGGGCCAGATGCGCCTGCGTGCTGCCCAGGCGCGCCGCGAGCGCCTGGGCGCGCGCCTCCAGCGCCGCGCGGATGAGCGCCGCGGAGTGCTGCTCGGTCGGTCTCTTCGGCCGGTAGTCGAAGCGCAGCCGCAGCGCGCGACACCCGCCGGGGACATCGAAGCCGAAGGTGCGATGGGTGCGCGCATCGACCGGTCCGAGCGAGCCGCTGAAGTCAGCCAGCCGACGCTCCAACGCCATCGCCCGCACCCCGCCACCCGCGCTCCTCGCCCTGGCCACGTCGGTAAGGCCCGCGGCTTCGTGCCGCTCTCGCCGCCATCAGAGCAGGAGCCAACCGCCGTCTACCCGCAGGTCGACCCCATTCAGCGACGGGTTTTCTAGCAGGAACACTACCGCGTCTACCACGTCGCGCATCGCCACCAGCCGCCGCGTCGGCGTCCGCGCTCGCACCGCTTCCAGCACCTCGGGGGGCTTAGCGGCCCAGTACGGGCTATCGCCGACGATGCCCGGATGGATGGCGTTGACCCGCACCGGCGCTAGCTCGTGCACCAGCGTCCGGGTGAGGCCCGAGATGCCGCCGTTGACTGTGCTGACCGTGGTGGAGCCGGGATACGGCCGGTCCTTGGCGAGCCCGCCGAACAGCACGATGGAGGCATCCGCGATGAGGCGCGACGCCAGCACGTGCACCACCTCGGTGTACCCGACGAGCTTGAGCGTGGTCAGCCGAATCGCCCCGGCGATGCTGTAGTCGCGGACGCGATTCTCATCTCGCTCGATCGCGGCGATCACGAGATGCTGCACCGGGCCCACCTCGGCCAGACGTGCGGCGATCTCTTCCGGCCGGGCCAGGTCCAGGCCAATCCCGCGCGTCTGGCCGCCGATCTCACTCGCCACCGTCTGGGCCCGGGCGGCATCACGCCCGGAGAGCACCACCTCGCGACCCCGGCTCGCGTAGTGCCGCGCCACCTCCTTCCCCAGTCCGGATGTCCCGCCGATGACGACGACGCTCCCTGTCTGTGGCATCATTCCTCTCTGGAGAGCTTGTCTCGCAGGTAGTTCCAGTCGCGCGCGAAGCGATAAGAGTGGCGCGCTGGGGGCTGCGGCGCCTGTGTCTCCAGCCAGCGCACGAGTGCCTGCGTCGGATTGGAGAACTCGTGGACGCAGCCCACCCCGGCCCAGGCCACGTCGCCGCAGGCGAGGTGGTACCGCTCGCCGTCGAAGACGGCATCGACCTCCCCGTCTAGAATCAGGTACGTCTCCTCGAACGGGTGGTCGTGCGGGCCGGCCAGGCCCCGCGGCTCGTACTGCACCATGAACATGGTCGAGAGCTGGGCCCCCAGGTCGCTATCGACCATCATCTTCACGGTAATCCCGCTGTACACCAGCAGCGCGGTGCGCATGCTGGCCGAGACCGCGAGCCGGTCCTGGGTCTGCTTGTCCACGTCCATGTTGGCCGGCTCGATGTGCCCGAAGCGGCGGGTGCGCGGGTCACGGACGTCGACCGGAATGGGGGCGGCGGAGGGAAGCGGCGGGACGAACAGCGTATCGCCACCGAACCGCTGCCGGGGCTGCGGAGCGAGCATGTCGGCCCAGCTCGCGGCCACCGCTCCCGCATTCTCCCACTGGTGGGGGACGCCGACCGGCAGCAGCCCGTAATCGCCCGGCCGGAGCAGAAACGCTCCCTCGCTCGTCCTTAAGATCACCTCCCCCTCGAGCACGAAGACACTCTCCTCGAAGGAGTGCACGTGCGCCGCCACCCGGCCGCCCGGATCGAGCCGCGCGATCCCAAAGCCGGTGTGCACCGCGCCGGTCGACTCCCCGACCACGGGCCAGCGGCAGAACCCTTCGCTCCGGCCGGCCAGCTCCTCAGGGACGGCGAAAGCGGCTTCGGCCGCTCGTCGGACCAGATGTCGTGCGCTCATGGCGTCCGCTGCCGGCGCTTCGCCTCCCGCGCCTGCAGCAGGTAGTCACGCGAGGCCTCGACGCGCCGCCGCGCGGACTCCCAGTCGGCCAGGAGCTTGCCGTCGCGCTTGTGGACCTTCCCGCCAATGATGACCGTGTCCACGTTGGAGGTATCAGCACACAGCACCACGGTCGCCACCGGATCGATCACCGGGGCGGTCGCGACACCCGTGCCGTCGATCACCACCACGTCGGCCTGCTTGCCGGGTGTCAGCGACCCGGTGCGCTGCTCCAACCCAGCCACGTGGGCGCCGTTGATCGTGGCGATGCGGAGCATGTCGCGCGCGGTCAGGATCGTGTCCGGAACCGGGGTGTTCGACTCCCAGGCGGCGGCGTTCACCCGGTACCGCTCGCCGGCGAAGGAGCAGCGCATCTGGGTAAACATGTCGCCGGGCACCGTGGTCACCACGTCGATGCTCAGGCTGGGCCGCAGTCCGAACTCGATCGCCTTGGCCACCGGGGGCCAGCCGTGGCCCATCTGCATCTCCACCTGCGGCGCGATCGAGACGGTGCCACCGCTGTCGGCCACCAGCCGCCACTCCTCGTCGCTGAAGTAGCAGCAATGGATGTAGGTTGTGTCGGAGCCGAGCAGTCCGAGGTTGTCGAGCAGCTTGACCATGTTCCAGCGGCCAGCGAGGCGGCCCATCCCGACATGGACAGTGATCGGGATCCCCAGCTCCCGGGCCATCCGCCACTCCTCCCGCACCACGTCATCGACGCAGAATCCCGGCCCGCGGGTGGCGAGCGCCAGGGTGAGCAACTGGTCCTCGGAGGAGAAGTAGGTCTTCTTGACCCGCTCGACGTCCTGGCGCGGGATGGCGATCTTGCTCTCGAACCAGTAGTCCGAGAGGGAGAGATTGGCGCTGCCGTAGGCGTACACCGCCCGAATGCCGGCCTCCTGCAGCCCGCGAATGGCGGCGTCCGGATGCTCGGGGGTGTTGTTGATATGGGACCAGTCAACCAGCGTGGTGATCCCGGCGTTGATGCACTCGAGCGCACCGGCCAGGTTGCTGGCGTAAACGTCGTCGGGCCGATAGAGCGGGGCGAAGGTGTCGAGCACCTCCACGAAGTAGTCGTCCAGCGTGGCGTCCGGGGCGCACCCCCGGATCGCCGCCTCCCAGGTGTGGCGGTGCGTATCGACGAAGCCGGGAATCACGACGTCCCCGCTCACGTCGATCACCTCCGCGTCCGTCTCGATCTTCGGCGCGACCTGGGCGATCCGGTCGCCTTCGATCAGGACGTCGCCCCCCGGGACGTCCCCGAGCTCGGGATCCATCGTGATCACATAGCCACCACGCAGCACGATCCGATCAGCCATGGACGTGATCCTCCGTTTCCGCTCCGGTTCGTCCTACCTGGACCCGCTCTCAGCCGCTGGCACGCTGCACTCGGCACCGTCTAGGTGCCCTATCGCTGCGCCTCCAGCGGGGCCAGTCTAAGCCAGGCAAGGGAGGATGTCAATCGGCACTGAACCCAAACTTCAGCCAGAATGATCACTCCGAGCCTGATAGCCGCGGGTAGCGCACCCGGAAGCGCCATCTGGCCACTCCTGCCAGCCCGAGCGGACCACCCATCTGCATCCACCGTTCAGCTCTGCTTGACACTCGTGGCGGGCAGTGCTAGGGTGGTGCTGCGGCGGTGGCTGCGGGTGAGCGCGGGGCGCTGCCCCACAGCAGTGCCGGGTTGCTGCCGTGAAGCACGCAGGGAGGAGAGAGCCGTGATCGCGTCCCCCGGCGCCACGATGGGCGTGGACTTCGAGCAGCGTGTGGATTATGACCGTCTCCGCCGGGAGCGTCTGGCTCGGGCGCGTGCTGCGCTGGAGCGATCGGACCTGGCTGCCCTGCTACTGTTCGACATGAACAACATCCGCTACGTCACCAGCACCCACATCGGCGAATGGGCGCGTGACAAGATGGCGCGCTACGTCTTCCTGCCGCGCAACGGCGACCCGATCCTGTGGGACTTCGGCTCGGCGGCAAAGAACCATCGCCTGTACGCGCCGTGGCTCCCGGAGTCGAGCTGGCGGGCCGGCGTGGCGAGCCTGCGCGGGGCGCTTCCGCCGGATACCGGTACCACCGAGGGGCTGGCGCGGAAGATCGCCGGCGAGCTGCGCGACCGAGGGCTGGGGTCGGGGCCGCTCGGACTGGATATCACCGACGTCCCCACCATCGTGGCGCTCCAGGCGGAAGGGATCGAGGTGCGGGACGGCCAGCAGGTGATGCTGGACGCGCGTGAGATCAAGACCGAGGACGAGATTGCGCTGCTGCGGCACGCCTCGGGGATGGTCGATGCGGCATACGACGAGCTATACCGCGCGCTGCGCCCCGGGGTCCGCGAGAACGAGCTGGTAGCGCTGGCGAATCGGGTTCTGTACGAGCTGGGCTCGGACGAGGTAGAGGCGGTGAACGCCGTCTCCGGCGAGCGCTGCAGCCCGCACCCGCACGTGTTCGCGGACCGGCTCATCCGTCCCGGCGACCAGGCGTACTTCGACATCATCCACGCCTTCAACGGCTATCGCACCTGCTACTACCGCACGTTCGTGGTGGGCAGCGCAACCCAGGCTCAGCTCGACGCCTACAAGCAATGCCGGGAGTGGATCGACGCGGCGATCGACGCGGTCCGGCCAGGTGTGACGACCCGCGACATTGCGCTGCTCTGGCCGCGGGCGCAGGATTTCGGGTTCGACAACGAAGAGGAGTGCTTCGGGCTACAGTTCGGCCACGGCGTGGGGCTGGCGCTGTGGGAGCGGCCGATCATCAGCCGCCTCAACTCGCTTGACCATCCGGTCGAGATCAAAGAAGGGATGGTCTTCGCCCTGGAGACCTACTGCCCGGCCCGCGATGGCTACTCGGCCGCGCGGATCGAGGAAGAGGTGGTGGTCACCAAGACCGGGCACGAGGTGCTCTTCAAGTTCCCGGCCGAGGAGCTGCTGGTAGCCGGCACCCGCTATTACCGTGGGGTCGATCTGCTTGGGGAGCGGCCGCGCGCCGAGGCCGCGGCGGGGGGCGTCGACGGGCAGGCGGTCGCCGGGACGTCGACCTAGCGTCTGGTGTTCCCAGACACCCGACGCTCGGCGTCGCCTGCCTGGTATCTGGCGCGCGTCCAGGGCGGGGAGCGCCCGCCCCAGTCTGCCGGCGTAGCGCGACGTATGCCGCACCGCGGCCGGCGCCCGCCTGTGCGGTCGAAGACGCTGGACGCGGCGGCGGGCGCTTCTCTACAGTGGCGCAGGATTGGCTGAGCACGAGACCGGGGAGGGGCGTCGAGCCGATGGCTGAGCAGGGTCCGGCAGAGAGCTCGGTGGAAGCGAGAGGAGCCGATGGCGTGGCGAAAGCGCCGCTGGGGTCCAAGCCGCAGCACGACATCGGGCGGCGGCTCCGGCAGCGCCGCGAGGCGCGGGGGCTGAGCCTGCGGGCGCTCGCGGAGCGGGTGGGGGTTACCGCCAGCCTGCTCAGCCAGATTGAGACCGGCCAGGTGAACCCCTCGGTCGACACACTGTTTGCCCTCGCCGAGGGGCTCCAGATGAGCGTGGCGGAGTTTTTTTCGAGCGACGCCTCGGCCGGGCCACGGGGGCACGCTGCCTCCGCCGCGCCCCAATCCCGGTCGCTCCCCGTGGTCCACCGGCCGGCTCGGTCGCGGATCGAGCTGGAGCACGGCGTGGTCTGGGAGAGCCTGCTGCCCGTGGAGGAGCCGGGGCTGGAGTGGATGGTGATCCACTATCCGCCCGGAGCGATGTCATCGGCGAAGCTGCAGCGGCATGGTGGACGGGATTACGGACTGGTCGTCAGCGGCCAGCTCACCATCAGGCTCGGCTTCAGCGAGTACGTCCTCGGCCCGGGAGACTCGATCGCCTACGACGCGAGCACACCCCACCAGTTGCGCAACGACGGCCACACGCCAGTCGAAGCTGTCTGGCTGGTGCTGGACCGCCACGCCGTGGTCTAGGGCGGGCTCCGCGCTCCCCCGCTGCCCCATCCCCGCTCTTCTGGTGAGGAGCTGGGGCGCCTGGCCGCGCCAGCTCTCGGGCCAGGGGCGAGCCAGAGCGCCCACCGCCCGGTCTGAGGCGGCGCCCGCCTGGCCAGGCCGGAAGTGTAGCGCATCGTGCTGGTGGATATCCTCGCTCTCGGGCCGAACACAGAGCCCTCGCGGCCAGCAGGGCGCTCGGGGAGCGTTTGCACCCGCGTGCGGAGAGCCCCGGTGGTGGATGGGCCGGTCCCGCCCCGGCTGCCTGGTTCGTTAGGCCAGTCTTATCGACGGCTGGCACTGTGGAAGCATCTACCCACAGCCTCGCCGGTGGACGCCAGGCCGTCGCTTCGATGCGTGTCATCTCGCCACGCCGCCACCCACCAGGTGAATTGTACGAGCAGCGAAGCGGCCGGGAGCAGGCTCCAGAGCCGAATGCTGGACTGGATCGAGGCGTCGTCCAGCCGCGGCATCGCAGGTACTGCAGGGTGGAGCAGGCGGACATGAAGCCATCCAGCAGCGCTCCATGGGCGGCAACGATGCGGCCGTAGGGCGTCGCCCGCATGTACTCGGCGTTGACGTGGTTGGGGCCGAGGTCTCCAGTAATCCCCGCGAACAGGTAGATATCGCTCTCCCCCCATCTTCGCGAAGCGCACCCGTGTCCCGACCGGCGGCAACCCTGATGCCGCATCCGGCTCGTCCATGCAGCCTCCATCCACTGGACTGGCCGGAGGAGTGTGACCCTTGTGGGCTCCAGAGTGCCACCGCCATGCCCGTGGCCGCTGTAGCGTGTCCACCACTCCCGCCACTCGGCGCCCAACCTGCCAACCAGCGACTGGGAGAGGGGACGTGACCTGGCAGATCAGCGGCCGAGCATCTGGACAGCCCTGGCGCGGAATTCGCGGACCGGGATCGTTGCCTCCTCGCTGTCCGCCGCGGTGATGGCCTGCGCCAGCGTCTGTCCGCTCACGCAGATCGGGTGAGCGTAGACGAAGATCTCCTCCTGCTGGAGCCGCGCCGCCAGCTCCTGCACAAGGCGAGACAGGAACGCCTCCCCCCGGCCGGTCGGCAGCGCTACCAGGACACAGAACACCGGTTCCCGCCGGATCATCCCGTTCCCATCGATCCAGCGCCCATCCGCGGCCGGGAGCACCGTGCAGCCGCCGGCGAAGCCGGCCAGCTCATCCCACAGTTCACCCCACAGCTCGGGTGCGAAAGCCCGCCCGTCATTCCCGTTCAGCGGGACGTAGAGGTTGTAGAGCATCATCTGGCCGAGCGGCCCGAACACACCTCGACCTCCATACCGACGACTGATCACTACCCTGAGTCGCAAGCCTGCAAGCCCTCGGGCGTCGGATTGCGGGGGCGCCGCGGTGCGGCGTTATACGCCACCGTAGTACTCAGTAACAATGGTGTTAAGGTACCGGTTACTGACCGTAAAACAGACTCCAAGCCTGGCCGGGACCCGCGACCTCGCGCAATGACCCGTTCGGCTATAGAGGCGCCGCCCGCTCGAGCTGACTATTCCAGAGTACGCGGGTCCAGTGAGCTCCTGTGGTGTCGCACCACGAGCCATCATCGCGCCGCCCTCCGGAGGAACGTGGGCCCGGACCTTCCTGCTCCGCGATTGTCGCCGCCGAGGGCTGAAAGAACGAGAACACGAGATGACAACGCACGCACTTGCCCGTACGACGCTCTGCGCGGCTCGCCGTTCGACGAGTGACTGGGGGACATGGTTGATGGTGAGCGCGGGCGCCTACACCACGGCGGTTTCGCTCTGGTTTATCTTCCACTGGGGCGGGACGGAGCATCGGGCGCTCGTATCGGACGTCAGCTGGCTGCTGGTGAACGCCCTACCGACGCTGCTGGCCTGGCGCACCTCGATGCACCCGGCGCTTGACCGGAGGACTAGGGCAGCCTGGTGCCTGGTCGGGTTCGCGCACCTTGCCGCTTGGATAGGATCGGCCATCTGGTTCTACAACGAGATCATCCTCGCGGTTCAGCCGTTCCCATCGTGGTCGGATGCCGGGTACGTGGCGTTCTACCCGCTGATGCTCACCGCGCTCTTGCTGTTCCCGACGGCGCGGCGCGGCCGGGCGGAATGGCTCAAGCTCGGCCTGGATGTTGCGACCGTGCTCGTCGGAGCCGGCACGGCCATCTGGTACTTCCTGCTCCGCCCAACCCTGCTCGCAGAGCAGGGTGATACCCTGGCCAGCGCGCTCGCCCTCGCGTATCCCACGCTGGCCCTGGTGCTCCTCCTCGGGAGCATGACCCTCTCGGCGAACGAGGCCCTGGAGCGGAGCCGCGGGGCGCTGCGAATCCTTGCCGCGTCGATCGGCGTCTATGTCTGCTTCAACGTGTTGTATGGCTACCTGTCACTGCAAGGTGTGTACGAGAGCGGTAATGCCCCGGACATACTCTACCTTGTGGCCAATGTCGGGATTGCGCTCAGCGCCCACTACCAGTATCGGCGCGCGGCCGCGGGCGCGACGCCCCCAGCGGTTCACAGCGAAACCGCCGTCCAGTCGTTCAGCCTCCTGCCTTATGCAGCCGTGGCAGTCGAGTACGCGCTGCTGGTCGCCGTCTCCCGCGACCAGGCTGGCGAATCGCTCCACGAGCTTGTGATTGGGGCGGTGGTCCTGACCTCGCTCGTGGTCGCGCGGCAGGTCATCGCGCTGCGCGAGAACGCCCGCCTGCACGCGGAGCGGGCGATCCGGCGGAGCGAGGCGCGTTTCCGCTCCATGGTTCAGAGATCCTCGGACATCGTCACCATCGTGGAGGCGGACAGCACTATCAGCTACCAGAGCCCGTCCATCGAGCGACTCTTCGGGTACCGCTCCGACGAGTTCATCGGGCGACGGCTGCTCGACTTCGTCCACCCCGACGACGCCCGTCGAGCGCTCGCATTTCTGGTCCAGGCGACCACCCGGCCCGAAGACACGACGGTCGTGGAGTGGCGCCTCCGCCACCGCGATGGCTCCTGGCGGCACGTGGAAACGGTTAGTACGAATCTCCTGGCCGACCCGACCGTGCGCGGAGTGGTGCTCAACAGCCGGGACGTGACCGAACGGAAGGCGCTGGAACACCAGCTCGCGCACCAAGCATTCCACGACGGGCTGACCGGGCTGCCAAACCGCGCGTTGTTCCACAATCGCGTCGCCCACGCACTGGCGAAGGGTGAGCGCACTGGCGAGCGGGTCGCGGTGCTGTTCCTCGACCTCGATAACTTCAAGGCGATCAACGACAGCTTCGGGCATGCCGTGGGCGATCGAGTTCTGCTCGCCGCTGCCGATCGCCTGCGGATCTGTGTCCGCCCGGGCGACACCGTCGCCCGTTTCGGTGGTGACGAGTTCGCGATCCTCATCGATGATCTGTCCGCCGACGCGGACACCTCCGCGCTGGCCGCTCGTATTCTCGAGGCGCTGCGGAAGCCCCTCGAGCTGGAAGGGCGCGAGGTTCGCCTCGAGGCGAGCATTGGGATCGCGGTCGCCGAGCTGGGCGAGTCGCGACCCGAGGAGATGCTCCGCAACGCAGACGTGGCGATGTACGCCGCGAAGGGGCGGGGCAAGGGCCGTTGCGAGATGTACGAGCCGCGGATGCACACCGCGGTCGTGGAACGCCTCGAGGCGATCGCTGACCTCCGCCAGGCGATCGAGCGCGACCAGTTCGTCCTGCTCTACCAGCCGATCGTCTCACTTGCGTCTGGACAGATAACGGCACTGGAGGCGCTCGTCCGCTGGCACCACCCGCAGCGCGGGATGGTCCTCCCCGCCGACTTCATCCCGCTCGCCGAGGAGACCGGGCTGATCCTCCCCCTCGGGCGCCGAGTGCTCAAAGAAGCATGCCGCCGGGTACATGCCTGGCAGCAGCATTGGCCCGATGCGCCGCTCAGCGTCAGCGTCAACCTCTCGGCCCGCCAGTTCCAGCAGGCTCAACTGATCGACGAGGTCGCCGCCGCGCTGGCCGAGTCCGGGCTCGCTCCAGGATCGCTCATCCTGGAGATCACCGAGAGCATGATGATGGAGGACCTGGAAGCGGTCATCGCTCGGTTGCGGGAGCTGAAGGCGCTCGGAGTGTGGATTGCGGTTGACGACTTCGGGACGGGCTACTCCTCGCTCAGCTATTTGCAACGCTTCCCGCTCGACATCCTGAAGGTTGATCGCTCCTTCGTCAGCGCAACCTCGACGGATAACGGCCAGTCGGTAGTGCTCGAGACGATCGTCGCGCTGGGGAAAATGCTGGGTCTCCAGACGGTCGCTGAGGGCATCGAGCTGCCGGAGCAATTGGAGCGGCTCCAGGCGCTGGCCTGCGACCAGGGACAGGGCTATTACTTCGCCCGGCCGCTGGGTCCGGAAGCTGTGGAGGCGCTCCTGCAACGTGACCGCGAAGGCGACGGACGGGGCGCCGGCCGGCAGGGCGCGCGGAGCGCGGTCTCTGTGGCGTAGCGCAAGGTGGCTGGCCATCGTTCCAGCCCCGGTGCCGGCGCCGCTGCCACCGGGGCCCTTGCAGTTCGGGGCGCCATCAGCTCCGCTCCAGATCCCAGATCAGCGTGAAGGGTAGCCCCACGAGGGCCGCGCTCGCCGCCCCGGGAACCTGTGCCGCGATGCCGATCAGTGCCAGGTCGTCCTCTACCAGCGGAGGTTCCTGGCAGGCGCGCACGCGCAGGCCCGCGCCTGCGAAAGCACGCAGGTATGTGCTGACGGGGTGGACATAATTGCGCACAACCCCGAAGCTGCCATCAGTGCCCTGGAAGAACGCTTGGCCGCCCAGCGCCACAAGCGTCGGGTGGATGTCTGAGAGGATCACCCGACCGCCGGGCCGAACGACCCGAGCCAGCTCTGCAATCGCCGGGGAAATGTTGCGGCAATGTGTAAGGGCCAGGGTGCACACGGCGAGATCCATGCTGGCCGTCTCCGCCGGCAGGGCGTTGAGGTCGCCAACAAGGAACGTGGCGCCCGGCACCTTGCGCCGCGCTTCGGCCAGCATCTCCGGACAGGCGTCGACGCCGATGACCTGGTGCCCGAGCTGGGCAAGGTACTGGGCGTGGCGGCCGGTCCCGCACGCGGCGTCGAGGGCTCGGCCAGGAGGACATTCCGCCAGCAGGGCCCGAACGTGGGGCTCCTCATTGTGGATCAGCGGGTTCGTCGGCTGATCATACGTCGCGGCCCACGCCGCGTAGCCGCGGCGCACATCGAGCTCCGGCATCTCCACCCGGCCCGAGGATGGCGCCTCGCTAATCCGGTAGCAGATGCCGGCGATCTCCCCGATTCGGAGATCGGCCTCGTGTGGGTCGCCGATGGCCCAGCCACGAAGCAGCGCGAGCCCCTCGAGCCCGAGGAGGTATTGCGCCAGCCGGACGCGTGGAGCAGATGCGGGCCGGGATTGGCCCGGAGACGAGATACCTGGTCGCTGGAGCTGCACTTGATTCATGGGCGGGACGGTACGGCACGCTGTCAGCGCGGGACAAGGGCTGTAAGGGGCCTTCGACGGGCTCGCGGTAACACCGGTACCTTCGGGCATGCAGTATGGCGCCGTTCGGACCTGAGGCGCGTGCTGGGGGACTCCCGGGTGCTGTAGCCGATGGCGGCGCCGCGGCGGCAGGCGGTTTGGCAGTCCACGTTCGGATTGAGCGAGCAGCAATAGCCCCCGCAGCCGCTCTAGAAGTACAAGCCGTTCCAAGCGGCGCTCGGAAACTGGAGCACGAACCGCGTACGTTTGGGAGATAATACTTGGAATCATGGCGTTCTTTCGAGCGCGCGACGACGGCGTGCCCTCCTGCACGCGGCCCGGCACCACGCGGGGGATCAGCCGGCTCAGCACCACGCTGAAGCGCAACGTTGAAGCGCAACGGACGCCACACGAATCGTGTCCGGCCCTGTGGCTTGGTGAGCACCGAAGGGGGCACGCAGGACGGCGTGCCGTCGACCGACCCGGGCACTCCTCCCCTTCACGCGGCTGGAAGATGCGCTGCAGAGGGCCGAGAGACGTTCTGGACGAGGCTCCTGCTCGGCTTCGTCATCGCAGTCTGCCTTTGCTCCTGTCTCGCTACTCCTTCTCCAGAACCTTTCCTGCACGTCTCTAGTCGCGTCGTAACCGGGTAGACTGTGCCAAAAGAGGCTCCAACGAAACCGGGCGGGGCGGAGCTGCGGTGGCGAAGGCCGCCCGGAAGGGGCTGGAGGCGGGAGGAATTCCCCCCTCCCTTGTTCGAGGACTGCCGGAGCTGGGGGGGCAACGCAGCCAGGATAGCTGTCCCAACCGCGGTGGTCGCCCTGTTCCTGCTCGGGTGCAAGTGCGCCGCGGTTCTGGGGCGGAACTTCGCCCTACAGCCCATACCTCGCTCCCCCTTAGCTCCGTCCCTCGTCCTGATCCGACCTCTAGTCTGCGTGCCGAACAGGGTGGAGGCGGCGGCGCCGCGCGATGACGGCTGAAGAGTAGGCGGCTGAGGGGCTCCAGCCTGAGGCGAGGCGGAGCCTCTCAGCTCCACACCCAGAGCACCGGCCACAGGGGTCTGGCCTACCTATGTCGTCGTGGTACACTTCGGTCCAGAGCGATGAAGCTCACTCGGGCAGGCACCGCCCGCCGAAGTGCCGCGCAAGCTGGCTGATAGCTTCTACCGCTGACCCCGGTCGCCGGCGGAGAAGCTTTTTGTTTCCCCGCCGGTGCCGGAGCGCGGAGGGACGATCCGGTGCGCGAGAACCAGTTCACTCGCCACCTGCCTTTCCACGCCCTGCTCGAAGCGCTGGAGCAGCCGGGCTGTCCGCTGTGCTGGCTCGCGGCTAGGGCCGTTGAGCGGGCGCTGGAAGGGCTCTCGTACGAGAACATCAACGACCCTGAGGTCCAGCGGGAGTTCCGAAGCGCCCTGGGCCTCTGCGCCCGGCATGGCTGGCAGTGGGTGGACCGGCTGCACAGCGGGCAGGGCGCGGCCATCCTGTATGGCGCCACCGCCACGACGGCCCTGACGCGTCTGCGGGCCGGGCGCAACGGGAGCGAGCCGCCGGGCGGGCTGCTCGCGCTCGTGCTCGGCGCCCGGCCCGAGACGCCTCCCGAGGTTGCCGCCCTCACCCCGGAAGGTCCCTGCCCGATGTGCCGAGTGCGCGACGAGACAGCCCGCCGTGCAGCCGAGGTGCTGCGCGGCGGGCTCAAGGACGCCGAATTCAAGGCCGCTTACGACCGGTCAGACGGCGTCTGCATCCCCCATCTTCGTTGGATGCTCGCCGATGCCCGCTCGGCCGACCAGCACGCGAGACAGGCGTTGGTCGAGCGGGCCATGGCGCGGCTGGAGCAGCTACGGGGCGAGCTGGCAGAGTACGTGCGCAAGCACGACTACCGTTTCCAGCATGAGCCGTACGGGAGCGAGCGGGAAGCACCCCTGCGGGCGCTCGCGTTCTTCGCCGGGGAGCGCGGGGTGTGGTGACGCTCGGGCGGCACCGGGTCGAGGCGCTGGCAGGCACGCTCCTGGGCCGTGCTCTGGAGCAGCCCGGCTGCCCGATCTGCTGGCAGCAAGCGGAAGTCGCCGACTGGCGTCTCTGGTACCTGCTGCGCGAGGGGCCGGACACGCTGGGCACCAGCGAGGCGGGGCTGAGCGCGCTGGGTCTCTGTCGCCAGCACCTCTGGGCGATCCACGACGAGGAGTACCGCGACCTCGGCAGCAGGGTGCAGACGGCCATGCTCTGCGAGCTGGCGCTTTCGGCCCTGGATCGCCGTTGGAGTGCGGCTGGCGGGGATACCCCCGCCCGGCTCGGCTGTCCACCTGCCCCCTGCCCGCTCTGCCAGGCAACGGCGCAGGATGAGCGGCGCGCCTGCGCGTCCCTGTTCTACTCTCTCCGCTTCCCCGATGTCCGCGCGCACTACGCCGCCGGTTCTGGCCTGTGCCTCCGCCACCTCGCAGTAGCGCTGCCGGGCGCGGAGGCGGGAGTCGCCCGCCTGCTCCTGGAGAGCGCTGCGCGTCGCCTCCGCGAGGTCAGCGATGACCCGATGCAGCTCTGCGCGGTGTTGCACGGCCGTGATCCCGGTCAACCGACGGAGCGGGCGGCGACCCGTCCCCGGTTGACGCCGCCGCTGGCCCCGGGAATTGGCTGCCCTGCCTGCGCCGCGCGCGCTCGCGCCGAGTCCACGAGCGCCCGGCGGCTGCTCGAGCGTGTAGCCAGCGGCGCGAAACGCGAACCGACCATGAACGCCTGGCTGTGCGGGCAGCACGCCTGGGCGCTGCTGGCCCGGGCGCCGAGCCGCGCGGCAACGGTGTTCGCTCTGGAGGCGCGTGCTGTTATGGCAGAGCTGGGGCGGCTGCTGGCTGAGATGCCTCGGCCGGAACGACAGGCACAGTCGCTGCTGGGGCGGCTGTTTCGCGCGAGGCGCCCGCATCGACCGGCCCTGCCGCGGCCGGACTGCAACATCTGCGCAGCCGGGAGTGCGGGGCTTGCTCAGGGAGGAGCCGACAGCGGGCGATACTGCCTGCCCCATGCGCGCCCGATCGTGCTGAGCGGAGACGAGACCGCCGTGGCCACAGCGTGGCCAACCCTGCACGCACGCCTCATGGCGCTGTCCGCCGGGATCGACGCGTATATCCGCAAGCAGCAGTGGGAGCGCCGTGGCGATGCGTGGGGCGAGGCAGGGCTCGCCGTCCCCTGTGCGGTTGCCTTCCTCGTCGGCGAGCATCCGGAGCCGCTCTGTCTGGACGCCCCCGGGGGTCCCTGATGCTGAGGACCGAGCGTCTGGAGCCATTGCTCGGCGCCACAGTTGCCACGATGTGGCACCCAGCAGACGGCCTGCGCGCTCGCATTCTTCGCCGGCCGCCAGATATCTTCGTTCTGCCGCTGTCATTCGCCTCGCGCTCTGCTTGGAGCGGCGGTCAAGCGAGGGCCGAGTGGCAGGCCACGGGAGGAGGCGCGATGGTTCGACTTGACATCCCGGGATGGGGCCCAGTCACCCTGCAGCACGCGGTCCTCGACGTCAACGGGACGCTGGCGCTCGACGGCCGGCTCATCGATGGTGTGGCCGAGCGGATACGGGCGCTGCGCGAACGGCTCCAGGTCCACCTCCTCACCGCGGACACGCACGGCCGCCAGGGGGAGATCGACGCGCTCCTGGGGCTGGCGGCCCGGCGGATGGAGCGGGGGCAGCCCGAGGACGAGCAGAAGGAGGCCTACGTCCGGGGGCTGGGCGCTGACTCCGTGGTGGCCATCGGAAATGGTGTCAACGACCGGCTCATGCTCCGCGCCGCAGCGATCGGGATTGTGATCCTCGGGCCGGAGGGCGCGGCCCGGGCGGCGCTGGACGGCGCGGATGTGGTGGTCACCACCCCGCTCGCGGCGCTTGACCTGCTGCTCAACGAACGGCGGCTCCTGGCCACGCTCCGGCGCTAGCGTCTCCGATCACCTCGAACCAGCACCGTGAAGACGCATTTGTGCGCCACGCGATCGGCAGGTCCAGCGTGTCCGGCCAAGCCGCGAGCACGTATCTGGCCTGGCTGGCACGGGTCGATTGGCCGTTCCCGCGGCTCGGGCGGGACGAGCATCTCCTCGACTCGCCCGGTGATCCAGCTCCAGAGGCGTGATGCGTCCTTGCGGCCTTGGGGCACGGCCGCCCACGCCAGTGCCTAGCTCACTCGGTCGTTCCTCCAGCGGCGTCCGCGCCAAAGGCCTAGCCCGCCTCCAGCAGCGCCCGGACGACATCCGCGCGCCCGATCACGCCGAGCAGGCGCCCGTCCTCCAGGACGAGGATCGGGTGGCGGCCCTGGTTCGCCAGCGTCGCCGCGCCGTCGGCGACCGGGGTGTCCGGCGCGACGGAGACGAGACCGCACATCAGGCAGGGTCCACGGGCGCGCAGCCGCGCCGCCAGCCGCGCTGGCCAGAACAGCCCGCCGATGTCGAGCGCGGCCCGGGCGCGCTCCATCAGGTCCGCGTAGAGAATGGTCGGCGCGTGCAGCCAGCCGTGGCGGAACGCGGCGTCCACCGCCAGGAAGCCGTAGCTGTGGCGCTGGCACATCCCCCAGGCGCGCCGCAGCGCCCGGCGCGTCTCTGGGATCATGATGCTGCCCTGGATGAACGACCAGAGGAAGTGCACCTCGCCGTCCGAGAGGCGAATCGGCAGGGCGGGGGACAGCGGCCGCGGGGAAGGGGGTGAGCAGGGTGAGACAGTGGAGTTCGGCTGGATCGCGGAGCGGTTAAACACAACGGGCCTCCACTGCGTCGTATGCAGTAGAAGCCATCAGCGGCCCCGCCGGGCCGCGGGTCGCGGGCGTGCGCCCACCGGCGAGCTTCATCGCCTCATCGGTAGTCTAGCGTGGACATCGCCGCGCGGCAACGCGTACACCCTCTGCCGAGGCGCAGGCGGCAGGGAGCGAGGGAGCACGGTGGCGCAAGCGATGGAGCAGTGGAAGCAGCGGGGGCGGCAGCTCAAGCGCGAGGCGTACGTCGTGTACCTGGCTTTCCGAGATCCCCGGACCCCGTGGTACGCGAAGCTGCTCGCGGTGGCCATCCTCGCCTATGTGTTCAGCCCGATTGACCTGATCCCGGACTTTGTCCCGCTGCTCGGCTCCCTGGACGATCTCGTCCTCGTCCCGCTCGGGGTCGCGCTGCTGCTCCGTCTGATCCCACCGGCGGTCCTCGCCGACTGCCGCCTGCGGGCAGAGGCGCTGGCCGAGCGGGGCAGGCCAATGCGCCTGGTGGGCGCGGCCGTGATCGTCGGCCTCTGGCTGGCCGCTGTGGTGGCCGTGGCGGTCATTGCCGCGCGCCTCAGCGGGGGGTAAATCGACCTTCCCCCTGGCTGGCAGTATCCCCGGCTATACTGAACATCTGGCGATGGGGTTCGCCTGGGCCGACGGCCCGTACTGCCGTGCGTGCGGCTGATGACTCCTGGCAGTTGCCACCCTGGCGACGTCGGGGGTTTTTTGTTTCCTACGTATTAGGGCCACAGATGAGGGAGGGGCTCAATGGGACGATCACCGGGTCTGGTCACCGATCGCCGTGTGGCGACACGGTCCGCGGCGCTCAAGTTCGTCCTCCTCATCGGCGTTGTCAGCTTCTTCGCCGACATGGCCTATGAGGGAGCTAGGAGCATCACCGGGCCCTACCTGGCGGTGCTGGGGGCAAGCGCGACGGCTGTCGGCGTCGTTGCCGGGTTTGGGGAGCTGGTCGGGTACGGGCTGCGACTGGTCTCCGGGCGCCTGAGTGACCGAACCGGCAAGTACTGGCCGATCACACTGTTCGGCTACGTCGTGCAGATGTCCTCCGTCCCACTCCTGGCGCTCGCCGGACACTGGGAGGTGGCGGCGCTGCTCATCATCGCCGAGCGTACCGGCAAGGCGATCCGCAACCCGCCGCGAGATGTGATGCTCTCACATGCCACGAAGGAGATGGGGCGCGGCTGGGGCTTCGGCCTGCACGAGGCGCTCGACCAGTTCGGGGCGCTGGTCGGCCCGCTGGCAGTGGCGGCCGTCCTCTCGGTTCGCGGGCAGTATCAGGCGGCGTTCGCGCTGCTGGCTATCCCCGCCCTTCTCACGCTCGCCCTGCTCGTCGTGGCGTGGCTCCTGTACCCCAGCCCACAGGACCTGGAGTCGAACCGACGAGGCCTGGAGACGGCCGGACTGCCCGGCGCCTTCTGGGTGTACCTGGCAGGCGCGGCGCTGGTCGCCGCCGGGTTCGCCGACTTCTCGCTGGTTGCCTACCACTTCGAGCGGGCATCCACGGTGCCGGCTTCCTGGATCCCGCTCTTCTACGCGGTCGCCATGGCCGTGAGCGGGGGCGGATCGCTCGTGTTCGGGCGCCTGTTCGATCGCTTCGGGATCAGAGTCCTGGTCCCGCTCACCGTGGTATCTGCCCTGTTCGCCCCGCTGGTGTTTCTTGGTGGAGCCTCCGTGGCACTGGCCGGCGTCGCGCTCTGGGGTCTGGGGATGGGAGTGCACGAATCCATCATGGCGGCGGCGGTCGCGATGCTCGCGCCGGCGCCGCGGCGCGGATCGGCGTACGGGCTGTTCAACACCGGCTACGGCGTCGCCTGGTTCCTGGGAAGCGCCGTGATCGGGCTCCTGTACGACATCTCGCTCCCGGCGCTGATCCTGTTCGCTGTCCTCGCCGAGCTCGCCGCCATCCCGCTGTTCCTGGTCGTCGCTCGGCAGACTTCCGCGGTCGAGGAGTAAGGCGCGGCAGCGCCGCTCTTGTCCGGGGTGGCGCCTTCTGGTATCGTTCGGAGCAGGCGATGGACCCCGCCGGGACCTGACGGTCCGAACCGCCCGTGAGGGCTGATGGCTCCTGGGATGCGATCTTCGTGATCGCGGCCAGGAGCTATTTTGCGCCCTGGCCCGGTGAGGGAGGGTGTCGCGTGCTGGAGCAGCTCATCGCGCAGAACGTCTGGTTCGTCGCCGCCGCCTGGATGGGGCTGGCGCTCCTCGCGAGCCTCGTCTCCATCCGCCTCGGTGTGTCGGTGGCCTTGATCAAGATCGGCATGGGGGTGATCGGCGGGAACTTGCTCGGCTTTCAGACGACGCCGTGGATCGACTTCCTGGCGACGTTCGGCTCAGGCCTGCTGACGTTTCTGGCCGGGGCCGAAATCGAGCCAGAGGCGTTGCGGCGCCACCTCAAGCCGACGCTGGTCATCGGAACCATCGCCTTCTTGCTGCCCTTCTTAGGCGCCTGGCAGTTCACCCAGCACATCGCCGGCTGGGAGCTGCACGCCGCCTGGATCGCCGGCATCGCCCTGTCGACCACCTCGGTGGCGGTCGTGTACGCAGTGATGGTAGAGACGGGGCTGAACACCACCGAGATCGGGAAGCTGATCCTGGCGGCGTGCTTCGTCAACGACTTCGGGACGGTGCTGGCGCTGGGTGTCCTGTTCGCCAACTTCAACGGCTACCTGGCCCTGTTCGTCGCTGTCCTGGCGGTGAGCCTGTACTTCATGCCCCGCTGGACGCGCTTCGTCATCAAGAATGTGGGCAACCGTGTGAGCGAACCGGAGATCAAGTTTATCTTCTTCATGCTCTTCCTGCTCGGCGGCTTCGCCACGACCGCCAAGAGCGAGGCGGTCCTGCCAGCGTACCTGGTGGGGCTCGTCATCGCCGGCGTGTTCGCCCGTGACAAACTCCTGGTCAACCGAATGCGGAGCATCGCCTTCGCGCTGCTGACCCCGTTTTACTTCCTCAAGGCCGGCCTCTACGTCAGCCTGCCGGCGGTGGTCAGTGGGTTCGTACTCATCGTGGCGCTGCTCCTGGTGAAGATGCTCGCCAAGGCGATCGGGGTCTGGCCGACCGCCCGGGTGTTCCGCTTCCCGCTGCGCGAGGCGAACTACACCACGCTGCTGATGAGCACCGGGCTGACGTTCGGGACGATCTCGGCCCTGTTCGGGCTCACGAACAAGATCATCGACCAGACGCAGTACACCATCCTGGTGACCGTGGTGATCCTGAGCGCGGTCGTCCCAACGCTGATCGCCCAGTCGTTCTTCCGCCCCGAGGTGGCCGAGCGCGGAGTGGAGGAGACCGAGGCGGCGCTGGAGCCGGTCCCCACCGGGCACGGGACGAGCCGGGCGGTGGCGACAGAGTGAGGTGGGTGCAGAATGCGCTGCCATACCTGGCGGTCGCGGCCGGGGCGATGGTGGGGGCGAACCTGCGCTATGCTCTCAGCACCTGGATGGTGGCTCGATTCGGGGCAGGCTTCCCCTACGGGACCTTCTTCATCAACGTGTCCGGGGCGTTCGTCATCGGGGTGTTCCTCGCGCTGCTCACCGAGCGCGTCACGCTGCACCCGCTCTGGCGGCCATTCTTCGCCACCGGTCTCCTCGGCGGCTACACCACCTTCAGCAGCTACACCTGGGAGGCGCTGGCGCTCGCCCGCGGCGGCGACTGGCTCAGCGCCGTGGCGTACGTTGGCGGGAGCAACGCGCTGGGCCTTGCAGGAGTCTGGCTCGGGGCGATGCTGGTTTCACTGCTGCGCTAACCCGAGGAGACGCTGATGGAGATCGCGGGCATCGGCAAGCGGGTGCGCATCTACCTGGGGGAGCATGACAAGTCCGCAGGCGCGCACGGGCCGCTCTGGGAAACGATCCTGGACCTGTTGCGGACCGAGGGGGCGGCCGGGGCGACGATGTTCCGCGGCCTGGCCGGCTTCGGGGCGCACAGCCAGCTCCACATCGCCCGGCTGGCCGACATCCTCTCAGACCTCCCCATAGTCGTGGAATGGATCGACGGGCCGGATCGGGTCGAGCGCCTGCTCCCCCGCGTCTGCGCACTGGTGACAACCGGCATGATCACTGTGGAAGACGTGGAGATCGTCAAGTACACCCATCGCCAGCCCCGCCCGTTGCCGCCCGATACTGTTGGAGACGTCATGTCGCGCGACGTGGTGGCGGTGCGCCCCGAGACGCCGGTGAGCGAGGCGGTCCGGATGCTGCTGAACCGCGACTACCGGGCCCTGCCGGTTGTGGACGATCAGGGCCGGCTGGTGGGGATTGTGACCAACCGCGACCTGGTAGAGCGCGGCGGTCTCAGCGCGCGGGTTGAATTGCTCGCAGCGCTCGGCAGCCCGGCGCTCGAGCGTGAGCTGGCGAGCTCGGGTGCCCGGGAGAAGAACGTCGCCGAGGTGATGACCCGCGAGGTGGTCAGCGCCCGCCCGAGCGACCGGCTCGACCAGGCAGCGCGCCTGATGGTCGAGCGGCGGGTGAAGCGCCTGCCGGTGACCGACGACCAGGGGCGCCTGGTCGGGATCCTGAGCCGGGTCGATGTGCTGCGAACGATGGGAGAGGATTACCTGGCCCCGCCCGGCGGCCCACCCGCGGCGCCCGACGTCGCCCGGACGGTTGGGGAGCTGATGCGCCGGGACGTGCCGGCGGTCCTGGCCGACGCTCCGCTCGGAGAGGTGCTCGACGCAGTGACGTCCACCCGGCTCAACCGGGCGATCGTAGTCGACACTGCCCGCCGCGTGCTGGGCGTGGTTAGCGACGCCGACCTGCTCGCTCGGCTCGATCCAGGGGCAGAAACCGGGCTGCTGGCCGCGCTGATGCGGCGTGGCAAGCTCTCGCGCGAAACCCCGGGGCGTGCCCGGGATGTGGTGCGGGCGCCGGCCCTGACGGTTCCTGCCGATACGCCGATCGCTGAGGCGGTGCGCATGATGCTGGAGGAGCGACGCAAGGTCCTGCCGATCACCGACGCGGAGGGCCGCCTGCTCGGGGCGGTGGATCGGGCTAACCTGCTGGCGCACCTGCGCTGGGCGTCGGCTGAGGGCGCATAGGAGGTGCAGCCGTGTACCACACATTCTCGTCGCGCTGGACGGCTCCGCGGGCTCCAAGGCGGCGTTGTGGCGTGCGGTCCAGATCGCTCGCGAATCAGGCGCCAGGCTTCACGCCCTGGCCGTGGAGGATCACCTCCCGCGCTATGCCGCGACCGTGGGGGAGATGGAGGAGGCGCGGGCGGAGAAGGACGCCTTCTTCAAGGCGGTGATGGATGAGGCACGCAACTACGCCGCGGAGCACGAGGTGCCGCTAACCACCGAGGTCGTCGTCGGCCACGCGGCGCAGCAGATCGTCCAGCGGGCGCGGCAGCTCGGCGCGGACCTCGTGGTAATCGGGCAGTCGGGTCACTCCAGCGTCTGGGGCAACCTCCTGGGCACGACCGCCCATAAAGTCTCGCACCACGCCCCCTGTGACGTCCTGATCGTCCGCCTGCCGGACGGGCGATCGGGCTAGCGCGGCGCGCCGGCGAGCTCGCGTTCGGTACGAGCAGGGTTGGATTCCCCTGCGTATCGGCGCCAGGGGGTCAGGAGCTCTGGAGCGCCAGGCGAAACGCTTCGCCAAGCACGACTGACCCGACGACGAAGAACACGAAGGCGACGACCGCCATCCAGAGCGACCGCAGGATCACCACGCGCTGGGGCAGCAGGTGCCGGCTCCACTCCTGGTAGGTGATGATGAAGGCGGCCACAGCCGCCAGGGGCGAGAAGACCAGCCCGATGAGCAGGAACAGACTCACCATTCGGGTCTGCTCCTGCCGTCAACGCTCGACGAGCGCAACCGGTCGCCGGCGCACGGCGACCGGTTGCGCTCCAGCGGACTGCGCCGGTAGGAGCGGATAGGCAGCCAGTCGCCGGCGCACGGCGAGGAATAGGTCCAGGAAGGCCGGGGCGAGCGTGTACGGGAATGGAAGCCGCAGTACCGGCTCCGGCGCGGCCGCCCATAGGCGCAGCTCGCTGGCGAACAGGCCTGCCCGGATCTCGATCGTGGCCAGCGCCCCGATCGGCCACTGACGTGCGGCGAGCCCATCGCGCTGCTCCTCGAGCAGGAGCAGCCGCTCCGGGGTGAGCGCCAGCGCCGCGGTCGCCGACCTCTCGGATGGCATGGCCGGGGCGAGGGCCCAGCTAATGAGCGCTTCGCGCTTTGCGAGGGACTGCCGAACCCGCTCCCTCCAGGTTACCACCTCCAGGTCGCCAAAGAAGGTATCCCAGCCGGTTCTGTTCTCATCCAGCGGCTCGACGCAGCCGGTGCGCGCCGGCAGATGCTCGGCAGCTCGTGGGATGAAGCCGCGGGACAGGGCGACCAGTTCCTCCAGCGCGGGGCCGGCCGGCACGGGGACGCGCCACCTGGCCACGCCCTCCGCCGCCTGCACCTGCACCAGCAGCACCGTGCTGCCCTGCCCAGCCTCTTGCTGGGCGCCGGCAATCCGCTCTACGGCGGTGGCGCGGGCGACGAACCCCTTGTTCCAGACGACGGCATCCGGCGGGGCGGCATCTTCGAGCAGGATGAGCTGCTGGTCGGTCAGGAACAGCACCGCCTCGGGCTGTGGAGGAGTGCGCCGCAGCAGGCCGCGCGCCGGGCGGGCGGGCCGGTGGACCGAGGCCAGGAGGCGTTCGCTGGGCAGCACCACTTCCCGCGCGTAGAGCTGGAAGCGCAAGGGGAGGCGCGCGAGACCGTACTCGGCATCGGTGTGGTGCTCTGTCTCACTCAACGCCCAGCGACGCTGCGCCCCGGGCGTCACGATCCAGGCGGCCTCGTCGACGGCCTGGGCGGCGCGCTGCTCCGCGGCGGCTCGCCGGCCGCGTGCAATCGCCTCACGGACCAGCTCACCCGCCGCCGCGGCGCCCAGCCAGCCGGAAGGCGTACCACCCAGCACGCGCTCTACGCGACGAGCGAACTCGGCGTCGAGGTCCGCAGCGCTGAACGGGACGTCTTCCATCCCGACGAGCGGAACCCGGACCACCAGCCGGTCCCCGCTCCCCGAGCGCAGCAGCCCAACCACCTGAGCCCGGACGATGGCGCCGGGCAGCGCCGAGACCTCGCCGACCACGATCACCCGCACCGGGGCGCCGTGCTCGTCGGCGCTGCCGGCCACCCGCCCGAGGTCACCCGGGAGGTCCTCCTCAGCCGGCGGGTGGACGCGGCTGAGACGCAGGGGGCCCCCTGGCAGGACCAGGTATTCCCCGGCTGGGCGGGCGTTGGCCTCCACAATGACATCCACTTCCATTGGCCGGGCCGCGGGCCTGCGCTCGCCGCTCATGGCTCTTCCTCTTGGAGACGCAGCCGCATGCCCCGGTTGTCGATCCGCAACGCCTGCTGTTTGATCCGCAGGATGCGGTTGGATTGCGCGAGCGTGAACGCCGCGTAGCGCAGCGCCGCGACGCGCCCCTCGGACACCGGGTGCTGCCCAGCCGCCTGCTGGGCCGGTGCCCGTTCCTGGCGCAGGGCAGCGAGGCCGAACGCGACGAAGAGGAGCGGCCAGTTCTCGCCATCCTCCGTGTCCAGCCAGCCATGGTTGCGGGCGAGGGCCAGCGCCTCCTCGACCTCCGCCGCAGGAACAGTCAGCCGCGCGGTTCGCTCCGCTTCACCGGCGACGAGCCCGGCAAACGAGTGGCGCCCCCGGCTCATCGCCGGCCCCCGGGCGGCCCGAACAGCCGCTTGATCGCCGCCTCCTGGTCGTACAGCTCGGCGCCGGGCAAGGGGCGAAGGCGAGTGCGCAGCCGGGCGTTCTCGGACTCCAGCCGCTCGACAGAGGCCTCGAGCTCGGTGTTCTCCCGCAGTCGGTGCAGCACCCGCCAGGTGTTGAGCGCCTCAGCCGCCTCGAGCTCCAACGCGTCGGTCGCACCGCTCTCGTGGCGACCGGAGAGCAGCTCGAGTCCACGACGGAAGGCTGCGGCGAGGGCCGCTTCCAGGGGAAGACCGGTGGCCGCCTGAAGGTCGGCGGCCATGCGCTCAGTCAGACAAACCGCGAGGCTTCGCTCGTCCATGCCAGCCCACCTGCGAGACGTTCGTCGGCGGGGCAGACTGGACAGCCTCTCCCGCGCCGTGCAGGGCGGTAGAGGCCATCAGCCGGATAGGAAGCCGGCGGTTTGCCTGAATTGGCCGGGCGAGCCTCATCGCCCGTCGCTCGTAGTATATCCCAGATTTCGTGGCCACCGTGGTTCTGGCGACATGGCAGCGGCCGTAGTACACTCAGGATCGGGGCGTGGCGCTGCCCCGGGACGTCGCCCGACGTCCGAACCGCGGCCTTGGCCGCTGATAGCTCCTACCGTACACGTGTGTGCGTCTGGTAGGAGCTGCTATGCCGAACTCGCCTCCAACAAGCCGGCTGGGTCCCGGCTTCCGAATCCCCCGACGACAGCAACACCCTTGGAGTCCTGGCCGCGCGCGGCGGGAGTATCTGGGCCAGGGTCCACTGCTCAGACCTTTCGCGCAGCGTCGGCACGACGCAGGTGCCAGGCGAGCTGAGCGAGGAGCCAGGGAGCTTCGCTGGCGCACTGGCGTGGCCATGCCCCTCCTTGAGTGAGAGCTCGACCATGGTGGCCGAACGGAGCTTCGCGCCCTACGCACCCAGGAAAGCCGTCCTCCAGGTTCTCCATCGGTGTCGTGCCCGGGGATTGCCCTCCCCGCTCACGCCAGCGGCCCTGCAGCAGATCGGGGTCGCCTCGACGATGACCTGGCGCACCGTGCAGGCGTTGCGCTTCTTGGGCCTGATTGACGGGGAGGGCAACCTCCTGGAGCCGTTGGAGCAGCTCCAGCAGACCGCTGCGGAGGAGTACCGCAGCCGGCTTCGCGAGATCATCCGCGCTGCGTACCTGCCGGTGTTCACCGTCGTGGACCCGGCTCGGGATAGCCTGGCGCAAGTCTCGGCCGCCTTCCGCCACTACGAGCCGGGCGGCCAGCGGGCTAAGATGGTGATGCTGTTCTTAGGGCTCTGTAAGGAAGCCGGTATGGCGCAGCCTGCTCGGACACGCGCGGGCCGGCAGTCGCGCCAGGATCAGCAGCCCCTGGGGCCGGCGCTGGGCGTCGCCCGTAAGGAACCGACGGGCGGCAGGAGTCCCACCGGCGCGATGGCATGCCATCGCGCCGGAAATGCGTGCCGCCCAGCGCCATCGACTACCAGGTGATCAGCGCCATTATCCAGCAGCTCCCGCGCGATGCGCGCTGGACCATGGCTCGACGCGAACGGTGGCTGAAGGCGATGACAGCCGCGATCGATCTGCTGATCGAGGTCGAGCCCCCAGTCGACGCGCCCCCTTCCGAACTTCCTGACGGTGATCCATTCTGCTCGGGAGGCCGAGAGCTCCAGGCCAAAGAGGAGAAACGGCAAGAGCGGTTTCGGCGTCAGGAGGAGAGGATCGACTCCGCGGCCTCGACCGGCTAGTCGTGCGGTCCCGGGCTTCCCCGGTCTCCCGATGGCGAAAGAGCAAACACGGCGTCCTGGGTTCTTGGATGAGAATCTTCGACCGGGTCGTGAGCGTCCGGTCTCCCCTGTTCGTCGCTCTGAAGCCGGGCGCCGGACGGGAGCAGCAGACGTCCACCGGGCCGGCGGGCTCCGGCGTATCACCCGGCAGTTGGTGAAGCGGGCTTTGCTGGGGGGGCCGGCTGGCTCCGAGCGCCTGGGCACTGGCCGAGGAGTCGACCACGACGGTCGAGACCCCGGGCCAGGAGGTGATTCGCCCGCTCTCCGATCTGATCAAGCCGACCGGTGGGTTGGCGATTCTCCGGGGAACCTGGCCCCTGAGGGCTGTGTCGTGAAGGTTACGGGGCACGAGCGTCCGAGCCACCGTGGCCCAGCACGGGGCTTCACTGGGAGAGGGGCGTTAGGACATATCTGCCCCGAGCAGAGGGTGCCCCGGGTGGCGAGAGTACCCGCAGGGCCCGGCGCCGAGACAGGGGCCGGGCTGCTCCAGCCCGGCAGGCTGTGGGGGATCTGGCAGTCCGTCGCCCGGTAGGGCGCTCAGGCATACACACAGTCGCGGGATGGACGGGCGCCGCCTCCGCGCGGGTGTGTGGCCCTTACGTGACATGCATCGGCATGATGACGTGCAGGTACTTGTCGCCGGGGCCGCCGACGGGGCGCAGGACGCCAGGGCCGGTTGGGCCGGTGATGTCCAGCCGCACTTCGGCCGTGTCCAGCGAGTCCAGCGCGTCGCGCAGGTAGTGGGCGTTGAACGCCACCCGCTGTTCCTCGCCCTCCACGCTGGCGTCCAGCACACTCTGGTTATCCCCCATCTCCGCACTGGAGCTGGTGACCGTCACCTGCCCGGGCACCAGACTCTGCTCATCCGCACCGTTCCCGCTCGGCTTCACCTCCAGCCGAACGTACGGCGTGCTGTCGGGGATGAACAGGCGTGCCACCCGGGTCGCGCGAAGAAGATCCGCCCCGCTGACGACTACTCTGGTCGGGGCATCCCGGGGAATGATCCGCTGATAATCGGGGAACTGCCCCTCGATGAGCCGAGAGATGAGCTCGGTGTCGCCGCAGCGGAACAGGACCTGGTTGCGCTTGGCGGTGGCGGCGATCTCCACCAGGCTGTCGCCGTCGGAGGGCAGGACGCGGGCGAGCTCGGACAGGGCGCGGTGCGGGATAACCAGCATGAGCTCGCTGCCCTGGTCGGACTCCAGGTCGACGGTGCGGACGGCCAGGCGGAAGCCGTCCGCGGCGGCGAGCGTGAGCTGGCTGCCGTGCAGGCGGAGCAGCACGCCAGTGAGCACAGGCCGACTGTCGTCGTCGGAGGCGGCGAAGACCACCTGCCCGATCGCCTCCTTCAGCACCGGGGCGGGCACGCTGCTTGTGTCTCCCCCGCTCACTGTGGGAATCGCCGGGAAATCGTCCGCGTTGAGCCCAGCGATGTTCGCCTCGTAGCGTCCGCAGCGCAGATGGACTCGCTGCGCCTTGGAATTCAGCTCCAGGTCGATTTGGCTGCCTCGATCCAGTAGCCCCACGTACTCCGCCAGGAGCCGGGCGGGGAGCGTGAACTTCCCCTCCTGCATCACCCGGGCCGGCACCTGGGTGCGAATCGCCATATCCAGGTTGGTCGCGGTGAGCCGGAGCTGGCCCGGCTCGGCGACGAGCAGGATGTTGCTAATGATCGGAAGCGTGCTCCGCGTCGGCACCACCCGCCCCACCAGGGCCAGCCCGGCTGCCAGATGCTCCTGCAGGCACGAGACCTTCATTGAGACTTCGCTCTCCTCCGCTTGGTTGGCGGCCTCACCGCCCGCGCTCGCATTCTACGCGCGCCCAGCACCCGCAACAATGCGCTGGCCAGGCCGGAGACGCGAACGTGACTCGTTCTTGATATCCGCAGCAGGCAGACACCCTGCTGCGGACTTGCCGAAATTGCTCCTGGCCGGCATCCTGCTACCGGCGTGCTGACGCCCACTCGTGCCTGGGGATATCCCTGACAAGGAGAGCTGCTATGCGGCCTGGACGCCTCTGGTTCGCGGCTGTGTCTCTCGCCACGCTGCTCGTGCTGGCCGGCTCGACGCCGGCCGCCGGCGCGGCGCGGCCGTTCGACGCAATTAACCATATCATCGTTATCTACCAGGAGAACTGGAGCTTCGACTCGCTCTACGGCCACTTCCCCGGGGCTAACGGCCTCGCCAACGCGGGGATGGCGGTGCGGCAGGTGGACAAGAACGGCCAGCCGTACCAGACGCTGCCACAGCCGATCGATACCACCCAGAAGCCCCCGGCCCCCGACCCGCGCTTCCCGGCCAATCTGCCGGTGCTGCCGTTCGACGCCGCGCAGTACGTCCCGCCTGACCAGAAGACCGGGGATCTGGTGCACCGCTTCTACCAGCACCAGTATCAGATCGACGGAGGCAAGATGGACAAGTTCGTCGCCTGGAGCGACGCGGCCGGCCTGGCGATGAGCTACTACGACGCGACGAACCTGCCCGAGGGGCAGCTTGCTCAACAGTACACCCTGGCCGACAACTTCTTCCACGCCGCCTTTGGCGGCTCCTTCCTGAACCACCAGTGGCTCATCTGCGCCTGCACCCCGGTCTGGACGGATGCCCCGCCAGACATCGTCGCGCAACTGGACGCCAACGGGATGATGGTGAAGGATGGCCAAGTTACGCCGGACGGCTTCGTGGTGAATACATCGTTCACGGTGAACACGCCGCACCCGGCGACCATCACCGATCCGACCCGGCTGGTCCCCAACCAGACGCAGCCGACGATTGGGGATCGGCTGAGCGATAAGGGCATCTCCTGGGCCTGGTACTCCGGCGGCTGGAACGATGCGGTGGCCGGCCACCCGGATCCGCTGTTCCAGTTCCACCACCAGCCGTTCGCCTACTTCGCGAACTACGCCGATGGAACGCCGGGGCGCGCGGCGCACCTGAAGGACGAGCAGGACTTCCTGGCTGCGCTTCAGAACGGCACCTTGCCAGCGGTCTCCTTCGTGAAGCCGCTCGGTCCAGACAACGAGCACCCGGGCTATGCCACGCTGCTCGCCGGGCAGCAGCACGTGGCCGACCTGGTGCGCGCAATCCAGGCGAGCCGCTACTGGCCGGACACGGCGATCATCATTACCTATGACGAGTTCGGCGGCCGCTGGGACCACGTCGCCCCGCCGGTCGTGGATCGCTGGGGTCCGGCGGAGCGTGTGCCGGCCATTATCGTGTCGCCCTTCGCCCGGCGCGGGTTCGTGGACCACACGTTGTACGACACCACCTCGATTCTGAAGACGATCGAGCTGCGCTGGAACCTGCCGCCGCTAGGCAGCCGCGACGCCGCGGCGCACGACCTGTTTGCCGCCTTCGACTTCAGCCAGGCGGCCGCGCCCGGAGTGCAGTTGCCGGCCCCGCAAGTGCCGTAGCCCACACGCCCATACCCCGCCGGCCGGCGCGCGCCGGCCGGCGGGCTGCGATAGCGCTGTGATGAGCCCGCCTCAGGAGCGGGCCGGAGCCCTGTGGTATACTTCCGACGGGACCTTGGGACTGGGAGGAACCGCGTCCTGGACTCGCAGGCGCTGGCGCGGCGGATCGTCGAGATCGCCGAGGACAAGCAGGCGAGTGACATCGTCTTGCTCGATCTGCGCTCCATTTCTATCCTGGCGGACTACTTTGTGATCTGTAGCGCCGGGAGCGACCGGCAGATCAAGGCAGTCACGGAGTCGGTCACCGAGGTGCTGCGCAAGGAGGCCGGTGCCCGGGTATTGCACGTCGAGGGAACCGCGGATTCCGGCTGGGTGCTGATGGATTACGGTGCCGTGATTGTCCATGTCTTCGCCCCGGCCGAACGCCAGTTCTATCGCCTGGAGGAGCTGTGGTCGCAGGCAGTCCCGGTGGTCCACATCCAGTGACCAGCACCGCGGTCCGCGCCGTGCGGGGCCTCACCCCGGAGTACATCTTCGGGATCGGCATTAGTCTCGGTATGATCCTCGGGTTCGTGCTGGGCGCGGTCGCCGCTTGGCGCTTTGGCGACGAGGCCTGGGACGGCGTCCACGGACTGCTCGAGCGCATCAGCGGCCACGACGAGGGCGTCAACTTCGAGCTCCTCCTTCAGTAGCTGCGCCGTTCTCTCAGCCTGTCCGCGACGCTGGCACGTTCGGAGCCCCACTCGTTCCGCGCGCCTCTGCCAGCCGTTGCTGCGCACTGTGGCCTCAATCCGGGTATGCTCTTGGGGCACTCCCTGAGGGACGTGACGTACCCGTGCAGCCTGACACCGCGCCCGTTCTAGGTCCGACGAGACCGAAAGCCGGTCGGCGTTCGTTCCTGCTGCGGTTCGTCGGTCCGCTGCTCACCCTCGCCATTGCGGTGCTCCTCGAGGCACTCTCTCGCACCGCCCTGTCGATTCCCAACCCGGTCTTCGTGCTGATCCTGGTGGTCGTCGCCGCCGCCTTTAGCGGTGGCATCCGCTCGGCGCTGGCCAGCGCCATGGTCGCCTGGCTGTACAGCGCCTACTACTTCTCCATCCCCGGCCACCCCTTCGTCTTTGCAACTGACAACCTGCGCCGTGTGGTAGTACTGGCGATCGCCTTTCCGGGCACGGCGCTGATGGTAGGCATCCTGAAGGAGCGCACCCGGCTGCTCGGCCGCGAGCGGGCCGCACGCGCCGCGGCCGAGGCGGCGCAGCAGCGCATCGCCAGTGTGCTGGAAAGCATCACCGATGCTTTCTTCGCGCTCGACCGCCAGTGGCGCTTCACCTACGTCAATCAGCAGGCTGAGCGGCTGCTGCAGCGGCCGCGGGGGGAGCTGCTGGGCAAGAGCGTCTGGGACGTGTTCCCGGGCCCGCTCGGGATGACCTTCGCCTCCCAGTACCAGCGAGCAGTAGAGACCCAGCAGACGGTGCAGTTCGAGACGTTCTCTCCGCCGCTCGATGCCTGGTTCGAGATTCGCGTCTACCCCGCGCCCGACGGGCTGTCGGTGTATTTCCAGGACATTACCGCGCGGAAGCGGGCCGAGCGCCAGTTGGCGGCGCAGTATGCAGTGACGCGGGTGCTGGCAGAGGCCGCGACGCTGGAGGAGGCGGCGCCCCAGATGCTCCGCGCCGTCTGCGAAAGCCTGGGCTGGGAGTGGGGCGCGCTCTGGCAGGTGGACGAGCGGGGCGAGGCACTGCGCTGTCTGGAAACCTGGTCGACCACGAGCACCGCGACCGCCGCGTTCCAGGCGCTGAGTCGGCAGACGCGCTTGCCGCGCGGTGTCGGCCTCCCCGGCCGCGTCTGGGCGCAGGCGGCGCCGGCCTGGATCCCGGACGTGAGCCAGGATGACAACTTCCCTCGCCGGCCGGCTGCGATCCAGGCCGGCCTGCACGCTGCACTCGCCTTCCCGGTTGTCTCTGGTGGGGAGGTGCTCGGCATCATCGAGTTTCTCAGCCGCGAGATCCGCCAGCCCGACGAGCCGTTGCTCGGGATGCTCGCTGCTGTCGGTGGGCAGATCGGCCAGTTCATCGAGCGGCACCGGGCCGCAGCAGCGCTCTGCGAGAGCGAGGCGCGCCTGCGCGCGATCTGGGAGGTGGTCGCCGACGCTATGGCGCTGTCCGACCCGGAGGGCATCGTCCTCGCTGCGAACCAGGCCTACTTCCAGCTCTTCGGCTACTCGTCCGAGCAGGTTATCGGCCACAGCTTCGCGCTCATCTTCCCCCTGGAGGAACGGGAGTCGGCGGTGCAGCAGTACCGCGCGGTGTTCAGCAGCCAGGACGCGCCCCAGGCGTTCGAAGCCTGGGTGCAGCGCGCGGACGGAGCGCGCCGGCGGGTGGAGGCCCGCGTCACCTTCATCAGCCAGCAGGGGGTGCGGACCGCGATGATCTCCTCCATCCGCGACATCACTGAGCGGACGCGGGCCGAAGAGGAGCGCGCCGAGCTGCTGCGGCGCGCGCAGGCGGCGCGAGAAGAGGCGGAGGCGGCGGTGGCGGCGCGCGACGCGTTCCTGGCGGCAGTGTCCCACGATCTCCGTAATCCGCTCACAACGATCAAGGGCTACGCCGACATGCTGTTGCGGCAGGTAACCCGGGAATCCACGGTCGAGGTCGACGCGCTGGCCAATGGCCTCACCCGCATCAGCGAAACGACCCGGCGGATGACGGCGCTGATCGAGGAGCTGCTCGACGCCACCCGGCTGCGCGCTGGCCAGCCGCTGGAGCTCCGGCTGCAGACGACCGACCTGGTGGCGTTGGTGCGCCGCGCCGCCACGGAAGCGCAGCAGACGACGGCGAATCACGAGCTCCGCGTGACAGCGGACGAGATGGCGCTGATCGGCCTCTGGGATCCGCTCCGGCTGGAGCGGGTGGTGGCGAACCTGCTGTCCAACGCGATCAAGTACAGCCCGGCCGGCGGCCCGATCGAGCTCACGCTCGCCCGCCAGCCCGATGGCCGCGGCGATTGGGCGGTGCTGCGCGTCCGCGATCAGGGTATCGGCATCCCAGCGGACGAGCTGCCGCGGCTGTTCGAGCCGTTTTACCGGGGCCGCAACGTGATCGGGCTGATCGCCGGGACGGGGATCGGGCTGGCCGGCGCCCGGCAGATCGTGGAGCAGCTCGGCGGCCAGATCACCGTGGAGAGCCGCGAAGGAGTGGGCAGCACCTTCACCGTGCGGCTCCCGCTCGAAAGCCATCCGGCGTCGCCCAGCCCTCAGCCGCCCGCCTGAGCCCGCGCCTTCACCCGGTCGTCGTACACCTTCAGCGTGGCGTAAATCGTCTGGTT
Organism: Pseudomonadota bacterium; assembly: GCA_021325655.1. Taxonomy (GTDB): domain Bacteria; phylum Chloroflexota; class UBA6077; order UBA6077; family JAJPGT01; genus JAJPGT01. The sequence goes on from JAJPGT010000055.1 coordinate 48,057, forward strand.
GACCGGAGTGGGCACGCCATAGCGGCGCCCGAGCCGCACGGTTGCGCCGTTGAGCGCGTCGATCTCGATCCGCCGGCCCTGGGCGCGGTCTCGCTGCATGGAAGTCGTCATGTCTGGCCGCAGCACCGCGCCCGTGTTGGCCTTCTCCACGTAGTCGTCGCCCAGGTCGTAGCCGTCGGCGCGGGCGACAGCGACTGCCTCGCGCTCGGCCTGCACCAGCACCTCGAACAGCTCAGGGCGGCTGGCGAGCTCGCCCCAGGTGACGTCAGCCAGCGTCATCACCCCGGCCTGGCACGACAGGGCAGCGAACTTCTGCCACAGGGCCAGTCGCAGGTTGTCGACCGCGTGGACGTTCCAGCCGGCCTGGCGCAGCGTCTCGACCAGGCGCTCGAGCCGTGGGGTGGGCGGACCCTCCAGCTCGCCCACGTCGACCCGCGAGGCTGGGCTGCGCTGCTCGATCACCCCGGGCGCGGCGATGGTGCTTTCGATTCGAGCAATCCCGCCCAGCACGCACTCGCGCGGGAGCAGCGTCGCCAGGATGTCCTGGGTGTCCAGCCCGTTGAGCAGCGGCAGCACGAGCGTCTCTGGGCCGACCAGCGGCCGAATCGCCCGGCCAGCGGTCTCCGTGTCGTAGGACTTCACGCAGAACAGCACGAGGTCCACCGAGCCGACCGCCGCCGGGTCGTCGGTGGCCGGCGCCTGGACGTGGAAATCGCCCTTCTCCGCGCTCTTCACCGCCAGCCCCTGGCGCCGAATCGCCTCCAGGTGCGCCCCCCGGGCGATGAAGGTCACCTCGTGCCCCGCCCGGGCCAGCAGCCCGCCGAAGTAGCCGCCTACCCCGCCGGTGCCCATCACCGCGATCCGCATCCCTGCCTCCCCAACGTCGCAGCGTCGATCTTCCAGAGTGTAGGGGACCGGCCGGGCAGCACGCGGCGTTGGCCGTTGCCAGGATCGCCCGCTCGGCTCGCCCCGCACCCGGTCGGGCACGCTGGCCAGCGGGCGACATGACCGCGCAGGTAATCGACAGCCTGGCCTCACCGCCCGATCATGGTCCTGTGCTCCAACGGGCGGCACCTGGAGGAGGAAGGCACGGGGCGGCCTCACGACCTGCGTGCCTTCCTCCGGGTTACAGAGGTGATGGAATGACGGAGCTCCTGGCGCTTCCCTGGCGCGCCTACCCTGCCGCAGCCCTCGCGCTGTGCGGGGCCGCGCTGGCAGCATCCGGCATCGGGATGCTGCTCAGGGCCGTATTCGCAGGTCGCCGCACAGCGCGGAACGGGTACGAGTGGGCGCTGGTGTACCTGTACGTGTTTCGCCGGGTGATGGTCGGGCTGGCGCTCATCGGCGCGGGCGTGGGCTGGGCCTGGCAGGTGCCCTGGCTGGTTGCCGCCTCCCTGTGTATCGGCGCCGGGGAGCTGCTCGAGTCGAGCTACGACATCTGGGTCCTGCGCTGGGGGCAGCGCCGCGGCCTGCTACTCCATTCCGCGCGGACCGCGCGAACGGAGGCGCAGCCCTGATGAGCCCGGGCTTCGGCGCTAGCGCGTGTTGGTGACCTTCCCCAGGCCGCGCGGGGCGCTCGGGTCGAGCTGGTTGGCGCGCGCCAGGTGAAAGGCGAAGAGCTGCCCGGCGATGGCGTAGCCGAGCGGGCTGAGCGCCTCGTGGCGGCCGCTGGGAATCGCCACGGCGGTGTGGGCGATCTGTGCCAGCTCGGGGCTGTCGCACAGCGCGATGACCGTGCCGCCCTTGTCGCGGGTGGCAAGCGCAACGCCGTGCAGGTTCGGCAGCGTGCGGTCGTTGGGGGCGACCAGCAGGATCGGATAGCCCTCTTCCACGATGACGATCGGGCCGTGCAGGAAGTCCGGGACAGCGTAGGGCTCTGCCGAGACGTAGGCCATCTCCTTGAGCTTGAGCGCCAGCTCGTAGGCGGTGGCGTAGTTATAGCCGCGGCCCAGCACCAGGCAGCGTTCCATGGCGCTGTGCGCCGCCGCTGCCGCGGCCAGGTCGTCCTCGCGCGCCAGGACCCGTTCCAGGTCGACTGGCAGCAGCCGCAGTGCTCGGATCAGCTCCGGCTGCTCGCCGAGCGCTCCCGCCAGCAGCGCCCCCATGGTCAGCTCCGCCAGGTACGTCTTGGTCGCCGGGATGCTCTGCTCTTGGCCAGCGTGCAGGAACAGCACCCAGTCGGCGCTCCGCGCCAGCGGGGAATCCGGGTCGTTGGTGATCGCCACGGTGCTTGCGCCCTGCCGCCGTCCCTCCTGGATCACCGCCCGGATGTCCTCAGACTGCCCGGATTGCGAGATCCCGATCACCAGCGCGCGCCGCAGTCGCGGCGTGCCGTGGTACAGCGTGTACACCGACGGCGCCGCGAGCGAGACCGGCAGGCCGGCGAGCGTCTCCAGCAGGTAGCGCAGGTACACGGCGGCGTGGTCGGAGGTGCCGCGCGCCGCGATCACGACCAGCTCCAGGTCGCGCTCGTGCACCTCGCGCGCCAACGCCCGCGCCGCTGCCTCCTCGCGCTCCAGCAGCCGCGCCACCACCTGGGGCTGTTCAGCGATCTCGGCATGGAGGGTCTGCTCGCTCACCTGGCTGCCCCTTCCATCGAATACACGATGCTCCCCTCCTGCACCGTCCATCGTACCCGCAGGTCCGGCCCGAGCACCACCAGGTCGCCGACCAGACCGGGCGCCAGGCGGCCGCGCTCGGCCTCCAGCCCGAGCAGGCGAGCCGGGGTGCTGGTCACCATCGCCACCGCCAGCGGCAAGGGACAGCCTCCGAGCTGCACCATCGCCCGCAGCGCCTGGTCCAGCGTCAGCACGCTGCCGGCCAGGGTGCCATCCACCAGCCGCGCCTCGCGGCGGGTGCTCAAGACCTGCCGCTCGCCCAGCGTGTAGCTGCCAGGCGGCATGCCCATCGCGGCGATGGCGTCGGTCACCAGCACCACCCGCCGCGCGCCCCGCAGCCGCGCGACCAGCCGTAGTACCGCAGGGTGGACGTGGATGCCGTCCGGGATGATCCCGACGACCGCCTGGTGATCGTCGAGCAGCGCCCCGGCCAGGCCGGGCTCCCGGTGGTGCAGCGGCGGCATCGCGTTGAACAGGTGCGTTCCGGCCCGCGCCCCGTTCAGGAGCGCGACTCGCCCCTCATCCCAGCTCGCGCCGGAATGGCCGAGCGACACCACCACTCGCTGCTGGCTGAGCCGTTGTATGACCTCCAGGGCCCCGGGCAGCTCGGGCGCGAGCGTCAGCATCCGCACCGGCCCCAGCCCCAGGAGTGTCTCGACCTCGGCCCAGCGCGGCGCTCGCAGGTGCTCGACCGGATGCGCGCCGTGGTAGCGCGGGGCGAGCCACGGCCCCTCCAGGTGCACTCCGAGCGGCCTGGCGCCCCCGGCCGGCCGCTGCGTCAGGTTCGCCAGCACTGCCGGATACTGCTCCCAGGGGAGTGTCACCACGGTGGGGAGGAAGGCGGTCACGCCGTGGCGCAGCAGGCCCCGCCCGGCCGTCTCGAGGTCGGCGGCCGGGTCCGCGAAGTCCTGCCCGAAGGCGCCGTTGATCTGGATGTCGATCAGCCCGGGGATGATCCAGCCGCTCTCGGCGTCGAGCGCCCTGGACGGAGCGGGACCATCCCAGGGCTCGACCGCGGCGATCCGCCCCTGGCGGACCACTACCCGCGAGCGGGGCCATTCCTGCTCGTCGCTGATGACTCGGCCGACGAGTTCGAGATCTCGGGGCACACTGCCTCCCTGAAAGCTGTTCACGCGCAGGCTGCCCACGGAGCAGGGTAGCACGCCGCACGCGGCGTGCGCGGGGGATTTCAGGAGCCGCTGCTCCTACTGGCGCGGCTGCTCTGACTGGCCGGTGCCGACTGGCCGGTTCGGGTCAATCGGCGGCGCCTGCCCCGGCTGCCCCTGGGGCTGCGCGCCGCTGGGCGCGGCCTGGGCCGGCTTGCCGCGCGTGCCCACCAGAGTGATGTTGCGGCCCGGCTGGTAGCTGGACTTGAGGTTCAGCACTCGCGGCTGGTCGCCATCTCCGGTCACGGTGCGAACCAGCAGCGAGTCGAAGCCTTCGCGGGCGGTCTGGACGACCAGGCTCTTGCCCCAGGGCATGGTCGGGTCTTCCTCGGTGATCGGCGTCTCGTCCGGCTTGACCACGTTGGTGATGACCGGCCCCTCCACCTTCACCTGCCAGCGCGGCTTGTGGCCGTACAGCGCGAAGTGCAGGGTATCGCCCTCGGTCCAGCTCTGGATCAGCAGCGCATCCGGGGTGGTGTTGCGGAACTGGAAGTCGAGGTTCGAGTCCGCATCCACCGTCGCATCCAGGCCCACCACGCCACGCGAGGTGTAAGCCGGAATCCAGTACAGGTGCCAGTGCCGTTCTTCGATCTGGTAGCCGGACCAGAAGACCGGCTGGAACAGCGTCGTGGCCACCTGGCAGATCCCGCCGGCGACAGATGGGATCGTCTTGACGCCGCCGTTGCCCGCCTCCAGCCCGAAGCCCCACTGGAACCCGGCGTCCAGGGTGGTCGGACCCACCTCCCGATTGAACGAGAAGAGCCCACCCGGCGGGACGACGACCCCGTTGAGCCGCTCCGCCGCCAGCGCGATGTTGTGCCGTTTCTCCGGGATCGCCCCGGCGAAGGAGGTCTCGCCGCTGTCGATCTGCTCGCTGATGCCCAGCTTCGGCCCGTCGTCGGTGGCGACCGCGGGCGGCACGCTCTTCAGCGGGAGCTGAACGGTGCGCTCGGTGGAGATCAGGTGCTGCTGCACCTGGGCCAGCGCGGCGTCGAGGTCCAGCTCCTGGCCCGGAGCGCTCTCGCGGATCGGGGTCAGGCGACCATCATCCCACTTGAAGCGGGCGTTCACCGGGTCGCGGTGGACCTGCTCGGCGATCCCCTTCAGCCAGGCGGACAGCCCATCGCTGTCGACCGTCACCGCCATCGTCTCGCCCGGTCCGCCGTTGAAGCGTAGCAGCGCGGCGATCTCGTCGCGCCCGAGCGCCCAGCGCTGCTGGCCGGCCTCGACCGCCAGCGGCCCGGAGAGCATCCGCTTGGCGGTCTCGTAGGCCTCGCGCCGCTGCGCGTCGGTGGTGGTCGGCGGCGTCTCATGGATCACCAGGTCGGCGCTGCCCTGGCCGGCGACCAGCGCCGACCAGGCGGCGCGAACACTGGCGTCGACGTCCACGCTGCGCCCGATGCGCGCTGGGGTCAGCTCCAGTGTCAGGTCCGGCTTCAGCTCCAGCCGAGCGTTCTGGACCTCTTGATCCAGCTCGCCAGCGGCCTGGCGGACCAGCGCCCGCAGCGGGCTCTCGTTCACCAGCAGCCGCGCTGGCTGCCCCGGGGTGTGGTCCAGCGTGAGCATCGGGGCGAGCTCGGCCCGGCTCAGCGACCAGCGCTTGTCCCCTCCGCGCAGGACGAACGGCTGCGCCAGGATCCGCTCCGCCTGGGCGCGCGCCCCGGCCAGCTCCTCGTCCGAGGTCTGCGGCGGCGTCTCCTGCACCACCAGTTCGACCTCATCCCGCTGCGCGTCCAGCAGCATGTCCCGGACCCGCTGCGCGCTGGCGTCGCGGTCCAGCCGGCGGCCGATCTGGGCCGAGGTGGCCGCCACGCTCCCATCGGGGTGAATCGCCAGCGTCGCGTCAATCGGCGGCTGGTCGATCTGCCCGGCCAGCCGTTCGAGCTGGATGTTGATCGTCGCCTGGTCCAGCGTGATCCTCGGCGCCAGCTCCACCGTCTCGCCGGTCAGCCCCCGCGTCGGGGCGACAATCCGGGCCAGGGGCGGATCGTCGTGTTCGAAGCGGACCGCCAGATCGGCCAGGCGCTCGGGCTCCACCCGCAGCCCCAGGTCCCGCGCCTCCAGCGCCCAGCGCCGGCCGCCATCCCGCAGGACGATCGTCCGACCTTCCAGCGCCTGGATCCGCGGCGCCAGCGCCGCGGTCGCCTGCTCCCGGGTGCTGCCGCCCAGCGGCACCCCGAGCAGCGTCACCCCGGGGTAGGCCCGGTCGGCGTAGGCGGCCTGGCTGGCCGCCACCGCGCCCGCCAGCACTGCGACCAGCCCCAGCAGCGCGAACAGCCACCAGGGCCGCCCCGCGGCAGCCGAGCCCGCCGCCCCGCCTGCGGGTAGCGCCAGCGGCTCCGGGGCCGCGCCTGGGGCCTCGCCCGTCCGGGCGGCATCGTCTGTCTGCCGCATACCCCGCTCTCGCCTCTGGATCGCGCGCCCGAGGCCAGGGCCCGGGCGCGGAACTGACACGGCGCAGTCTACCGCGTGCACCTCTCAGCGTACCCGATCGGGGCGAATCGACGTCAACACCGCTCAGGCGCGCCGCTCGCGCAGGGCGGGAATACGGCTCGCCGTCCCCGCGTTGTCCTGAGAAAGCGGCACGTTTCACACAGGCGATGCGCGGGAGGGATGATGGCGAGCGAGCCCCTGACGATGTACACGACCACCTGGTGCGGCGACTGCCGCCGGGCCAAGCGCTGGCTGGATGCCCACGGCGTTCCCTACCGGGAGATCGACATCGAGCGCGACGAGCAGGCGATGGCGCGCGTCCTCGCGCTCAACGGCGGCTACCGTTCGGTCCCTACCATCGTCTTCCCCGATGGCTCGATCCTGGTCGAGCCGACCGGCCGCGAGCTGGCGGAGAAGCTCCGCGCCCTCCAGTGAGGGCGCGGCCCGGGGAGGCCCGCCGCCTGCGGGCCTCCCCCTGATACGTGATCCGTGACGGCGCGTCCTGGACGACGGAGACGGTCCCGTCGGGACTGTGCAGGGCGCACCATCCGCGGGTCGGGCTCACTGCCCAGGCCGCGCCCGCCCGAGGCTGGGCACACTTCCTGCGCCAGCAGCGGCGTGCCCAAGCGCCCCTTCGATCCGGACGTCGCCTTCCCTCGCATCGCCGAAGCGGTGCGCCGCTATCCCAAGGCGGCGCTGTTCGAATTGGCCGACGCCGGCTTCAGCACCCCCTTCGAGCAACTCGTCGCCTGCATCATCTCCATCCGCACCCGCGACGAGGCCACCCTTCCGATCGCCCGCCGGCTATTCGCCCGCGCCCGCACCCCGGCCCAGGTCGCGGCGCTCAGCCCGGAGGAGATCGAGGCGCTGATCCGCCCCAGCACCTTCTACGAGCCCAAGGCGCGCCAGATCCACGCCATCGCCCAGCGTCTGGTCGCCGAGCACCAAGGCCAGCTCCCGTGCGACTACGACCTGATGACCTCCTTCGCCGGGGTCGGCCCCAAGTGCGCCAACCTCACCCTCGGTATCGCCTGCGGCCAGCCGCGCATCGCGGTGGACGTCCACGTCCACCGCGTCACCAACCGCTGGGGCTACGTCCACGCCGCCAGCCCCGAGCAGACGCTGGCGCAGCTCGAGCAGCAGCTCCCGCCGCCCTACTGGATCGAGATCAACCGCCTGCTCGTCCCCTTTGGCAAGCACATCTGCACCGGGACCCTGCCGCGCTGCTCCACCTGCCCGGTTCTGGACATGTGCCAGCAGGTAGGCGTCACCAGCCACCGCTAAGCAGCCTCCGCCGCTCGGGCCGTCGTCGTTTAGCGAGTTAAACGTCCGCGCCGGCCGCCACTGAGGCATGCCGCACCCTGTTCTACAGCGAGGGACGAGGGGCGACTGGAGAAGCTCAGGCCCTACGGCATCCCGTCGGAGGCCTGGGTGGCGTGGGCCGTCGAGTGGCTCGTGGGCAAAGCGGCCCAGGCTGGTCAGTACCCGCGGCGCACGCGCTGGGCTGGGCGGTGCGGTCAGCCCCGCTCGATCCACTCTCGTAGTGCTCGGATGTGGGCGGCGAAGCACAGCGGCTGGGGGAGCCGGTCGGGTGGGAAGAAGTCGGCTGCAGCGGCGTCGTCCCCGGGCCGCAGGGTGCCGCCGACGACCTCGGCGTGGAACAGGATGATGATCCCGTTCTTGCGCGGGTCGTCGAAGTAGGAGTAGGCGCCGAAGATGCTCCGTGGCTCGACGACCAGCCCGGTCTCTTCGTAGGTTTCGCGCACCGCGGCCGCCTCGATGTCCTCGTCGTATTCCACGAAGCCGGAGGGGAAGTGCCAGTGGCCCGGGAAGGGCGGGCGCCTGCGCTGGACCAGCAGCACCGCGCCATGCTGGACGACCACGCAGCCCGCCGCCGGGACCGGGTTGCGGTAGAGAATCTGGCCGCAGCGGGAGCAGCGCTGCCGCGGCCGTTGGTGGTCGTGGAACTCCACTAGCGGCGCGCCGCAATAGTGGCAGTGCGTCCAGGGGTCAGGCTGCATGGGACTCCCCGTGGCGCGCCATCTACCGGAGGAAGGAGTAGGCCGCGGCCCACTGGTTGGCCTGCAGGATCTCCGCGACGGAAAGGATCCCGCTGGCGTGCAGCCACTCCAGCTCCTCGCGCAGTGTCCGCTGCAGCATCTCCGGGCCGTCGGTGTTGATGCTGAAGCGGATCCCCTGGTCCACGAAGGTCCGCAAGGTCCAGGTGAGCTCGTCCACGTCCTTGATGACGCCGGTGTGCAGGTTCGAGGTGGGGCACACCTCCAGAAGGATCTCGCGCTCGCGGAGCAGCGCCAGCAGCGCGGGGTCGCGAGCGGCCTTGACGCCGTGGCCGATGCGGGTGGGGCGCAGGGTCTCGATGGCGCTGCGCATCGCCTCCAGGGTGCCGCTTTCGCCGGCGTGGACGGTGATCCCCAGGCCGCCGGCGCGGGCGCGCTGGAAGAGCGGGGCGTACTGGGAGAAGTCGAAGGTGGGCGCCTCGGGTCCGGCCAGGTCGATCCCGCAGATGCCCCGCTGCGCCCAGGCCAGGGCTTTGTCGACCATGATCTCGTTCAGCTCGTAGTCGAACGCTTTGTCCAGGCAGACGATCAGTCCGGCGCGGACGGGGTACTCGAGCTGGGCCCGCTCCATGCCGCGGATGGCGGCGGCGATGATGTGGTCCAGGTCGCGCTCGCCGCCCCGGTTGCGCTTCATCGGGTTGAAGCGGAGCTCCAGCCGCTCGATGTTGTTGTGGCGATAGGCGCCCCCGATGATCTCGTAGACCGAGCGCTCCATCGCCTCAGGGCTGGACTGGATCAGCTCGGTCCAGTGGAACAGCGCCAGGTAGTCGTCGAAGGTCTTGACCCGGGTGCCGACCGTGATGAGGTCGACGAAGTCCCAGTAGTTCTTGGTGGGCAGCCGAATACCCTGGCTGTGGGCGATGGACCACATGACCGCTGGGTCGACCGCGCTGCCGACGTGCACGTGCAGCTCGGTGAGGCTGAGGTCCACCGGGATGCCGTCGAGAATGGCCCGTCCCTCCTGTCGCGTGGCTGGAACATTCTACCGGCGCGGTGGCCCGTGCCCGGGCGCGGCTACAATTGCTGCGATGATGACTTTGCGGATGGTCTGATGGCGGAGCCGGTGTTTCGCTGGGGCGAGCGCACCTACGTGATGGCGATCCTGAACGTCACCCCGGACTCATTCAGCGGGGATGGCGTGGGGGACGACACCGCGCTGGCGCTGCGGCGGGCGGAGGAGGCGATCGCCGCCGGGGCGGACATCCTGGACGTGGGCGGGGAGTCGACCCGGCCGGGGGCAGAGCCGGTCTCTGAGGCGGAGGAGCTGCGGCGGGTGCTGCCGGTGATCCGCGCGCTGGCCCGTCGGACCGATGTCCCCATCTCCGTGGATACATATAAGGCTGGGGTGGCCGAGCGGGCATTGGACCTGGGGGCGCGGATCGTCAACGATGTCTGGGCGTTCCGGCGCGACCCGCGTCTGGCCGCGGTGGTGGCCCGAGCCGGCGCCTGGGTGGTGCTGATGCACAACCGTCTGGCGGTTCCGAAGATCGGCGAGCTAGGTGGCTATTACCCGCGGGCAACGTATGCCGACATGCTCCAAGACGTGGCGACCGAGCTGGAGCGCAGCGTGGAGGCGGCGCTGGCGGCCGGGATCGCCCCCGAGCGGATCATCGTGGACCCCGGGCTTGGCTTCGGCAAGACGCCGGCCCAGTCGCGCGAGCTGGTGCGGCGGCTGCCCGAGCTGCGCGCCCGCCTGCCCTACCCGCTGCTGGTCGGCCCGTCGCGCAAGTCGTTCGTCGGGCTCGTCACCGGCGCGCCTCCGGAGGCGCGCTTGCTGGAGACGCTGGCGGCGGTGGCGCTGTGCATTGCCGGTGGCGCGGACGTGGTGCGGATCCACGACGTCGCCCCGGCGGTGCGCGTCTGCCGCGTCGCCGATGCCATCGTCCGCGCCGACGTGACGACGCGGGCATGACCACGGCGGACGAGCGCGCGTACCGGGCGGCGCTGGCGGCGCTGCTGGCGCTGCCGGACTACGAGCGCGGCACGGGGCGAGCCTCGGGCGGAGTGCCGTTCAACCTGGACCGCCCGCGGGCGCTGCTGCGGGCGCTGGACAATCCGCAGCTCGCCCGGCCCACCATCCTGATCGCCGGCTCCAAGGGCAAGGGCTCCACCGCGGCGCTGATCGAGTCGATCCTGCGTGCCCACGGGCTGCGGACGCTGCTGTACACCCAGCCGCATCTCAACGACTACCGCGAGCGCGTCCGCCTCGACGGCCGGCTGATCGACCCCGGGATGTTCGCCCGCTGCGCCGAGCGGGTCGCCGACGCCGCGCAGCGCCTTCAGCGGGAGCGCCCCGACCTGGGGCTGGCGACCACGTACGAGCAGACCACCGCGCTCGCCTTCCTCGCCGCGCGTGAGCAGCAGGTGGACTGGGCAGTGGTGGAGGTGGGGCTGGGTGGACGCCTGGACGCGACGAACCTGAGCGATCCGCTCGTCTCGGTGATCACCCCGATCGGGCTGGAGCATCGGGCGATCCTGGGCGACACCCTGGCCGCCATCGCCGGAGAGAAGGCGGCGATCCTGCGCCCCGCCCGCCCGGCCGTCGCCGCGTCGCAGACGGAGGAGGCGCTAGCGGTGATCCGAGCACGCGCCGCGGCGCTCGGCGCCCGGCTCGTGGTCGCCCCCGACGCCTCGTCAGCCGCGGTGCAGGCCGTTGCGTCCGTGCTTCATGTCGGCGCGTCCGAGATGCCCCGAGCGGCCTGGCATCTCTCGGTCCAGATGCCCTGGCGGCGCTACCAGGACCTGGCGCTGCCACTGCCGGGCGCCTTCCAGGTCGGCAACCTCTGCACCGCGCTGTACACCGTCGAAGCGCTGCCGGGGGCGGACGAGTGGCTCGACCCGGTCGCGGTGCGGCGCGGGGTCGCGGCGGTGCGCTGGCCCGGGCGGGTGGAGGTGGCGCGCACCCCCCCGCTCGTCGTGCTGGACGGCGCGCATACGGTTGAGTCCGCCCAGGAGCTGGCGCGGGCGCTGCGGCTCCACTTCCGCTGGCGCGCGCTGACCACCATCTTCGCCTGCCTGGAGGACAAGGACGCCGCCGGGATGCTGCAGGTGCTGGCTCCGCTGAGCGACCGCCTGGTGCTGACGACAACCCATCACCCTCGCGCCCGCCCGGCCCAGGAGCTGCGCCGCATCGCGGCCCAGCTCGGCCTCGAGGCCGAAACCGCGGCCTCGGTCGCCGCGGCCCTGGACCGCGCGCTGGCCTCGGCCGCGGGGGACGATGCCATCTGCGTCAGCGGGTCGCTCTCGGCCGTGGGGGAGGCACGCGCCTGCCTGGGCCTGCCCGTGGAGTAAGTGGTAGGAGGAGCGAGCATGGCACGCGGCGAGCGGCGCAGCATTGTCGAGGCGGCGCTGAACGGCGGCCGGACGCGTGCCGAGCAGCCGGTCGTGCCGTATCGCCCGGCGGAGGTCGCGACGGAGGCACGGGCCTGCGCCCACGCTGGCGCCAGCGTCGTCCACATTCATGCCCGCGCCATGGATGGCGGCTGGAGCGCGGAGGTATCCTGGTACGTCGAGGCACTGCGACGGATCCGCGACGCCGCCCCGGACCTGCTCGTCAGCATCACCTCCATCCGTCCCGCCGGCGTGCCGGTGTCGGCGCAGCTTGACCTGCTCGCCGCGCTCTCCGCCGCCCCGGCCACCCGTCCCGACCTGATGTCGGTCAACCTCGGCCATATCGCCACCTGGGAGCGCGCCCCGGGCGGTGGTCGGCGAACAGCCCACTACCCAAACGACTATGAAGACGTCGTGCGACTTCTGGATGCCTGCCGCCAGCTCGGGATCACCCCGGAGTTCGGGCTGATGGACATTGGTTTCCTCAGCAACGCGGTGGCGCTCGATAGAGACGGTCTGCTGGGGGACTGGGGCTGGTTCCTGCTGGAGCTGGACAGCCCGGCCTTCGGTGACGGGGCCCAGGTCGCTCCGTCCACCACGGAGAATTATCCGTTTCTGGCACGCCTGCTTCGGCAGCGCTTCCCCAACGCCGTCTGGGCCGCCCACGGCAATGGGCTCGCCACCTACGAGATCGTCGCCGCCGCGATCGAGGAGGGCACACACGTCCGGGTCGGCTTCGAGGACTGCGTGTCGCTGCCCGATGGACGGCTCACACCCGGGAACGCGGCGCTGGTGGACTGGGCAGTAGGTCGCGTTCTTGCTGCGGGTCTGGAGCCAGCCACGCCAGCGCGGCGCGGGCGATCATCGCGGCGACGCGCCCAGGGCGATAGCGGCAGCGCTGGACCGCCCGCCCATCTCCCGACTGGAACAATCGAGCGCCCGGGGGGAGCCCCGGGCGCTCATAGATGCCGACCAGCAGGCAGGGTTAGCCGCCCTGGGCGCGGCGGACCGCCTCCTCCACTGCGCGGCGGGTGAACACCTTCGCTAGGTGGGCGCGATATTCCGGCGAGGCGTGGATGTCGCCGTTCACGTCTACGCCGTCGGCGGCATGCTCGGCCGCGGCCTTGATGTTCTCCTCGGTCGCCGTCTTGCCCTGAAGCGCCTGCTCCACCGCGGTCGCCCGATACACCTTCGGGCCAACACCGGTGATGGCGATGCGGGCGCTCTCCACGGTATTGTCTGCACCAAGCGTGACTACCGCCGCGACACCGCAGATGGCGTAGCGCGAGGCCGGCTGGGGGAACTTCTTGTAGCTGACGCCCGTACGCCCCTTGAGCGCCGGGATGCGGACCTCGGTCAGGATCTCATCCTCGCGGAGCGCGGTCGTCAGCAGGTCCACGAAGAACTGGTCGATCGGAATGGTCCGCTCGCCGTTCTTCCCCACGGCCTTGATCTCGGCGCCAAGCGCGAGCACCGCCGCTGGCAGGTCGCCGGCCGGATCGTTATGGGCCAGGCTGCCGCCGAGCGTGCCGCGGTTGCGCACCTGCAGGTCGCCCACAACCGCCGCGGTCTCGGACAGCAGGGGGATGTTGGCGCGCTCCACCTCGGCGTGGGTGGTCAGCGCCCCGATCACGGTCACGTCGCCTTCCTGCCGGATGTAGCTCAGCCCCTGGATCTTCCCGATATCCACGAGCATCGAGGGCTGCGCCAGGCGCAGCTTCATCATCGGCAGCAGGCTGTGCCCGCCCGCCAGGACCTTTGCCTCGCCCCCGGCGTTGGCCAGAGCCTGCACCGCCTCGTCGAGTGACGCCGGCGCCACGTAGTCGAATGGAGCTGGAAACATCTCTGCGCCTACCTCCCTGTGCTGGCCGCTTGAATGGCCTGCCAGACCCGCTCGGGCGTCGCTGGCATGTCGATGTGCTTGATCCCGAACGATGACAGTGCGTCGACCACCGCGTTGATGACCGCCGGGGTGGACGCGATCGTCCCGGTCTCCCCCACGCCCTTCACCCCCATCGGGTTCGAGGGCGAGGGTGTCACCTGGTTGCCCAGCTCGAAGCGCGGGAACATGTCTGCGCGCGGGACCGCGTAGTCGGCCAGCGTACCGCTCAGGAGCTGGCCGTTGTCGTCATACACCCCGTGCTCGAACAGCGCCTGGCCGATCCCCTGGGCCAACCCACCGTGGATCTGCCCCTCGACGATCATCGGGTTGATGAGCGTGCCGACATCGTCGACCGCGACGTAGCGCTGCAGCTTCACCTCGCCCGTCTCTGTGTCCACCTCCACCACGCAGATGTGGCAGCCGAACGGGAAGGTGTTGTTGGTGGGGTCGTGGAAGTGGCTCTCCTCCAGGCCCGGGGTGACGCCTTCCGGCATCGACCAGGCCAGGTAGGAGCTGAGGGCGACCTCCTGGATCGTCTTGCCGCGGTCCGGCGCGCCCTTCACCGTAAACTTGCCGTCCTGGAACTCGATGTCGTCCGGCGACACCTCTAATAGATGCGCCGCGATCCTGGCCGCCTTGTCCCGCACCTTGCGGCAGGCGAACACGAGCGCCGTCCCGCCCACCGCCGTGCTACGGCTCCCGTACGTGCCCATCCCGAACGGAATCGCGGCGGTGTCGCCATGAACCACCTCGATGTCCTCCACCGGGATGCCAAGCTCGCTGTTCACGATCTGGGCGAAGGTCGTCTCCTCGCCTTGGCCGTGCGGACTGGAGCCGGTCAGCACCGTGACCTTGCCGGTAGGGTGGACACGAACGGTCGCGCTCTCCCAGAGCCCGCCCTGGAAGCCCATCGCCCCGGCCGCCTGGGATGGCGCTAGCCCGCAGACTTCCACATAGGTGGAGAGGCCGATCCCGAGGCGCTTTGTCCCGGTCTGCGCCTTCTGCTGCTGGCGGAGCTGGTCATACCCGACGAGCTGCAGCGCCTTGTTCAGCGTTCCCTCATAGTTGCCGCTGTCGTACAGCAGCCCTTCGGCAGTGGTATAGGGAAACTTGTCGGCCGGGATGAAGTTCTTGCGGCGGATCTCCGCCGGGTCCATGTTCAGCTCGCGGGCCACCAGGTCGACCATCCGCTCCAGCAGATAGGTCGCCTCGGGTCGGCCAGCGCCACGGTAGGCGTCGGTCGGGGTGGTGTTGGTGAACACGCCGATCACTTCGGCCGACATGTTCTTGATGTCATACGGGCCGGTGACCATCAGCGTGAACAGCCAGGTGGGGACGCCGGGCGCCGCGGTCGACAGGTAGGCGCCCATGTTCGCGTAGGCCTTCACCTTGATCCCGGTGATGGTGCCGTCGCGCTTGGCGGCCATCTCCACGTCCTGAATGTGGTCGCGCCCGTGGGTGGTGGCCTGGAAGTTCTCGCTCCGGCTCTCCATCCACTTCACCGGGCGGCCCAGCTCGCGCGAGGCGAGAATGGCGAGTGCCTCACCCATGTAGTAGGGAATCTTGCTCCCGAAGCCACCGCCTACGTCGCGCGAGATGACCCGGATCTTCGTCTCGGGAATGCCTAACGTCAGGGAGATGAGCAGCCGCTCCACGTGCGGGTTCTGGCTGGTCACCCACAACGTCAGCTCTTCCGTACCCGGGTTCCACTGCGCCACCGCGCCGCGTGGCTCCATGGCAGAGGGGATCAGCCGCTGATTGACGAAGCGCTGCTTGACGACAACGTCGGCCTCCCGCGCCGCCGCTTCGTAGTCGCCGCCGTTCAGCTTGAAGGTGAAGGCGATATTGTTGGGCGCTTCGTCGTGGAGCTGGGGCGCGCCCGGCTCGATCGCCTTCTCCTGGTTCACCACCGCTGGCAGCGGCTCGTACTCCACCTCGATCGCCGCCGCCGCGTCGCGCGCCTGGGCGGCCGTTTCCGCCACCACCGCCGCCACGCCATCGCCCACGTAGCGCACCTTGTTCTTGGCCAGCGCGGGGTACGGCGGCAGCTTCAGGTCGGCATTGGGAATTAGCCAGGCGCAGGGCATGCCGGCCAGCTTGCCCTCCAGGTCCTGCGCGGTCAGGACGGCGAGCACCCCGGGCATCTGGCGAGCCCGGGAGGTGTCCAGCCGCTTGATCAGCGCGTGCCCGTGCGGGCTGCGCAGGATGTACATGTGGGTCATGCCCGGCAGAATGACGTCATCGGTGTAGGCACCCTTCCCGGTAATGAGCCGTGGATCCTCGCGGCGCTTGATCGCGGCGCCGAACATCCGTGTTACGGCCATGGCCTACGTCCTTTCTGGGGTGGCTAGCGCGAGCCCGCGCCAGCCATCTGACCCGACTGCTGTGCCATCTTCTCCGCGGCGTACTGGATCGCCGCGACGATGTTCTGGTACCCGGTGCAGCGGCAGAGCACGCCCTCGATGCCCGCGCGGATCTCCTGCTCGGTAGGAGATGGATTGTGCTTGAGCAGGTCCACCGCGGTCATGATCATACCTGGGGTGCAGAAGCCGCACTGCAGCCCGTGCTTCTCCCAGAACCCCTCCTGCAAGGGGTGGAGCTGGCCGCCCTGGGCAAGCCCTTCAATGGTGGTAATCTCGCTGCCGTTCGCCTGAACTGCCAGGACCGTGCACGACTTGACGGCCTTGCCGTCCAGCAGCACCGTGCAGGCGCCGCAGCTCGACGTGTCGCAGCCAACGTGCGTGCCGGTCAGCCCGAGGGTGTCGCGGATGAAGTGCACCAGCAGGGTCCGCGGCTCGACGTCGCCCTCGCGCGTCTGGCCGTTGACCGTAACCTGAACCTTCGCCATTGGCGATCCTCCTTGTGAGATCGACGAGACTCCGCAGCGGCGTGCGAGCGAGATTGGCCGCCTGTGCCTTCACAGGCCCTGGGGACGCTTCGGGAGGCCTGGCAGGAGAGCTGGCCATCACGAAGCCGCAGCCAGGCAGGGTGGCACAAACCTGATGATAGGTAGGTGGTGGGGCCTTGTCAATCAGGTCGGGCGGCTGGCCCCGCGCAGGAGCCCCTGGCACCCTGCACCACCCCCAGCGGAGGTCTGGAAGCGGCATGCGACGCTGCCCTGGCTGGCCGCAGCGCCCCGCACTCGTGCAGCAGCCCGTTAACCTGGGGCTGGAGCCGGTAGCGGGCTCGAGGGTGGGCCGACCCGGCGGCGTTAGTCAGCGCCTGGCGCCGCGTCTCGCCCGTAGTTGGGGAAGCGCCAGTCCATCCCGGCTTCCAGCAGCCCGCCGTAGCCCAGTTCGACGATCTGCTCCCGCTGCACCGGCTCGCCGGCGAAGACGCGCGGCAGGATCAGGTCGAGCACCGTCTTGTGCGAGAACATCTCGCACGACGACAGCCCGAACAGTGGCACCCGGCCGGCGTAGGCGATCCAGAACAAGCTGCCGGGGTGCGCCGGGGCGCCGTGCTTGACGATCTTTGCCCCAACGGCGTCGAGCGCCGGGAACAACGGCTCCAGCGGATCCAGCGAGGATGCGCCGGCCAGCATCACCACGTCGTGGCCGTCGTCCAGCAGCCGCCGCAGCGCGGGGACGATCTCGGCTTCGGACTGGCGGGCCTCAACCAGTGCGCCGAGCTGCGCGCCGAAGTAGCCGAGCTTGAGCCGGAGCACATCTTCGAACCGCTCCCGGGCCTCGGGGGAGACACGTTCCAGCAGAAGCACGCCCACGCGCATGGGCTGGTACGGCTCCACGCGCAGCGCCGGACCCTGCTGCGCGATCTGCTCCGCCTGGGCGACCTTCTCCTCCGCGATCAGGAACGGGGTACACTTCGCTGCCGCGACCAGCTCCCCCGCTTCCACCGGCTGGCGGTCGAAGGTGGTAAACAGCGTGAGCCCCTCGATGGCGTTGATCGCCCGCACCAGGCAGGGATCGATCCGCAGCAGCCCGCGCTGCTCCGCGACGAGCTGGTACTGGGCCCCGATCAACCCCTTGATGCGTACCCCAGGGCCGCACACCGCCCGCGCCAGGCGCAGCCCGGCCAGGTCCTCGTGAAGCTCGCCGGGCTCCGGCCGCAGCAGATGGACCTCGCTCGCCGCGTGGGCGAGCCGCTCCAGCCTCTCCGGGTCGAGCACTGCGCCCTTCTTCAGCAGGAACTTCTTGCCGTCCACGGTCCGCACGTTGTGGGCGACGACCGTGCCGAGCAGGTCCGGGCCTGTCGGGTCGCCCGGATGCCAGATGATCGGTTTCATCGGACTCCCTCCGGGGTCGGGCGCCGCAGCCAATCGGCGATGATCTGCCGGTCGTGCGGGAACGCCATGGGTGGGAAGGCATCGGGGGGAAACGCGGCTACGTCCGAGTTCTCCGGCCCGACGCGCAGCGGGGGCGAATCTGGGCGGACGCGGGCGGCGTAGACGATGAGCACGACCGGGTGGCCCGGCTCGGAGTACACCCCCACCAGGCGCTCCACGTCGACCTCCAAGCCTAGCTCCTCGCGCACCTCGCGCCGCAGTGCCTCTTCGAGCGGCTCGCCCCGATCCACGAAGCCGGCTGGGAAGCTCCATAGCCCCATGCCCGGGTCGATCGCCCGCTTGCCGAGCAGGATCCCGCCGTCGTGCTCGATCACTGCCGCGACCGCGACCTTCGGGTCCTGGTAGAGCACGAAGTCGCAGCGCGAGCAGCAGGGGCGCGTTCCAGCCGCTCGGACCAGTGGCGCGGCGCACCAGGGACAGTACTGGAACTCTGCCATGTCGCTTCTTCACGCCCCCGGCCGCTCGAGCGCGGCCTTCAGCGCCTGGTACTCCTCCCAGGTGTCCACGTCGGTCTGGAGTCGGGCGTCCTCGAAGGAGACGACGGCCGCCTCGTGGAGATGGCGCGCCACGATCGCCCGCGCGCCCGCGTCGCCCTGCGCCTCGAGCAGCTCCGGGTAGAGCGCGCGGGCGAACAGGACCGGGTTGCCGCGCTGGCCGGCGTAGGTCGGGACGACCAGTGGCGGCCGGTCGGCGCGGTAGCGCTCCACCAGCGCCGCCACTACCTCGGGGCGCAACAGCGGCTGGTCGGCGAGCAGGATCACCACTGCCTCGGAATCCGGCGCCAGCGCCTGCACCCCGGCGCGGAGCGAGGTCGCCATCCCCTCGGCATAGCGCGGATTTAGGACGAGTCGGACCGGCAGGGTGCGCAGCTCCGCCTGAACCTGGTCGGCAGCGCTGCCGATCACGACCACCACCTCGTCCACAGGTGCGGCCAGCGCGGTGGCGACGGCGCGGCGCACCAGCGTCTCGCCGCCGAGCCGCAGGAGCTGCTTGGGCCGGCCCATGCGGCTGGCGAGGCCGGCCGCGAGGACGACAGCGGAGATCACCGCGTGCCTCCGCGGTTCAGCCGGCCGCGCGCAGCGCCTCGGGCCGGGTCGCCTGTGCCCGGAGCGATCCGCCACTCCGCCCGTGCTTGACCGCGACGATCTCGGCGATGATCGCCAGCGCCATCTCTTCTGGCGTCTGGCCGCCGAGGTCCAGCCCGATCGGGGCGTGGATCCGGGCCAGCTCCTCCGGCGTCGCCCCCTTCTGCAGCAGCCGCTCCATCCGGGCAGCGTTCGTCTTGCGGCTGCCCACCGCGCCCAGGTAACGCACGTCTGTCCGCAGGAAGTGCAGCAGCGCCGGATCGTCCAACTTCGGATCATGCGTCAGCACTGCGACGTAGGTGTTCGGCCCGAGCTTCGCCGTCTTCAGGTAGTCCTCTGCCCGAGCGACCACGATCTCATCGGCCTCGGGGAACCGCTCCCACGTGGCGAACAGCCCGCGAGCATCCACGATCCGGACGCGGAAGCCGAGCAGCTTGGCGAAGCGGGTCAGGTGGACCGCGGTGTGAACGCCGCCGAAGATCAGCAGCGTGTCGGGGGCTGGATGGCTCTCGACGAACAGCTCGACCTCGCCCTCCGGCGTGTCGAGCACGACGCTCTCGGAGCGCCCCGCCTGGAGCAGCGCCCGTGCCCGCTCGGCGGCTCGGCCCTCCAGCCCGGCACCCAGCTCGCCCTCGGGCTCGCCGTTGAGCCGCACCAGCAGCTTCTGGCCGAGCAGACGCTCTGGCCCGCGCACGACCGTTATGAGCGCCACTGGCACCTCGGCCTGAATCAGCTCTCGGAGACGCCGCCGGAGCCCGCTCATCCTGCCACCGGCTCCAGCGGCTCGATGAACACTTCGATGCTTCCGCCACAGGCCAGACCGACCTCGAACGCCATGTCGTCGGTGATCCCGTACTTCACCAGCCGCGGCTTGCCCTGGTCGAGCACTTCCAGTGCGTGCATCACCACGTCCGCCTCCACGCAGCCGCCCGAGACGGAGCCGCTCATCTCGCCGCCCTCGGATACCGCCAGCTTGGCGCCCTCGCGCCGTGGCGCCGATCCGATCACCTTGGTGACGGTCGCCAGCGCCACGCGCTCCCCGCGCGCCTGCCAGCGCTCAACGTCCGTCCAGATATCCTCTTCCATTACTGCTCTCCGTTGTTTGCCTCTACCCCACGCTCCCAGGAGTGCGGGCGGGCGCCGGAACCAGGCGCCGCGCTCAACGCCACCCGAGCAGCGCGGGCACTCTGTCCTGGGCTGCATCCCGCGCCGCCTGCTCCGACCGGATCTCCTCGCCCCAGCCAGCGGAGGGACACAGCACCCGAGGGGCCAGGAGCAGCCTCACCGCCGCCCGACGAGCTGGCGCCCCAGCGCCTCCAGGCTGGCCAGGTTGTGCGCGGGCGCGAACAGGTCCACGTGCGGCAGGGCGCTCGCCATCCCCCGCGCCAGCGGTCGATAGTCGGCGCTCCCCAGCAATGGGTTTAACCAGATCACCTTTGCCGATCTTCCCTGCAGCTCTTCCATCGCTTTCTCAAGCAGCTCCGGGTCGCCGGTATCCAGCCCGTCCGAAAGAATGATGACCACCGTACGCTGGTCGAGAAGGTCCAGGTACTTGTCCAGGAACATCGATAGGCTGTAGCCGATCCGCGTCCCGCCGGACCAGTCGGGAATCTCGTGGGAGATGCGATCCAGGGCGTCGTAGATGTCGCTGCTCTTAAAGTACTGAGTCACTCGGTGCAGCGAGGTGGAGAAGACGAACGACTCCACTCGACCGAGCGTGTTCTGCAGCGCGTAGATGAACTGGAGCAGGAAACGGCTGTAGCTGTCCATCGAGCGGCTGACGTCGCAGATCAGAACCAGCTTTGGCTTGCGGATCTTGCGTCGCCGCCGTGCCAGGAGCACCGGGGTGCCACCAAACTTGATTGCGTGGCGCATGGTGCGCCGCAGGTCGATCCGGCCGCCGCGCCGGGCCGGGCGGTAGCGCCGGCTCGGCCGCAGCGCCAGCCGCCGCGCCACCAGCAAGGTGGCCCGGGCGATCTCCGCCAGCTCCTCCGCCCGGAAGGAGGAAAAGTCCTTGTGGGCGATCACCTCAATCGGGCTGTATACCGGCAGCGACTCTTCTTCCTCGCCCTCGGGCGGGGCATCCGGGTTCCTGTCCGGGTCCAGGTTCAGGTTGATCTTGGCCGCCTGCCTGGAGGGCTGCTCGCCCAGCTTGGGGCCGCCATCCTGCGAGTGGCCGTTGTCCAGCTCCCGGTCGCGCCCCCAGAAGTAGTCGAACAGCGCGTCGTAGATCGGGAAGTCCTCCGGCCTGCTGGTGGCGACGGAACGGATCGCCAGCCGCACGTCCTCGCGGTCCGCCAGGTCGACGGACTCGACCGCGCGTATGACGTCGGCCACCTCGCCGGGGCCGAGCAGCAGCTCGTTGGCCCGCAGCAGCCGGCAGAACTGGATCAGGTTGCGCTTGAGGTCCTTGTACCTGGGACGACTCACCGAGGCGCGAGCTCCTTCTGGAAACGGGGCGCGACCTCTAGCGCCCACTGCTGCGGGTTCTTCGAGTCCAGCTCCTGAAGTAGCCCGTTGAGGTCCGCGCGGTTCAGCCGGGCCAGGTCGTCACGGTCCTTGAAGAGCGCCCCGAGCGTCTCGCGCACGGTTTGGGGATCCAGGTGGTCGGCGTGCAGCGCTAGCAGCCCCATCGTCCAGTCGATCGTCTCCGCCACACCGGGCATCTTGCCCCACTTAGCGCTCCGCACCACCTGGACAAAGCCGGCCACCTGCGCCGCCAGGCGCTCGTTGACGCCCGGCACCTTCTCGCGGATGATCTGGAACTCCTTCTCGAAGCTCGGGTAGTCGATCCAGAGGTACAGGCAGCGCCGCTTGAGCGCGTCCGACAGCTCCCGGGTGCGGTTGGAGGTGAGCACCACGTAGGGGCGGTGCTTCGCGCGGATCGTCCCCAGCTCCGGGATCGTCACCTGGAAGTCCGAGAGCACCTCGAGCAGGAAGGCCTCGAACTCCTCATCGGCGCGGTCCACCTCGTCGATCAGCAGCACTGGCGCCTTGTCCTCGGCGCTGATCGCCCGCAGCAGCGGCCGCTCGAGCAGGAACGGGCGGGAGAAGATGAGCGCCTCCTGCTCGTCGGCGGAGCGCTCGCCGCTCTCCTCCATGCGGATGCGCAGCATCTGCTTCGGGTAGTTCCACTCGTACAGCGCCGAGTTCGCGTCTAGTCCCTCATAGCACTGGAGACGGATGAGCTCCGTATCCAGGGCTGCGGCCAGCACCTTGGCGATCTCCGTCTTGCCAACACCAGCCTGGCCCTCGATCAGGACCGGCTTGCGAAGCTGCATCGCCAGAAAGACGGTGGTGGCAATGGCCCGATCCGTCACGTAGTGCTGGGCCTGCATCAGCTCCTGAATCTTCTGGATACCTTCGTTCAACGACGCCCCTCCATCTCCGGCGTTCGGCGCTTCCAAGCTCTCGCCTCTAGCGGCCCCTCGCGGACCGTGACCCGGCGGTGCCCGACGCGAGCAGCAAGTGAACAGGCGCCCTGCGGCGCCCGACACCGAAGTATACCAGGGGAGGAACCGCGTCGGTCAGGAAGTCAGCCGTGGCGGGGCTCGCCGATGAGCAGGGCAGGAACCCGAGCGCCGGCCGGGAGCGGTTCGCTGCCCGGGGCAATCTTCAGGAGCGCGTTCGCCCCCACCATCGAGAGCAGCCGGCTCGAGGTCTGGGCGCCGGTCGTGGTTGCCCGCAACTCGCCCCCCACTACCCGCACGATCGCCCGCTGGTACTCGGGCCGGACCGGGTCCGGCTTCACCTCGTGCTCGAGCACGACGGGGACTTCCGGTCGGGTGACCTGGGCGAAGCCTTGCAGCGCCCGCAGCGCCGGCCGGACGAAGACCTCGAAGGTGACCAGCGAGGACACCGGGAAGCCCGGCAGGCCGAAGACGAGTGTACTGCCGATGGTGGCGAAGGTAAGCGGCTTGCCCGGCTTGAAGTTGATTCGACCGACGTGGACTGTGCCGAGCTGGGCGAGGATCGGCTTGATGAGGTCGCGGGCACCCATCGACACCCCGCCCGAGGTGATCACTACGTCCGCCTCACGCGCCCCGCGGGTGATCAGCGCCCGCTGGTCCTCCTCCCGGTCCAGTGCCCGGCCAAGGGAGATCGGCACCCCGCCCGCTTCGCGCACCGCGGCGATCAGCGCCGGCCGGTTGCTATCGCGCACCTGGCCCGGCCCGGGCTGCTCGGTCCACTCTACCACCTCGTCGCCGGTCGAGAGCACCGCGACCCGCGGCCGGCGGTGCACCGGCACCCGCACCCGCCCGATCGTCGCCAGCAGCCCGATCTCGGCCGGGCCGATCGCGGTGCCCGCGGGGAGGATCACCTGCCCGCGTTGAATGTCCATCCCGGTTGGATGGATGCACTGGCCCGGGGCGACGGGCTTGAGCAGCTCCACCACTCCGTCGCCGTCGCGGGTGTCCTCGATCATCACCACCGCGTCGGCCCCGGGCGGCACCACGCCACCGGTCATGATCCGCTGCGCTGTCCCCGGGCCAACCTCCACCGCGCTCGGATGCCCGGCGGTGACCTCCCCGATAACGCGCCGACGAGGCTCGCGGTCTGCCGCCCGCACCGCGTAGCCATCCACCGACGAGCGTGGCGCCGCCGGGTAGTCTTCCTCGGAGCGCACGTCCGCGGCCAGGACCCGTCCGAGCGCGTCGGCGGCCTCGACCTCCTCCGCCTCCAGCGGCCGGGCGTGCTGGAGCACGATCTCCAGCGCGGTGGCTGGTGGCAGCATCGGGTAGGCTTCGGCGGGACCGCGCGGGGCCGGGCTCACGCTGAGTCGCTGCCCCCAAGCTGCTGGCGCATGCAGTCGAAGAACTGGTTCATCAGCATCTTCGCCACCCCGCCCAGCATCCGTTGCGCCACCCCGGCGACGGGGCCGCCGATCTGCCCGTCGCCCTCCACGGTCACCGTGGTCTGGTTCTCGCCCTGTGGGCTGAGGGTGATCCGCGCCGTGCCCTTGACGAAGCCGGGACCGCCGCTCCCCTCCACCACCATGGTGTAGCTGGTGGGCGGCGTCTGATCCTGGATTGCCACGCTGCCTTTGTAGGTCCCCTTGACCGCGGCGATCCCGACGGTGAGCGTCGCTTCATAGCGATTGTCGCCGGTCTGCCGCAGCTCTGTGACACCGGGGATGCAGTGCTGCAGCGCCTGCTGGTTGAGCAGCAGGTCCCATACCCGCTGCGGCGGCGCGTCGAACGTGTACGACCCCTCGACCTTCACGCTGACTCCTTGGAGATGGCCCTGCCGGCGATGATAGCATCGCACTGCGGCCGCCGGCAGCGGCCAGGCGCCAGGGCCGCTATCGCTGGCCCGTCGCGCGGCTGGTAGTCGCTTGTGCCGCCAGGCCCGCCTGGCGGTGGCGAGCCCCACTTACCGCTTTCGGCTGGCCGGGGTCAGCCGCCCGTGATAGAAGTCGTCCAGCGCCTGGTCGTAGTACACCCAGCCCAGACCGCTGGGGTGCGACCAGCGGTCGACCACGAACAACGTATCCTGGTCGTGGTCGGCGAAATCCACCACCGGCACGCCGTGCCGCTTCCCGACCGACTCCAGCTCCCGGTAGTAGGTCGCCCTGGCCGCCGCAGAGACCCCCATATAGTCGTAAAAGAGGCCGGGAATCGGCAGGCTGACGATGAGCGGCTGGGCGTGCAGTTCGCGCAGCGCGCGCAGCAGCAGGCGCAGGTCGGTCCACTCCTGGGACTCGCGGAGCACCTTCAGGAAGCTGGCATCCGTCTCGCTCTTCTCAAGGGGGAGGAGGTCTGCGCTGTGCTTGTCCCAGTAGAAGCTGTCGAAGCCGAAAGAGTTGTTGCGTGACTTGCGCCGCTCCAGGCGCGCTGCCTCGTCCACAAGCGCCGGCCAGTTGAGCGCGGCGGGGCGATGCTCCACCTCCGTGGTCGCCTGGCGCGGCTTTTCCCAGAGGTACTGGAGCGTCGCCCAGTGGTCCTGCAGCCGTAGCACCAGCGTCTGGAGCTTCCCGAGCGGCAGCACCGCGGCGTAGCGCAGATGGCTGGCAGGAGAGCCGTCCGCCAACTGCTCCAGCGCGAAGCGGAGCAGCGGATCGCGCTCCAGTGACTCGGGGTAGGCCAGCATGCGCCGGGCCGCCTCCTGCTTCAGGGGGTAGCTGAGATCGGAGCTGAAGGCTAGCTCGTTGGCGTGCAGCCGGGAGAAGCTGCCGGCGTAGGAATCGTGGCCGGTCATGTACTCGAAGAACACGCTCGGTGTCAGCGAGATGACCACGCGCTTGCCATCCAGCGCCGGCCCGATGGCGGCGACATCCTGGAGATAGATCAGATCAGCGGCGCCGGAGCGCCCCACCATGAAGGTGGTGAACCCAGTAGGGTAATGCTCGAACAGGCGGCTGGCCTGAAACGACCCACCGAAGTCCAGCTCGGAGCTGCCGATGACGAGCAGCAGGTCCGGCTGGCTGGCCGCGGCGACTTGCAACGCCGCGCCGAGACTCTTCTGGTCGAAGTCGACCGCAGCCAGCGCGTGAACGGAGCGTACCTCCGCCTCGCGCGCCCGGTGAGCGAGCACCAGCAGCCCGAGGGCCAGCAGGGCGACCGCGACCAGACCCGCCGGTAGGGAGAGCAGCCTCGGCCCGGGCAGCGCGCACGGCGCGGCGCGAGCCGGAGCGAGGCCCGCGACTCCCCCAGGCGCCCGGCGCAGCTTGGCAACCAGCAAGGGACCGTCCGCTGACTTTTAGAGCGTAGCAAGAGTGTACAGCGCCTGCGGGGTGGGGACCGCCAAAATCGCGGCCCGCGCAGCCGCTCGCCCCTGGTGAGCAAAGAAGCACGCGCTTGGTAGGGCTGAGATCGTTCGGGAAGCAAGGTCGGAAGCCCGTCGAGAGATGACGTTTCAGAAATCCTAAAGGTACGGCCGAGACAGGTTGGCATTGCTATTGCCGAATGATTGCACACAACTGGCGGCGTCACAGGCGCCGCACGACACCCTTGCACTGGAGACACACGATGCACCTGGGTCGATGGAAGGTACTGTTCAGCCTGCTCAGCGCGGGCGTTCTTGCAACGATGCTGCTCTCGACGGCCTTCGCCAGCGAGCACACGGGCCAGGAGGACCGCCACTTTGTGGAGGATGAAGGCTCAGGCAACCTGATGGAGATCACGCTCGGGCAGCTCGCCCAGACACACGCCAGTAGCGATGCAGTCAAGACGTTTGGCCAGCGAATGATCACGGATCACTCGCGTCTGCGCGACACGCTGGCTGTGGTGGCTCCGCAGGTAAGCATCACCCCACCAACGACGCTCCTCCCCGAGCACCAGGCCGCGGTGAACTGGCTGTCGACGCTCTCCGGCACCGCCTTCGATCAGGCCTACATGCGCTTCATGGTCGTCGACCACACCGGCGACCTGGTGGCGTATGAGAGCGAGATTGCGCGCGGCGCCAAGAACGAGTTGAAGGCCTACGCGAACGACAACGTGCAGACGATCGCGGATCACCTGGCCCTGGCCCACTCGGTGGCTGCCTCCATCGGCGCCGACGTCTCGATCAGCCGCTGATCGCGCTTCAGGATGGCCGCGCCGGTCGCTCGGGTCTATGGCAGGGGGAGGAGAGTTAACTCTCCTCCCCCTGGCGTTGCTGCCGCTACGAGCCGCAGCTCGCGATGTCGCGCGGGGGCTTGCAGAGCGTCACGGACGGCCCCCGGGCAGCGCTGAGCTGCACCACGCCGTCGTCCTGCTTGGCCAGCGTTACCCCGGTGTGCGCGCTGAGGAGTGGCGCGTTCGAGGTGATGATGGTGCCGGTCACCGTCAGGTTCGGGGTGTAGCTCGCGTCGTCGTTGAAACGCAGCTCCGCGACCCCATCGTAGCTCGCGGTCCCCTCCACCGGGCTGCAGCGGCTGACCCGGGCCGGGAAGCAGGCGGTGCGCCAGCGGAAGCGGGCGTAGTGCGAGTCGAACACCACCAGGATCACATTCGGTGCCTGCCAGGTGCCGACGAACTCCCCGAAGCCCGATTGGGCGCACGTCGCCCCGTTCTCCCAGGGGAACCGCACGCTGTTGGGGCGGCTCTGCAACCCGCAGGGGCCGTTGATCCAGGTCGTCGCGCCATCGGTAAAGGCGGTCCAGTTGTCCGCCTTGCGCCAGACCAGCAGTCCATTGGTGGTCGGCTGCAGCGCGTCGCCGTTGTCGGGGTTGTGGGTCTCGTCGGCGGTGCAGTCGCCCACGATGTCCGGGATCAGGTCGTGCAGCGTCTGGAAGCCAAGGGTGAAGCTGCAATCCACGGGAGCGGCAGCGGCGCTCCCGCCGGCCAGCGGGGATAGCAGCGACGTGGTAAGCAGCAGCGCGGCGGCGAGTCTCAGGTGCAAACGATCTCCTCCGAGATGCGGTGCGGGCATGCTAGCATGGCGGTTGCACGCCAATGCGAAACTCGTCTGAGGCTTCGCTTCACGTACGTATCACCCCGGCGTGCTACCTTGCCGCCAGCGATGCGCGGTTGAGACACTTCTAGGCGTGGTGGTCGGTGTGTGGGCTTGTGCGCCGACTCCGCGCGTGTCTGCGCTGGCCACCCATTGTCGCGCCCGGCCGCTGCCCACGGCAGGGCGGCGCGCGCCGAGAGTCTTGAGGAGGGAAGATTGGCCGTTGTTTCCAGCCCCGCAGCCCAGAGCATCAGCGAGACGCCGCTCGTGGACCGGCTGCTGACCGGCCCGGACCGCGAGGGCGCGGTTGAGCGCGCCCGGAGCCTGAAGCGGCTCGACCTGGACGCGGTCGCCGCCTCGGACCTGGAGCTGCTGGCGTGTGGCGTGTACACCCCGCTCACCGGCTTCATGACCGAGCAGACCTACACGAGCGTTGTGGAGGACATGCGGCTGCCCGGCGGCGGCGCCTGGAGCATGCCGATCACCCTGCGGGTGAGCGCGGAGCAGGCGGCCGAGTTGCGCGAGGGCGAGGAGGTAGCGCTGTACTACCCGGATGGCACCCTGGGCGGCATCCTGGAGCTCAGCGAGCGCTATCGCACCAACAAGCAGCACGAGGCGCAGCGGGTGTTCCGCACCACCGACGAGGCGCATCCGGGAGTAGCGCGGCTGTACAGCCAGGGCGAGGTGGTGCTGGCCGGCGAGATCTGGGCGGTGGACCTGCCGAAGGGGCCGTTCGACCAGTTCAAGCTGCTGCCGGCCCAGTCGCGGGCACTGTTCAAGGAGAAGGGCTGGCGGCGGGTCGTCGGCTTCCAGACCCGTAATCCGGTGCACCGTGCCCACGAGTACGTCCAGAAGACGGCGCTGGAGATCGTGGACGGGCTGTTCCTGCAGCCGCTGGTGGGCGAGACGAAGTCGGACGACGTGCCCGCGAGCGTGCGGATGGAGAGCTACCAGGTGCTGCTGGATGGCTACTACCCGAAGAACCGGGTGGTGCTGGCGATCTTCCCGGCCGCGATGCGCTACGCTGGGCCGCGCGAGGCGATCTTCCACGCGCTCTGCCGCAAGAACTACGGCTGCAC
>JAJPGT010000009.1 GCA_021325655.1 Pseudomonadota bacterium
GTACCCGCGGATGGCGGCGCTTGCCCACCAGGCGCGGAATGAGTGCCCGGAACTCCGGGAGCGAGAAGTGCGGGCTGCCGAGGATCACCAGGTCCAGCCGGTCCGCGACGAATGATCGGCGGCCGCTGGCTCGACGCGGAGCAGGTCACACCCGCCGTACCCCTTTGCCGAGATTGCAGTCCGCGCAGGCCGTCCACAGGTTGCCGATCGCGGTCTCCCCGCCCAGCGACCGCGCCACCACGTGGTCGACGTGCAGGACGACCTCCGGTGCACCGCGCCCACAGTAGGTACAGCGGAAGCTGTCCCGCCGCAGCACCTGGAAGCGCAGTTTCTTGCTAATTGTCCGGGTTCCGCGCCCGGGCCGCGTGGCGCCCCTGGGGATGGCGGTTCCCGCCGCGGGCGCCTCACGCAGCCACGCCTCCTCGTCCTTGGGTGAGAGAAGCACGAGCCAACTCGCGCCGAAGCCGCGAGCGCGCGGCGTAATCGGCGCGTCGAGCCATTCCTCGTCCTCCAGCTAGATCACCAGGCCGAAGAACGTGGGAGACAGATCTCGCCAGTATGACTCCACGCGATGGAGGCCGAACCCGAGTGTGGCAGCGCGCAACTGCTCGGGCGTGCAGTTCTGGAACTGGCGGAAGCCCTGTACGCGCGCCCGAGCGACGATAGGACCGCCCTTCCACTTCATCCAGACCACGTCACCAGGCGTGACCTGTCCCCACGGCACGGGCCGCCGGGTCGCGTGGGTTTGTGTGAAGATGCCGACCTCCGGACGCTCCCGCGTGCCGGGCCACATACGTCTCGTCGCGGATCGCCACATGTTGACGCAAGGGTCTTGATCCCGACATCGCGCGACTGCCGCATCGTCTAGGGAAGCACTTGCTGGACGTACTCAGGCACGATCCGCTCGGCCGCCTCCGGGTCCTGGCGCAGCTTCCGATAGGTCGCGAGGGCCTGGACCTCGGACCTCTCGGCCAGAAACCGGAACGCGGATGCGGCGAGGTAGCCGTGATCAATCTCGAACGCGATCCAGCGGCGGCCGGCGGCTTCCGCCGCCGCGCCGGTAGTGTTGGAGCCGGCGAAGAAGTCGAGCACGAGGTCACCCGGATCGGTCAGGAACGCGATGAAGAACGCTGGGAGCTTCTCCGGGAACCTCGCCGGATGGCCGGCGACGCCCGCAAGCTTGCAGAGTCGGAGGTACGGGGAGTTGCTCTCGGTGTTCGGGATTTGCAGGAGATTGGGGGGAATGGCCCCACCGTTCTGCCCGGAGAACGCCTCGCCGATGTCGTGGCCCGAGGGGCGCTTCTTGGGTGTGTAGAACGCTTCGGGGTCCTCCAGCAGCTTCAGCATCCGCTTGGAGTACGGGACGAGAACCTTGGTGATGTCCGCCTTTGGGTTGTCAGTCTTCGCCAGCCACCAGACGGTGTTCACCGCATCCTTCGCTCGGATCTTCCGCTTATTGACCCACTCGATGGGGGATGGCAGCTTGGCGGGGTTGTACCAGAAGAACTCCTCGGCGAGCCGGAAGCCGAGTTCATCGCAGAGCCGGAGGAGGACACGGTAGTTGTACAGGGACCGCACCGGCCGTCCCTTCATGTACGCTCCACCGAGATCGAGCACGAAGCTCCCGGAGGGGCGGAGGATACGGCGCACGTCGGTGCAGAAGCCGAGCAGCCAGTCGACGTAGATGTCCTGATCTTCGTTGCCGTACGCCTTCCGGCGCTGAAGGGCGAACGGCGGAGAGGTGAGAACGAGGTCGACGCTGTCGTCGTCAAGCTGTCGGAGCAGGTGTCGAGCGTCCCCAACATACGCCGTGCCGCGTCGCGTCTCGTACAGGGGTTTAGGCAGGCTCTTCACCGGGTCAATATTCCTCCAGCCCGTAAGTCCAGCTCGCGATAATCTTCCACAGCAGTGTGACGCCGAAATACACCTCGGGGTCCCGAGCGGCCAGCGCCTCGATCTGCGGAAGCATGGTAGCTTGATCCTGTGTGCCGATGATGTACGCGCCCCAGTGCCGCGCATCGTCGTCCACAAGCGCAGGCAGAATCTGCTCGATCCGGAAGCCGCCGGCCTTGCTCAGCGCCCACGCGATCCCCGGACGCTCCTCGGGTATGCTGCTCGGAAATGCTTGCAGGACCGCGTCCACATGCCGCCGGGCGAGCTTCGCGAGCGCCCTGGCGGCCTCGACCTTGATGGCCAGCTCCAGGGACCGGAAGCTCCGGACGAGGGCCGGTAGCGCCGCGCGGGTACCTATCTCGCCCAAGGCCCACGCCGCGCCCGCGCGAATGTCCGAGGCTTGGTGCGTGTCGCTCAGCGTCTCCACCAGCATCTCGGCGGCCTCCGGCGTGGCGACCTCCCCGAGCACGATCACGGCCTCCAAGCGGTTCATCAGGTAGTCGCGCAGTGCCTCGACGAGAACCTGTCGACCCTCGGGCCGGCCCCTGCGCATCAGGCTGGCTGCCGCATCAAGCCGGACGTAGACGTGCTCCCTCTCATCCTCGACGCGGCTTGCGAGCGCCGCGATGGCGGCAGGGTCCTCGAAATAGCCGAGCGCCTTGACCGCTGTGTATCGATCGCTGAGGGCACTGCTTGCCGCCAGACGAATGTAGGTGCCCACGTCCGCCCCGCCCGGACACGGGAAGCGGCCCGACACCGGCACGACCGAGGCGATGATCTGGCTCGCCCGCACGTGCTCGCCCGGGGCCACAAGCGGCTTGAGGCGCACCCGCCTGCCGGACTCGCCCGTTCGCTCCAGCCGAACGGAAACCACGCGCCCGTCGACCAGCTTCCGATACCGGATCAGCTCGTCGGTGACCTGCTCCACAACTCCGGCGCCGGAGGCAACGGCCGACGGCCAGGTGACCCGGATCTCGAACCCCTCCTGAGCCCCTTTCGGGTGCTCGATCCGGACGTGCCCCTCCCGCCAGCTCCTTCGCAGGTCCGTCATGAGGAGATACTGGACGAGCGGGTCAGCCGCCCAATCCACCGGTCCGGGACCGACCCGCTGGCAATGTGCCAACGCGACCGCGTCGTCGTCCGACAGCCCGACGTCCCATCCCCGTGCCGGGTCGGACAGGGAGTGAGACATGCTGATCTCCATCTTGGTCTTCGCGCGCGATTCGACGCGGCGGCTGCACCGTAGGCAGAGGATGTCAGGGACCCGCACTCGCTTGATCTTGATCGATTTCCAGATCTTGAAGCTCATCGAGCCGCGCTCAAGCTCTAACGGTTCGTGTCCCTGGTCATCGAGATCGTCAAAGGTCCGCCTGGTGCCCGTAGCCCCGATGGCGATCTTTTCCAAGAAACTCTCGTCGGTCTTGAACGACCGGGGGAGAGGCACGCAGTCCTCCTCCTGTCGGCTACGGCAGGGTTGCTGCGAGGATACTATCGGGAACGGGCTGTCAGAGGGGCCAGTATCGCAATCATGGCACGATCATCGAAGACCGGATCCCGCCATTCTTCCCGGATCGCCCATTGGAGCACTGGCCGCGCGGCAATGGATGCCACATCGATGGACCCACCCCCGCCGCCCCGCTAAGCAGCTTGGCAGAAGTTCCGGACCGAGGGAACGTGGGGGTGGGAGGTGATGCCAGGTGTCGGGTGCGTTGGCAGAGCACGGCGATTCGGTGCGCCGCCTGGTGCAGACCAACCCCGCCCCGCGGGTGCGCCGGGGCGCCCCGGCGCAATTTCTGGTGGCCCAGGGCGAATCCGTGGGACGGGCAGCGACGCGGCTGGGCACGGCGGCGCACCGGGTGCGCGCCTGGCGGGAGCGCTACCTGGAACGGGGACAGGACGGCCTGGTGGACGCTCGCCGGGCCGGGCGACCGCCCACGCTGGGTCCCGCGGACCTGGCCCTGTTGGACGAGGCGCTGACCCAGGGGGCGCAGGCGTACGGCTGGCCGGTGACGGGCTGGAGTATCCGCGACCTGTGCGAGTAGCCGTGGCGCACCACACACCGGCGGGTGCGTGTGTCGACGGTGCATCGGGCGGTGCAGCGCCTGGGCTACCGCTACCGGCGGCCACGCCACGACCTCTGGCACCGGCAGGACCGCGAGGCGGTGGCTTCGGTCAAGGAGGTGCTGGCCTGGCGGGGAAAAGCGCCCGCGCCGGCGGGTTCCACCTCGTCTCCGTGGACGAATGCGAGGTCCACCGGCACCCCCGGCTGGCGGAGATGCGGCAGCGGCGCGGACAGCCCGGGAGGGTGACCGCCGCGGGTGAGGATCAGAAGTTCGGGGTGTTCGGCGGGCTGGACGACGCAACGGGCCGCCTGATCGGGCAGACCAGCGCGACCAAGGACAGTGCGAGCTGTATCCGTTTGCTCGACCAGCTCGCCGCCGCGCGGCCCGATGGCCCGGTGGTGGTGCTCGACACCGTCGGCTACCACACGAGCCACCTGGTCCACCGCTGCTGGATTGGCCAGCGCGACCGCCTCCGGTCGCTGTGGGTGCCCGCCTCGGCGCCCGAGCCCATTCTCATCGAGCGCGGCTGACGCTTCCTCAAGGCCACGCTCAGCACCCACCGCTGGTGGGCCGACCTGCCCGCCCGCGAGCGCGCCATCGCCGTCCTGCTCGACCGCATCGAGGCGCACTTCCACCGGCGGAGGGCATCCGCCTCCAGCCGGTCCAGAACTTCTGCGAGGTCGCTTAGGGCATTCCCAGCCGGGAGGTGAGGAATGTCGTATAGTGCGGCCTGATCCCGCACTATGCGTGGACGGGGTGGGCGACGGATCACCCCGCGGGCGTTTCCCGCCCGGCTGGAGCAGGGGCGGGCTGCGCAGCGCTGGCCGGCTCCACCAGCACCGTGCCATCGCGCTGGACGGTGACCCGGTCGCCGGTCTGGATGCGGCGGAAGTCGGCCTCCGCCAGCACGACGATCGGGAAGCTTTTGCCCCA
>JAJPGT010000084.1 GCA_021325655.1 Pseudomonadota bacterium
CCACCCGTTTGGCCCGGGCGACGTTGGGGACGTAGTCCAGGTCGCAGGCCGGGTCGGGCGTCTCGTAGTTGATCGTGGGCGGGATCATCCCGTCACGAATCGCCAGCGCGCAGACGATCGCCTCCACCGCTCCCGCCGCCCCAAGCAGATGGCCGGTCATGGATTTCGTCGAGCTGACCGCCAGATCGTCTGCCCGCGCCCCGAACACCGCCCGCAGCGCCGCGCTCTCCGCCGCGTCGCCCTGCGGGGTGGAGGTCGCGTGGGCATTGACGTAGGCCACGTCACCCACCCCCAGGCCACTCTCCGCCAGCGCCTGGCAGATCGCCCGCTGTAGCCCTTCGCCCCGATCAGGAGGCGCGGTGATGTGGTGCGCGTCCGCCGAGACGCCGTAGCCGACCACCTCGGCGTAGATGTGAGGGGCGCCGCGCCGCTGGGCATGCTCCAGCGACTCGAGCACCACCACGCCCGCGCCCTCTCCGATCACCAGCCCGTCGCGGTCCCGGTCGAATGGCCGGCTGGCCCGCTCGGGCTCGTCGTTGCGGAGCGACAGCGCGTGCATGGAGGCGAAGCTGGCGATCATTACCGGGATCACACAGGCGTCGGTGCCGCCGGCTAGCATCACCTCGGCGCGGCCCTGGCGGATCAGCTCCGCCGCTTCGCCGATCGCGCTGGAGCTAGTGGCGCAGGCGGAGGAGACGTTGAAGCTCGGCCCCTTGGCTCCGACGTAGATGCTGATCTGGCCGCTGATCATGTCTGGCAGGAACATCGGGATCATGAATGGGCTGACCGCCGCCTCGCCCCGGGTGAGTAGCAGCTCCGTCTGCTGCGCCAGCGTGCCGCAGCCGCCCGCCCCGGAGCCGACCAGGATCCCGACCCGCTCGGCGTTGTCCGTGGTGATCTGGAAGCCGGCGTCGCCCATCGCCTCGAGCGTAGCCGCCAGCCCGAACTGTCCGCTGCGGTCCAGCCGCTTCGCCAGCTTGGCCGGCATCCGCTGCGCTGGGTCGAACCCCTTGACCTCCGCGCCGATCTGGCAGCGGTAGCCGGAGGGATCGAACGAGGCAAGCCGGGCGACGCCCGAACGCCCCTGCAGCATCGCGGCCCAGGAGGAGGCGGCATCGAGCCCCAGCGGGGTGACCATCCCCACGCCCGTCAGGACCACTCGTTCACGCGGGCTCTTCCGTCGCACGCTCCCCCCTGTTCGCGCTGTGCGTGTCTTACGTATCACGCCCGCGTGAGGCACCGGTGAACGGGAGCAGCGGGGGACACGCTCGGGAGCCCAGCGGACTGGCGCGGTGCGCGTCAGGCCGGCCGACGCAGCGCCAGGACACAGTTGTGGCCGCCGAAGCCGAACGCGTTCACCAGCGCCGCCCGCACTGCCATGCTCCGGGCGACGTTGGGGACGTAGTCCAGGTCGCAACCCGGATCCGGGCATCCCTGGTTGATCGTCGGCGGCACCACTCCGTGCTCGATCGCCAGCACCGCGGCCAGGGTAGACAGCGCCCCGGCGGCGCCGATGAGATGGCCGACCATCGACTTGGTGGCGCTGACGGCGACGTCGTAGGCGCGCGCGCCGAGCACCTCCTTGATGACCTCCGTCTCCTTCAGGTCGCCGATCGGGGTGGAGGTGGCGTGGGCGCTGATGAGGCTAACCTCGTCTGGTCCCATGTCGGCCATCGCCAGCGCCTGGCGCATGGCCATCGCGGCGCCGACGCCACTGGGCTCGGTTTCGTGGTAGGCGTCGCAGGTGTTGCCGTAGCCGTGCAGCTCAGCGTAGACGTGTGCGCCGCGGGCGCGGGCGTCCGCCAGCCGCTCCAGCACTAGCACCGCCGCGCCCTCGGAGATCACGAAGCCGTCGCGGTCCCGGTCGAACGGCCGGCTGGCCCGCTCGGGCTCGTCGTTGCGGTGGCTCAGCGCGTGCATCGCATCGAACAGCGCCGACAGCATCGGGAAAGAGATCTCGCCGGCGAAGCCCTCTGTGCCGCCGGCGATGGCGATATCCGCTTCGCCCAGCCGCAGCAGGCGCACCGCGTTGATAATGCTGTCTGTGCCGGTGGCACAGGCGGTCGCCACCGCCTGGCTCGGGCCGGTCGCGCCCAGCAGGCGCGACACCGCCCCGCTGGCGTTCGAAATCATGAACTGCACCGCGGTCAATGGCCGGATCGCCTCCGGCCGGCCGGCGTCTACCGAGCGGAAGGTGAAGACGCGCTCGTCGTCACCGCCCTCGCTGTTGCCGATGTGGACGGTGATCCGGCTCGGGTCGACCCGGCCAGAGTCGACCTTGCCCTCGACGCCGAGCAGCCCGGCGTCGCGCGCGGCCTCCAGCGCCGCCACCGCGGCGAACTGCCCGTTGCGCGAGAGGCTGCGGCTCACCTTGCGGTCCGCCACGTAGTCGCGCACGGCCAGGCCCTCGACGCGGCCACCAATGCGCGACTTCAGTCCGCGGGTCAGCTCGTCGTCGATCAGCCGAATGCCCGAGCGGCCGGCGACCAGCCCCTCCCAGGTGACACGGGCGCTGTGCCCCAGCGGGGTGACGGCGCCCAGGCCGGTAATCGCGATCGGCTCCACGCTCTCCCCCTGCCGCGCCCGCCGAGCGCGGTGCGCCGGCACTGTAGCAAACGGCCGTAACGGGATCGTTCGTCGCCGGATGGCACGGCTCGTGCGCTTCCCACCGCGGCGGAAGGAGAGGGACCATTGGGCGGGCTAGACCCGGCCCTGGCCGGTATCGAGCAGATAGCCAGTGTCGGACGCCTCGCCCGAGGAGCTGGGCGAGGCGTTCTGCTCTGCCCGATCCGAGCCCGGCTGGCGGGCCAGATCCTCCTTGCGCTCCTCGACGCGCTCCTGGTTCTCTTCCTCAACGTCCAGAGGGCGATTGGAGATGCCTACGTCCGAGCGGTGTTCGGGCCTGTCTGCCACGGTGGCTCCTTTCAGCGGCGGCGCCTGAGCGCAGCGTGTCTATGCACTGAGGCGCAAGGCACGTACCATTCACGCTGCGCTCGATGGGCACAGCGCTTGCATCAGGCCAGGGAGAATGAGTGCCATGACAGACGCCGCGGCGGCGCCGAACACTCTGCGGAAACGGACACACCGGCAGGTCTTCGTTGCCGGCGTGGTTGCGCTGACCGAGCCGGGGCCGGCCGCCGCGGGCATCGTGGTGATGGCCCCCGATGGGCACACGATCTCGCGCCGGGCTCACTACCTGGGCACCCTCAGCCGGCCGGAAGCCGAGGCCCAGGCGCTGCTGGCGGCGCTGCGGCTCGCCAGCGCGCTGGAGCTCCAGGCGCCGGTCTTCCACGTGGAGGACGCGGCGCTCATCGAAGCCCTGCAGCAGCCGCGGCCGCCCTGGGAGCCCATTCCGCTGCTGGAGGCGCTGCGCGAAGCGGCGGCAGCCTTGCCCGGATATCGGCTGGAGCTGATCTCGCCAAACAGCAATCCCGCCCGCGCGGCGGCGCTGGAGCCGCTGCTCGATTGGCTGCCGGAGCGGACCCGCCGAGCGGAAGAGCTGCGCGTCCGTCCGCTCGGCGGGCAGGTGTACGAGGTCGAGTCGGCCAGCCAGCCGGACCAGGTGTACCGAGTGACGCTGCCGGGCCCGGGCGGCCAGCCGATGGCGTGCGAGTGCCCGGACTTCCAATACCGGGCCATTCCCTGCAAGCACCTGATGGCGGTCGCCCGCCAGACCGGCGATCTGCAGCGCCTGTTCGCCTCCGATCGCTGAGCGCCCGCCGGCGCCTACGCCAGGCCCGGGACCCACTCTGCGCGTGCTAGACTGCGCTGAGCGCTGCGCCCGACGCGGCCAGGAGTGGCCCGCTCAGCGCGTGCCCCAGGGGAGTGCCGTGCTCGATCTTGACCAGGCTGAGGCTGTCCCCCCGCGCTCGCTGGCCG
Source organism: Pseudomonadota bacterium (assembly GCA_021325655.1). Taxonomy (GTDB): domain Bacteria; phylum Chloroflexota; class UBA6077; order UBA6077; family JAJPGT01; genus JAJPGT01. Next base: position 3,880 of record JAJPGT010000084.1, read on the forward strand.
ACGAGCCGTCGCCGCTGCCGGGCATCTCCCGCAATGTCTTCCTCCTGGCGCTTGTTAGCTTCTGGAACGACATCGCCGGGGAGATGCTGTATCCGGTTATCCCGATCTTCCTCGCCTCCACTCTGGGGGCGCCCTTCGCGGCCGTCGGCGCGGTCGAAGGGACCGCGGAAGCGGCGGCGAGCGTGCTCAAGGGCGGCTCCGGCTGGATCGCCGACCGTTTTGGGCAGCGCAAGCGGCTGATCGCGGCCGGCTACCTGCTGTCCACCCTCGCCAAACCGCTGCTCGGGCTTGCCACCGGCTGGCCGTTCGTGCTCGGGGCGCGGGTGCTCGATCGCGTCGGGAAGGGCGTGCGCACCGCGCCGCGCGACGCACTCATCGCCGACTCTGCGCGCGCTGGCGTGCGCGGAAAAGCCTTTGGCTTCCATCGGGCCGCGGACACCGCCGGCGCGATCATCGGGCCGCTCGTCGCTATTGGGCTCATCGCCTGGCTCGGTGAAGGCAACCTGCGCCCGATCTTCCTGATCGCGTTCTTGCCCGGGCTGGCGGCCGTGGCACTGGTTCCGCTCGTCCGCGACCAAGCGCGCCACCGCGCGGTGGCCGACCAGATGGCGCGGGCGCCGCTCCGCTGGTCTCCGCCGCTGGCGTTGTTCTTCGGCGTCAGCGGGCTGTTCGCGCTGGTCAACTCGTCGGACGCCTTCCTGATCCTCCGCGCCAGGGGGCTCGGGCTGAGCACCACGCTAACGATTCTTGCCTACGTCTTCTACAACACCGTCTACGCGGGCCTATCCACCACGGCGGGGAGCTGGTCCGACCGGGTGGGGCGCAAGCCCGCGCTCGTGCTGGGGCTACTCCTGTTCGCCGCCGTGTACGCCGGCTTCGCGCTTGCCTCGAGCAGCCTCTGGGTCTGGCCGCTGTTCGTGGTCTATGGCGCCTACATCGCCCTGACCGATGGCGTGGGCAAGGCGCTCATCGCCGACCTGGCGCCCGCCACGAGCCGCGCCACCGCGCTGGGGCTCTACTACCTGCTGGTCGGCGTCGGGACGCTCGTCGCCAGCCTGGTGGCCGGCGGGCTCTGGGATCGGCTCGGTGCCCCGGCTCCCTTCTGGTACGGGGCTGGCGGCGCGCTCCTGGCGGCGCTGCTGCTGACCCTCGCCCCGCTGGAGGAGGCTGCCAGGCGGGCCGGGCGAGGCGCGGAAAGGAGGGCGTGATGGACGATGACACGGTTGAGGTCCTGATCGAGATTCCGCTGGGGAGCCGCAACAAGTATGAGTACGACGCGCGGCGCCGGGTCTTCGTCCTGCAGCGCGTGCTCCATTCCTCGGTGCACTATCCGACGGACTACGGCTTTATTCCCGGCACGCTCGCCGTTGACGGCGAGCCGCTCGATGCGCTCGTGCTAACGACCGAGCCCACCTTCCCCGGCTGTCTCCTGCGGGTCCGCCCCGTGGGGGTGCTGGAGATGCGCGACGAGAAGGGACGGGATCAGAAGATCCTGGCGGTACCGGCGGCCGATCCCCGCTGGGCCCAGGCGCACGACCTGGGCGACCTCGCGCAGCACCTGCTGCTGGAGATCGAGTACTTCTTCCGCACCTACAAGGCGCTGGAAGAGCACGACACCGAGGTGACCGGCTGGGAGGACTGCCAGGCGGCGTGGCGGATCATCCGCGAAGCGTTCGCCCGGGCGGGCGCCGCGCCGGGCTAGCCACGGGCGCGCCGATCGGCCCACAACGCGCCCCGGCATCCCAGCACCCTACACTGCCGTCTCCTCGCGGTGCGCCTCCGCAACCTCGCGCCCCAGCCGGGCCGCGCCGTACGCGCCGCCCACCAGGTGGTGATACGGCACGCCTGAGAAGAGATGATGGCTGCGGGTAGGCAGGTCCTCGCCCTCGGCCCATTCCTGGCGCTGGAGCTCCACGTATCCCTGCTCCTGCCTCTCCGCCAGCGCTTGGAGCAGCCGGCTGAAGCCGAGCCCGTTGGCATGGATCGCCGCCAGGGTGATGAAGATGAAGCGGAAGCCGAGCGCGCCAAGCTCCGCGAAGGTGAGCGGATGAGGGTCCTGGTGCCACTTGAACGATGAGGACCAGTTGAACGCGAGCTGGGCCTGGGGGAACCGTTTGCGGATCTCGCTGGCGAACGTCTCAACCGGGCCACGTTCGGAGGTGGGGAACTCGCACCAGAGCAGATCGGGCAGACCGCTATCCAGATAGCGCAGGCCACGCTCGATGGCGAGCGGCAGCCCACGCAGCGGCTCGGGGGCATCCACGGCTGAGACGCCATCGGTGCGGGCGATGATGACGAAGTCCGGGTTGCCGACGTCCGTGGCGACGTGGCGCAGCATCCGCAGCTTGCCCACCATCTCCCGGGCATCGATCAGCGCCTTACCCGCGATGTGGCCGCAACGCTTGGGGAGCACCTGGTCCTCCAGGTGCGCGCCCGCGACGCCCGCCGTGACGTACAGCTCGGCGGTGCGACCAACGTTGAACGCGTTACCATAGCCGCCGTCCATGTCTACAACCAGCGGCGGTATCTCGAGGGGCTTTGGCGGGATGCCGGCGTCCGGGTCACCCACAGCCATGGTGAGTTGGAACTTCCGCAGCGCGCTCGTCGTCCGCCGAGCGGCGTCAGCGATCTCGACACCGGCATATAGGTCCATGTCGGTCGAGCCGACATGCCCCATCGCGAACGAGTAGCCGCTGAAGTAGACCGCCGGAAAGCCGTAGTACATCGCAAGCTGCGCGGTGTACGGGTCGTAGACACCGGGGGCAAACACGTAGGGCTCCTCAGCGAGGAGCTGGCGCAGCCGAACGCTCGGGTGCGTCCAGCGGGAGGCAGGGACCCGGAACCCCTCGGGGAGGAGTGGCGAGGGGACCAGTTCGGACGGCGCACGCCGGCCGTTCGAGGGGAGCCCGTTGGGGATGGAGTGTCCTTGCGTCGTCACGTCGTCCTCCTGGCGTTACTCGTGCTCGTGGTCAATGGGGCAGAGCTCTGGGCAGATGCATTCAGCTCGCGCCTCGCCCGCCGGCGGCTCCTGGCAGGTCGCTTCTGTCGGCGGCTCTAGCCGCCTCAGATCGGTTTCGGGGTCGATTCGGCTGGGCATACGCCTCTCCCGTGTGGAGTAATTGCCCCAACTCTACGGCTCTTGCGATAAGCTGTCTAATCGGTCTTCTGGAGTAGCCATAGGCAGCGCCAATACCTGAAGTCGACGGAGAGGCTCCCGAGCGGTACCATTGGCCGTGCCTCTTGCTCACACCGGCGAAACCTCTTGCTGACTATTGCCAGGGGGCACTGGCCCGCGTAGGCTCGCTGAAGCGAGCGCGTGGCGCGGACGCGGAGGATGGCCGGTGCACATCGAGTTCCTCGAGACATTTGTCGAGGTGGCGCGGTTCGGCAACGTCACCCGCGCCGCTGAAGGGCTCTATCTCTCGCAGCCCTCCGTCTCCGGCCGGCTGCGAGCGCTCGAAGCCGAGCTGGGCGAGCGGCTCCTGGACCGCACCGCGCGCGGGGTACGGCTGACCGACGCTGGGCGGCAATTCCTGGAGTACGCAGCGCGCGCGGTGCGAGCGGTGCGCGAGGGACAGGAGGCGCTGGCTCAGCTCCGCGAGGCCCGCGCTGGCAGCTTGACGTTGGGTGCGGCGCCGGCCGTCAGCACCTACTTCCTCCCGACGATTCTCAAGCGCTTTACCCTGTCACATCCCGGGGTGCGTCTCAGCCTCCGTACTGGCCATTCCGAGGAGGTGTTGGCGATGGTGCTGGCGGAGCAGGTGCAGATCGGGCTGGTACGCAGCCTCCAGCACCCTGAGATCGAGGCGCAGGTTTGCTACGAGGACGAGCTGATCCTGGTGGTGCACGCCGCCCACCCGTTCCGGGCGCGCGGAAGGGTGGCGCTGGATGAGGTGGCCGCGGAGGGGCTGGTGCTATTCGACCGGACCTCGAGCTATTACGAGCTGACCCGGGCGCTGTTCCTCGATCGCGGGGTGCTACCGGCGAGCGTGATGGAGCTGGACAATATTGAGGCGGCCAAGAAAATGGTCGAGCTGGGGATGGGGGTCGCACTCTTGCCCCGGATCGCGGTGGAGCGTGAGATAGCTCTGGGTATCCTGGTGCCCGTAGGGATCACCGACGCCCCAACCATCCACCGCCCGGTCCTGGCGGTCCATCGCCGCGGACACGGTTTGAGCGGGCCAGCACTCGCCTTCCTGGCACTGCTGCGCCAGGCGCGGGAAGCTGCCGGCGTGCCACCCGCTGACAGCCCACTTCCTCCCCCTCAGCGAATCGGGCGAGGGGGAGGAAGTGGGCTGGGGCGGTCAGAGCCGGGGGCGGGTGATGGCACCTTCTGAGGCGGAGGAGACCAGCGCGATGTATTTGGCAAACACCCCGCTGGTGTAGCGCGGTGCGGGGGGGCGCCAGTCGGCCAGGCGCGCCGCTAGCTCGTCGTCCGACAGCTCCACGTGCAGCGCCCGGCGCTCTTCGTCGATCACGACTACGTCGCCGTCGCGCAGCGCCGCGATCGGCCCGCCCCGCGCCGCCTCGGGGGCGACATGGCCAACCATCAGGCCGTGGGTAGCACCGCTGAAGCGACCATCGGTGATGAGCGCGACGGAATCGCCGAGCCCGGCGCCGACGATCGCTCCGGTCACCCCCAGCATCTCGCGCATTCCGGGACCGCCCGCCGGGCCCTCGTAGCGAATCACCACCACGTCCCCGGGCCGGATCTGGCCCGAGGTGACTGCGCGCATCGCCTCCTCCTCGCGGTCGAACACTCGCGCCGGGCCGCGGTGGACGGTCGGCTCGTGTCCGGCAACCTTGATCACCGCACCCTCCGGGGCGAGATTGCCCCGCAGGATGACGAGCCCGCCGGTCGGCTTCAGCGGTTGGCTCACCGGGCGGATCACCTCCTGGCCGGGTGTCTCGACCGCCTTGCTCGCCTCCTCCGCGAGCGTGCGGCCCGTGGGGGTGAGCTGGCGGCCATCGGCGAGGCCGGCCTCCACCAGCCGCCGGGCGATGAGCTGAATCCCACCCGCGCGGTGCACATCCACCGCCACATAGCGCCCGCCGGGCTTGAGGTCGACGAACAGCGGGGTGCGGGCGCTGATAGTGTTGAAGTCGTCGATCGTGAGCGGGACACCAGCCTCGCGCGCCATCGCCAGTAGGTGCAGCACCCCGTTGGTGGAGCCACCCGTCGCCGCCACCGCGGCGATGGCGTTCTCGAATGCGGCCCGGGTGAGGATCTGGCTCGGACGAATCCCCCGCCGCAGCATCTCCATGACCAGCGTGCCGGCCCGATAGGCGATCTGCTCCTTGTCGGGGTCCGTGGCCGGGGTGCTGGCGGTGCCGAGTGGCGACAGGCCGATGATCTCCAGCACCGTGGCCATGGTGTTGGCGGTGTACTGTCCACCGCAGGCGCCCGCGCCGGGACAGGCGAGCGCCTCGATCTCCCGCAGCTCCTCGTCGGAGATGCGGCCGGCGGCGTTGGCGCCAACCGCTTCGAACACGTCCTGGATCGTGACGTCCCGGCCGCGGTAGCGGCCGGGCAGGATCGAGCCACCGTACAGCACCAGGGAGGGGAGGTCCAGGCGGCTGAGTGCCATCGCGGCAGCGGGCAAGGTCTTGTCGCACGAGGCGATCACCACCATTGCATCGAACAGGTAGCCCCGCCCCACCAGCTCGATCGAGTCGGCGATCAGCTCCCGGCTCACCAGCGAGGCTTTCATCCCCTCGGTGCCCATCGCGACGCCATCGCTAATCGCCACGGTGTTGAACTCCATCGGCGTCCCGCCGGCGGCGCGCACCCCCTCCTTCACCTTCTCTGCCAATCGACGGTGGTTGAAGTTGCAGGGCATCGTCTCGATCCAGGAGTGCCCCACGCCGACCAGCGGCCGCGCCAGGTCCTCCGGAGTAAAGCCGATCGCCCGCAGCATCGCGCGCGCCGGGGCGCGGTCGCGCCCGTCCGTCAGGGCCCTGCTGTTGTGCTTTGGATCCAACGCCATGCCCGCCTCCGTCTCCTGGGTCAGCTTGCGGCAGAGTGTAGCACGGACTCCTCGGTGGGCTCGGCCAGCAGCCCGATTGGGACCGGCTTGATCGGGGGGCGGGTGGTGAAGCCGCGCACCGACTCCAGCGGCAGGCCGGCCTGGTCCGCGATCAGGTGGGTGACGAGATTGCCACATACTCGCCCCTGGCAGGGCCCCATCCCTACCCGCGTCCAGGCCTTCAGCGCGTTCGCGGTCCGCGCGCCGTGCGCCACCGCCCGGCGGATCTCGCCAGTGGTGACCTCTTCACAGCGGCAGATCACGGTTGCGTCGTCCGCCAGTTCGTAGATGCCTGGCCGCATCCGAAACAGCTCCTTGACGATGCTCGCGAAACGGCGCAGATACGCCAGGCGGCGCCGGGCCTGCTCCAGCCGGGGTTGCGCTTGCGCGGCGCTGAGCTTCCCCAGCCGCGCCGCGGCCGCCAGCCCGGCCACGTACCCCTCGACCAGCGCCACCTCCGCGCCGGCCACCCCGGTCAACTCTCCGGCGACGTAGACGCCGGTCACCGTGCTCTGCTGCTCCTGGTCGTGAATCGGCAGCTCCTGCTCCTGATACGGGTCCCAGCGCATGGCGCAGCCGAGCAGTTGTGCTAACTCGGTCGAGACCAGGAAGCCGTAGCCGATCGCGAGTGTATCCACCAGGTACGTCTCCTCCGTCCCGGGGCACGGGCGCCAGTCGGAGTCGACCGCGGCGACCGTCACCCGCTCGACCCGCTCCCGCCCCTCAGCGCGCAGGACGATCTGGCCAGTTCGGATCGGGACGTGGTGGCGGCGCAGCGTATCCAGGTAGTGCGCGCCCTCGCGGAAGCGATCCCAGTGGCCCCAGGCGCGCGGGGCGTAGGGGAGCCAGGTACGCGGGGTGGTCGCCTCGATCACTGCCGCCACCCGGCCCCCGCCGAGCAGGAGCTGCTCCGCGACCGGCAGCAGGAACGGGCCGCTACCGACCAGCAGGACGTTCCGCCCTGGGAGCACCCGCTGGCTCTTGACCAGCGTCTGCGCCGCCCCGGCCGTGATCACCCCGGGCAGGTCCCAGCCTGGGAAGGCGATGGGGCGGTCGTACGCGCCGGTGGCGAGGACGAGTGCGTCGTAGGCGAGCCGCTCGCCCTCCGCCCCGTGCTGGAGCAGCAACGCGCCATCGGCCGCCACCCCCCAGACCAGCGTGTCGGCCAGCAGCTCGATGTTCGGATGCCCCAGCCGGGTGGCAAAGGCGTGGCCACGGGCGTACTGGCTCCCCAGCGCCCCCGGGTCTGCCAGCTCGAAGGCGCGCGGAAGCTGCTTCCAGTACTGCCCGCCCGGCCGGCTATACTCGTCCACGACCGTGACGCGCGCTCCGGCCTGGGCCGCCACGACAGCGGCGGCCATCCCGGCCGGGCCGGCGCCCACTACCGCCAGCTCAGTCCGGCGTGCCATCGTGCTCTCCCTCGAAGCCAGGCCGGCTGACCCGCATCCCCGGCCGAGCGGGGGTGACGCAGCTTCGGACGTTCGGCACACCGTCCACCGTCACCAGGCAGTCGAAGCAGACGCCCATCCCGCAGAACAGCCCGCGCGGCGCGCCCCGCTTGGCGGTGCGGCGGAAGGCGATCTGTCCGCTGCCAAGCAGCGCTGTCGCGATCGTCTCGCCTTCATAGGCGACCACCGGCGCGCCATCGACCAGGATCTCGAACACCGGGCCACGCCGCACCCCGTGCAACGCTGCCCCACTGACACGCAGGCCCGGGCTAGACCCACCCTGTTCAGCCATGAGCTCTCCCTGCTTCCGCGAAGCGGAGTCTGCGCCAGCGACCGCATCGGCGGGCTACGAGCGGCGCGGGTGAACCTTACGCCGCCGGCCCGCCATATTCAAGCGCGCCGTCCGGGCCAGGACGGAACGGCTTCACCCTGCACCGGCGCGGCGGGGCGAGATGAGACAGGCGGCGGGACGCTACTGGACGATCACCGTGCCCTTCATGGTGGGATGGAACGCGCAGTGGTAGGAGAAGGTCCCGGCCGTGTCGAACGTGTGGCTGAAGCTCTTCCCGTTGTCCAGGGCGCCAGAGTCCCAGTCCTTGGCGTCGCTCGTAACCGTGTGCCGGGTCGAGTCCCGCTGGGTCCAGGTGAGGCTTTGGCCCGCCTTGATCGTGATGGAGCTCGGCGTGAACGCGAAGTCCTTGATCGAGACCGTCGTCGCCCCACCCGAGCTGCTCGCCGCGGCACTGGTTGGCGCCGCTGACGAGCGAGCGCCGTAGCCATACGAGCTGGCACCGGAGCTGTACGAGCCCGACGCGGCGCCAGACGACGGCTGGAGCGTCCCTGCCACCGTGGTGGGCGCGGACGTCGGTGCCGCTGCCGGCGGGGCAGACGAGCTGCTGGGGGTGGGGCTACACGCCGCCGCGAACACGGCGGCCACGAGCAGGAGAGACACACCAGCGAGTCGCATCCCCGTACCCTCCAAGGCCGGCGGCTGCGCCATCGCGCAGCCGCCTATGGCCGCACCGTGTACGGATGGCGAGTGCTGGACGGATGTATCGGCGGGAGCAGGGGAGCGCGGCGAACGACTACGCCGGCTCCCGGATCAACGCCTCGGCGGGCTCCACCAGCACCGTGCCATCGCGCTGGACGGTGACCCGGTCGCCGGTCTGGATGCGGCGGAAGTCGGCCTCCGCCAGCACGACGATCGGGAAGCTTTTGCCCCA
>JAJPGT010000100.1 GCA_021325655.1 Pseudomonadota bacterium
CCGGAGCAGTCGGCGCCACCGGCCCCGAAGGCGCCACCGGGCCCAAGGGTGACACCGGAGCAGTCGGCGCCACCGGCCCCGAAGGCGCCACCGGGCCTCAAGGCCCCAGCGGGCCAACGGGTCCGGTAGGACCTCAGGGGCCGCAAGGACCCGCAGGCCCGACCGGGGCGACAGGGCCGTCTGGCCCCAGCGGGCCCGCTGGGCCGACCGGAGCCACCGGGCCGTCCGGGACGGCCAACGTGACGATCGTCTCGGCCTCCGGCACTACGAACGCTTCGGCGACCTGCACGTCTGGGAAGGTGCTCGGCGGTGGCGGCCGGAATACTTCGAGTGGGTCGCATGGGTTGAAAGAGTCCTACCCCGCCTCGTCGACGACATGGGCTGTTTCGGCCACAAACGTCGGTGACAGCGTGACTGCATACGCGATCTGCGGCTAGGGCTCGCCGGAGGAGAGCCCCGCAGGTAGAGAGCGGGTGGCCGCTCCGTGACTGGAGCGGCCACCCGCTAAGAAACAGCAAGCTGGGAAATAGCAAGCGCCCCACTGGATGGAGGCCAGCGGGGCGCTTGCCTTCCTACGGCATTTCTAATACTGGCGCGGGATCCGCTGCTCGGATCACCCGATGATTCGTTCCCGCCCTACAGGGGGCGCGGAACTGGACGGATCGACCGACGCGCGGCGGATGAGCGCCGGGGAGAAGGGGCGAGCGGGCGTTACTGGCCTGAGCCCGCGTTCTGGGCGCCAGCGGAGCTCGATGGCGTGGCGGGCGGGGGGCTCGCCAGGCTGGGATCGAGCTGGAGCGCCTGCTGGATCTCGGCGTCGCCCTCTTGCGTTCGCCCGGCGGCGCGCAGCAGCAGGCCCAGGTTCAGATGCGCCCCGGCCTCGTTCGGCTTGACCCGGATGACGTGCCGGTACAGTTCTACCGCCTCGTCGCGGGCACCGGCCTGGGTCCGCAGGATCGCCAGGTTGAACAGCGCGGGCGCGAAATCGGGATTGCCGTCCAGGGCCATCCGGTACTCCCGCTCGGCGGACTCGTTGCGGCCGGCGAGCTGGTCGATCTGGCCCAGGTTGTAATACGCGTACGTGTTGCCCGGGTCGTGGGCGAGCACCTCGCGGTAGTCCGCGGCCGCCTCGTCGTAACGGCCCGCTGCGTGCGCCTGGAGGCCACGATTCAGCGCCTCCGCGGCGAGCGTCTGCTCTGATGGCCCCGCCGCGCAGGCGCTCACGCTCGCCGTCAGCGCGAGCGCCATGAGCCCTGCCACCGCCCGACGAGGGGAGACGCGGCGTCTCACGCCTCTGCCTCCTTCAGCAGGATGATGCGGACCCGGACGGCGGGGAGCCGTCCTCTGAGTAGCGGCATGGCGAGCAGGAGACCCAGAGCCAGGAGCGACAGCCGAGTAGCCCAGGCACGGATCGGCGTGTCCAGGAAGACCAGCCGCACCTGGTGCCTCCCTGGCTCCAGCGTGAGCTCCATCACACCCTGGGGATTGGCGTAGTCCAACGGTCGCTCGTAGCCGTCCACCAGGAGCGTCCAGCCGGGGAAGTAGAACGTGTTCGCCCGTAGCCGCGCGGTCTGGCCGATCTCCACCTGGTACTCTTGGTCGCCCGGGAGGAGCCTGGTGGCAGTCACCCGGCCGCTCCCCGCCAGCAGCGTCAGAGGCTCGGCGGCCGGAGCCTGGGGGCGGTCCTTCACCCACACGGGCAGATATTCGAGCGCGGTAGTGACGGCGATGTTCTTCGAAACGATCGCCTCGGGGCTGTAGTCGCTGTCCGTGACCGAGTAGAACCGCTCCGGGTGGGCATGGGTAATGTTCAGCACAACCACCCCGACGATGAGCCCGGCCGCCGCGAGGTTCGCCCAGCGATCGGCCTGAGCGGGAAGGAGCGCCAGCGGGAAGCCGGCCAGGAACGCCGAGGCCACCGCGACCAGCGACAGCAGCCGCCAGGGGAACTCCAGATACTGCAGCAGCGGCAGAGCGTCCCATACCATGCCCGATAGCGTGCTGGCGAAGAACGCCGCGCCGGCGAGCACAACCAGGAAGAACGGCACTAGCAGTCCCGCAGCAGCGCCCGCTTGGCGGACCCGGCGCAGCGCGAGCAGCGCAGCGAGCGCGAGCACTAGATGAAGTGCGCCGATCTCGAAGCTCATCCCGTCGTTGGGTCCCGGGAGCGAAAGGCCGTAGCCCCAGGGAGAGGAGAGGAATTGCCAGGGGTAGACGAAGTGGTTCTGGTAGCTGAGGTAGCCGTTCAGGAGCTGCGACACCTGCACGAACTGCCGCTCCGCCAGTGCCGGTAGCCAGAAGAAAGCGGAGACCCCTAAGCCGAGCCCCAGGCACCACAGGCCGCGCGCCAGCACGCCTGGATCGCGGCGGGTCCAGCTCGTCCAGGCCAGCAGCAGCGCCAGGCACGGGGCTGTGACGAGCGCCACCGGGTTGCTGCTCAGCGCGAGCAGCGCCACGGCCAGCGAGCCGACGACCAGCGAGCCCGAGCTACCACGCGCGCTGAAGCGGTACAGCCCCTGGAAGGCGAACGGGAGGAAGGCGAACGCCGAGAAGTCGGCCAGGGCGTGGCGGACGTACAGCACTACGAGCGTGTACGGCGCGAACAGGTAAGCGGCAGCCGCGACCAGCCCGCCGCGCCGGCCGAACGCCTCCCCGGCCAGCAGGTACATCCCGAGCGCGGCGAGCAGAAGGATGGTGAGACACGTCAGGCTCTCGGCGGCGACGAAGCTGAACCCCAGCGCGTGGAACAGCGCGGAGACGAAGTAGACCACCGGTGGATTGAAGCTGAAGAACGGCTCACCGCGGCCGGCGTTCAGATCCGGCGCCCAGCGCGGCAACAGTTGTCCGGCAGCCAGCCCGCGGGAGAACTCGACGTTGCGCGGCAGATACTCCAGCGTGTCGTGGCCGCTCATCAGCTTGAACTGCATCAATGGCAGACCCGCGAGGAGCGTGAGCGCGCCGACCGCTCCCAGGTACGGAAGCTCGGCACCGAGCCGCGCCCTCACCCGTGCCCAGGCCTGTCCAACCACCGGTACGTGGTCAGCAGCCCGCTGGCGCAGCGTCGACAGCCGGGCAGCCAGCGACGCGACCGTGGCTCCCGCGCTGCGCATCCCCGCCTGGCGCGCAGCCGCCGGCGCTCCCAGAACAGCTCCGCCGCTCCCTCCACCGGAGCCGAAGAACGGCCTGAGCAGCCGGAACGCCACGGCGAGCCCCAGCAGCGGGAGAGCGAGCGCTAGCAGGAACACCGGGAGCCCGAACGCGCCATACACCCACAGTAGCCAGACGTCCACGCCGCGTCCCTGCATCAGGTAGGAGAAGTGCGTGGCGAGCGGCGAGAGGGCTGGGTCGAACAAGTAGGCGTTCTCGGGCGCCAGGTGCAGATTGAGCCAATCCGAGTAGACAAAGTCGTAGTTGATGAGCACGCCAAGAAGCTGCACCAGGACTCCGGCCAGCGCGACCAGCGCGGCCAGCATCCGCCGCGGGGCGCTGTCCAGCACATACCCCATGGGGAGACACAGCAGGGGCACGGTCGCCAAAAGGAATCGGGGCCCCCAGGCCCAGCCGCCATCCCAGAAGCCGTACGTCGAGTAGACGACAAGATAGATGCCGGCTATCGCCAGGAACAGAGCCGCTTCGCGCCTCTGCCGCGCCAGGAACGTCCTATACCCCCAGACACCGAGCAGCACCGGAGGCGAGTACAAGAAGATGCTCCGGCCAACACTGAAGAGGTTCCCGTACAGTCCCACCAGCAAGGGAGTGGAAAACCCCTTGGCCAACGCGTTGGGGTTGTACTCTAGCAGGCTGCCGAACTTCAGGAAGTTGATCAGGCCAACACATACGAGAGCCAGCACGATTGGCGCCAGGAACGCTACCAGCCGCCGCCAGCGCTCGTTGTCTCCGTTCGTGGCGAGGACGTCGCCTCCCTGGCTAAGTTCGCTCGACGCCGCCGTTGGTCGAGCTTGAGGCAGGAAGAGCAGATAGAGGGTGATCGCGGGCAGGACGAACGCCAGATTGAGCCGAGTGAGTAGCCCGTAGCCGAAGATCACACCGGCGAGAGCTGCCCAGCGCTCTTCTAGGTGCGATCGGCGATGAATCAGGATGTAGAGTGTTGCGAGCAGGGCGAGTGTTTCGAGCGGGTGCTGGAAGGAATCCCGCGCATAGACCCACGCCGAGGTGGCGAATCCAAAGATGGAGGTGGACGCCAGGGAAACCTTCTGAGAAAACCCGAGCTCCAGACAGAACAAGAACACCAGGACACATACCAGCGGCATAACTATCTGGTTGAGGAGAGAGACGAAGAAGATCGGGACTGTCCCACCCCATTGGCCCAAGTCCATGCCCCCCAGCAGCCGCCTGACCTCGGGAGAGCTGGCGTGGTCAACGGCGCTGCCGAGAACGTAGAGCGGGATAGACACCAGCGATTGGCCGATCCCGAACGTGGCGTAGTAGCGACCATCTACTCCGCGTACCGTGTCGAGAATTGGCCGGATCGCCAGCGTCCCGTGCTCGACGAGGCTCTGCGCAGTGAAATAGGTTGCCACATGGTCCGTGGAGAAGAAGTGCCCGGCCGCGGTCAGCAGGTAAACGGAGAGGAACAGCAGGTACAGGCCGGCGAGCAGCCGGATCCGGGGCTGTCCCGGCTGGCGCTCGAGCCGCGGGCCAGGCAGCGCCACTGCGCTCGGCGCGACAGCGAGCAGCAAGGGGGTATCCGCTCGGGGGTGAAGCCCGTTGGCTGACGGCGGGGCGGGGAGCGGGGCAAACTGCCGCCAGCGGCCAGCTAGCCGCCAGCCCAGCGCCGCGAGCTGCCGGCGCCGGGATTCCGCCAGCCCGACAAGAGCCAGCGTGAGTAGGCCGAGCAGCAGTAGCGGACCGTGCAGCGGCCCGGGGCGATACTCGAAGCGGACGTCGTGGACGCCTGCGGGGATCGTCACCCCAACGTAGCTCGGCATGAGCATTACCGTCGGGATCTCCGCGCCATCTAGGTAGGCGTGCCAGCCAGGATGGAAGCTCTCCTTCAGCATCAGCGTGCTCGCCCGCGCCGCGTCCACCTGGGCACGATAGACGTTGCTGTCGACCGTTTCGGACACGATACGCCCGGACGCCGGCCGGGGTCTCACGCTGCTGGATGCCACGACCGTCCCCCGCGCCAGCGGGTACCGCTCCTGATAGCTGCCCTGCACCCGCCCGAGGAGCACCGCCGGGTGCTCCTTTGCGCCCGGCTGGCCGCCTTTGAGCCAGGCCGCCGCCGCCGGGTAGAAGTCGCTCTTGTCGCCGACCAGCGTGTAGTCCGAGCGCACCAGGTCGAAGTAGCCGCTGGTATCTACCTGGTAGAGCCGATGCCGACCGAACTGCCCCACCAGATGGACGAAGCTGGGGAAGGTGCGGTCGGCCGGGGCGACCACGTAGCGCACGTTGAACAGGTTGTACTGCTCGGGCCGCTGCTCGTCGAACAGCACCTGGACGTCCGTATTGAGGGACAGGGCGTGGTAGAGGTAGCCCAGGCAGTCGAACCCCTCGCGTTGGAGCAGCCCGTACATCGGGACCGCGCCCACGCGGTACTGGCGTCCCCATGTCGCGGCCAGCCCCGCGTAGACCCGGCCTGGCGGAAGCTCGCGCAGCGTCTCCAGCAGCCCGTCCAGGTCCTTCTGCTCGGCCGCCAAGGCATCGCGGCTCTCCGCCATCCAGACCGCGTTCTGACCCAGATAGGCCACCCGCTCGGCGTACACTGGGTACAGCAGGAGCCCGGTGAGCGCCGCCACCGCTGCCAGGGGCATCCCACGCGACCAATCGCGTGGGGACCCCGCCAGCCCGCGCCGGCCAGCGTGGCCCCGCGCCCACTCCCAGGGGAGCGCCAGCCCCAGCCCGATCAGCCAGATGCCGGCCAGGTGCACCCCAGCGATCAGCCGGTGGAAGTGCATGTCGCGGCTCAGCGGCAGGAGATCGAGCAGCACCCCCCAGGTGGGCCGACCGAAGTACAGCAGGAGCCAGACGAGCCCGAGCGCCAGCGGCACGCGGTAGCGCTCGGTCCGCCAGCGCCACAGGCAGACAACGGCTCCCAGGACGACGAGCAGCGTCAGGGAGGGAAAGCGCCCATAGTCGAACAGCTCGCCGCGGATGAGCGCCCTGAGCACCCACTCGGCACCATAGGAGTCGTACTTCGTCTGGTACTCCCAGACGCTGCGGTTCATGTAGGTGCTGTCAAGCAGGTACGGCACCAGGAAGTAGGCGAGCACCAGGGCCAGCAGCGCACCCAGCAGCGCCAACCGAGCCCCGCGTCGCCAGAGCGCTCCCCGAGGCCCACAGAGCAGGGCCACGACCACCAGCGACACTCCTGCGATGTACCCGGACACCAGGTGCGACATGAGCGTCGCGGCCAGCAGCAGCAGCGTCCAGAAGAAGCCCCGCCCCTCACGGAGCGTGACATAGCCCTGGGCGACGGTGGGCGGTAGCAGCACCATTCCCCACAACTGGGTGTACATCCCGTACCCGCGCCAGACGTAGCTGCCGACGTCGAAGCCGTACAGGCCGTTCGTGGCGAGCAGCGAGGCCGCTAGCCCTGCCAGCGCGGCCGGCAGTCGGGCGAACCCGAGACGCCGCGTCGACCAGTAGATCGAGACGGGAAACAGGCTGAGCAGGAGGTAGCTCAGTCCGTTGAAGACGTCGACGAGTGGAACGACGCGATGGAGCAGGACGACAACGGCGAAGTAGAGCCCCGCTGGCACGACGTAGGCGAAATGCTGGTAGTAGTGGAACAGCGGGTAGCCGAGGGCGATGCTGGGGAGCCAGGGATCGGTCGGGTCCTGCCCGGCGGCCAGCGCCGCGACCGCTCTCCCCAACGCCAGCAGGTGGAGCACTCCGTCATTCAGCTTCGGCGCCGGGATCGTGACTTCTGGCAGCAGGGTGTACAGGTTGAAGAGAATGGCGCCAGCGAGCAGCAGTCCGCTGGCCATAGCCTCAAGGGAAGGCGTGCGAATAGCGACCAGCGCGCGCTCTGCCGCGGTCACTGCTCCGGAGCGCGATGAGCGCGCTGTGGTCGCCATTCACCCCTCGCAATCGAACGCTACCCTCGTCCGTGTCAAGGTCATGCTCAGTGTCTCATGGCCAGGACACCGTCCAACGTCGGGCAGGGCGGAATGATACAGCTACGCAGTTGACGATGTGTGAGGACAGCGGCCTGCAGTTCCGGGGAGCGACCTCGCCACTGTGTGGTGCTCTTCGGATCGCGCCACGTGGTCAATGGGGGGCGGGAGCCCCGTGCGGTCAGGACGCGCCCAGGGCGATGAGGCGTCTGCTTGAGCTCGCCTGCTGGAGCCCCGGGATCGGCGCGGGATCAGCCCGGCGGTATGCTATAGTCCAAAGCTATGCAGCAGACACAGGAACAGCAATCACCGCTGGTGCAACGCATCCACGACCTGATGGTGCGTCTTTGACGTCGCCGGAAAGCGACGCCGCGTAGACGAGCTGGAGCAGCGCTCGTCCGACCCCGCGTTCTGGGATGACCCGCAAGCCGCGCAGGAGACGCTCCGAGAGCTTGCCGCGCTCCGCGAGGAGGTGCAGACCTGGGAGGCGCTGAGCCAGCGGGCCAGCGACGCCGCCGCGCTGGCCGAGCTGGCGGAGGCAGAGGGCGATGAGGCGGTGCGCGCCGAGGCGCTTGCGGAGCTGGAGACGATCGCCAGGGAGGTGGACCAGCTCGAGTTCGAGCTCCAGCTCTCCGGGCCGCACGATCGCTCGAACGCGCTGGTGTCGATCCACACCGGCAGCGGCGGGATCGACGCCCAGGACTGGGCGCAGATGCTGCTGCGGATGTACCTGCGCTGGGCGGAGCGGCACCGCTTCAAGACCGAGATCCTGGACTACACCGAGGGGGAAGAGGCCGGGATCAAGGGGGCGACCGTCGCCATCCGCGGCCCCTACGCCTACGGCTATCTCAAGTCCGAGCGCGGGGTGCACCGACTGGTGCGGCTGTCGCCGTTCGACTCGGCCCACCGGCGGCACACCTCCTTTGCGCTGGTGGAGGTCATGCCCGAGGTGGAGGACGACGTCCAGATCGTCATCCGGCCCGAGGACCTCGAGCTCCAGATGTACCGCTCCGGCGGCCCCGGTGGGCAGAACGTCAACAAGGTCAGCACCGCCGTCCGCATCAAGCACATTCCGACCGGTATAGTGGTGACCTGCCAGACCGAGCGCTCGCAGCTCCAGAACCGCGAAACCGCGATGCGCATCCTGAAATCCAAGCTCCTGGAAATGGAGCTGGAGAAGAAGGAGCTGGAGCAGGCGGCGCTGCGCGGCGAGCACGTCGAGGCGAGCTTCGGCAACCAGATCCGCAGCTACGTCTTGCACCCGTACCGGATGGTGAAAGACGAGCGGACCGGCTACGAGACGAGCGACACCACCGCGGTGCTCGACGGCGAGCTGGATCCGTTCATCGAGAGCTACCTGCGCTGGCACCTGGGCAGGGACGGCCAGCAGCCGTAAGGCCGCGGCCAGCCGGGAAAGCATGGAGCACGAACCATGATCGCGGTCATCGACTACGGCGCAGGCAACCTGCGCAGCGTCTCCAAGGCGCTGGAGCGCCTGGGCCACCCCTGCGTCGTCACCTCGTCGGGCCACGAGCTGCTCGCTGCCGCTGGTGTGATCCTCCCTGGCGTTGGCGCCGCCGGCGCGGCGATGCGCAACCTGCGCCAGCGCGACCTGATCGGTCCGTTGCAGGAGTTCGTCGCCTCCGGGCGGCCGTTCCTGGGCGTCTGCCTGGGGATGCAGGTGTGCATGGAGGGAAGCGAGGAGGATGGCGGGGTGGAGTGCCTGGGGCTGCTTCCCGGCACGGTGCGGCTGCTGCCCGGCGGCCCCGGTCTGAAGGTTCCGCACATGGGCTGGAACAGCGTCGAGCTGCGCACCCAGCACCCAGGACTCGATGGCATCGCCAACGGGAGCTACTTCTACTTCGTCCACTCGTATTACATCGACCCGGCCGACGATGGGCTGGTGGTCGGGGTGACGGAGCACGGGATCCGCTTCCCAAGCATCGTCGCCTGGGAGAACGTGCTGGCGACGCAGTTCCACCCGGAGAAGAGCGCCGACGACGGGCTGCGCATCTACAACGCCTTTGGCCGCCTCTGCCGCCGCGCCGCGGCCGCAAGCGGCGCCCGCTAGCCCGGCCGTGTTCGAGCTGATCCCGGCGATCGACCTGCAGGGCGGCCGCTGCGTCCGCCTGCTGCGGGGCGACTTCGGCCAGGCCACCGTGTACGGCGACGACCCGGTCGCCCAGGCGCTCGCCTGGCAAGCGGCGGGCGCCCCGCGGCTGCACGTCGTCGATCTCGACGGCGCCCGCGCCGGTGCGCCCGCGCACCTGGAGGTGATCCGCGCCATCACGCGCCGGCTGCAGATTCCCGTCCAGGTGGGCGGGGGGCTGCGGACGACCGCGAGCGTCGAGCGGGTGCTGCGCTACGGGGCGGACCGGGCGATCCTCGGCACCGCGCTGCTGGAATCGCCGCGCACCGTGGCCGCCTGTGTTCGGCGCTTCCCGGAGCGAGTGGTGGCCGGGATCGACGCCCGCGACGGCCGGGTTGCGGTGCGCGGCTGGCTCGCCCAGAGCGACACCTCCGCGCTGGCGCTGGCGCGGCGGCTGGCGGAGCTCGGCTTCCAGCGCGTCATCTACACCGACATTGCACGGGATGGTGCGCTGGCTGGGCCGAACCTGGAGGCGCTGCGCGAGATGGTGCAGCGCTCCAACCTGCGGGTGATCGCCTCCGGGGGGATTCGCAGCGTGGCGGACCTGCTGGCCGTGCGCGACGCAGGCGCGGAAGGGGCGATCGTCGGCCGGGCGCTGTATACCGGAGACGTGGCACTCGGCGAGGCGCTTGCCGTGCTGCGGGAGAAAGAAGTCACTCATGCTCGCTAGACGGATCATCCCCTGCCTGGACGTGAACGCCGGGCGGGTTGTCAAGGGCGTCACCTTCACCGACCTGCGCGACGCGGGCGACCCGGTGGAGCTGGCGGCACTGTACAACCAGGAGGGCGCGGATGAGCTGGTGTTCTACGACATCACCGCCTCGGCCGAGGGGCGCGGGGCGATGATCGACGTAGTGGAGCGCACCGCGGCTAACGTGTTCATCCCGCTGACGGTGGGCGGCGGGGTACGCACCGTCGAGGACATGCGCCGGCTGCTGCGGGCGGGCGCCGACAAGGTCTCGATCAACACCGCCGCGGTGCAGGACCCCAGCCTGATCGGCCGGGGCGCCGACGCCTTCGGCACCCAGTGCATCGTGCTCTCGCTCGACGCCCGCTGGAATGGTGAGTACTACGAGGTGGTCACCCACGGCGGCCGCCGCCCAACCGGGCGTGACGCGGTGGAGTGGGCTTACGAGGGGATGCGCCTGGGGGCCGGCGAGGTCGTCGTCAATAGCATCGACGCGGACGGCACCCAGGCTGGCTACGAGCTGCGGCTGACCCGGGCGATCGCTGACGCGGTGAGCATCCCGGTCGTCGCCAGTGGCGGGGCGGGGACGATCGAGCATCTGCGCCAGGCGCTGATGGAGGGCGGGGCCGATGCCGCCCTGGCGGCGAGCATCTTCCACTTCGGCACGATCCGCATCGGCGAGGCGAAGCGCCAGCTCGCCAACGCTGGCGTCCCCATCCGGCCCGCGCCGGCTGTGAGCAGCCGATGAGCGATCCGTTCCCACAGGTCCAGTTCGGCCCGACCGGGCTGGTCCCGGCCATCGTCCAGGACGCGCGCAGCCGCCAGGTGTTGATGGTCGGCTACATGAACCAGGAGGCGCTCGTGCGCACCCGCGACACCGGCCTGGTCTGGTTCTACAGCCGCAGCCGCGGGCGGCTCTGGCAGAAGGGCGAAACCTCCGGCAACGTGCTGCGCCTGGTTCGCCTCACCGCGGACTGCGACGGCGACGCGCTGCTGGTGGAGGCCGAACCGGCCGGGCCAACCTGCCACACCGGTGCCACTAGCTGCTTCCATAACCCGCTGCTCGGCGCACCGGCCGAGGACCCGAGCGCGACCGCGGCGGAGCTGCTGCGGGTCATCAAGCAGCGGCAGGCGGAGCGACCGGAGGGCTCGTATGTGGCGCGGCTGTTCGACGGCGGGGTAGACCGCATCGCCAAGAAGGTGGCCGAGGAGGCGGGCGAGGTCATCATCGCGGCGAAGAACGCCGACCCGGCGGAGCTCACCCGTGAGATGGCCGACCTGTGGTTCCACTGCTACGTGCTGCTGGTGCAGGCGGGCGTGGAGCCCGAGCAGGTCTGGGCCGAGCTCACCCGGCGCCGGAAGTAATCTCGCTCGTGCCTGAGGACGGCAATCTCGCGAAGGGGCGGACGAAGCCGCCGGTGGGCCAGCCCCCGTCTCAGCGCAGCGGGCCCCGGGCAGCATCGACGGCCCGTTTGCGGAAGGAAGCCCCGGCGCCGTTCCTGCCCACGCCATCCCCGAACCACCGGCGGAGGTCCGCGCCAACCCGTTAGCACGGTTGCGCTTCGGGCAGCACTGGAGAGCGCCTCGCAGCAGGCTTTCCACGCACGCCCGTGTAACTTCTCTGTTGTACCGTTGGCGACCGTCGGACAGGAAACCCACCCACCTGCCGCGCCACCCAGGAGCCGGCGAAAGAAGCTTCCCGACGAGCACAGCGGGGCGGTTCGGGCTAAACGCCCCCACAGCGTCCGACTCAAGCTGTTTGACTGCCGGGTGCTTCAGGCCGAAGAAGATGTGGTGGACGTCATGCGGCTGCTGCGGGCGCATGGCCTGGCTCCAGTCCGGAGCAGCGGGAGCACCCGCAGGCCCGCATCCTGTTCGAGCTGAGCGAGCTGCCGTCGGACCTCGAGGCGCTGCTGGCCAGGCTGGCGCAGCAGCACCCGCGGCTGTCGTACCTGGTGCTGCCGAAGCTGGCGGGCGAGCAGTCGCCCCCTCATCCAGCCGACTGAGAGCAGCCTCTGGGTGTGCCGCTCGGCACCGCCCTGACTTCAGCGAAACCCGGGCCACGCTGCGCGGGCCGCTGGAGTCGGGGCACTGGTCGCCCGGGGGCCTGAGCTGACGAGTGGCCTGGGCCGAGTGGGAATCAGCTCCCTGCGGCGGGGCTCACCTGCTCCGCCGCGACGCTCGCCTCTTCCGCCTCGGCCTCCAGCCGGCGCACCTCCTGGAACGAGGCGACCGCGACCTCGATCATGTCCGGCTCCGGCCGCTTGGTCGTCAGCGCCTGGAGCAGCAGGCCGGGCGCGACCAGCAGCCGCACCAGGAAGCTCTTCTCGTAGTTGGTGCCGCCGAAGCGCAGGATCTCGTAGGCGATGCCGGCGATGACGGGCACGAGGATGACGCGGCTGACGATGCGGGTGAGAATATCCGGCGTCCCGACGATGGCGAACACGATGATGGACACCGCGATGACCAGCAGCAGAAAGGCGGTACCACAGCGCGGGTGGGCGGTGGGGTATTTGGAGATCGCCTCCGGGGTGAGGGGGTCGCCGTGCTCGAAGGCATGGATGGTCATGTGCTCGGCGCCATGGTACTGGTAGACGCGGCGGATATCGGGGGTGAAGCCGACCAGCCCGACGTAGCCCACCAGCAGCCCGAGGCGGATGAGCCCTTCCACCAGATGGCTCCAGAACGAGGGCGCTACCGCCCGCTCATACAGGCCGACGAGCAAGAGCGGAACCACGAAGAACAGCCCGATCCCGAACACCAGCGCCAAGACGATACTGCCCCAGGTGGCGGCTTTCATCCCGCTGGACTTCGGCTGCGACTCCTTCCCCTCCTCGCGCATTGCGACATCGGCGGAGAAGGTGAGCGCCGCCAGCCCCAGCACCAGCGAGTCCCAGAGCATCGTGATCCCACGCAGCAGGGGGATCTTGGCGATGACGCCACCGTACAGATGCACCGGCAGCGGCTCGGAGTGCAACACGATCGATTTGTCCGGCGCCCGAACCGCCACGGCCATGAAGCGCCGGCCGCGGATCATGACCCCTTCGAGCACCGCCTGCCCGCCATAGCCGAGCCGTGGAGTCGCGCTCATCGTGTCCCCAACAAAAGAAGAGGGGCGAGACTCTCGCCCCTCGTACGCAGCGTACGTCTCTAAGCCGACGATTTTACCGCTTCGCGGTCTCCTGGCGGCGGCGGAATCGCTCGACGCGCCCGCCGGTGTCGACCAGGCGCTGCTCGCCCGTGAAGAACGGGTGGCAGTTCGAGCAGACGTCGACCCGCAGCATCGGCTTGGTGGACCGGGTGACGAACGTGTTGCCGCAGGCGCAGTGCACCTGGGCCACGCCGTACTCCGGGTGAATTCCAGGTTTCATGGCTCCCCTATCTACCTAACTCGGTACTGTCTCCTGGACCGCGAAGACGCTGACCTTCTTGCGGTCCTTGCTGGCCCAGCCGAAGCGCACCTGGCCATCGATCAGGGCGAACAGCGTGTGGTCCCGCCCCATCCCGACGTTCTCACCGGGCCGGATGCGCGTTCCGCGTTGGCGAACGATGATCGAGCCCGCCCGGATGACCTGGCCGTCGCCACACTTGACACCCAGCCGCTTGCCGGCGCTGTCGCGGCCGTTGCGCGAACTGCCAACGCCCTTCTTATGCGCCATCGGAAGTCTCCCGCTGAATCTCGGTGATGCGCACCCGGGTGAACTTCTGGCGGTGGCCAGTCTTTCGCCGGTAGCGCACCTTCGACTTGTACTTGAAGACGATAATCTTGTCGCCCTTGACCTGGCCGACGACCTCGGCGAGCACGCGAGCCCCGGGCACGACCGGCTGGCCAATCACCGCGTCGCCGTCGCCACCGAGCATCAGCACTCGGCCCAGCTCGATCGTGTTCCCCTGCTCGGCGTCGAGCAGCTCGACGTCCAGCGTGTCGCCTGGCTGCACCCGATACTGCTTCCCACCGGTTTCGACGACGGCGTACATGTTGCTCCCGCGCGTGTCAGCAGGCAAAGAAATCCGCGGGCAGACCCGCGGCATGGTTATTCTACCAGGCGAAACGTCATGCGTTCAACCTGATGGCCCGGCCGGATCCAGCCGCGGCAGCTCCGCCAGCGAGCTGAGGCCCAGGTACTGCAGGAACGCCACCGTGGTGCCCAGCAGCGCCGGCCGCCCCGCCGTCTCTTTGCGCCCGACCTCTTCGATCAGGCCGCGTGCCAGCAGCGTCTGCACCGCGCGGTCGCTCGAAACGCCGCGAATCGCGTCGATCTCGGCGCGGGTGATCGGCTGGCGATAGGCGACCAGGGCGAGCACCTCCAGCGCCGCCTTGGAGAGGCGCGCCGCCTCCGGCTGGCCGAGCAGCCGCCGCACGTACGGGGCAGACTCGGGCGCGGTGGCGAGTTGGAGCACGTCGCCATGCCGCTGGAGCCGTAGCCCGGGCGGCGGGCAGGCGTGCAGCCGTTCCGCCGCGGCCTGCACCTCCTCCAGTGGCCGCTGCAGTGCCCGGGCGGCCGCTGCCAGCGGGAGCGGCTCGGACGAGACGAACAGGAGCGCGACCAGGTGCGGTAGCAGGTCGTCCTGCGCCTCTACCACCGACCCCCTCCGCCGGCGGGCGTGCCCCCACGGTGCGAACGCTCGCGCCGGGCTCGGACCAGCGGCCAGGCGGCCAGGGCGACGACGCTGAGCAGCGAGAGCGCGGTCAGGCCGGCGCCCAGCAGCAGCGAGCGAGGGGTGTACCAGAGCTCGACCACATGCTCGCCCGGGGGCACACGCACTGCCCGCAGCAGCAGATCGGCTCGGGCGACCGGCGTCTCGCGGCCATCCAGCCGCGCCGTCCAGTCGGGAGTGTAGGCGTCCGCCAGCACCAGCCAGCCCTCCTGCCGGGCGGCCAGGCGGAGGCGGACATACTCGGGCTCCAGCGTCTCGATCGCGACGTCCTCGCCCGCCACGGTTCCGGCGTCGAGCGGGGCCGCGCCAGGCCCCGGGGCGAGCAGCACCTGCCGGCGCGGATCGAAGTCCGGCGCCCGCATCGCCTGTACTGCCCGATCGTCGTCCAGCACCGCCGCCCGATGCACCAGGTAGGCACGCGGCAGCACGTCGGGATACTCGTACACCTTCATGTCGAAGAACAGCGTGCGCCGAAGATGGTCGTCGAGCACCAGGGACTCGCTGTGCCCCGCCTGGGTGTCGATGAGCGACGCCGCCCGCACCGCGAGCACGCCACTGCTGCCGCTGGCGCGAACGCGCAGCGCACGCCACTGGTGCCGCGGGACATCGATTCGGGCCAGATACTCCTCCGGTTGCCCCGGAGCGGTCCAGGCGCTTGGATGAACCACGGTGAGGCGGGAGCCGGGCGCGAGACCCTGCGGACCAGCCTGCTCGTCAGCGGTCTCCCAGCCGGCCCGCAGCAGGATGCGCACAATATCGCCCGCGGCGTCTTCGAGCTCGAGGGTGCCAACCGGCGTGCCGGCCGCGACGTCGCGAACCCCGGCCAGCGCGCTGATGAGCCCCACCTGGTTCGCTGGCATTGTGGGCAGGCGCCGCAGCTCGAGCATCTGGCCGGGCTCCAGCCGCGCCTCGATCGACCGGTCGTAAGTGATGCCGTCCACCGTCGCGTCTTTGATCTTGTTGTCGAGAATGTAGCGCAGGTTCAGCAGGTCCAGGTAGCGCCGCTCGGGGATGGTGGTCAGCCGGCTGAGCAGCACCCCGTCGCTGCGGACGCGCTCCGGCGGGATCAGGACGGAGCTCAGCTCGACGAAGTCTTTCAGCGGCAGCACGCCGCCGTCGTAGCCGTCCGCCGAATCCAACCCGTACTCGGTCGGAAGATTCGGCATCAGGATCTCGTTCCACTTCGTCGCCACCAGGAAGTTGTAGAGCGCCTGGGGCGGGAGCGTCGCGTACTGCTTCTGATAATCGGGCGTCTCCTTGACCTCGTAGTCCTCCCGCGCCACGCTCAGCATCCGGCCCGGTGTCGGCAGCGACTGGAGGAAGAGCGTGCTGCTGCGCGGGTCGCCGTACGCCGCGGCGGGGATGGGCTCCTGGGGTGGGATGACGGGCCGCTCCAGCCAGAGCTCTAGCGCCGTGAGCACCACCAACAGCGCCGCCATCTCCTCGCGCCGGCGCAGCCGCCAGCCGATGAACGCCAGGGTGAGTGTCAGCATCCCGATCCAGGCCCACTCGGCGACGATCCGGCGCGGGACGGGATCCGCCCCGCGAAGCTGCCAGACCAGCAGTGCTAGAACGCTGAGCCCGACCGCCACGACCCGGAGCAGGCTAGCCGGCGTGAGCCAGCGGTGGATATGGCTGCCGACGCCAGCCCAGCGCGCGCCGGGTGTGGCGGTCGGGCGCAGGCCGTGCCGGACGACGTCCAGCCCGATCGCCGCGAGCGAGGCGAGCCCGAAGCTGACGACGAACAGCCAGCGCGCCGGGACGCGAAAGGCGCTCAGGCCCGGCACAAGCTTGAACAGCAGCGGATACAGCGGGTTCGCGTCGCCGATCGCCAGAAACAGCCCCAGCGCCACGACGAGCGCGAGCGGCACCACCGCGCGATGCCGGGCCAGCGCCAGCGCCAGCAGCGCCAGCGCCAACGGGATCACCCCGATGTGGCCAAGGTACTCCGTGCTCGGCAGCGGCGCGCCCAGCTCCGGCAGGAGTGCCCGGGGCAGCAGCTTGAGCGGTAGCGACACCGCCACCGCATCGGCGTAGTCGATCCCACCGCCACGGATGCCAATGCGGGCCAGCGAGAGCGTGGGCAGGAGCTGCACCGCGGCCAGCCCCGCGCCGAGAGCCGTGATCCCGGCGAGCGCCGCCAGCGCCACCCCGAGCTGGCGCAGCGTTGCCGCTGGCATACAGCACACCACCCAGATGCCGACGACAACCAGGGCCATGTACGCCTCTTGCGGATGCCCGGCCAGGAGCTGCAGCGCGAGCACCACTGCCGCGGCCGCGGCCAGCGCCGGCGAGCGCCGCCGAATCGCGCGATCGCCCAGCAGCAGCAGGAGCGGCAGCCAGGCCGCCGTCTCCACCTGGTTCAGGTGTCCCGCCTGGCCGGCGAGAAAGCCGCCGAGCATGAACGCCAGCGCCCCGAGCAACGCCCCCAGCCGGCCGACCCCAAGCGTGGCCTGCGCGTAAGCGAAGAAGAGCAGGCCGGCCAGCGCCAGGTGCAGCGTCAGGCTCAGCGAGTAGGCGAAGGGGACCGTGACGAGGTTGAAGAGCAGGGTGAACGGATAGAACAGCGCCACCTGGGGATTGGCCAGCAGCGGCGTGCCCAGGAAGGCGCGCGGGTTCCAGAGCGGGAGCTGGCCGGCGGCGAGCCGCTCGGCGGCGTAGGCGTGCAGCGGGTAGAAGTAGACGAAGGTGTCGTAATCGGCCTGGATGCGGCCCTCGAACAGCAGAACGCGCTCGCGCAGCAGCGCCAGGGCGGCGAGCGCGACCGGCGCGGCGATTCGCCAGGGCCAGGCTCGTGCTCGCTCAGCGACCGGCGCGGCTCTCGCGGCGGTGACGATAGCAGAGGGGACACGCATACGTTGTTGCTAGGGAGGCCCGAGCCACGCCCGCGACGCGCCGCAGGACGCTGTCCTCACGGCAGGAAGCGATAACGGAGCAGCGCCAGGATCACGGTGATCGCGTCCCGCCAGGTGATCTTCTTCCCCTCGTGGTACTCGCGTCCGGCGTACGAGATCGGCACCTCGTAGATGCGGTAGCCCATGCGCAGGATCTTGGCGGTGATCTCGGGGTCGAAGCCCCAGCGCGGCTCCCGCAGGTCCAGCTTGCGGGCGATATCCGCGGTAAAGACTTTGTAGCAGGTCTCCATGTCGGACAGCGTCGTGTCGAACAGGATGTTCGTCACCAGGGTCAGGAGCCGATTGCCGACGCTGTGCCAGAAGTACATCGCCTTGTGCTCACCCAGGAACCGCGAGCCGTAGACGACCTTGCTCTTGCCAGTGAGAATCGGGCGCAGCAGCACCGGGTAGTCCTCGGGGTCATACTCCAGGTCGGCGTCCTGGATGATGACGACATCCCCCTGGACCTCGCGGAGGCCGGCCCGCACCGCGGCGCCCTTGCCGCTGTTGCGCGGTAGCAGCACCAGCCGGATCTCGCCCCGCTCGGCAAACCGCTTGAGGATCTCCCGCGAGCCATCCGTCGAGCAGTCGTCGACGACGATGATCTCCTTGTCGACGTCGACGGCCTGCACCCGGCGGATCAGCTCCTCCACCGTGGCACATTCGTTATAGACGGGGATGATGACTGAAACCTTCACCGGCCTCCCTGCCGTTGGAGGGATGCGCCCGCCCGCTGACCGGGCTCGCGGCGGGCGCTGCGCGAGACGGCTGGCCGCGCCCGGGGCGCGCTAGTCTGCTCCAGGCGCGAAGACCCGGTAGTTATAGCCGTTGATGGCGACGGTGGCATACAGGTAGTAGTGCTTCCCGATCGCCGCCAGCACGGGCGGCGGGTAGAGCTGGGCGTTGAGCACGACGAAGCCGTAGCGCTTCTCCTCCAGATCTCGCACTAGCCCCGCTGGATTCCAGGCCCCGGCCTCGTAGAGGTTGCGCAGGTGGGTGGCGTTGCCGACCACCGGCTTGCCGGCCACGATCACGAAGCCGGCGTCCTCGGCCAGCACGTCGCTGTCCCACTTCAGCACGTAGCGCCGCACCAGGTCCGTCGCCGCGTTAAGATCCGCCTCGCTCGGCTGCCCGGCCAGCGCCGCGGCCTGGAAGCCGCGATCGCGGAGCCCCGTCAGCCGCTGCGGGCTCGGCCCGTGCACGTACAGCAGGAGCTGGACTCCCAGCATCAGGCCGGCCGCCAGCCGGAGCCAGGCGTTAGGATGCAACGTCAGCCAGGCCAGCGCGCGCGCGGCGACGAGGCAGAGCGCGGCGAGCGTCTCGAGGAAGTAGGACTCCCCGGCGCCCCACTTGCCGGCGCTCAGCGAGGTGAGCGCGGCGAGCGCCAGGTACAGGTCGAATACCGACACGCGGCGCCGCCAGATCGACCGCCCTAGCGCGGTGAGCGCCAGCAGCGCGACGACCCCGTGAATGGTGAGGAAGTTCTCCGTGTACTCCAGCGCCTGCCAGGCGCTCCAGGGATTGGCGTTGCCGGCGACGACGTTGAGCAGGAACGCCTGCCCTGAGGTCCATTGCAGCCAGGCCACGCCCGCGATCCCGACCATGCCGGCGGCCAGCCCGGCGGCCGCGGACTGCCGCCAGTCACGCAGCGCCAGGTAGGCGAGCACCGCCAGCAGCGCGTCGAGCGCCGTCTGCTTGGTAAACGCGGCCAGCAGCAGCAGCGCGAGCGCCAGCGGCAGCCGGAGCCGGGTGGGCCGAGCGGCGCAGGCGACCCCGGCCACGGCCAGGAGCACCATCAGGGTGTTCACTCGGGCCAGCGTCCCGACGTGGTAGACGTAGGTCGAGCCGAGGAACAGCAGTCCCGCCAGCAGCCCAGCGAGCAGGCTGCGGGTGTGGCTCCAGGCGGCGCCCCAGATCGTCACCCCCGTCAGCAGCGTCGCCGCGCAGGCGAGCAGCCGCCCCAGGCTGAGGCTCAGGCCGAGCCAGTTGAGCAGTGGCGCCAGCAGCGCGAAGTAGAGCGGCGGATAGTTGGTAGAGAAGTACGGATAGCTCTCGTTGGCGGTGTAGATCGGCTGACCCTGGCTCAAGAGCCAGGCGGCCCAGACATCGTAGCCTTCGCCCTGATCGATGTCGAATGGGTAGGGGATGATCGCCTGAGCGTGGCGAACGAAGACGATGAGATAGCCGACCAGGCCCAGCGTTGCCAGGGCGAGCGCCAGCGCCGCCGCGACGCCGACGAGCCGCGATGGATGGAGCAGCCCGACCCGAGCCTGCGCCGGCCTTGCTACCAGCACCGCCCAGCCCCCGTGCTGAGCTGATTCACCCTGGACCGACCAGCGTGCGCGCACCGCGCCGCTACTCGCGCCCGGCCAGGACTTCCCGCGACTTGCCGTCCTCCGCCGGGCCGATCACCCCGCGCTCTTCCAGCAGGTCGATGATGCGCGCGGCACGCGGGTAGCCGATGCCCAGCCGGCGTTGAAGCAGCGAGGTGGAGATCCGCTGGTATTGCGACGCGACCTCGACCGCCTTGCCGTACAGCTCATCCTGGTCGGACTCGGCCTCGCCCCGGCCCAGCGCCTCCAGCTCACGGACCTCCTCCTCCGTGTACGCGGGCTGGCCGAGCCGGCCCCAGAACTCCACGAGCTGCTGGATCTCCTGGTCAGAAACGTAGGCCCCTTGCAGCCGCTTCGGCTTGCTTGAATCGGTCGGCATGTACAGCATGTCCCCCCGCCCGAGCAGCTTCTCCGCCCCCGCCATGTCGAGGATGGTGCGAGAGTCTACCTGGGAGGAGACGGCGAAGGAAATGCGGGTGGGGAAATTCGCCTTGATGAGCCCGGTGATCACGTCGACGGACGGCCGCTGGGTCGCGACGACCAGGTGGATGCCCGCCGCCCGCCCGAGCTGCGCCAGGCGGCAGAGCGTGCGCTCCACCTCGTCTGCCGCGGTCATCATCATGTCCGCCAGCTCGTCGATGACCACCACCAGGTACGGTAGCGGCTTCTCACCCGGCTGCAGCGCCCGGTTGTAGGCCTCCAGGTTGCGCACTCGGCGCGCGGCGCAGGCGGCGTAGCGCCGCTCCATCTCCTTGACCACCCATTTCAGCGCCCCGACCACCTGCTCCATGTCGGTGACGACCGGCATGCGCAGATGGGGAATCCCGCTGAAGGGCGCCAGCTCGACCATCTTCGGGTCGACCATGACGAACTGCAGCTCGTCCGGGGTGCACTGGACCAGGAGCGAGGCGATGATCGAGTTGATGCAGACCGACTTGCCGGAGCCGGTCGCCCCGGCGATCAGCAGGTGCGGCATGCGGGCGAGGTCGGCGCAGACCGGGGTGCCCGTCACGTCGCGGCCGAGAGCGATCCGCAGGCGGGACTTGATCCGCTCGAACTCCGGGCTCTCCAGCAGGCCGCGGATGTTCACCGCGCTCACCGTGATATTCGGCACCTCGATCCCGATCACTCGCTTGCCGGGCACCGGCGCCTCCATCCGGATCGGGGTCACGCCCAGGCGGAGCGCGAGGTCGTTCGAGCGGGCGAGAATTCGGTTCACCGCCACCCCGGGCGCCGGCTCCACTCCGAACTGCGTCAGCGCCGGCCCATGATTGACCTCCACCACCCGGGCGTCGATCCCGAACGACGCCAGCGTCTCCTCGATGACGCGGGCGCGCTGCTTCACGTCGCCCGGACTCAGCTCAGCCGGCGCCCCGGGCTGGAAGATCGTGGTCGGCGGCAGCCGCCAGCCGGACCGGGTTGCCGGGGCGGGAGCTGCCAGGGATTCGGCCGCTGCCGGTGGTAGCCCTACGGCCGCTTCTCCCGCCGGGGCGGCGAGCGGCACCGCCTGCGGCCCGCCGCGCCGCCCGGTGAACGGGAGCGAAGTGACGGCCGCGGGCTGATTCACCCGCAGGGCCGGGCGCCGGGCTCGGCGATACAGCGCCCAGGCACCACGGGCGCTGAGTCGCCCGGCCAGAATCAGCGCCCGAGCGGCGTCGACCGGGCCAACGTACAGCGCCAGCAGCGCGCTAGTGGCGAGGGTCAGCAGCAGAACGGCCAGCGCCGCGCCGCGGCCGGCCAGGTCCACCAGCCCTTCACCGAGCGCGTAGCCGACGAAGCCACCGGCCGACTCCCCGTGCTGAGCCGCCGGCAGCAGCAGGTGCAGCAGCCCGAGCAGTGCCAGGGTTACCCCGGCGGCACCCACCAGCCGCGCCGCCGGCGGCAGCGCCTCCGGCTTCAGGCGGGCAACCAGCGCCCAGGTGCCGGCGCCGAGAAGCCAGAGCGGGACAAGCAGCGCGCCCCAACCGAAGAGCAGCGCCGCGCCCTGGCGCAGCGGCGCGCTCACGCGCCCACCCGGCAGGATCAGGCTGAGGAGCGTCAGCCAGCCGAGCACCACCGCGGCCAGGGCGATTCCGTGGCGGGCCAGACCCCGCCAGGGCAGCCGGCGGAGCAGGCTCGGGCCGCGCCGGCGCGCGCGGGAGCGCCCGGCGCGCGCCGGCGTCTTACCGGCCACGATCCGCCCCCGTCTGAAAGACGTGGCACCGTGGTCGCGCACGATCCTGCACTCGCCACGCGACGCCACCTGGAAAGCGCATGATGGGCCCAGGCGCCATCCCCATGTCGTCACTCGCCCCTAGAACAGTCGGAGCTGGCGGTCGGCCTCGCCAGGAGGCGCGGCCGGCTCGGTCGGTTCGGACGCTGCCAGCTCCTGGAGGAATTCTTGCTCGGCCTGCTGTAGCAGCGTCGGCAGGCGGGCGAAGTCGGCCGCCAGCACCGCCTTCAGGCTCGGCTGGTGCAGCGCGGCGGCCGGGTGGTACATCGCGCAGCAGAGAATCCCCCGCCAGCGCGTGGTCGTCCCGTGCCTGCGGCTGATACTCTGGCCGGGCCCAAAGAACTTCTCCATCGAGTGCCGCCCCAGCGTGACAATCAGCCGGGGCTGCAGCGCGAAGATCTGCCGATCCAGATAGCCGTTGCAGGCGGCCTTCTCCTCGGGGAGCGGGTCGCGGTTGCCCGGTGGCCAGCACTTGACGATGTTCGTAATGAAGACCTGCGAGCGCTTCCAGCCGATGCTCTCCAGCAGCTCCTGGAGGAGCTGTCCGGCTGGACCGACGAACGGCCGGCCCGTCTCGTTCTCCCGGCCCCCGGGCCCTTCGCCCACGAACAGCACTTTGGCGTTCGGCGGCCCTTCGCCCGGCACCGCACGCGTGCGCGTGAGGGACAGCTTACAGCGGGTGCAGGCGAGCACCTCGGCCCGCACCGCCTCCAGATCGAGCGAGAAGCTGGCCGGCTGACTGGATGGCAGCATCGAATCCCGTGATTGTGCCAGGCGACGGTACGCGGCGTCATGGTACGGCGCCTGCCCTGGCAGGGCCAAACCAGAGGTGTCACAATGACGTTCCAGCCAGCAACAGGGAGGCGGCCATGCCTGGCCCGCTGCACGGGGTTGTCGTCCTCGACCTGACTCGCGCCCTCGCGGGTCCGTACTGCACGCTCATGCTCGGCGACATGGGCGCGGACGTGATCAAGATCGAGGCACCGGGGGGCGGCGACGAGACACGCGGCTGGGGGCCGCCGTTCCAGGAAGGCGAGTCGTCATATTTCATGAGCATCAACCGCAACAAGCGGAGCGTGACGCTCAACCTGAAAGACCCCGAGGGTCACGAGGTGCTCTGCCGGCTCGTTCGGCGCGCCGATGTGCTGGTGGAGAACTTTCGCCCCGGGACGATGCGGCGGATGGGGATGAGCTACGACCAGGCAGTGGAGATCAACCCCGCCCTTGTCTATGCCTCGATCTCCGGCTTCGGCCAGACCGGCCCCCGTAGCCAGCAGCCGGCGTACGATCAGATCCTGCAAGGGATAGGCGGGATCATGAGCCTGACCGGCCCGGTGGGCGGACCGCCGACGAAGGTGGGCGTGGCTATCGCCGACATCTGCGCCGGGATGTTCGCCGCCTACGCAATCGCGCTGGCGCTGTTCCACCGCGAGCGCGGCGGCGGGGGCCAGTACATCGATACCACCATGCTCGGCGGGCAGGTGGCGCTGCTCACCTTCCAGGCGGCACGCTACTTCGCCACCGGCCGAGCGCCGACACCGGGAGGCAATCGGCATCCGACCATCGCCCCCTACGAGACGTTCGCCACTGCCGACGGGTACGTCAACATCGCCTGCGGCAACGAGGGCATGTGGCAGCGCTTCTGCCAGGCGCTCGGGCTCGGGGCGCTGCTGGACGACCCACGTTTCGCCCGCAACGCCGACCGGGTTGCGCATCGCGACGAGCTGAGCACCCGTATTCAGGCGCACCTCTCGACCCGCCCGACCGGTGAGATCGTCCAGGCGCTCGAGGCCGCGGAGGTGCCCGTGGGGCCGGTGTTCAGCCTGGACGAGCTGTTCGCGGACCCGCAGGCGCAGCATCTGGCCCTGCGGCGCGAGATGCCCCATCCTCGGGTCGGCACCGTGTCGCAGACGGGATTTCCGTACCAGCTTTCAAAGACCGGGCCAGCGCTGCGTTTGCCCCCGCCGCTGCTCGGCCAGCACACCGCGGAGGTGCTCGGGGAGCTCGGCTATTCCGAGCAGCAGATCGAGGCACTGCGTGCCCGTGGGGTGGTGTAGCGTTCGCTCGGGGGACGGAAGCCAGTGGTATAATCTGACCGTTCTGAAAAGCGATTGTACAGACAGATGATTCAACCGCGCCGCGTCCTCGTCCCCGTCAATGGCTCTAGCACTGACGAGGACGTCATCAGCCTCGCCTGTGGGCTTGCCAAGCGAACACGCGCCGAAGTGGTGGCGATGTACGTCATCGAGGTCAACCGGAAGCTTCCGCTCGACGTGGACCTTCCGTCGGAGGCCTCGCGCGGTGAGGAGGCGCTCGAGCGCGCTGAGCGTCAGGCCGACGGCCTGGGCGTGGAGCTCAAAACCGAGCTGGTGCAAGCGCGCGACGTGGGCACCGCTATTGTGGATGAGGCCACCGCGCGGCAGGTAGACCTGATCATCCTGGGCATGCCGTACCGGAAGAAGTTCGGCGAGTTCGACTTCGGCAAGACCGTGCCGTACGTTCTTAAGCACGCTCGTTGTATGGTTTGGGTTTCCCGTGAGCCTATGCCCGCGACATCATAGGAGAGAAGCGGAGATATGTTCGTGGTGATTATGGGCTGTGGACGCGTGGGTGCGCGCCTGGCTCAGCTCCTCACAAAGGCAGGGCATGAGGTGACTATCCTGGACGTCAACGACGCCGCCTTCAACCGGCTGGGCGCCGATTTCCCCGGGACGACCCTGCTCGGCAATGGCATCGACATGGACGTGCTGCGGCGCGCCGGGATCGAGCGGGCCGATGCCTTCGTCGCCGCGACCCAGGGCGATAACCGGAACATCATGGCCTCCCAGATCGCGCAGCACGTCTTCAAAGTCCCCAAGGTCGTCACCCGCATCTACGACCCGATCCGCTCCGATACCTTCACCGAGCTCGGGCTGAACGCCATCAGTCCGACGGTGCTTGGGGCCAACGCCTTCTTCGAGCGTCTCACGGGGAGCGCGCCCCCGTCGAGCCCTAGCAGCTAACCCCATGTACATCATTGTTGCGGGCGGCGGAAAAGTCGGCTTCTATCTGGCGCGCGAGCTGCTCGAGCAAGGGCACGAAGTGCTTGTCATCGAGAAGGATGGCAAGCGCGCCGATCTTATTCAGAACGATCTGGGCAACGTCGTCATGGTCGGCATGGCAGACGAGGCGGCGACGCTGGAGGAGGCGGGGGCGGCGCGCGCCGACGTGATCTGCGCGGTCACTGGTGACGACGAGGACAACCTGGTGATCTGCCAGGTGGCACGCAAGCGCTTCCAGGTGCCACGGGCGATCGCCCGGATCAACAACCCGAAGAACGAGGAGATCTTCCGGCTCCTGGGCATCGACGAGACGGTCAGCAGCACGAACATGGTGCTCGCAGCACTGGAGCAGGAGATCCCGAGTCGCAACCTGGTGCCGCTGCTCCGGCTCCGCCATGCCGACATCGAGATCGTGGAGGCGGTCATCGACGACAGCTCGCCGCTGGTGGGGGTGAACCTGCGAGATCTGAGCCTGCCGCGCGAGTCGATCATCGCGGTGATCATCCGTCGATCGCAGCCGATCTTCCCAACCGGGACGACGACGCTAGAAGTGGGCGACGAGGTCATTGCCCTGACCCGCTCGGCCCACGAGGATGCGCTGCGCTCGCTGTTCTTCCGCACGGCTCGGCGCTAACAGGCGGGCACGTGGGTGCGCCCACCTACCGTCCGCCCGGGCGCGGCGGGCGGTGCCGCTCGGGCGTTATCCCACCCGCTCGCGCTCCCACTCGGGGATGAACTTCCCCCATTCGGCGTAGGTCTCCAGGTACTGGCCGAACAGGTAGTAGCTGGTGGCCTTCGGCTCTGTCGGCACGCGCCGCAGCGCCATACGCGCCTCTTCAGGAGTTTTGCCCCCCTTGCGATGATTGCAGGCCCGACACGCGCTCACCAGGTTGTCCCACGTATGGCGACCCCCCCGGTGGCGCGGAACTAAGTGGTCCAGCGTGAGGTCCTTCGTCTTCTGCCCACAGTACTGGCAGGTGTAATGGTCGCGGATGAAGACCTCGCGCCGGGTAAGCCGAACCCGCGGCCGCGGCCGCTTGATCAGGTAGATGAGCCGGATGACGGAGGGACGCCGGAACGACGCCGTCGCGCTCCGCAGCTCTCCCACGCCGTGTTCGAGCACTTCCGCCTTCCCGCCGTTGACCAGGACGAGTGCACGTCGGGTGTTGCAGACATTCAGCGGCTCATAGTTCTGATTCAGCACGAGCACGGCGCTCACCGCCAGCCCTCCTCGATCAGGCGCATACGAGGCGCCCGTCGCTATTCTACAGGCTGTCCAATGGCAGACACATCCACCGCGAAGCCAGCCACCACGAGATACACCCGCTGCGCGGCGCGGCCCAGCCGCTGGTTGGCCCAGCCCAGCAGGTCCACGAACTGCCGCCCGAGCGGCGTGGAAGGGACGAGCCCGAACCCGACCTCGTTCGTTACCACGACCCACCGTGCCCGCTCGCTCGCGCGCAGCAGTGCCTCGAGCTCACCTCCCAGCCGTGCCCGGCAGTCCGCCCAGGAGGCAACCTCCGCGCCACGCTCCGCCGCGACCTGGAGCATGACATTCGAGGTCAGCAGCCCGAGATCCTCCAGGAGCACGACATCGTATCGGCCGCGATAGCGAGCAGCCGCCGCGGCTACTTCCAGCCGCGCCTCCAGCGTCTGCCAGCCCGGGGGACGGCGTGCCCGATGGGCGGCGATCCGCGCCGCCATCTCCTCGTCGCTCGCGCTGGCCGTGGCAAGGTACAGCACCTGGCCGCCTGCCGCGGCGGCCAGCCGCTCCGCGAAGCGGCTCTTGCCCGAGCGCATCCCGCCGGTTACGAGGATCAGCCCGGGGGCAGCGGCGGGGCCCACGTCTGCTCACAGGGTGACCAGGCGCTTGGCCACTCGGCAACGCTCGGCGACGATGATGGAGCGCACCTGGTCGACCGTCTCGTGCAGGCGGTCGCGGTGGTTCACCACGCAGT
Organism: Pseudomonadota bacterium; assembly: GCA_021325655.1. GTDB lineage: Bacteria > Chloroflexota > UBA6077 > UBA6077 > JAJPGT01 > JAJPGT01. The sequence goes on from JAJPGT010000100.1 coordinate 27,014, forward strand.
AGTCGTAGGAGGACATCTGCTCCATCTCGCGCGCGGCGTTGGCGAGCCGCATCGCACGCTCCTCGGGCGTCTCAGTGCCCCGCCCCTCCAGCCGCGGGATCAGCTCTTCCAGAGAGGGCGGGGCGAGGAAGATCGAGATCGCTCGGGGCAGCTTCTGGCGCACCGTCGCCGCACCCTGGACATCCACGGTGATGAGCACGTCGTTGCCCTGCCGCAGCTTTTCCCGCACCTGCGCCAGGGGAATGCCATAGCAGTTGCCGTGCACCACCGCATGCTCGAGCAGCTCGCCTTCGCGCCGCATCCGGTCGAACTCTTCGGGCGACACGAAGAAGTAGTTCACCCCGTGCACCTCGCCGGGCCGCTGGCGGCGGGTCGTCGCGGTGATGCAGTATCCGAGGGGGAACTGGGCTTCGCGCAAGCAGCGCGCGACGGAATCCTTGCCGACGCCAGAAGGGCCGGATAGGACGAAGACCAGACCGGTCGCCGGAGCTTCGGCCGGCTGGGGCAAGTTCATCGCGCCACTGCCTCGGGCCACGCCTGGTGCATACTCGGTCGGGGCGTGGCGAGGCAGCGAGTCATGCGCGCTAGCGCCCGCGGTCCCGGGAGCGAGCATGCCTTTCGACGCCTTGACCCTGCACAGCGTGCGCGACGAGCTGGCCGAGCGGATCATCGGCGGCTACGTGGAGCGGATAGTGCCGAGCGGGACGCACGAGGTGGCCCTGCAACTGTACTGCCGGCCGGGCGCCCGGACCCTGTTGGTTTCCGCGGAGCCGCAGCGCGAACGCGTCTGCCTGGTGCAACGCACCCCTCACCGGCTGGACGTCCCTGACTCGCCGTTCTTGCTCCTGCTGAGAAAGCACGTCCGGGGAAGCGTGTTGCGCCGGATCGAGCAGCCGTACCTGGAGCGGATCCTCCGGCTGGACTTTGAGCAGCGACAGGACGACGAGGTCTCGAGCGTGTCGTTGATTATAGAAGTGATGGGGAGACGAAGCAACGCGCTGCTCGTGGATGCCGACGGCGTCATCCTGGATGCGCTCAAGCGCGTCCCCCCGGCTCGCAACCCCAACCGGCCACTGCTGCCCCACCTCGCCTACGTCAACCCGCCGCCGCAGACCGGGACGCTCGACCCGCGCGATCCCCGGCTGGCGGAGCGGCTGGCGGAGCGGGCGCTGCTCGCCAGCGTCCCGACCCTGGCGCAGCTCCTGGGAGGCAACCTGGCCGGCTTCAGCCCGCTCGCCTGCCGCGAAGTCGCCTTCCGCGCCACGGGGTCCGCGAGCACGCCGCTGGCCGCCGTCCACGACTGGCTCGCCGTCGCCGCGGCGGTGTGGGCGATCACCGAGGGGCTAGAGAGACACGTCTGGAGCCCCTGTGTCGCGCTCCGCGATGGCCAGGTGGTGCAGTTCGCACCGTATCTGCTGACGCACCTCGCCGACGCGCACATCGAGCCGGTCGCCAGCCCGAGCGAGGCGGTCGAGCGCGCCTTTGCGCCGGCCGAGACAGCCGCGTCGCTCGCGACAGCCAGCGCCGCCCCCCTGCTGCAGGCGGTCGAGGCGCGCCGGTGCAGCGTCGAGCGACGCCTGGGCGCGCTGCGCCAGGCGCAGGCGGCGTTGCCCGATCCCGCAGCGTTGCTCGAGGCCGGCAATGCCCTGCTCGCCTCCCTCTCCACCCTGCGCCCAGGGCAGACCGCATTCTCCTTCAACGGGGTGGAGTATCCATTGGATCCGGCAGTGCCACCGCTGGAGCAGGCGAAGCGGCTGTTCAAGGAGTACCAGAAGGCGCGCGACGCGAGCCGAACGCTGCCGAGGCTGATCCAGACGGCAGAGCTGGAGCTGGCCCACCTGGCGGATCTCCGCACCCTGGTGGAGGTGAGCCGAACACCCGAGCAGCTCCGCGGACTGCGGGCGGAGCTGGCCGCGGCCGGGCTGCTCGGCGCCGAGGAGCAGCGCAAGCAGGAGCGGCGAGCCAGGAAGCAACAGGCGGCGGCCGCGCGCCCGCGGCGGCTTGAGCTGGATGGCTTCGAGGTGTTCGTCGGCACCTCGGCGCAGACCAACGAGCTGATCACGTTCCGCATTGCGCGCCCGGACGACATCTGGCTGCACGCGCACGGCGTGCCGGGTGCGCACGTCGTCATCCGCACCGGCGGGCGCACCCCACCGCCAGCGCTACTCGAGCGAGCGGCACAGCTCGCCGCCGCCGCCAGCGCCGCCCACTCCGCGAGCCGGGTCGAGGTGGATTGGACCGAACGGCGGTACGTCCGCAAGGTGCCGGGCGGCCCGCCCGGGCTCGTCACATACACACAACAGCAGTCGCTATTGGTCCCTCCTGCCCCAGAGCTCCCCGTATAATCGGCTGGCGGGCCCGCCACTGGGCGACGGCATGTGGCATGCACTGTGCTCATGCTCGCCGGCCGCGAATGGCGGGCAGGACAGCGATGGAGCAGCAACGTGGCCACGGACGGAAACGGCCGCTACAGCGGGAACGGCAACGGGTACCGCAACGGCAACGGGCGCCGCAACGGCAACGGCCGCCACGCTGTCTCCCCGCTCTGGATCGTCGCCCGTAAGCGCGCCCGCAAGCGGCCCGGTCCGTCCCGGCTGCCATTTATGCTGTTCGGCGGGTTTCTGGTCGCCTTCGCCGCCATCGTCTTCCCGATGCTCGGCGGGCTCTTCGCCTTCCAGGCGGGCACCGAGGCCTACGCCGCGATCAACAAGGACCTGCCGCCGCTGTCGGATCTCACCAACCACGAGACGTTCAAGACGGCGCGCATCTACGATCGGCACGGGACGCTGCTCTGGGAGTTCTACCACCAGCAGGGCGGCCGGCGAACGATCGTCCCCATCTATGAGATCTCGCAGAATCTGATCGACGCTACCCTGGCGGCAGAGGACGCCAACTTCTACGCGAACCCGGGCATCGATATAAAGGGCATCATTCGCGCCCTGTTCCAGAACTTCTCCAGCCAGGGCGTCGTCTCTGGCGCGAGCACCATTACCCAGCAACTCGTCAAGAACGTGCTGATCCCGCCCGACGAGCGCTACCAGCAGAGCCTCACTCGCAAGATCAAAGAGGCGCTCCTCGCTATTCGGGTGAGCCAGCAGTTCTCCAAGAGCCAGATCCTGGAGATGTATCTCAACGAGATCTATTACGGGAACCTGGCCTACGGGGCGGAGGCGGCGGCCGAGACGTACTTCGGCAAGCACGCGCGTGACCTGGACATCGCAGAGGCGGCGCTGATCGCCGGGCTGCCCCAGGCTCCCTCCGCCTACGACCCGTTCAAGAACCTGGACGCGGCGAAGACCCGCCAGGCGTATGTGCTGGACCAGATGGCCCGCCATGGTTTCATCACCCCTGTCCAGGCGGAGGACGCGAAGAGCGAGCCGCTCGTCTTCCACACCGAGAAGCAGGAGATTCTCGCACCGCACTTCGTCCAGTACGTCCGGGCGCTGGTCGAGCAGAAGTACGGGGAGAAGACCCTGTACCAGGGTGGGCTGAAGATCTACACCACGCTGGACCTGGGCCTGCAGCAGCAGCTCGAGGCGGTCGCCAAGGGCAACCAGGACGTGTTCGACAAGTGGCAGGCCAACAACACCGCCATTGTCGCCATCGACCCGCGCACCGGCGAGATCCTGGCCATGGTTGGCAGCCGGGATTACAACGACACCTCCATTGACGGCCAGGTGAACACCGCCGTCAGCCAGCGCCAGCCCGGCTCCTCCATCAAGCCGCTGGTGTACTCCGTCGCATTCACCAAGGGCTGGGGGCCGTACACGATCATCGACGACGCCCCCTCCTGCTGGGTGGACAACATCCAGACCGGCCACAAGTGGTGTCCACAGAACTACGACAACCGCTTCCACGGCCCGATGACCGTCCGCGCGGCCCTCGGGAACTCGATCAACATCCCAGCGGTCAAGGCGTTGGAGTTCGCCGGCATCGACGCCGTTCGCGAGCAGGCGAAGAAAGTCGGCATCACCACCTGGGACGATAAGTACGTGGGGCTGTCGCTGACGCTCGGTGGCGCGGAGGTGACGCCGCTGGAGCTGACCGGCAGCTACTCCGTATTCGCCAACAACGGCCTGTTCATCCCGCCCGTCGCGGTCACGAAGATCGTCGACGCCTACGGCGATGTGCTCGAGGAGTACCGCGTCCCACAGGGCGACCAGGTGCTAGACCCCCGCATCGCCTATCAGATCACCAGTATTCTCACCGACAACAACGCGCGGCTGATCACGTTCGGCCCGAACAACATCCTGGCCGACTTCGATCGGCCCGTGGCGGCGAAGACGGGGACGACCGACAACTACACCAACACCTGGACCGTGGGCTACACCCCGAGCATCGTGATCGGCGTCTGGTTCGGCAATACTGACGGCCACCCGATGGTACACGCCATCTCGTCGTTGAGCGCGGGCAAGATCTGGCACGACGCAATGCAGGTGGCGATCAGCTACCTGAAGCTGCCGGTGGAGCAGTTCCAGCGGCCGGACAGGCTGGTGGAGCGCGACTTTTGCGGCCCGGGGATCAGCGTCTGCCCCTACAAGGAGTACTGGCTCGCGGAGCGGGCGAACCAGATCCCGAAGCTGCCGCCGCGGGTCGTCGCCTCGCCGTCGCCCGCACCCCAGCCGAATCAGGCCCAGCCCAATCAGCCGCCAGCGAATCAACCACCGCCAGGGCAGCCGACGCCGGCCCAGCCACAGTCCGCGCCGACCCAGCCCGCCCAGGCCCAGCCGTCGCCCGCACCGGCACCCACCGCGCAGGCGGCGTCCCCGCCACCGCCGCAGCCCCAACCGACGTCGCCGCCACCGAAGCCGACGCCGGTCCCCACCAAGCGTCCGCGGTAGGCCGCGCCGTTCGCCTAGTGCTGCCTCCGCGGCGCGGCACGACACGGCTGCACCCTGGGGTGGCGCTAGCGGGCGACCCGGAGCATGGCGGCCGCGACTGCATCAGGCGTGAGTCGCGCCCAGCCGGGGTCGGACAGCACCTCCACCAGTAGACTGCGTGGCGCCCAGAGGGCGGGATCGCTGGGTCCGAACAGCACCACGCTGGGCACCCCGCAGCGCGCCGCCAGGTGGCTGATGCCAGAGTCGTTGCCGAGGTAAATCGCACAGCGGGCCAACAGCGCCGCCACGGTGGCGAGGTCGAGACCCGCCGCGAGCAGCCAGCGGGTCTGAGCAGCGGCGGGCCGGAGCCGGCCAAGGAGCGGCTCGTCCGCCGGCCCAACGACCCATAACACGCGCAAACCCGCGCTGGCCAGGCGCTCGGCGACGCTCATGAACCGCTCCAGCGGCCAGTTCTTCCACGGCGAGCCGCTGCCCGGGTGGAGCGCGGCGAGCCGCTGCCCAGATGCGGCCCGCTCGCGGAGCCAGGTCTCGGCCGCATCCCGCGCCGTGGCCGGGGGAGCGAGCGGCGGCAGAGGTGGCGCCTGAGAGGGAACGCCGAGTGGCGCCAGGCTGCGCAGCAGATGGTCGCTGGCGTGTACCCCCGAGCCCGGCGCCGGCCGCGACGGAGCGGACACGACGCAGTGCGCCCCCGCGCGCCGCAGTGCCCGCGCCATCACCCCGTCCAGATCGCTCGCCCAGAGCACCCCAACCTCGTAGGTCGCGGGCGCCTCGCCCGCGCCGAACAGCCAGAGCAGCTCCGGGGCATCCTGGGAAATGAACGTATCGGCCAGCCGATTGGCGAGCAGCAGCGGCCCGACCGCCGGCTGGCTCGCCAGGACGATCCGAGCGCACGGGAAGCGGTGTCGGAGCGCGGCCAGCGCCGGGGCCGCCAGGAGCGCATCGCCGACCGCCCCCGGGCGGTAGACGAACACCTCGGGCGGATCTCGCGGCAGCTCCGCCCCTGAGCTGAGTGGCGTGGAGCCCATGCAGGGGGCAGGCCGACGCGGGGCGCTCAATTCGGCGAGAACGGGGCCGGGCGCGAGGTGATGAAGCGCACCGCTCCGGTCGCGCGCAGCATCGCCGCCTCGTCGACCAGGATCTCCACGATCCGGCGCAGGCGGGCGCAGGTGCCCGGCGCCTCTAGCAGCGCCTGCCGCTCCGCCAGATCAATCGGCAGACTGGCGGCGATGACGTTCGCCAGGTCTGCCGGATCGCCGGGCAGGCGCGATATGACGTCGGTCGCCTCGGCGCTGCCGGCGGAGAGGAAGCGGTCGAGCGCGCCGCGGACCTGCGCTGCCAGCTCCGCCAGATCGCAGCCACCGGGCTCGTCGGGCCAGTACACCACCCGCGCCCGCTGGTAGGGCATGCCCCCAATGGGCTCGATGATCCGAAAGCGGCGCTCGCCGAGGGTGACGATGTTCATCCGCCCGCCCGCCAACTGCTCCACGCCCACGATCCGCGCCGTCGTCCCCACCTGGTAGGGCACTGCTGGCCCACCCACCTCGCTCCCGGTTGCGATGAGCACGACGCCGAACCGCCCCGTAGTAGACAGGCAGGTGGAGATCATCAGTTTGTAGCGGTCCTCGAAGATGTAGAGTGGCAGCGCAATGCCGGGCAGCAGGACCGTGTTCAGGGGAAAGAGGGGGATGATCTCGCTATCATCGGACATGGTTTCCTCGCGGGTGGCGCCGGCCAGCCTGGTGTCGGCTGCTATAGTAGGTCCTGGCAGCCTTGTCGTACAGCACGGGAGCAGCACATGGCGGACCAGATCGTGGAAGTGCTGGTGGAGATCCCCCTTGGCAGCCGCAACAAGTACGAGTACGACCACGAGCGCCATCGTTTCGTGCTCGATCGGGTGCTGTACGCCTCCGTCCATTACCCGACTGATTACGGCTTCATTCCCGGCACTCTGGCCGACGATGGCGATCCGCTGGACGCGCTGGTGCTGACCACCGAGCCGACCTTCCCGGGCTGCCTGGTGCCGGCCCGCCCGGTGGGGCTGCTGGACATGCGCGACCAGAAGGGCGAGGACCAGAAGGTGCTCGCCGTCTCCGCGGTGGATCCGCGGTATGCCGAGGTGCGCGACCTAGGCGACGTCGCGCCGCATCTGCTGCGCGAGATCGAGAACTTCTTCCAGACGTACAAGACCCTCGAGGGCTACGACACGGAGATCACCGGCTGGGAGCCGGCCACGGCTGCCTGGCGGGCGATCCAGGAAGCGTTCGAGCAGGCGCGGCGCACGGGCGGCTGACGCCGCCAGGGCATTAGGCAGGCTGGGACGAGGGCGGACAGCAGTAGCGGTCCACCAGCTCCCGCAGCAGCCGCGACGAGGCGTCAGCGCGTGACGCCGGCCAGAAGATCACCGCCAGCGCGCGGGTCGTCTCCAGCGTCACCATCGTGCGCGTGGAGTCGCTGGTGGGGCTCCCGAATGGGCCGAGGTCGTCGCTCAGCACTAGCCGCCCCTCGACGCTGAACGCCTCGCGCCCAATCGCCGTGTACGGCTCGCCCGTCCGCCCCAGACGGCAGCAGATACGCCCCTGAATCCGGTCCGCGTCGTACAGCCCCACCGGCACCAGCTCGCGCAGTGAGAACAGGTTCACGCAGTCCACCAGCGTGTTGACCTGTGGCAGCGGCTTGCCCTGGAGCGCCCGGCGCAGCAGCGCTTCAGACGCAGGCCGCCGCCTGGTCGGGTCCGTCCCAGTGGCATGGTACATCGCCCGCACGTCATGCAGGCGCGGCAGCCGGGCCAGGTCCTGCCCAGCCAGCCGCGTCCGGGCTTCGGCCGCGGCGCGCTCGAGCTCGGCCGCCAGCGCCGGATCCGCTGGCCGCACGAGCACCGGCGCGAACGCGAGCGCATCGAGTCGGACGTACGAGCGGACCTCCGGCGCGACCTCAATCACTAACCCCTCGCCGCCAGTAGACCCGCAGCGCCGGCCCGAGTGACTCCGGGGGCGGGAGCGGCCCCGCGGGCCTGCCCCCGCCCTGGTACTCCCAGAACTCCGGCCAGAAGCGATCGAAGCGGAGGAAGCGGATCAGCCCGGTTGGCTCGGTGGCGGTCAGGGTGACCTTCAACTCGTCGCTCCGCTGCTCCAGCCGATACTCCGTCAGCGGAAAGCGGGCGATCAGGCTCCGCGCCTCCTCACTGTTAAGCCAGGCGACGAACCGCTCGTGCGCTTCCTGCTGGCTCGGCCGCACCCGCCCCAGCCATTCGCGCGTTTGGGCGCTCTGCTCAGCCACGTTACAGAGGATACCCTTCCCCCTGCACGCGCTCAAGCCACGCGGCATACTGGAGCTGCAGCGTCCACGAGGTGCGGAGCATGCTGCCCTGGCACGTGCGCTTCACGGTACATGGCGTTCCGATCGAGTCGGTGGATAGCGTGCGCTACGCCGCCGCGCTGTCGTTCGCCCGCTCCGTCAGCACGCCGGAGCGTCGTTTCCCGCAGCTAGAGCGGCTCCAGCAGCAGGACGTCGAGATCGACGGGCCGGCGTTGATCCAGGAGCTGGACACGCTGGCGCGACTGGCGCCCGCCGAAGGGCTGGCAGCGGTGCTGGGGAACATCCGCGACGACGTGCTGAAAGGCCTCGCTATTGCCGCTGGGCGGGGCTGATCAGCCCGGCGGTCGGAGTCGCAGGTACTCGCTCATGTAGCGGTACAACTGCTCCCGGTCCGCCGGCACCCACGGCCGCAGCCCGTAGTGATTCATCACCAACGTCTGCTCGCTGCGCCAGGCGTCCCAGCAGGCTCGACATACCTGCTCGAACACCGCCTGGCCCCAGCGCCCCGGCATCGGCGGCTCGGACAGCGCTGGCCCTGTGGCGCCGCAGCGGCTACACGACCCCTGCATCATTCCTCCTCATTCCCGAGGCGCTCTCCCGGTACTGTGCCAGGAACAACGCCATCTCGGCAGCGAAGACACCGGCCTCGATCCAGCCGCGCGCCGCGCGCTCCAGCGCCAGCAGAAAATGCAGGTTGTGGTACGCCAGCAGCGTCGGCCCGGCCATCTCGTCCGCGGCGAACAGGTGGCGCAGGTAGCCCCGGCTGGCGAACTGGCAGGTGGTGCAGCGGCAGACCGGGTCTAGCGGCCGGTCGTCCCCGGGGTCTGCCGCTCGCACATCCAGTAGCCCGCCCGGGATAAAGGCGATTCCGCTGGCACCCGCGCGGATGATGGAATCGCCGCTGACCAGATCGGCTCCTGCAGCCACGGCGACCAGGAAGTCCGCTGGCCCGTTCTCGCCGACCACCAGCCGGGGCCGTGTGTCCGGCGGCCAGCCGGAGTCCGCCGCGAGCTGCACCTGCCAGCAGGCAACGCCGAACCCGGCAGCGGATTCGAGCCCGGCCGACTCCCAGGAGCCGGGCAGGGTGGCGAAGAGCGGCAGGCCCACGGAGGCCGCGGCCTCGGCCGCGCGGAACAGCCAGGACGCCACCAGGCCGGCGCCCGCCCGCGAGCGCGGCCGCGGTGGCAGAGGCGAGCGGCCGAGGTCTGCGCCCAGCCGCCACTGGAGCAGGACCGCCGCCTCGGGCGAGAGCCGCTGGAGCGAGCCGTCGATAAACGAGGTGTAGCGCGCCTCCGCCGCGTCGCAGCGCAGCAGCCGCCCCTGGCCACCACGCGCCCGCCGTCCTGGCGTTGGCGCCGGCTCGCCAGCCAGCGCCGCTACCTCGCGGTCGCCGGGATCAGCCAGCAGCGGTCCACTCCAGCCGACGAAGCCGTGCAGCCCACCCAGTGCCTCAATGGCCGCGGCCCCGGGCCGCTGCTGGAGCGCGTACAGCGACACGGACAGGGCCTGCGCCTGGAGCTCCTGTAGGTCCGAGACACGCAGGCTCCCCACCGCCCCGCGGGCGGCGTGGGGCAGGTAGGCCGGCGTCTGCACCCGGCCCCGCGGCGTCTCGAGCAGGCCGAGCCGGGGGCCAGCGGCAGGCGGAGCGTGGAGTAGGAAGCGCGTCGCGCCCATCAGTTAGTAGGCAGTGGTGCGGGTACGGTGGTAGGGGAAGGGTAGCTGGCGTCCCTGCGCCTCGCTCCACAGCAGCCAGTCGAGCTCGAAGGCCAGCAGCGCGCGCCCGCGGGCAGCGAGCGCGCGGCGCAGGAATTCGACCGCCCAGACGGTGCAAGCGCGGATCTCGATCTCCCACGCATGCCCCGCCGGGATCGGCCGCAGGCTGTCCACCTGGCGCGCCAGCGGCGCGGAATAGGCCAGCACTGCCTCGGTGCGCAGCACCTGCGGCACCTTGTAGTCCGCGAACGCGGTGAGCCAGCCGAGGTCCTCGAACCGGCCCAGGCCAGCGCCGCCATAGGCGCCGAACAGGTCGGAGACGAGGAGCTGCGCCCGCTTGTAGAGGTGGACCTCTGTGCCATCGACCAGGTAGGCGTCGTGGTAGCTGGGGAACTGCCGTGCCAGCAGATTCACCAGCCGCTCGGCGCTGCCGCCGCACTGCGCGACCGCGTGGGCGAAGCTGCCCTCGTACTGTTCCAGCAGCACCCGGCCGACGTCCCGCAGTTGGTCCACACGCTCGGACAGCATCGGGATGAGCCCTTCGCCCCGCAGCAGATGGGCGACATCCGCCTCGCTCGCGCGGGCGAGCGCCCGCGCATCGAGCAGCGGCCAGCCCTCCTCCAGCCCGCGCCGCAGCGCCGCCGCTAGCGCCCAGTAGCCGTCGAAGGTGTGCCCGGCATAGCTCACCCGCCAGCGTGGCTCGCCCCAGAAGGAGAAGTTCAGCGCATCCAGCACGAGCACGTAGGTGGCGGTGTGAGGGGAATCGTCCCACCAGTGGGGCCAGACGCGCCAGGTGGGGCACTCGAGAGGCCTGGCCGCCAGCCGTGTCGCCAGGGCGTCCACCGCGCGCTGGTCGATCCGCACGTCGCGCGCGGCCTGGGCCACCGGCCAGGTGGTGCCAAGAACGTCCACCCGCTGGCTGGGCATGGGGTGCCCGCTAGCCGTGCAGACGCTGCCGCGCCGCCTCGCGCCGCCGCTCGCGCTCCAGCGCCCGGCGCTGCATCCGGCCGAGCACGCCGTCCAGGGTGTAGCCGCCGCCGCCGAACAGCAGCACCGATGCCGCGAGCAGCAGCGCCAGGAGGTTCAGGAGCGCACCGTCGGCGTTGAGCCAGAGCAGCAGCGCGCTGGTGGCGAAGCCGAGCAGCGCCATGCCGCGAGTGATGAAGCCGCCCACCAAGAACACGCCCGCGCCGAAGCGAACGAGCGCGACGATGAGGGCCACCTCGATGGCCTGGAGTCTGCCGAGGACCGGTAGCGCCTGCCAGGCAGTGTGGCCGCGGAGAAAGCTGGCCAGGCCAGACGGGGCCGACCAGGTAGACAGGCCCTGCGCGAGGAGAAGCACACCCAGCGCGAGCCGCGCGACGAGAGCGAGCCGCCGCGGCAACGATAAACTCCCGGAAAGACGGTGCCGCGCGAAGCGGCCCGCCGGGATACTACACTCCGTCCCCGGCGGGCCGCCACGAAGCCGCGACCGCGGCAAAGGCTTATTCGACGCGCTCGATGCGCAGCCGGCGCATGCCAGACGGCGTGGGCACTTCCACCTCATCGCCGACGCGATGCCCGAGCAGGCGGGCACCGACGGGCGAGCTGACGGAGATCCGCCCGGCACGCGGATTGGCCTCGGCGGCGCCCACCAGCGTGTAGGCGTCCACCCCGTCCTCGTCGCGGAACGTCACGGTCGAGCCAGGGCGGATCACGCCGTCGTCCGACCGCGTCTCGTCAATCGTTTCGGCCTGGGCCAGCGTACGTTCCAACTCGGCGATCCGCAACTGGAGCAGGAGCTGCTCTTCCTGCGCTTCTACCAGCGCCGTGGCGTCGGCCTCATCGCCTCCGCTCGCCAGCTCCCGTGCCGCGGCCACCTTCTCCGCCACCTCTCGCCAGCGGCGAGTCTTCAACTCCTCGAGCTCAGCCTCAAGTCGCTCACGCCCCGCGGCGGTCAGGATGCGATCTGCGGATAGCATGACTCTCACCTATGTCTCTGTGCTGCGGCGGCGCACTCCCCCGTATGCGCCCCGCGCCTGATTAACGACTGGCGCGCCGAAGGTGCATATTGTATGCCAACCCCGGGCGGTCAGGCGTGATTTCCACCCGCCGATTTCCCGCGGCTTGGACGCAGGTGCACCCGCGGCACCAGCTCGGGCGGGAACTCCTGGATGCGGCTCTCCCCCAGCCGGAGCAGCGTCTCGCGCGCCACCCGGGCTTCTTTAACAAGGCGGGCCACATCGACACGCATGCAGCTCGGCTGGAAGTGCTCCAGCATCGCGATGCCCGTTCCCAGCTTGGTGACCGCCCCATGGAAGTTCCCATGTTGCAGGTGATAGAACCCGACACCGACGTGGAGTATTCCCTGATACAGGGCACGGATTTCGCCGCGCTCGGCGCGCCAGAGCAGCTCGAGGGTCTCGTGCTGCTCGAAGAACTTGCCCTCGTTGAATTCGTGGATGCCCTTGAGCAGCTCCGGCGGGGGCGCGCGGCGGCAGCGCTCGCGCGGATTCCCTGCCCTCAGCCGCTCCAGGGTGGCCTTGACTTTGACGTGCTCGAGCTGTCGGCGGGATCGCTGTTCGGACATGGCAGCATTGTACGAGTGTGAGCAATGCGCTGCTGGAGCGCTGATATACTGCGCTATAGGCCAGGTCGCTCGCACCTGTGGAAGGGCGCGACAGCGCAGCCTCCACGGCGATGGGGTAGGAGCGCTGCCCGGGCGCAGACGCCTGGCCGTGATTGACGCGGCATGGGCCCGCGCACGACTCCAACCGAGGAGGCACGCGTGCAGTACGCAAGCGTTGGCGATCTGCTGAAATCTACCGCGCAGGCCGTCCAGGTCAATGGCGGTGTTCGGGTTACCGACCCGGCAGCGTTTCGCAAGGACGTCATCGACCGGCTGGTGTACACCGCCGTCTTTGGCGACGAGGAGACGCGCGAGGCGGCGCGCTGGCTGATCTGGGAAGCGGCCTGGGACCTCGGGGTGCAGTCCGCCTCCATCGACGCGCTGTATCAGGCACGCGCGCGGGGCGAGTACACGGACCGCACCGTACCGGCGATCAACGTTCGCGGGATGGCCTACGACACTGCCCGGGCGGCGGTGCGGGCGGCAGTGCGCCACAACGTGGGCATGGTCATCTTCGAGCTCGCCCGCTCCGAGCTGGGCTACACCTTCCAGCGCCCGGCCGAGTACGCGACAGTGATCACCGCGGCGGCGATCAAGGAGGGCCACCAGGGCCCGCTATTCATCCAGGGCGACCACTACCAGGCCAACGCGAAGCGCTACGCCAAGGACCCGGAGGCGGAGATCCAGGCGCTGCGCGAGCTGATCTCCGAATCGCTCGCGGCCGGCTACCAGAACATCGACATCGACACCTCCACGCTGGTGGACCTGAGCTACCCAACGCTGGACGAGCAGCAGCGCCACAACTACCAGCGCTGCGCCGAGCTGGCGGCGCTGATCCGGGAGCTGGAGCCGAAAGGCGTGACCGTCTCGATCGGCGGCGAGATCGGCGAGGTCGGCAAGAAGAACAGCACTGTCGAAGAGCTGCGCGCCTTCCTGGACGGATTCAATCGCGAGTTCAAGGACCGGGCCGGCGACGCGCGCGGGCTGAGCAAGGTGAGCGTGAACACCGGCTCCTCCCACGGCGGCGTGGTGCTGCCGGACGGCTCCATCGCCCGGGTGAAGATCGACTTCGAGACCTTGCAGCGTCTGGGCGAGGTGGCGCGCGAGTACGGCCTGGGCGGGGCAGTGCAGCACGGCGCCTCCACCCTGCCGGCCGAGCTGTTCGACAAGTTCCCCGAGGTGCAGTGCCTGGAGATCCACCTGGCAACAGAGTTCCAGAACATCGCCTTCGACTCCGGCAGCTTCCCGGAGAGTCTGAAGCAGGAGATGTACGCCTTCCTGCGCAAGGAGATGGCCGACGAGCGAGTGGAAGGCGAAACGGATGAGCAGTTCATCTACAAGACACGCAAGAAGGCGTGGGGGCCGTTCAAGCGTCAGGTGTGGGACCTGCCGGAGCAGATCCGGGCTGAGATCGGCGGCCGGCTCCAGGACAAGTTCGAGTTCCTGTACGAGAAGCTCGGCGTGGTCGACAGCAGGAATCTGGTAGCGAAATATATCCAGCCGGTCCGGGTGAGCCGCCCGGCGCCGAAGAGCATCCAGGCCGCCGCAGGAGTCTGACTAGACGCAGGGCGGGGGGGCGAGGCGGGCAGCCTCGTCCGACCCCGGCCCTGGCGCGCTATGCGACGTTGACCACCACCCGATGGTAGCCCGAGGCGCCGTCGGGCAGGGTGTCGTGGAGCTCGGCCGTCTGGACCTGGCCGGTGCCGTCCGTCGCGCGTACCATCAGCAGCGCCCGGCCGTGCTGCGCCTGCCAGGGGGCAACCCAGAGCACCCAGGTGAACGGCGACAACGCCGGCTTCACCTTCGCGTCCTGCCAGGTCTTCCCGCCATCGACGCTCACCTCGACCCGCGTGATCCCGCGGTCGCCGCCAAACGCCACTCCCGCGACCGGCTGCTGGCCGGCGGTGAGCGTCTTTCCTGCTGCCGGGGCGTCGATGCGGGAGGTGGTCTTGTAAATCGCGACGTCGCTCCAGCCGCGCTGCTGCCAGTACCCCTTGACGTCGACCGGCACCAGACTGACCCGGGTGAGCCACTTGACGTTCTTCATGCCGTAAATCCCCGGCACCAGCAGCCGCGCCGGGAAGCCGTGGTTGTCAGGCAGGCGCTCCCCGTTCATCTCGAAGGCGATCAGGTTGTCCGGGTGTAGCGCCCGCTCCAGCGGGATGCTCTCGACGTAGTCGTCGGCCGCGTGCAGCTCCACGTCCACCACGCCGTCGAGCGGCCCGGCCTGCTGGAGCAGATCGGCCAGGCGGACTCCCGTCCAGCGGGCGGTGCTCATCAGGTCCCCGCCCACCTCGTTGCTGATGCACTCCAGCGTGTAGAAGCCGGTCACCTGAGGCAGCGCCCGGAGCTGCTCGTAGGTGAACTCCAGCGGCTGGCGCACCATGCCATCGATCCGCAGCCGCCAGCTCCCGACGTCGACCGATGGATCGACGAAGTTCTTCGAGACGACGTAGTGGTCGGCGTTGGGCGTCACCTCCGGGCTCAGTCCCGGCACCTGGAACTCCGGCAGCGCGGAGGGGCTGCCCGGGGCAGGTGAGCCGTCCGACGCCGTCTGGGGCACGGCCGGCGTCGGGTTCGCGTCGGACGACGGCTGAGCCGGTTGCCCGCCGCGCAGCCCGCCGATTGGCTGCAGCGCCGCCCAGCCGCCGAGGCCAATCACGGCGGCGGCGAGCCCGACCCCAACCCGGGCCAGGAACGCCCGCCGCGGCAGTCCACCCTCCTCCGCGGGAGGAGCTGCCGGGCCAGGCGAGGCGGCGGACGCCGGCGCCCGGACGCCCCAGACCAGGTAGGCCGCGTAGACCAGCAACGCGGCCGGCAGCAGCACCAGCGTCAGCAGCCGGCCGCCGCTCAGCGACGACCCGAGCAGCCCGTCGCCGGCGAGGGGGTACACCACCAGCGCGAACACCGCCCAGAGGCCGAGGGCGATCCGGAGCGCCGACGGCCAGCCGGGCCGCATCCGGGCGTACACCAGGCCCAGCAGGCCGCCGACAGCGAGCTGGCCCAGGACGATGCACAGGTACAGCAGCGGCTTGGCGGCATGGCCGAGCGCATCCAGTGTCGCGGCGAAGATCGGCGCAGGCAGCAGCGCCAGAATAACGTCGGCCAGCGTCTCCGTCAGAGAAGGCGTACCGGAAACCAGGCGCAGCAGCGCCATCGCCAGCGTCGCCAGCAGCGCCGCGATCACGCCAGCGCCGAACGCCTGGCGCCCACGTCCACGTCCCTCGACCATGGCCACCTCCTTCGGGCTCAGCCGGGTTCGACAGCGAACACGCAGGACGCGTACAGTTTTGCTAGCTGATGATTGATTCTACGCTCGGAGCGGGTTCGAGACCTTACATTCCTTAGTCTGGACAGTGGCATGGCCACAAGTCGCTCCCCCCAGGACTCCCGCCCACTGGTTGGGCTCACCATCGGCGACCCGGCCGGGATCGGCCCCGAGGTCGTCGTTGGCGCGTTGAACAACCCAGAGGTCCACGCCGCCGCGCGCGTGGTGGTGATCGGCGACGCCGACATCGTCCGCCGCGCCCAGGCAGTGCTCGGCCAGAGCCTGCCCGTGCAAGCGATCGCCCACCCGGACGAAGCCGACTTCGCTTCCAGCGTGATCAACGTCCTCGACGTCAAGACCCCGGGCTCGGATCAGATCGCCTGGGGCCGGGTGCAGCCAGCCGCAGGACGGGCCGGGTTCGAATACGTCAAGCGCGGCATCGAGCTCTGCCTGAGCGGGGCGCTCGACGCCCTCGCCACCGCGCCGGTGAACAAGGAGGCGCTGCGGCTAGGTGGGGTGCCCTACCTCGACCACACCGCGATGCTGAAAGCGCTGACCAACAGCCCCGATCTGCTCACCATGTTCACCATCCGCGGCCGGAACCTGCGGATCTTCTTTATGGCCCGCCACATGTCGCTGCGCGAATCGTGTGACGAGGTGACTCGGCAGAACGTGTTCGACTGTGTTCGCAAAGCACACGCGGCGATGCTGCGCTTCGAGGTGCCACGGCCCCGCCTGGCGGTCGCCGCGCTCAACCCTCACGCCGGCGAGCACGGCATGTTCGGCACCGAGGAGCAGACGGAGATCATTCCGGCCGTCGAGCAGGCGCGAGCCGAGGGCATCGACGCACATGGGCCGATCCCCGCCGACGCGGTGTTCCACCAGATGCTCCAGGGCCGCTACGACGCGGTGATCTCGCTCTACCACGACCAGGGGCACGTGGCCGCCAAGACGCTCGACTTCGAGCGCACCGTCAGCGTGACCACCGGGATGCCGATCCTGCGGACCTCGGTGGACCACGGCACTGCCTTCGACATCGCCGGCAAGGGTATCGCGAGCTCGGTGAGCATCGAAGAGGCGGTGCTGGTCGCCGCCGAGCTGGCCCCGTACATCAAGCGCAACCCGCTGCCGCAGTAAGCGGCATCCCGCCGCGGCACGGTCCTCGGTGGGGCATGCGCCCGCTCCCCCGGCCGCGGCCCGCGCGCTCGCCACATTGTTTCAGGCCCTCCGTATCGCCTATACTTCTGTTGACTGATGGCGTTAAGCACATCCTTAGAAGAACCGGGCACGGGCGGGGACGCGGCCAGACGGGCTACGCGTCCCTTTTCTTTTGTGTCCAGGGAGGCACTATTCTGGCAACACACGCGTTTGCCCCTGAGAGGGGCTTTGCCGCGTTCGAGCTGCACCCGGACCTGCTCCGGGCGCTCGACGCAATGGGCTACACCCAGCCCACGGAGATTCAAGCCCAGGTAATCGGCCCGCTGCTGTCCGGCCGCGACGTGATGGGCCAGGCCCAGACGGGCACCGGCAAGACCGCAGCCTTCGGCATCCCGATCGTCGAGCTGGCCGACCCGGAGCGACGCGAGACGCAGGCACTGGTGCTCGCACCTACCCGCGAGCTCGCGGTGCAGATCAGCGAGGAGCTGGGCCGGCTGGCGCAGTTTCGCGGGCTCAGCATCATCACGCTGTACGGTGGCGCCCGGATGGGCCCGCAGCTTGAGGCGCTCAAGGCCGGCGTCCAGGTCGTCGTCGGTACGCCCGGCCGGGTGCTGGACCACCTGCGGCGGGGGACGCTGGACCTGCGGCACCTGTCGATGCTGATCCTGGATGAGGCCGACCGCATGCTCGACATGGGCTTCATGCCCGACGTCGAGCGGATCATCCGCCAGACCCCGCGCACGCGGCAGACGGCGCTGTTCTCGGCGACCATGCCGCTGGTGATGCGCATCCTGGCGCGCCGCCATATGCGCGAACCGGTCTGGATCCGGGTGCGGCCCGAGGAGCCAACGGTCGCCGAGGTCGAGCAGCGCTATTACGAGGTCGCCGAGCGCGACAAGGGCGAGGCGCTGCTGGAGATCCTGCAGGAGCAGCGGCCGGAGCGGGCGATCATCTTCCGCCGGACCAAGGCCGGCGTGGACCGGCTGGTCCACTTCCTCCACCGCCGGGGGGTGGAGGTGGAGGCGCTGCACGGCGACATGCCGCAGCGGAGCCGCGAGCAGGTGCTGAGCCGATTCCGCAGCGGGGCGCTGTCCCTGATCGTCGCCACCGACGTCGCGGCGCGCGGGCTGGACATCCCGGAGGTGACGCACGTCATCAACCTGGACGTCCCCGAGTCCGCGGAGGCGTATATCCACCGCATCGGCCGCACCGGCCGCCTGGGTCGCGCTGGGACCGCGATCACGTTCATCTCTGAATGGGATCAGGCCGCGCTGGAAGCGATCAAGAAGGTCGCCAACGGCGCACTGCGCCAGGGTCGGCTGCGGCTGTACTCGTAGCGATCTGGCCGGGGCCGGGCGCGCTGCCCGCGCGAGGCTGGCCCCGGACCAGGCTCACCTTCCTCTCCGCCACTTCCCGGGCTGGCGCTCAGCCCAGACCCTCGGGCGTAGTCGGAGCCAGGCAGAGCGCGGACGCTACCAGCCGCGGGCGATCCACTCGTCCAGGTACGGCGCCTCCGCTCCAATCGTGGTGTCCGCCCCGTGGCCGGGATAGACCCGAGTGTCCGAGGGCAGGGTAAACAGCCGCTCGCGGATACTGCGAATGATGGTCGGGAAATCGCCCGTCGGGGTCTTCGTGTTGCCCGGCCCGCCCGGGAACAGGGTATCGCCGGTGAACAGGTGCTTGCCCACCAGGAAGCAGGTGCTGCCGGGCGTGTGGCCCGGGGTGTGGATCGCCCGCAGCACGTGTGGACCGAAGGGGAACTCGTCGCCGTCGTGGATCAGGAAGTCCGGCGCGACGAACAGCATCGCCTCATCGCCCTCCCCGATTCCAGCCGGTACCCCGAGCAGCCGCCGTAGCTCGTCCAGGTGCTCGTGGTGGTCGTAGTGGCCATGCGTGATGAGAATGCCCTTCACGTTCAGTCCCGCCGCCGCGGCGGCGACCCGCTCCGGCTCGTATCCGGCGTCGATTACCCAAGCCTCCCGCGTGGCCGGGTCCGCGACGAGGTAAATCTCGTTCGGGTAGGATCCCACGTGGAGCTTGGCGATCTGGATCTCGCCATCGTAGTGCAGCATCACGTCCATCGCTCCTTACCATGCCCCGGCCGGCGCACACCGCTCCGGATTCCGGATATGGTCCGCATCCCTGCGCTGGGCTCCGGCAATCGGGTACACTGCCAAGTGACGTCAGCCTGGGGGTCCGTTGCGTGCTGAGTATTACCGACCTGGCCTCGGCCAAGATCAAGGAAGTCCTAGAACAGAATAACCGGCAGGGCGCGGCGCTGCGCGTGTGGGTGCGCGGGATGAGCTGCTCCGGCCCGGCCTACGGGATGTCGCTTGAGCAGGAGCCGCGGCCCGACGACACGATCGAGGAGCTCGACGGGCTGCGGGTGTTCATCGATCCGGTGAGCGCACCCTACGTCGAGGGGGCTCAGATCGACTACGTGGACAGCCTGATGGGCCAGGGCTTCCAGATTACCAACCCGAACGTGCAGTCGAGCGGCGGCTGCGGGAGCGGCTGCTCCTGCGGACACTAGCCCGCGGCATCCCTCACCCGTGCCGGGCGATCCGTTTCGGGGGGCGTAGCTCAACGGCAGAGCAGGGGCCTTTTAAGCCCAGGGTTGGGGGTTCGAATCCCCCCGCCCTCACTCCCTTCGCCAGGCGTGCCGCGGGCCAGGATTCCGCGGCGGTATGATCCTTGCAGCGCGAGGCGGCACGGGCGGTTCCTGGCTACGTCCGTTCTACTCATTATCTCTGGCGACAGGCGCACAGCCCACCGAAGGAGGACAACGCGATGTTCATGTTCATTCTCGGGTTGCTGGTCGGCGCGGGCGGCTACTGGGCCTACCGAACGTTCTGGAAGCCCGAGGATCGCTGGGAGGACACCTGGGCAGCACCGGCTGCGAGCCCCATCGAGCGTCCCTCGCCGTCGGAGGTGCACGGCCGACCAGAGGCGCCCCTGCCCTCACCCGAGACCAAGCAGCCCTAGTGGCTCGTGACTGATGTGCTGCTGGGTGCGGTGAGCTCGCACACCCAGCAATTCACCGGTGACCAAATCCTAGCCGTTCGTTCCTGAACGCCGAAGGGCCGGCCCAAGCAACCGGGCCGGCCCTTCGCTGCCTCTTCCCGAGACGCCGTGGCGAGCTATTCCGCTACCGCCATCGACCACTTTCAGCATCCACGGAACGTCGGCGCCCTGGACGATGCCACCGCCATCGGTACCGCGGCGGACGACGACAATCTCGTCATCATCTCCCTGCGGATGAGCGACGGGCGGATCGTCGCCGCGCGCTTCCGTGCCCTCGCCTGCAATGCCTGCATCGCCTGCGCGAGCATCGCCACCGTGCTCCTGCAGGGACGGCGGCTGGAGCAGGCCCGGGAGCTGACTGGCGACCGGCTGGTCGAGGCGCTCGATGGCCTGCCGGCCGAAAAGCTCGCCTGCGCCACGCTGGTGGCCACGGCGATTCAGAAGGCGCTCGACGCCGCGGCGGCGCGGCTGTAGCTCAGCGCTCCACCGGGAGCTGCTCGCGCCGCCAGGCGGTCATCCCTCCTTCGAGGTTGTAGACCCGCTGCTTGCCCAGCGCCGCCGCCATCTCGGCCGCGACCGCGCTGCGTTGGCCGACCTCGCAGACGAAGATGACGTGATCCTGCTGAATTGCCTCCGCCGGGCGGCTGATGATCCGTCCGAGCGGAATGTGCCGCGCGCTGGGAATGTGGTCCCGGGCGTACTCCCAATCTTCGCGCACGTCCACAAAGGTCGCCTCGCCCCGGTCGGCCATCTCCTTCGCCTCCCGCGGGCTGAGTCGCGTAAATGCTTCGCCAGGCTGCTGCTCCGCCATGCTGCTCTCCCGTAGTCGAGAAACCCGATTGACACCCTCGACATCTCCGGCCCGATCGTAACATGCCGCTTCCCCCGAGCGCGAGGGACTGGTACAACATCGGTGCCTTGGGGACTGGGCCCCGTGCTAGGATGCGGGCGAGAGGGTGTGATGCTGTTCGTGGATTTCTATGGCCCGGCCGACGTCTATCAGGCGACACGTGCCGCGGTTCAGGAGGAGATTGGGCGAGCGTTCCGCACCGGGCCCGACTCGGTCGTCGTGCGGCGCTTCGTCGTCGAAGGGGGGCGTCCGGACGTGGAGCTGTGGGTGGAGCTCAGCTCTGACGAGGAGGTCTACCGCTACGGCCGGCGCATTGCACGCGAGGTCAGCCGGGTGGTGCGCGATGCCTGCGCGCTCGACGTCTGGGTAATGTTCCGCGTCGTTCCGCTCGCGCACGCGTTTCTGAACGGCGAACCGCGCGCTCGTGGGGTCGAGGCGGCGTTCGAGTAACCCGGCCGGTTGTGGCTAGTGGCTGGCCGGGGTGGGCGTCGGGCTCGGCGGCGTGTCGGGCAGGTGGAAGTAATACCGTAGCAGCCGCATCCCGATCGGGGCGGCGTCGTGGCTGCCGCTGCCCTTTTCGACGAAGACCGCTACCACCACCTGCGGATGGTCCGCGGGAGCGAAAGCGGTGAACCAGCCGTGTGTCGGTAGGTTCCCGTTGGCGTCGCGCTCACCCTCGTACTCGCCGGTGCCGGTCTTGGCCGCAACCCGCAGCTCCGGGATGCGGAGGTCCTTGAGGAGCGTCCCGATGGTGAAGCCGGCCTCCATTCCTTCGGCAATCGTGCGCAGGTGCGCGGGGTTGACATCCACCGTACGGATCGCCGTCGGTGGAATGCTCCGCAGCACGTGCCCCTCGGAATCGGTGATGTCCTTGACCAGGTGTGGCCGGAGTAGCGTCCCACCATTGGCGATGACCGCGGTGGCGTTGGCCACCTGCAGCGGGGTGGCCTGAACGAAGCCCTGGCCGATGGCCATGTTGTAGGTGTCGCCCTTGAACCAGGGCTGGCCCAGGTTCCGCTGCTTCCACTGCTCATCCGGCACCAGCCCGTCCTCCTCGACCGGCAGGTCGATGCCCGTGGGCGCGCCGTAGCCGAACTGGCGGGCGTAGTGGGCGAGCCGCTCGTTGCCGAGGCCGACGAACCCCTCCGGCTCGTAGCCACCGCCCAGGTAGAAGAAGTACACGTTGGACGAGTTGGCGATAGCAGAGATGAGGTTCAACTTGCCCAACGGCGCCCAGTCAGGGAAGCGACGCTTGAAGGCCGGGTTGTTGTCGTCGGGAACGTAGATCGCCCCCTTGCTCTCGATCACCGTGTCGCGGGTCGCCACCCCTTCCTGGAGCGCGCCGGCCGCGGTGACGAGCTTGAACGTGGAGCCGGGCGGGTAGAGCCCGGCGGTGGCCCGGGGGAACAGCGGCTGCCGCTCGTCTTGCAGCAACTGCGTCTTCTCGTCGTCGCGCTCGTCCGCCTCGAAGATGTTGTCGTCGAAGGTGGGCAGGCTGACCATGGCCAGGACCTCGCCGTTGGTCGGGTCCAGCATGATCGCGGCGCCGCTCGAGTCCGGCCGCAGGCCCTGCTGCAGGATGTCCGTCGCCGCGCGCTGCAGCTCGGCGTCGATGGTGAGCACCAGGTTGTGGCCGGGCTCGGGGTTCTCCCGCTGAAGCTCGCCGACCTCGCGCCCACCGGCCTCCACCTCGTAAATGCGGCGGCCGGGGCGGCCCCGGAGCTCCGACTCGTACTCCTTCTCCAGCCCGCTCGCGCCGATCTCGTCGTGGTCCGAGTAGCCCTGGGCTAGCCGTGCCTGGTACTCCGCCTGGCCAACCAGGCCTGGCGAGAGCATGCCGGTAAAGCCGATGATGTGCGCCAGGAGCGGCCCCTGGCTATATTCCCGGCGCGAGTCCACGGAAACGACTACGCCCGGCAGTTCCAGGTGATGCTCCTCGAGGCGCATCACCACGATCCGGTCCACGTTCCGCTTGACCCGGATCGGGGTGAACAGATCACCTCCATCGCGCGCCTTGTCAACCGCCTGCTGGATGCTGGCCGGGTCCACCCCTACCAGCTCGCCCAGCCGGGCGAACACGTCCGCTTCCCCGTGGTCGGGCAGGTCGGCGGGGACGACGGAGACGACGAAGATCGGGGCGTTGGCGCCGACGATGAGCCCGTTGCGGTCGTAGATGATGCCGCGCGGGGGCGGAATGGCCGCCTTGCGGATCCGGTTGTTGTCCGCCTTCGCCCGGTACGTGGTGCCTTCGACGATCTGCAGTCGCCAGAGCTGGCCGGTCAGCACCAGGAACGCAACGATCGTCAGGATCCGGAAGAGCAGCCCTCCTAGAGGGGAGCGCGGTGGACCTTCCGGCACTTCGGCGAGCATGGCGGCCTCGTTCCTTCCGCGGTCGGAGCGATTCTACTGGCGCGCCCTGCTCTTTCGCCAGGGAGCCACCCGCCCGTGCCGGCTCAGTCGCCCGCGCTCACCGTACAGTGAACGCGGAGGCCAGGGTTCCACTCGAAGGGGAAGCGGGCGAAGCGGGTTCGCTCGTCGCGCAGATGCTCGAAGAAGTTGCCCGCCAGCACCGCCTTGACCTTGCCGTCGAGCAGTTGTCCATCCAGAATGGCGCGCGCCTGCGGGGCGACGAGCGAGTAGCTTCCGCTCGACGCGTCCTGGGTATGCATCCCGAGCAGGCTATAGACATATAGTCCGCGCTCGACGTCGGCCAGCAGATCCGCCGGGGCAAGGTCGTCGCGGCGGGAGCGGAGCAGGAAGGCTGGCCCACCACGCGGCAGCGGCGTGGGCGCCATGCCGGCCCGGCGGGCGTACTTCAGATCGAGCAGCGGTGTCACCAGCCGCCCCGCGGTGATCAGATCGGTCCGCCCGCCCGGCACCCCTTCCGACGTCGCCGGGGTGGCGGCGCCTTCCAGTGGCAGCAGCGTGTCTACCCACAGGTCCAGGTCCGAACGCGCCACCTGCTTGCCGTTCTTGAAGTCGTCCAGGGTGAAGGCGGCATGGCCGTTGACCACGGCGGAGCCGGCGAGGTTGGCGCCCAGGTAGTGGCTGTAAAAGCTCTCAGCCTCGTCTGGCGGCAGAACCACCGGGAGCTGGCCGGTGAGCGGAGGCGCTTCCGAGCGCAGCGCGGCGCTCGTCATGGCAACATCCTGGATCAGATCCTCCGCCTCCGGCTCGTCGATGACCCGGCGCTTGGAGTAGCCACGCGAGTACAGGTCGTCTGCGGAGGCCCAGTAGCTGAACGAGGTTTCCTGGTAGCTCACCCAGATACCGGTGGACGAGCACAGGCAGCGCGTCCCCACCCCGGCACCCACGCCAGCGTCCACGATCCGCGCCCCGGCCGCACGGCAGGTCTCTAGCGCCCGCTGCAGGAGCCGGAACAGGAGCTCGGTGTCGCCGTCGACGATCGCCGCCACGCGGGGATCGAACGTCTCGACCGCGGGGTAGCTGGCCGGGGGCAGCAGCGGCGGAGCGTAGGGGTCGGCGAACGCGCTTTCGCGCCAGGCGCGCAGCCGCGCCTCGAACGCCTCCACCGCCTGCGCGTCCACGTTGCCGTAGGTGTAGAGCCCGTCCGACCAGACGACAAAGATTCCGCCGCCGATGGAGGCGGCGACCGACGGCGGATCGTAGGGACCACCGATGCGACTGTCCTTCAGGCCGGCGCGGATCGCCCGCGAGTCGGAGAGATCGAAGCGCCAGCCCACGACCTCCACCCCGCCCACCGCGGGTCGCCGGTCGAGGCGCGCCGCCAGATGGTCGGCAAACGTCACGCTCCTACCCCCAAACCGGCCATCAGGTGCCCCCGATCACCACGTCTGGATGGGCATCGAGCACCAAGAAGGCATGCGAGCCGCCGCTGGACGGGACGCTCTGGCCGCCCTTGCCGCAGTGGCCCATCGCATCCAGGTGCAGCGCGCCCAGGCCAGCGCGAATCGCCCACAGCGCGGACAGGCTCTTGCCGCTGAACACCGCTGGCTGCCGCGGGCTGGCGCCGTCGCTCAGGTCGTAGATCGCGGCGCAGTTGAAGACGAAGTCGCCCAGCTTCGGATTCACCTGCCCGCCCTTGTAGCCCGACAGGAACAGCACCTGCTCGCTGGAGGCGATGAGCCCGGAGGCGAGCAGGGCCTGGCGGAGCTCTTCAGGCTGGATGGTATCGACGTCCGCCTGAAGCGGAGCCGCGCCCTCGACCTCGATGCGGATGTTGCTCATGCGCGGCAGCGGCCGGCTGCGGTAGCTCTCGGCGCGGCAGGCGCCGGTCACCGGCACTCCGGCCTTCGCCGCCGAGAACAGGTCGCCCAGCCCGCACTCCAGCACCCCGTGGCGGATGATGAACACCGTCTCGCGGGGGAGGCCGTTAGCGCTGATCGGCTGGTAGGCGTAGTCGCCCAGGATCGGCTCGTCGACGATCGAGACGCTCGGCCGGGCAACCTGCTCGCCCAGCCGCAGCGTGCCATCGCGGGCCAGGATCGAGGTCTCGGCGCCGTCGGTCTCCGAGGCGTGCCCGAACGCCTCATGCGCCAACCCCTTCGCCAGCGCGTAATCCAGCACCAGTGTGTAGCTGCCGCCACGCACGCGCGGCGCGTCTAGCACCGCTCGCGCCCGGCCCACCGCCGCCCGGGCGCGACGGAGCAGCCGCTCCTGGTTGGCCGGGTCGAGCAGCACCGACGCGTCGGCGCCGCTCACCGCGCAGCCGGTCGTCGCCGCGCCGGAGCGCGAGCGGGCAGTGAAGTCGTGGCGGACAAAGGCGTGCGGCAGGCTGAACGACACATCCGTGCCGTCCGAGCGAACCACCCGCCACTCCTCGTCGGCGACGAAGTGGCCACTGCGCACCGAGAAACCCCGCGCCAGCGCCTGCGCCTCCCGATTCACGGCCAGCAGCGCCTCGGACTGCGCGCGCGCTGGCGTGTCCGCCAGCGCGCGCCCCGGGTTCGGCAGCACCCGCGCGTCGCCCGGCGGCAGCTCGAAGATCGCCCGATTGCGCTCCGGGTCAAGTGGGGCGGCGGCGCGCGCCAGCGCCGCCGCCTCGCGCACGAGCCGGGCCGCCTCGGCAGGCGTGATCCGATCGGTGCTGGCGAAGCCGGCCAACCCCTCGGGGGTGAACACGTGGACCCCGAGCCCGGCCGCCTGGCCGGCGCTGACCCGCTCCAGCACCCCGTTGTTCACCGTGAGCGAGCGCTCCTGGATATCCTGAATTCGCCCGATGGCCGCCACCCCCTCGCGGCGGGCGGCGTCCAGCAGGGCCTGGAGCGCTTCGGTGTACCGGGCGACGCGCATGGTGCTCCTCGATGATAGAGCAGCCGCTACCCGAACGGCCGCAGGTCCGTGCCGCGCAGCAGGTAGAAGGCGCGGCCAGGGAAAGCGCGTCGCAGCCGGGCGAGGGTAGCCTCGTCCGTGTACTGAGCATAGACCACGTCTCCGTCGAACCAGGGGCTATTGGCCGGAAACACCGAGCCGTAGTCGGACCAGTCGCGCTCCTGCACCACCAGCACCAGCGCGTTTTTCAGCCCGGCCGCCTCCACCGCATCCAGCCTGGCCCGGGTGAAGAAGTTCTTCCCGTGCAGCGTCCAGAGGTAGCCGGGCGTCGAGGTGAACAGGCCAACCGCCAGCAGGATGGCCAGCGCCGCCCCGACGGCAAGCTGCACCAGCGAGACGCCGCCCAGGGAGTCTGAGTCCCGCCGGACGGCAGCCAGCGGCGCTCCCGAGCCTTCGGTTCCCGATGGCTCGAGCTGGACGCTCAGCCGCCCAAACCGCTGGCCACCCAGGAGCGACAGCAGCCGCAGCGCTCCGAGCGCGCTGACGAGCAGAAAGCCACCGAGCCCCTCGTAGTAGTAGCGCGGATGCGGCGCCCAGTAGGGGACGTAGGCGGCGATCAGGGTGAGGACACTCAAAATGAGTAGCCCCTCCAGCACCAAGCGGCCCGGCCGAAGGCGCCCGCGGCCGGGCCGAAGCTGCCACGCCACCCAGAGCGCCTCGACGACAAACAGCACGAACGCGGCGTAGCCAGAGAGTGGCCAGCCGAGGAGGGTCGGCGCCACCTGCTCCAGGTTGAGCTGCACGTAGTACCATCCCATCGCCGGGGTGTGGCGGCCGAGCGTGCCGATCCCTTCGCCGAAGCCGTAGCGATCGAACGGCCACCACAGGTCGTACAGGCTCAGACGGAGCTGGCCGGTGAGGACCGCGTTGTACAGCGGGAGCGTGAGCAGCCCCGGCAGCGCGCCGAGCGCCAGCGGAAGCATCAGATCGCGCCCCCGGCCCCGCTGACCCAGCCAGAGCGCGTAGAGCGCGAACGGCGCGAGCACCCCGAGCGCGGTGGCCGGGCGAGCCAGGAAGACGAACCCGGCCAGCGCCCCGGCGGCGAGCGCCGCCCGCCCGCGCCCGGGCTCCAGGGCGACAACGAACAGCGCCAGGAAGCCGAGCACCAGGCACAGCGTGGCGGTGTGCGACATCAGCGATCCGGCGTACTCCAGGAAGAACGGGGAGGTGGCGCCGAGCAGCGCCGCCAGCAGACCGGCCGGGGCGCTGAAGCAGCGTGCCCCGATCCAGGAGAGCAGCAGCAGCGACAGTGCCCCGAGCACCGGGTTGACCAGCCAGGGGACGCCCAGCGCCGAGCCCGGAGCGAGCAGCAGTGGGTAGCCGGGGGGATACTTCGCGAAGCGCTTACCCGCAAGGTCGATCACAAAGGGGGCGAAGAACGCCCCCGGGACCGGCGGGGCCGGCCCGGCCAGCGCCCCGCCGGCGAATACCTTGGACTGATACTCGAAGGCAAGCTCGTCCTCGTTGTGCGGGATTCCCTCGAACACGGCGCTACTCACCCATAGCGCCAGCGCCAGCCCGAGCAGGGCGACCAGGAGCGACATCGCCACGCGCCAATCCCGCGCAAGCGCCTCCGGCCTGGCGACGGCGGCGAGGCGCCAGGTCAGCCTGGAGGCGCTGCTCACCCGGCCCATACAAACCCCGTTCTATACTGAGGCAGCGTCTCCAGAAGGGGAGCCAGGTGCAGAGGGCTGAAAGGCTGCGACTCGGCGTGCTGACCGGCGGCGGCGATTGCCCGGGACTGAATGCCGTCATCCGAGCGGTGGTCACCACCGCCCTGGTCGAGTACGGCTGGGAGGTGCTGGGCATTCTCGACGGCTTCGAAGGTCTGCTCGCCGACAACCGTACCCGCCAGCTCACCGAAGCCGACGTGCGCGACATCCTGCCGCGTGGCGGGACGATCCTCGGTACTACCAACCGCAGCAACCCTTTCCGTTGCCCAGTGCAGCGCGACGGCAGCATCGTCTACGTCGACCGCTCTCAGGAGGTCGCACAGCGCGTGCGCGACCTTGGCCTCGACTGCCTGATCGTTATCGGTGGCGACGGGACGCTGGCGATCGCCCGCGACCTGCAGCCGCTGGGCGTGAACGTGGTGGGCGTGCCCAAGACGATCGACAACGACGTCGCGGCGACGGACGTGACCTTCGGCTTCGACACCGCGCTGCATGTCGCCACGGACGCGATCGATCGGCTGCACACTACGGCGGAGAGCCATCATCGGGTCATGGTCCTGGAGTTGATGGGGCGCACGGTCGGCTGGATCGCCCTGCACGCGGGACTCGCGGGCGGCGCTCACGTGATCCTTATACCCGAGATTCCCTTCCGGATGGAGAAGGTCCGCGAGGCGGTCGCCCGCCGCGACGCGGCCGGAGCGCACTTCAGCATCGTCGTCGTCGCCGAGGGGGCCTCGCCGGTCGGCGGCCTGGACCAGCCGGAGCGGCGCGCGCAGGACGCGGCCGGCTTTCGGCTCGACCTGCGCCGGATCGGAAACTGGGTGGCGACCGAGGTGAGTCGGGGGACAGCCCGCGAGGCGCGCTGCACGGTGCTGGGCCACCTCCAGCGGGGCGGGAGCCCCTCTCCGTTCGACCGCATCCTGGGCACCCGCTTCGGCGCCGCCGCGGTGCGGCTGGTAGCCGAGGGGCGCTTCGGCCAGATGGTGGCGCTGCGGGGCGGGGAGATCACCGCGGTCACCCTGGCCGAAGCCTGCGGCGTGCTCAAGTCGGTGCCGCCGGACGGCGAGCTGGTGCGCACCGCGCGCGGGCTCGGCATCAGCTTCGGCGACTGATGAGCGCCACGGCCAGCGCCAGCCCGCCGCACAGCGAATGGCCGTGGCCACCGCGCCGGATCGATGGAAGCGCCTCCTCTCACCCATCGGCCGCTGCACTGCGCCGGCGCGGGCGGCCCGCGGGCACGCCATTTGCGGCTGTTCAGTCCGCCGGGTAGCACCGGTGCCGGCCGGTGCAGGCTCTACAAAGGAGGCACGGCCATGGCTCCCGCCGATTTCGACCGCGATCGTCCCCGAGGCGAGGCAGAGTACGCCCCGCCTGGCCGCTGGGCCGGCCAGGGCTGGGAGATGGTGCGCCGCGAGTACGCTGGCCCGGGCGCGATGCGCCCTGTCACCTGGGGATACACCGAAGCCTGGATGGTTCCCGGTCCCTACACCGGGCGCGGCCCGCGCGGCTATCGTCGCTCCGACGAGCGTATCTGGGAGGACGTCTGCGAGCGGCTCACACAGCACGGGCAGCTCGACGCCAGCGGCATTGAGGTGCGAGTCGAGAACGGGGAGGTCACCCTCGAGGGCATAGTGTCCAGCCGCGAGGCCAAGCGTATGGCGGAGGACACCGCGGAGTCGGTGCCCGGAGTGCGAGACGTGCACAACCGGCTGCGAATCGGCCGGCTTGAGCCCGCACCAGCCGAGCTCGCGGGACAGCCACAGGTGCTCCGCTCGCAGATCCGGGTCGGTATGGATGTGCTGGGCAGCGACGGGGAGCGGGTTGGCGAGGTGAAGGAGCTGCGGGACAACGACTTTGTGGTCGACCGCCACCTCGCCACCGACATCTATGTCCCGTTCGAGGTGGTGCAGACGATTCGGGCGAACCAGGTCGTGATCAACGTGCCCGCCGCCCAGGTGGACACCTACGGCTGGGCCAAGATGGGCACGATCATAACCAGCCCGGGAACCGGCGCGACTTAGCCGCGCCGGCGGCGTAGGAAGGCGGGCAGATCCAGGTCGCTGGCCGCGTCGAGGGCCGGTTCGGCCGGCGGGTATGGGCGCGGCCGCGGGAAGTCCGCGTCACGCTCGGGCAGCTCGGCGGGATGGCGCAGCCGCTCCGACGCCGGCTCTGCCCGCCCGCGCTGGCTGGTCTCGGGCAGGCCGGTCGCGATCACGGTCAGCCGGAAGGTCTCCTGCGCCTTGGGGTGGATCACTGCTCCGAAGATAATGTTGGCGGCCGGGTCTACCGCCGCAGCGATGGCGTTGGCTGCCTCGGTCACTTCGGCAAGCGTCAGATCGGGCCCGCCGGTGACGTTCACCAGGACGCCCCGCGCTCCCTCGATGGAGGCGTCGAGCAGCGGGCTCGTGATCGCGGCGCGGGCGGCGGCCATCGCCCGGCCCTCGCCGCGCGCTTCGCCGATCGCCATCAGCGCCGTGCCGGCGTTCGCCATGATCGCCCGCACGTCGGCGAAGTCCAGGTTGATGACGCCGGTGATGGTCACCAGATCGGAGATGCCCTGCACCCCCTGGCGGAGCACATCGTCCGCCATGCGGAACGCCTGCACCACCGTCATCTGCTTGTCGGCCATCTGCATCAGCCGGTCGTTCGGGATGACGATTAGCGCGTCGACCTTCTCCTTGAGCCGCTGAACCCCTTCCTCCGCCAGGCGGCGGCGGCGCATGCCCTCGAAGCCGAAGGGGGTTGTGACGACGCCAACGGTGAGCGCGTGCGCCTTGCGGGCGATCTCCGCGATGACGGGCGAGGCGCCGGTTCCGGTGCCACCGCCCATTCCAGCGGTGACGAATACCATGTCGGCGCCGGCGATCGCCTCCTGCAGCAGGTCCGCGCTGATCTCAGCGGCGCGCTCGCCGACCGAGGGATCGCCCCCAGCGCCGAGGCCACGATTTGCACGGCCACCGATGGCGATCTTCTTGAGCGCGTTCGACATTGCTAGCGCCTGCGCATCGGTGTTAACCGCGATGAACTCGACGCCCTGCACTCCCGCCTCGATCATCCGGTTCACGGCGTTGTTGCCACCGCCGCCAACGCCGATGATCTTGACCTCGGTGAAGCCTTTGGCCTGAGAGGTGACCGGCGCGTCGAGAATCTGCTGGACGAGCTGCGCCGGACGGGAGGGCTGCCCATCGTCGCGCTGCAAGCGGCTAGGGTTGAACCCGCCGCGCTGCTTGCTAAGGTTATTATTGGACACGGCGCAACACCTCATCCGCCAGGCTCAGATACAGGTCCGCCGCCTTGTCGCCCCCCGCATAGCGAAAGACCGAGACGCCCGAGGAGCCAGCTTCCAGAATCTTACTGTTTGTGCCGATCTCCGTTTCGAACACCGCGTCACCCCAGCGCTCGCGCAGATGGTCCGATACCAGGCGCTCCTCCTTCAGCCGGCGATCCAGCTTGCTGAGCAGGATGCCGAGAACCTTCAGGCGTGGATTCAGGAAGAGCGTCTCCTGGATCGTATCCTCGAGCATCTGCAAGCCCTGCAAGGAGAAGAAGCGCGCCTCGGTGGGGACGACGACGTAGTGGGCTGCCACCAGTGAATTGATCGTCAACGTGCCGAGTGACGGTGGGGTGTCGATCAAGACAAACGCGTACTGCCCTTCGACGCCGCTGAGCTGGTCGCGCAGGCGAAGCTCCCGGCCCAGTTTGTTCATGAGCTGGGCTTCGGCCACGGCGAGCTCCGTCGCGGCCGGGACGAGATCGAGCCGACCCTCGGAGCCATTCTCGACGCTGACAATCGGGAGCGGGACACGGCGGTCGAGCAGCGCGTCGGCGACGGTCTGGCGGACACCCTTGTCCAATCCGAACGCGCTGGTGAGGTTGCCCTGCGGGTCCATGTCGACCAGCAGCACCCGATGGCCCTTCACTGCCAGGGATGCGCCGAGGTTGGCAGTGGTTGTCGTCTTTCCGACGCCGCCCTTTTGATTCGCGACGGCGATAATGATGGCCAAGAGTGCTCCGCCAGCGGCTTGCTGCAAACGGTGGGGAACGGCGGGCGAAATCGTAGCATAGGGGGAGGGCCGGTGCAACGAACCTTGACAGACATTTCGGGCACGCCTATGCTCCCGCCCGGGTACGGGGCGGACCTGACGAACACGGGCCAGCGCTGGCCCGGGAGATGAACAGCGCGTGATCCGATGCGTGGGCTGCGGTGGGCGCAACGCGCCAGATGCGCAGGAGTGCGAGTGGTGCGCCCGCCCGTTCAAGGAGTCGGCCAGCCGGGGACGCCAGGTTTGGCCGCTGGTGGCTGCGCTCGTCGTCACGCTGCTCCTGGTCGCCCTCGCCTGGTGGACGCTCGCGGCGACCGGCGCGAGCGTCCAGCGCCGTGCATCCCCGGCCGCCGCGACCAGCTCCCTGCCGCCCACACCGACGCGTCTTCCCGCGGCGGTACCGACGCCCCTGCCGCGAGGCGGCCAGGTGGTAATCGTGAACACCGATGGCCAGGGCGCCTCGCTGCGTAGCGAACCGGCCGCTGGCTCCCAGCGGCTCACCGTGCTGCTGGAAGGGAGCGTCGTCCGGGTCGTCGGCCCGGAAGTGCTGGACGGCGACCACGCCTGGGTGGAGGTGCAGGACGACAGCGGCCACCGCGGCTGGGTCCAAGCCGACCTGGTCCAGCCGCTCGACACCGGCACGTCCCTCCCAGGCTAAGACGGCGGGGCGTGCCCTTTGGAACGTGACTGCAGGGCCAGTGGTATACTGGCAGCACCTTCATCGGGTTCCGAGGCAGGCGGGCGTGAGCGAGCGGTACCAGCGCGAGATCGAAGATCTCCTTCGCAGACTCGACAGCCGGCCTGTCCGGGAGCCCGTCTCCTCCAAGCTGGCGCGCCGGACGGCCACATTTCGGGCTGGGCTGCACCGCGCACTGCGCGGGTTCCTCCGGCGCGCGCCGATGGAGCAGTTCATGATCGCCAGCATCGTGCTGGTGCTGGTGTCGCTCATCTGCAACCTGATTCCACCGCTGGCGCTGGTCGCTTATTGGACCAGTGTGTTGAGCATTGTCTTCTTCGTGCTGGCCATTGGGGTTTCGGTGGCCAACCGACGCGCGGCTGGCCCGAGCGGCCCGATCTGGCGCGGCCAGGTGATCGACTACCGCTCGCGCCGCAACCCGGACTTCATGACCCGCCTGCGGCAGTGGCTCCGGCGGCTGCGCTAGCCCGCGCCAGCCGCGCGGAGCCCTCGGGCTAGGCGGTGCGCCGGAGCGCCAGCAGCGCGATCTCCTCCAGCGTGTCGCGGATCGGGCCGGCTGGGAGCGCGGCGAGCGCCTCCCGCGCCAGATCCACCTGCCACGCCGCGTCCTGGTAGGCGCGGTCGATCGCCCCGCTCGCCTTGATCCGTTCCACAATCTCTTCGATCGAGGCGGCTTCGAACAGCTCGGCGAATGCCTGAGGCGACAGCTCCTCGCGCAGGTAGATCACCGGCAAGGTGATGATCCCCTGGCGGAGGTCGCTGCCCACCGGTTTGCCAAGCACCGCCTCGTCGCCCACGTAGTCCAGAATGTCGTCCACCACCTGGAAGGCGAGCCCGAGGTGGCGGCCATAGGCGCGCATCGCTTCCACGTGCGGCTCCGGCGCCCCGCCCAGAATCGCCCCGCCCTCCGCCGCCAGCACGAACAGCGCGGCGGTCTTGCCCCAGATCGTCTCGTAGTAGGCCTCACGGGTGAGCTTCTGGTGCGGCCGGCTGCCCCGCGAGGCCTCGCGCACCTGCCCCTGGACCATCAGGCCGAGCGTAGAGGCGAACAGCCCGATCACGCGCAGGTTGCCGGTGCCGACACAGCGTGCCGCGGACTGGGCGAACAGGTAGTCGCCGACGAGCACTGCCAGCGAGTTGCCAACCCGGGTAAAGAGCGTCGCCTCGCCCCGACGCGTGGAGGACTCGTCGACCACGTCGTCGTGCACCAGGCTCGCCGCGTGCAGCAGCTCCACCCCGACGGCCATGTTGATCATCACCGGGTGGGGTGTCTGGCCAATTCGGCAGGCGAGCAGCGCCAGCCCCGGGCGCAGGCGCTTGCCACTGCCGGGCAGCACCAGCGAGAGCATCGGCCCCATGAGCGGGTCGTCTGGCAGCGCCGTGCGCGCCAGCTCACGCTCGACGTCGCGCAGCTCGTCCTCGACCAGGCTAAATAGCGCCCTCGTGGCAGCCACTCCGCTTCTCCCTTCGGCTATTCCAGCAGCGGATCCAATCCAAACAGCCGCGCCGCGTTGCGCGTCGTCTGCCGGGCCAGGGCTGCTGGTTCCGCCCCGCGCACCTCTGCTAGCCGCGTGAACGTGAGGCGCACCCAGGCAGGCTCATTCCGTTGTCCGCGGCGCGGCGCGGGCGCCAGATATGGGGAATCAGTCTCGACGACGAGCTGATCTGCGGTCGCGCGACGAGCCGCGTCGACCAGCGCGCCTTCGCGTCTAAAGGTCAGCGGCCCGGCGAACGATAACAGAAAGCCCCACCTGGTACAACGCGCCGCCAGCCGCTCATCGCCGGCGAAGCAGTGCAGCACGCCCGGCGGCCGCTCTCGCGACCCCAGTGTGGCGGCCCAGGCTTCGAGCTCCTCGCCCACGGCCTCGGCCGCATCCCGACAGTGGATCACCACTGGCAGGCCGGTCTCGGCCGCCAGCCGGAGGTGCCGGCGGAGCCACTCCAGTTGCAGCTCGGGCGGGGTAAACTGGCGGTAGTGATCCAGCCCCGTTTCACCCACGGCCACCACGCGCGGATGCCGCGCCAGCGCCGCGATCGTCTCGAAGTCGCCCGGCCCTGCCTGTGCCGCGTAGTTCGGGTGGACCCCTACCGTCGCGACGAGCTGCGGGAAGCGCTCCGCCAGATCGACCGCCGCCCGGCTGGATGCCAGGTCATAGCCAACACAGACAATCGCCACCACGCCAGCCTCAGCAGCTCGCGCCAGTACCTGGTCCCGATCGGCGGCGAACTGCTCGTCCATCAGGTGGGCGTGGGTGTCGACCAGGGCCGGCAGAGGCTCAGCCATCCTCGTCCCAGGCGCGGGAGCGGCCGGCCACTAGCAGCGTGATCTCGCCGCGCGGCGGCGTCGCTTCGAAGTGTGCCAGCACCTCGCTCGCGGTACCGCGCACCACCTGCTCGAACTTCTTGGTCAGCTCGCGCGCCACGACCGTCGGACGGTTGGGCAGCACAGCGGCCAGGTCGCGCAGCGAGGCGACCAGGCGGTAGGGCGACTCGAAGGCGACAAGCGTCTCCCCCCGCTCCCGCTGGGCCTCGAACAGTCGCCGCCGCGGCCCGGACTTGCGGGGCAGGAATCCAACGAAGGTGAAGCTATGGGTGGGGAGCCCGGAGATCGCCAGCGCGGCGATCACTGCCGACGGGCCAGGAACGGCCGTTACCGGCATCCCGGCCGCGAGCGCGCCCTGCACCAGCGCGCAGCCGGGGTCAGAGATGCCCGGCGTCCCGGCATCGGAGACGAGCGCCACGTCGCCCTGCTCCAGGCGCGCGAGCAGCTTCTGCACCGCCGCAGCCCGGGAGTACTCGTGGAACGGGATAAGCGGCGTCTTGATGCCGTGGTGCTCAAGCAGAACACGCGTGACCCGGGTGTCCTCGGCGGCGATCAGGTCGACCTCGGAGAGCACGCGCAGCGCCCGCAGGGTAATGTCTTCCAGATTGCCGATCGGTGTCCCAACAACGAACAGGGTGCCCAGCCGCCCCTCCAGCACGCGGCACGCTGCCGCCTTCTTGTCCTGTTATGGCGAACCGCGGCACCGTCTGGCAATCCGCCGCGCCTCGGGCTCCGCTCCACCTGCCGCCGAGGTCACAGATCGGCCACGATCGCCGGCGCGCCCGGGAGCCAATACAACATGTTGTGGTTCGGCCTATGGCGAACACAAGATGTTGCGTCCCATTGCTTGACGCTTGGGCGCGGCGGCTGTTATGCTCACCCCCAGCGAGAGGCTTGATCGGGCTCCGGCAGCACGACGGCGCCTCGGGCGGGGCGCCCGGGCCGCCAGTGTGTCGGGCCCCTTTTTTGTATCCCGCGAACGCGGGCTGGAGGAGACTGATGGCGGATCGTCTCTTGAGCGCGGTGGAGGCGGACGTGCGCGCGGCAACGCAGGCCGCTCAGCGACTGCGCCAGGCGTACGGATTCGACGACGTAGCGCTGGTCCCGGGCTCTGTTACGATCGACCCGGATGATGTAGAGACCTCGTGGCAGCTCGGTCCGTATCGGCTGGCGCTGCCGATCCTCGCCGCGGCGATGGATGGCGTCGTCTCGCCTCGTTTCGCCGCCGCGCTCGGGCGGCTGGGCGGCCTGGCGGTGCTGAACCTGGAAGGGCTGCAGACACGCTACGACGATCCGGAGGCGGTGCTGGCGGAGATCGCTCAGGCACCAAAGGAGGAGGCCACCGCGCTGCTCCAGAAGGTGTACCAGGCGCCGATCCGCGCCGAGCTGATCGGCCGCCGGCTGGAGGAGATTCGCGCCAGCGGCGCGCTCGCAGTCGGCTCGGTGACCCCCGCCCGAGCGGAGCAGTTCGCGCCGCTGTGCGTGGAGGCCGGGGCAGCGGCCATTGTCGTCCAATCCACCGTCACCACCGCGCGCTACCGCTCGCGGCGCGGCTGGCAGCTCGACTTCGCCCGCTTCTGCCGCCAGCAGCCGATTCCGGTGATCGTCGGCAACACGGTCACCTTCGCCGCCACCCTGGAGCTGATGGAGGCCGGCGCGAGCGCGATCCTGGTAGGCGTCGGCCCAGGCGCGGCCTGCACCAGCCGCGAGGTGCTGGGGATTGGCGTTCCGCAGATCACCGCGACGATGGACTGCGCCGCGGCCCGCGACACCTATTACGAGCGCAGCGGCCGCTACGTCCCGATCATCACCGATGGCGGGATGCGGACCGGTGGGGACATCTGCAAGGCGTTCGCCGCCGGCGCGGACGCGGTGATGATCGGCTCGCCGTTCGCCCAGTGCGCCGAGGCGCCGGGCCAGGGCAACCACTGGGGCATGGCGACGCCGCACGGAGCGCTGCCGCGCGGCACCCGCATCAAGGTGGGGGTGACGACTACACTGGAGCGCCTGCTGTTCGGCCCGACCTCCCGCACCGACGGTACAGAGAACCTGATCGGGGCGCTGCGCACCTGCATGGGTGTCTGCGGCGCAGAGACGATCCGCGACATGCACTGTGTGGAGATCGTGCTCGCCCCGGCGATCAAGACCGAGGGGAAGCGCTGGCAGCTCGCGGGCGCGCTGTAGGAATGGAAGCATCCGTGAGCGGTGGGGAGACAGCTCCGGAGACGCACCGACTGCGGGTCTCCGACGACATCGAGATCTCCACCTATCTGGAGATCGCCGAGGCGCAGTCGCAGCGCGCTGGAGCGGAGGCAGAGCCCGGCGGCGGCTCGCCCCAGGAGCCGGCCACCCGCGACGCAGTCGCCATTCTCGACTTCGGCTCGCAGTACAGCCAGCTCATTGCGCGCCGGGTGCGGGAGCAGCACGTCTACTGCGAGCTGCTCCCGCACGACGTGGAGGAGGCGCGGGTCCGGGCGCTGAACCCGCGGGCGTTCATCCTCTCGGGCGGTCCGGCGAGCGTCTACCAGGAGCACGCGCCGCAGATCCCCCGTTTCATCCTGGAGAGCGGTCGGCCGATTCTGGGCATCTGCTACGGGATGCAGCTCCTGGCGCACCAGCTCGGCGGCGAGGTGCAGCCGGCCGACCGTCGGGAGTATGGCCACGCGGTGCTGCGGGTCGCCGACCCGGTGCCGCCGCTGTTCGCCGGGCTGCCGTCTGAGTTCTCCGTCTGGATGAGCCACGGCGACTCGATCAGCCGCCTGCCGCCGGGGTTCCGGGTGCTGGCTAGCTCGGACAACTCGCCGGTCGCGGTAATGGCCCGCGATGGCCTGGTTGGCATTCAGTTCCACCCGGAAGTGGTCCATACCAGCTTTGGGCGGGAGATTATCCGCAACTTCCTGTTCAACGTCGCCGGCTGCCAGGGCACCTGGACCGCCGGCTCATACGTCGAAGAGACGGTGCGGTCGATCCGTGAACGGGTGGGCTCCGGCCGGGTCATCTGCGCGCTGTCGGGCGGGGTCGACTCGGCGGTGGCGGCCATGCTCGTTCACCGCGCCGTCGGCGACCAGCTCACCTGTATCTTCGTCGACAACGGGCTGCTGCGCCGCCAGGAGCCGGAGCGGGTGCTCGACACGTTCCGCCGCCACCTGCGGATGAACGTGGTGCACGTCCAGGCCGCCTCGCGCTTCCTCGCTCGCCTGGCCGGGGTGACAGACCCGGAGCAGAAGCGGAGGATCGTCGGCGACGAGTTCATCCGGGTATTCGCCGAGGAGGCGGAGCGGCTGGGCCAGATCGACTTCCTCGCCCAGGGCACGCTCTATCCGGACGTGATCGAGAGCACCTCCAAAGAGACGCGGGCGGCGGCGAAGATCAAGACGCACCACAACGTTGGCGGCCTGCCGGAGCACCTGCCGTTCCAGCTCATCGAGCCGCTGCGCTACCTGTTCAAGGACGAGGTGCGCGAAGTGGGCCGCGAGCTGGGTCTGCCGGAGGAGATGGTCTGGCGCCAGCCGTTCCCCGGCCCGGGGCTGTCGATCCGGGTGATCGGCGAAGTGACCCGGGAGCGGCTGGAGACGCTCCGCGCCGCCGACTGGGTTGTGATGGACGAGATCAAGCAGGCCGGGCTGTACCGCCAGGTGTGGCAGAGCTTCGCTGTGCTGACCCCGATCCGCACCGTGGGGGTGATGGGCGATTACCGCACCTACGGCCATCTGGTGGCGCTGCGGATCGTCACCAGCGACGACGGGATGACCGCCGATTGGGCGCGTATCCCGCACGAGGTGCTGGCCCGCATCTCCAGCCGGATCGTGAATGAGGTGCCGGGCGTCAACCGCGTGGTCTACGATATCTCCTCCAAGCCACCTAGCACGATCGAGTGGGAATGAAGGTCCTCGTCGTCGGGGCCGGGGCACGCGAGCACGCACTGGTCTGGAAGCTGTTCTCCAGTCCGGCGGTGCGCGAGGTGTACTGCGCCCCGGGCAACGCCGGCACCGCCGCCCTGTCGCACTCGGTGAACATCCGCCACGACGACGTGGCGACGCTGGTCCAATGGGCGGCGCAGCAGCAGATCGACCTCACCGTCGTCGGCCCAGAAGGCCCACTCGCCCTCGGGATCGTCGACCAGCTCGCGCTCAACGGCCTCGCGTGCATCGGCCCGACCCAGGCGGCGGCGCGGATCGAGACCAGCAAGGTCTGGGCGAAGGCGCTGATGCAGCGCCATGGCATTCCGACTGCGCGGGCGGAGGTCGCGGAGAGCCCCACGGCCGCGCTGGAGCTGGCGCGTCAGATGGGCTTCCCGGTTGTCCTCAAGGCGGATGGCCTGGCGGCGGGCAAGGGCGTGGTCGTGGCGCGGGATGAGGTCGAGGCGCGCGCGACGCTGACTGACTTCATGGTGCACCGGACGCTTGGCGAGGCGGCCGAGCGGGTGCTGGTGGAGGAGTACCTGGACGGCGACGAGGTATCCATCCTGGCCTTCACCGATGGCCGCGACCTGGTGGTAATGCCGGCAGCGCGCGACTACAAGCGGGTGGGGGACGGCGACCGCGGCCCGAACACGGGTGGGATGGGCGCCTACGCCCCGGTGCCCTACGTGGACCCGGCGCTGCTGGACCAGGTGCGCGACCGGATCCTGGCCCCGGCCATCGCGGCGCTCGCGGCCGAGGGCCACCCGTTCAAAGGAGTACTGTACGCCGGGCTGATGCTGACCGCTGACGGACCACGGGTGCTGGAGTTCAACTGCCGCTTCGGCGACCCGGAGGCGCAGGCGCTCCTGCCGCTGCTCGACTCCGATCTTGTGGAGATCTTTCAGGCGATCGCCCACGAGGAACTGGGACAGACGCGGCCGCGCTGGCTGAACCTGTCGACCTGCGTCGTCGTCGCGGCGTCCGAGGGCTACCCGGGCCGGTTCCGCCAGGGGCTGCCGATTCGCGGGCTCGACTCCGTCGAGTCGGGAG
The DNA here is from genome assembly GCA_021325655.1 of Pseudomonadota bacterium. Classification (GTDB taxonomy): domain Bacteria; phylum Chloroflexota; class UBA6077; order UBA6077; family JAJPGT01; genus JAJPGT01. The sequence goes on from JAJPGT010000100.1 coordinate 66,792, forward strand.
TGCTGATCTTCCAGGGCGGAACTCGCCGCGAGCCGAGTGGCCGGCATGTGGTGACCGCCGGCGGCCGGGTGCTCTCCATCGTCGGGCGCGGGCGGACGCTGGAGCAGGCGCGCGAGCAGGCATACCGCGGGGTGGCGGAGGTCGGCTTCGACGGGATGCAGTACCGACGCGACATCGCCGCGCAGACCACTCCGCGCGTCTGGCGCGGGCGCCAGCCCACAGCGGCGCCTGTGGTGGCAGCGCCAGCCCCGGCGGGCGAGGCCAGGGCCGCAGCAGTGGAGAGCGCCACGGGAGCCCCGGCCGTGGCCGCGGACCCTACCGCGAGCCTGAGCGCCGCCCTCGCCGCGCTCAGCAGCGCCGTGGGTACGGCGCCGGCCGCGGCCCAGATAGCTTCGGCGCGGGCCGGGATCGTCGGCGCGGGCGCCGAGGATCAGCCGCTGCTGGACCTGGTCGCGGCGGCCTTCGCGCGCGCGGGGGTGGGGTGCGACGCCGCTTGCCTCTCACCCTACCAGGCCCCGGACGAGCTGCGGCGCTGGGCCCAGGGCGCGGCCGAGCGGGGGCTGCGGGTGGTAGTGGCGATCGGCGCCACGGCGCCGCAGCTTCCAGCTCTGCTCGCGGCGATGACGCCGCTGCCCGTGATCGCGGTCGGGGCGCAGCCCACGACTGGCAGCGCCGGCGACGCGCTGGTGGCGCTCCTGGCGCTGCCGGACGGCATCCCACTCGCCGTGGCGGGGGTGGGCGAACCGGGGGCGCGCAACGCAGCACTCCTGGCGCTCGCGATCCTGGCGCTCACCGACCCCTCCGCAGCGGCCGGCTACGCCGCGCTCCGGAGCAGCCGATGATCCCGCGCTACAGCGAGCCGGAGATGGCTCGCGTCTGGTCGGAAGACAACAAGCTGCAAACCTGGCTGCGGGTGGAGATCGCGGTCGCCGAGGCCTGGGCCGAGCTGGGCGTGATCCCCGAGGCGGCGCTGCCAGCGATCCGCGCCGCGACGCTCGACACGGCGCGCTTCGCGCAGCTCGAGGCCGAGACGCATCACGACATGATCGCCTTTGTCCGCACCGTTGCTGAGCGCCTGGGCGACGCCGGGCGGTTCATCCACCTCGGGCTGACCTCGTCGGACGTGCTGGACACCGCGCTCGCGCTCCAGATGCGGGAGGCGGTGGCGCTGCTCGATGGCGACCTGGTGCGGCTGGAGGACGTGGCCGCCGAGCTGGCGGTGCGCTACAAGTACACCCCGATGGTGGGGCGCACCCACGGGGTCCACGCCGAGCCGACCACGTTCGGGCACAAGCTGGCCGGCTGGGTGGCAGTGCTGCGGCGCGACCGCGAGCGGCTCGCCCGCGCCGCCGACGAGATGGCCTACGGGAAAATCTCCGGCGCGGTCGGGACACACGCGAACGTGCCGGCGGAGCTGGAGGAGCGGGTCTGCGCCCGCCTGGGCCTGAAGCCAGAGCCGGTCTCGACGCAGATCGTCCCCCGCGACCGCCACGCCGATTTCGTCACCACGCTCGCGCTGATCGCCGCCACGGCCGAGAACATCGCGACCGAGATCCGCCACCTCCAGCGGACCGAGGTCTGGGAGGTGGCTGAGCCGTTCGAGCGCGGCCAGCAGGGCTCGTCGGCGATGCCGCACAAGCGCAACCCGGAGCTGTGCGAACGCATCTGCGGACTGGCGCGGGTGGTCCGGGCGGCGGTAATCCCGGCGCTGGAAGACGTGACGCTCTGGCACGAGCGCGACATCAGCCACTCCTCGGTCGAGCGGGTGATCCTGCCCGACGCCTGCCTGGCGCTGGACTACCTGCTGCGCAAGCTCGCCTACGTGCTCGAAGGACTGGAGGTGCACGAGGACCGCATGCGTGCCAACCTGGAGGCGTCGCGTGGGCTGATCTACTCCGGCCGGGCGCTGCTGGCGCTGGTGGAGGCGGGCATGTCCCGTAGCGAGGCCTACGACCTCGTCCAGGGCCACGCACTGGCGGTCTGGCGTGGCGAGGGCGACCTCAAGAGCCGCCTGGCGGCGGACCCTCGAGTGCGGGAGCGGCTACCCCCCACGGAGCTGGAGGCGGTGTTCGACCTACAGCACCACCTGCGCCAGATCGAGGTCCCGTTCGCCCGGCTGGGGTTGGGATGAGCCGAGCCGCGTTCCTTCGGCCGGGCGGCCCGCTCCCACCAGCGCGCGCCCGGATCGACCTCCCCGGCGTCCCGCTGCTGGCACGTGGGAAGGTGCGCGAGATGTACGACCTGGGCGACTGCCTGCTCATGGTCGCCAGCGATCGCGTCTCCGCGTTCGATGTGGTCATGCGCGAGCCGATCCCGGGCAAGGGCTACGTGCTCACCGCCTGCTCCGAGCTCTGGTTCGGCCTGACGCGCACGATCGTCCCCAACCACCTGCTGACCGCTGACGCGACGGAGTTCCCGACCGCGCTCCAGCCCTTCCGCGAGCTCCTGGAGGGCCGGGCGCTGCTGGTGCGCCGAGCCCAACGGATCGACATCGAGTGCGTGGCGCGGGGCTACCTGGCTGGCAGCGGCTGGGCGGAGTATCGCGAGCGTGGAACGCTCGCCGGCGAGCCGCTCCCGCCCGGGCTGCCCGAATCGGGCCGCCTGCCCGAGCCGCGCTTTACCCCCGCGATCAAGGCCGCCAGCGGCCACGACGAGAACATCTCGGTGGCGCAGATGGCGCGGCTGGTTGGGGCGGAGCTGACCGAGCAGCTTCAGGCGCTCACCCTGGCGCTGTATCGCTTCGCCCACGACTACGCGCTCCCGCGCGGGATCATCGTCGCCGACACTAAGTTCGAGTTCGGCCTGATCGACGGCCAGATCACGCTGATCGACGAGGCGCTGACGCCGGACTCCTCGCGCTTCTGGCCAGCGGCCGGGTACGCGCCCGGCCGGCCGCAGCCGAGCTTCGACAAGCAGTACCTGCGCGACTTCCTGCAGGCGAGCGGCTGGAACAAGGAGCCGCCGCCCCCAGCGCTTCCCGACGAGGTCATCCAGCGCACCGCCGAGAAGTACCGCGAGGCCTACCTGCGGCTCGCCGCCAGGCCAAGCGGCTCCTGAGAGGCAGCAACCGATGTGGCTCGCTCGTATCTATGTCACCTTGAAGCCAGTCGTGAACGATCCCCAGGGGCTGGCGATCCAGAGCGGCCTGCGCCACCTGGGCTTCTCCGCCGTCCAGTCTGTCCGGGCCGGGAAGTTCCTGGAGGTGCTGCTGGACGTGCCGACGCAGGAGGAGGCGGCGCGTCAGGCGGAGGCGATGTGCCGCCAGCTCCTGGCGAATCCGGTCATCGAGGACTTCCGGTTCGATCTGGAAGAGCGCGCCGGCGATCCCGCCAGCACTGCTTCATCGCGCTGAGCACCGCAGCGGGAACCCGCTGCGTCCCGAGCCGCATCCCGACGCTGCGCGGCCCATGGCAGTCGGAGCCGCCCGTCGCCACCAGCCCGAGCGCCTCGGCCACGCGCCGATAGTGGTCACGGACGGTCGGCCCCTGGACGATCTGCCAGGCCTCGATCCCATCCAGCCCAGCCGCCACCAGCGGCGCGAACGTTCGCGCCGGCAGCAACGGCTCGGATCGACGTAGCTTCACCGGATGCGCGAGCGAGGCGACCCCGCCCGCCGCGTGGATCAAGGCGATCGCCTCGGCAGCGCTGAAGGGGCGCGGCTCGCGGCTGGCACGGAGCAGCAGTTGCCGGGCGTGCGGTGAGCCGCGCAGGATCCCCTGCTCCAGCATCCCGAGCACCAGCGTCGCCCCGCTGACGTAGCGGCCACGATAGCGGGCCAGCGCTGCCTCGTCGATCTCCACCCCCAGCGCCCGCGCCGCGTCCAGCACGTCGCGGACGTGTGCCGCCATCTGCTCCCGCGCTCGCTCCAGCCCCACGACCAGCTCCGGATGTGCGGGATCGATGAAGTACCCCAGGATGTGCGCCAGCCGGCCGTCCCACTCAGCGGTCAGCTCGATCCCGGGGACGACCTCGACGCCGAAGCGCTGGCCGGCCTGCTGCGCCTCGGCGATCCCGCCAACCACGTCGTGGTCCGTGATCGCGATCGCCGCCAGATCGCGCCGCGCCGCCTCCTCCACCACCCGCGCCGGCTCCAGCCGGCCGTCCGAGTAGCGCGTGTGGACGTGCAGGTCGACGTAGGGGGAAGTAAGGGTCGGCTCAGGCTCCGTCAGAGCACACCCTTGGTCGAGGGCACCGCGCCGGCCAGGCGCGGATCGATGCGGGTGGCCTGGTCCAGCGCCCGCGCCAGCGCCTTGAACAGCGCCTCAGCCCGGTGGTGGTCGTTGTCGCCAGCCAGGATCTTCGCGTGCAGGCTCAGCCGAGCTTCCAGCGCCAGCGACTGCAAGAAATGCGGGATCATATCCGTGGGCAGGCCCCCGAGCATAGCCGCCCGGAACGGGGTATCGAGCACCGCCACCCCGCGCCCGCTCAGGTCCAGCGCAACCAGCGCGAGGGCCTCGTCGAGCGGGACGATGGCGTGGCCCATGCGATAGAGCCCGGCGCGATCCCCCAGCGCCTCATGCAGCGCCCGCCCCAGGCAGATCGCCACGTCCTCAGCGGTGTGGTGGGCGTCGACGTGCAGATCGCCCTCGGCCTCGACCGTGATGTCACAGCGCGAGTGCCGTGCCAGCGACTCGATCATGTGGTCGAGGAACCCGATGCCCGTCTTGACCCGGTACTCCCCTTGCCCGTCCAGGTTCAGCTCGGCAGTAATCCTCGTCTCACGCGTCTGTCGGACGCAGCGTCCTCTCCGTGGCTCCACAATCCTTCCGCCCAGTCGTCTCCGGCCGAGTATACCAGGGGCGCCGCGGCCTCTTGCGGCGCGGGGCTGCTCCTCACGGTTTCCCAGGTCACCTCGGGAAACCTTGTCCTGCGCTGGCACACCGGCACCTGGCAGCGGTACCCCCGGCCTTTGGCCCGGCGCGCTCCCCTAGCCACACGCCTCGCTGGAGCGCACCGCACCAACGTCCGAACGGTACGGGTCTGCGACACTGGCGCCCCAGCCCTCGTCTGCTTACAGCAAGTATCTGCTATAGCAGATACTTGCTGTAAGCAGAATTCCCTGCTATGCTCGAGGCGGTGCCCGGGAGGTGCGCTGGTGCTCCTGCTCCATGGCGGGCTGCGGTACGACGCCTCAGACCCGGTGGTTCCGTGGTACGTGATCGGGAACCATGACCCCGCCCGCGCGACTGTTGGGGTCGTCGCGGCCGACCCCGGGCTTGCCCGACGTATTGCGGACGTGTATCGTGCCGCGGGAGTGAAGGACGTGGCCGTACTCTTGCTTGATCGGCCGTTCTCCCTGCTACCCGGCCCGGCCACCATCATCCATCTTGCCGGGGGGCATGCTCCGGCGATTGCGCAGGCCCTCGCCTCGTCCCCTCTCAGGTCACTACTCCGCCTGGCTCGCGAGCGCCGGGTCCCGATCATCGCCGAGAGCGCCGGGGCGATGGCGCTCGGGGTCTACGCCCTCGGCTGCCCCGACGACGACCCCGAGGGCAGCGGGCGGTGCAACGGGCTGGCCTGGCTGGAGCATACTGTCATCGAGGCGCACTTCGAGCAGCCTGCTCGGCTGCGACGGCTCCAGAGCGTGCTCCGGCGCGGCGATGCCACGCTGGGGCTTGGCATCGAAAGCGGAACAGCGCTCGCGCTCACTCAGGGCCACGGCCCACTGGCGCTCGGCCAGGGAGCCGTCCACCTGCTACGATGCACCCTGGAAGGGCTGGAGAGCACAGCCGTGCGGGCAGGGCAACGGCTCTCTCTGCCTCTGGGCACCTGGAAATCAGGGGCGGCGCTCCTGCCACTGCCGTGAACGGGGAAGGCGGGCGGAAACGCTCCAGCTCCTGTCGCTCCCGTCACGAGAGCAGGTAGGCGAGCGGATCGGCGAGGAAGGCCCGCTTGCACGAAGGCGCACAAAACGCGATGACTCGCCCCTGGTATTCCACCGTAGAGCGGGTGGTTGCAGGATCGACGTCCATCAGACAGACCGGGTCCAAGTGGCTGAGCCCACCCGGCTCTTCCAACGCTTCCCCGAAGGGGATGAAGGGGCTCGTCGGTGGGGGGAGGTAGCGCTCGTAGACGTGGCTGACCAGGAGCGGTGGCGGCGCCAGGACCACGCCTGCCGCAAGCATCGCCTGGATGTAGTCGAACACCAGCGGGACGAGCGCGGCGTCATTGAGGTCCTTCAGCCAGATGGAGCGTCCGTGGATCTGCAGGAGCGCGTTGTTCCCGACAGCACACGGGCCGAGACAGCCGGTGAAGGTCAGGTGCAGCCGGTTACGGATCTTCCGCCGCTGCCACTCGTCGCTCCAGAGCGTGTTGTCGAACGGCATCCGCCCCTTCTCGGCCCAGCCACAGCAGCAGTTGCCGTTGGCACGGGAGCAGACGAAAAGGTTGCCCTGCACCTGGACAATGCGGAAGACCTCTCCGCGAGCCCGGACCGCCACCGGCGACCTCGGATGGGCCGTCTCGCCGTCCCCATCCATCAGGGAACCCCCGCGTGATGGCTGTAGCTGCACACGCCGTGTGGGTGGAGATGCTCGTGGATCAGGTTGGCTCGAATCAGGAGCTCGCGATCGGCAAGGATTGCCTCGGCCGGGCCGTCGGCCAGGATGCACCGCTCCTCGCCAAGCACAATGGCGCGGTCAGCGATGATTGGGACGATGTCCAGCTCGTGGGTGGCGGTGATAATCGTTTTGCCGGCATGGCCCAGGTTACGGATCAGGTTCACCAGCACCCACTTGGTGCGCGGGTCGAGCGCCGCGGTCGGCTCGTCCAGCAAGAGCACCTCTGGACGGAGCGAGAGCACCGAGGCGATGGCGGCGCGCTTCTTCTCACCGCCGGAGAGCTCGAATGGGGCACGCGGGGCGAGATGCGTCGCCTCCATGAGCGCGAGTGCTTCGTCGCAGCGTGCCTTGACCTCATCTGAGGGAAGCCCGAGGTGGAGTGGCCCGAACGCGACATCGTCCAGAACGGTTGGGCTGAAGAGTTGGACATCCGGATCTTGGAAGACGAGGCCGACCTCGCGGTGAAAGCGGAAGGCGTCCTGACCGGCCGCGACCGCCGCGATATTACGCCCGAGGGCCCGCATCGTCCCCTCAGTCGGGGCGAGGATGCCATCGAGGAGCTTAAGCAGCGTGGACTTGCCGCTCCCATTGGCGCCGAGCAGCGCGATCTGCTCACCACGGAAGATATCGAGGTCGATTCCGTCCAGCGCAACCTGCCGTCTGTTGTAGACGTAGCGTACCCCACGCAAGGAGAAGATTGGCTCATTGTCCGCTCCGTGTCTCTTCTCAGTCATCGTATCACCCGCTCTACGACAATCACGGCGGCGGCGATGGCGAGCGTTCCGCTGAGCGAGAGCCAATCGGCTGATCGCATCCGATAGGTGCTATAGGTGTGGATCCGGCCGGTAAAGCCACGGGCGAGCATCGCAGCATAGACGTCGTTGCTCATCTTGAACGATTTGCTCATTAGCGTCGCCATGCTGCGGATGATCCAGCGGCGGTCCTCGCTGCCCGTGCTTCGGCCAACCAGACGACTCTTGCGTGCTTCGAACATACTGTTCAGCGCGTGGAGGAACAGGAAGATGTAGCGGTAGGTCATCGAGAGGATCAGGATGAAGACTTCGGGAACGCGCAACGCCTGCAAGCTCTTCAGCACGTCGGCCCAGGGGGTCGTCATCACGAGCAGTACCGCCAACGAGACGCAGACGCCCACCCGGGCGACGAAGACCAGTGCTCCCAACAGGCCGGTGATGGTCGGGCCGATATGTAGGAGTGGCAGCTCGACGAGCTTGGGCCCCGGGCTGAGGAAGATTGAAGGAACGATCACGATCCCAGCGAAGAAAGGGATCCCGAGCCAGACTCGCTTGACGAAGAATTCGAACGGCAGCCGGCTCGCCCAGGCTGCGGCGAGCACGAGCAGGTAGAGCGCGGCCAGGATCACGAGTGAGACAGAGAGGCTCGCCGCGAGCACCGTGGCGACGAACATCACGAGCTTTGCTCTCGGATCCACTCTCTGGAGCCAGCCCGGCTTGCGGGCGTGCTCCTCGGTGAACACCGCCCGCTCGACCGAACCGGCGATCCCGGCCAGCGTGTGTTCAAGCCAGCCGATGTATCCTTCGGGAGTCTTCGCCACCGTTTCCTCGCTCACACCGCCCTCGCTCCAGGAGACCGCGAGGTGGCATCCCTGCCCCGGTCCCGTAGCAGCCAGGCCAGCCCGTACACGACCCCACCGAGCAGCAAGATCCCGATAAGCCCGCTCAGCTCATACCCGAGCGCGGCATGCCAGAGTGGAGCATTTGCGTCGCTGAAGAATGGCAGCGGGATGTTGTAGCCGGATAGCGGCGCGCTAAAGATGCCGGAGAGCTCCTGCAACCCTTGCGGGACATAGCCGAAGGCAGCTTTCACGTCATCCGGGCTGCCCTCGCCAAAGGCAAAGCCCGGCGCGATCAGCCCGAGCGGAGCAAGGATAGCCAGAGCGACAAGCAGGGTACCGGCCGTCTTCAGCCGTTGCGGGAGCAGCAGGCGGACCAGCGGGATGAGGACCGCCGCGAGAACCAGGACAATCAAGAGCATGGTGGACACCCCGGGCCAATCAACCTGGCTCCAGTCGGCACCGAACATCCGGCTTGGATCACCGCCACCAGTGACCAGGCCGGCGACGATGAGCACCACCAGCGCGGTCAGGGCCGCGCCCCCGAAGAGCTGCCAGGCGGGGCGCCGGCTCGGCTCCCCCGCGGGCACCTCCTCCCCGATCACGACGCTGCGGAGCGCGGTAAGGTACTCGGGGTGGCTACGCTGCAGGTAAGCCAGACCAAGCGCAGTGATCAGGGCCTCGACGATGGACGCCCCGAACGCGTGCGCCAGGAGCATCGCCGGGATCGTGGCGCTGAGAGGGTAGGGATTGTACAACGGCTGGCCATTCGCATCCTTGAAGAGGATCGGCTGGATCCCGAGCTCGATCCCGACAGCCAGCGCCGCGACGGTGATCCCGACATAGCCCCCGATGCCCGCCGCCCAGACCCGGCGCGTGGAGAGAATCGGTGAACGCGCGGCGATAGCTCTGTAGGTCCAGTAGCCGGTGAAAGGCAACAAGACGCCCATGTTCAGGCAGTTGGCGAAGATCGCCAGGATGCCGCCGTCGCCGAAGAACAACGCCTGGATGATGAGCGCCACACTCACCGCGATCACCGCCGCCCAGGGACCGAGGACGATTGCGATAAGCGTCCCCCCAACCCCATGGGCCGTGGTACCTCCCGGGACCGGGACGTTGAACATCATGATCGTGAAGCAGAGTGCCGAGAAGACCGCTAGCAGCGGAACGGTGCGGTTGTTGAGAACAGCCTTTACCCGCCGGACAGCGAGCACCCAGGAAGGGACCGTCGCCACCCCCATCCCAACCGAGATGACAGGGCTCAGATAACCGTCAGGGATATGCATCTGGATCCTCCTCTGCCGCTCCGCACCCAGCGCGAGCCGTCTGCCCGACTGGCGGAGAGCCGCTCGAGAAACAAATAGCTGCTACTGCAAGACTTTGCAAGAAGTGTGCAATTCTTTCGCTCCACTGTCAAGCGCCCCGCCGGCATGATCTCGGCCCTTGGGTGTCGCAGGGGAACAGCCTGAGCCGACGCTAGAGCTCGGTGGCGTGGCTCCCTCTGGAGAAAGACGTTTCCCCCCGAGTAGGCGTGCTCCTCCGCGCTCAGGGCCATGACGCCACCATGGCCGGGGAGGGGGCGTGAGGGCGCCCGGCAGCGGTATCCCGTCCTGACGCGTTCCCGCCGCATGCTCCGCGCCGTGCCGCGCTCGGCCGGCGTCTCGGGGCAGGCAGGCGACCAGCGCCTCTGGGACGAAAGACCCTGGGCTTGCATATCCTCGTTATTGCATGCGTTCGCAGCGTGTGGTAGTCTTGACCGGTCGGCCGATGCACCAAGGAGGGGCGGCATGGCTTCGATTCTTCGCCCGATTGCGCAGCACTTCGACCGTGGCGAGCGGCTCCGCCTCGGGGGCTTTTTCGGCGTTATCGCCCTGCTCCACCTCATTGGCTGGGGCTTTCTGCTCCTGGAGGCGCCACGCTACCCGGCTCTGCTTGGCCTGGGGTTCTTGGCCTATAGCTTCGGGCTGCGCCACGCCTTCGACGCCGACCACATCTCGGCGATCGACAACACGACTCGGAAGCTGCTTCAGCAAGGGCGCAAGCCGATGGGCGTCGGCTTCTTCTTCTCCCTCGGCCATTCCAGCGTTGTCTTCGGGATCGCGCTCGCGCTCGGCTTCGCCGTCAAGGCGATCGTGGAGGGCGTGGTCGACGACAACGGGGAGCTGAAGAACCTGGGCGGGCTGATCGGGACCAGCGTCTCGGGCGTGTTCCTGCTGGTGATCGGCTTCCTGAACCTGCTGATCCTGCTGGACATCATCGCCACCTACGCCCGGATGAAGCGCGGCGAATACGACCGCCGCACGCTGGAGCAGCACCTGGTCTCGGGTGGGGTGCTGACGCGGATGTTCCAGCGCCTGTTCAAGCTGGTGACCGAGAGCTGGCACATGTACCCGATCGGGTTCCTGTTCGGCCTCGGCTTCGACACGGCCTCGGAGGTCGCCCTGCTCGCCATCTCCGCCGGCGCGGCTGCCCAGGGCCTGCCGTTCTTCGCGATCGTCTCACTGCCGATCATCTTCGCAGCCGGGATGTCGCTGATGGACACTGCGGACGGGGCGTTCATGGCCAAGGCCTACGCCTGGGCGTTCGCCAGCCCGATCCGCAAGCTCTTCTACAACATGACCATGACCGGGCTCTCGGTGTTCGTCGCCCTGTTCGTCGGCGGAGTTGAGGTGCTGCAGATCCTGATCAACCAGCTTGACCTCCAGGGCGGGATCTGGGACGTGATCTCGGGCCTCGATTTCGGCGACCTGGGCTTCATCATCGTCGGCGCATTCATCGTGAGCTGGATCGTCGCCTTCACCATCTTCAAGCTGCGGCGGGTGGAGGAGCGCTGGGGCGCGATGCTCGGGGGTAGCGAGCCCGCCTGATAGGCATCTCGCGACCGGCTCGGCGCGGCCACCAGGGCCAGCGTGCCGCGGGGACACTGGGGAGTTGCTACAGGGCGTGGCTGGGCGATGCCTCGGCAGCGAGCAGGACGGCAGACCGCCCGGGGAGAGCGACGGTCGCGTCTGCCTCCACCGTAGCCAGCGTGCCCGAGCCGCCGAAGCGGGGTTCCTCGGTGTCTAGCAGGGGGTGCCAGCCCCGAGACGTCGCCCCGGCCAGCTCGGGGAGACGAAGGGTTGTCGGGTCGCCGAAGTTGGCCAGGAGCAGGCGCTGCTCGGCGCCGCGCCAGAGCCGCACGGCGAGCAGGCTCTTGCTGAGCGCCCGCGCCTGCATCGCGTGGCGGTCCTGCATAGCCAGGACCGGATCGCTGTGACGCAACCGCAGCAGCTCCCGATGGAGGAGGAGGATCTGGCTCCCTGGCGGGCGGTCCAGCTCGCCCAGCGGCAGCTTGGAGGCGAGAAAGGTCGCCTCAGCCTGCGGATCCGGGATGCGCGCCGCCGAGGCGGCATCGGCGAACGCGGCGTAGTCCTTGAACTCCTGCCGCCGCCCTTCGGTGACTAGCCGTCCCAGCTCGCCGCTGTGGTCGGTGAAGTACAGGAACGGCGACGAGGCGGCGAACTCCTCGCCCATGAACAGCAGCGGGGTATAGGGGAGCGTCAGCAGCAGCGCCGTCGCCGCCCGGAAGCGGGGCAGGTCGAGCGTGTGGTGGAGACGATCGCCAAAGGCGCGGTTGCCGACCTGGTCGTGGGTTTGCAGGCAGTACTGGAGCTGCCAGGCGGGCCGGTCGCGCGCCGGGCTGCCGCGCGGCCCTCCGGCGTAGCGAGAGTACTGCCCCTCGAACAGGAAGCCCTGGTTGATCGTTCGCGCCACCTCCTCCAGTGTTCCCTGGTAGTCCTGGAAGTAGCCCTCATGGTCGCCGAGCAGGAAGCGGCGCAGCGCGTGGTGGAAGTCGTCGGCCCAGATCACATCGAAGCCGAAGCCGCCCTGCTCGACCGGCAGCAGGTAGCGCACCTCGTTTTCGCTCGTCTCCGCGATGAGGACGATCTGCCGCTCGGGCGGGAGCGAGTCGCGGAGCGTTTCGGAGAGCTCCGCCAGCAGGTGAGGCTGCGAGGCGTCGTGGATTTTGGAGGTGGCGTCCAGGCGCAGGCCATCCAGGTGATAGTCGTGGATCCAGGAGCAGGCGTTGTCGATGACGAGCTTGCGGACCCACTCGCAGTTCGGGCCGTCGTAGTTGACCGCCTCGCCCCACGGTGTTACGTAGCGGTCGGTGAAATAGTCGGGGGAGTACTGCCGCAGGTAGTTGCCCTCGGGCCCAAAGTGGTTGTAGACGACATCCAGGATGACGCCGAGGCCCGCCTGGTGTGCGGCGTCGACCAGCCGCTGGAGTCCGGCCACGCCGCCGTAGTTGCGGGTCGGGGCGAACAGATAGACGCCGTCGTAGCCCCAGTTCCAGCGGCCGGGGAACTCCGCCACCGGCATGAGCTGGAGCGCGGTGACGCCGAGGCGCTTCAGCCGATCGAGCTGGCCGATCAGCGCGTCGAAGGTGCCCTCGGGCGTGGCAGTGCCGACATGGCACTCGTAGATTACCAGCCCGCGAACGTCCAGGCCACGCCAGTTAGCATCCTGCCAGCGATGGGCATGCAGGTCGACCACCTCGGAAGGGCCGTGGACACCCTCGGGCTGACTGCGCGAGTAGGGATCAGGGAAGGCAGCGTCGTCATCCAGCCGGTACTTGTAGCGCAGGCCGGGTCCGCCCCCTGGCAGCAGCGCGGACCAGACGCCTTGGCCCTCGTGCGCCAGCGGCAGACGCTGCACTGAGGCGCCGTACAGCTCCACCGCGACCCGCCGGCGCCCGGGCGCCCAGACTCGAAAGCGAACGCCCTGGGGAACGAGCGTGGCGCCCATCTCCAACGTACCGGCCGATCCGCTCATCTGTGCCCGGCCCTACCCGGCACGTCCAAGGATCAGCACCACCTCGGCCGGAGCGAGCGCCAGATACTCCGGCACGGGCTCCCCGCCCAGCGGCGCGGTGTCTCGGCAGAGGCGCACCAGCCGTACCGCCGGGCCCGCGATCCCCAGCTCCCCCGCCGGCAGCCAGCGCTCCTCGTACCAGGCCTTGTTGATGGTCACCCAGCCGACCTCGCCCGGCGCAGCCGCGGAGCGGCGTTCAAGCACAACCACGTCCGGGGCCCGGGAGTCGATCCGGCGCAGGCTACCCTCCCCATGCAGCAGCGGGGTGCTGGACTTGAAGCGATTGACCCGCGCCACGAAGCCGGTCAGGTCGAACAGGGGCGTCTCCCAGTCGCTCGGCTGGGTCTGCACCACGTCCAGCCGGCGGCGGAAGCCGTACTCGTAGCCGATCGGGAGCATCAGTCCGGCCGAGTAGGTGGCGGCGAAAGCGTAACGCTGGCGCTGGACCGCCTCGCTGCCGCCGGTCTCCTCGGCCAGGCGGGGGGTATCGTGCGACTCCGGGAACGCGATAGAGGGGATACTTTCGAACTCGTGGTGCTGCTCGAGCGCCCAGGGCGCCTCGAAGTCCCACCACTTGGAGCTGTTGAAGAAGAAGTGCAGCCCTGAGGCGCGCAGCGCCCGCGTCTGCTCCAGCGTGCAGCCGAGCGTTTCGGCGAAGAAGTGGGCCTCGGGATTACGCTGCGCGGCGACGTCCACTAGCCGCCGCCAGAGCTCGGCCGGCACCTTGTAGGCGGCGTCGCAGCGAAATCCCTCGAACCCGAGCTCCAGGTAGGCCTCCACCAGCCGCTCCCAGTAGGCCCACAGCGCCTCGCGGTCCCGGGAGCCTGCGTTGTCGATCTCCGCCAGGTCGCCCCACACCGTGCGCTTCGAGGGATCGTCCGGGTCGACCGCGTAGGGGCTTTCCACTGCCCCGTGCGCGTTGCGGACGTACCAGTCCGGGTGCTCATGGACCAGCGGCGAGTCTTTCGAGGTGTGGTTGATCACCAGGTCGACGATGGGGCGCAGTCCAAGCTCGCGGATCTGGCGGAGGATCGGGCCGATCACCGCCAGGTCGTCGCTGGCGGCGCCGGCCGGGACAAAGGCGGGGTTCAGCCGGTAGTAGTCCTTGGTGGCGTACAGGCTCCCGGAGAAGCCCGGCTCGCTGATCGGGTTGAGGTAGAGCCAGGTGAAGCCCAACGCCGCGGCGCGCTGGCAGTGGGGAAGCCACTGGTCAGCGCGGCCGGCGAGGCGCGGGAACAGGTTATAGATGATCGGCGTCTGGAGCGGGCTGGCCGGACTCATTCCATCGGCTCGCGGAAGCTCGGCTCGCGCAGCACGACTTCGACGCCGTTGATCGGCCCGACGACGGCCGCCCGCACCCGTTGCATCGCCTCCTGGCCGAGCACGCCCGCGCTCTCGACCGCGCCGGTCGCAGCCGCGGTCGCCAGCTCCTCCACTGCCAGGCCCCGGTCACGCGCGGCATCGATCGCCCCGGCAACCACCTGCTGGGCCGCCTGCTCCAGGTCGCCAGCGACCTCCGCCGTCTCCTGCACGACGTAGCGGGCCAGCGTCTCGGTCATCGTCAGCACATCCAGCCCGGACTCAAAGGTCGCGTCCAACCCGGCGCGCACCGCGCTGCGCGCCACCCGCGCCAGGTCCTCGCCCGCCTCGACCGCGGCCTCCAGCGTCGCGCAGATGCCGGCCGAGATCGTCTCCTCGGCCACGTCGCCAACCTGGCTCGCCGCCTCGATCGCCCCGCGCGCCGCGCCCGCCGCCGCCTCATCAGCCGTCATGCCCCGGGCCCGAGCCGCGGCCAGCGCCTCGCGGGCGGCACGCGCCGCGAGCATCGCAATATCTCTCCCCGCCTCAATCCCTTGCTGGATCGACTGACTCGTTGAGGCGGTGACCGCCGCGACCGCGGCCGGACGCACCTCCTCCGGGACGTCGGTCTCTCGGCCGGTTTCCGCCGCGCCCGCGTTGGCGGGCCGCGGTGGCTGGTCGCCACTGTCGGCATCACGTGCTGGTAGCATCTCTTCCTCCCTCTCCACGCCTCTCACTTTGTTCACGCTCGCTCAGCAGCAGGCGTTCCACGGCCTCCAGCGGAATCGCCACCCAGTCCGGCCGAGTGTTCAGCTCATAGTTCAGCTCGTACAGCGCCTTGGCCGCCTCAAAGAGACGAACAAGCCTGCCAAAGGTATCGGCAGCCGCGGGAATCAGATCCGACGCGGCTGTGGCGCGGCGGTAGCCGCGCAGATAGGCCGCGCGCGCCAGCCGCTCCCACAGGCTCGCCGACGTTGGCGCCGCCGCCCCTGGCTCCCGCTGCGCGGCATGGGCGGCGTAGCCGAACGAGCGCAGCATCCCGGCCACGTCGCGCAGGGCCGGCTGCTTGGCCCGCCGCTGCTCCAGCGGCCGGGCCGGCTCGCCCTCGAAGTCGATCACTGCCCAGCCGCTGCTGGTCTTCAGCACCTGGCCCAGGTGGTAGTCGCCGTGAATCTGAATCTGCCTCAGCCCGGCCGGGTCGATCCGATCGACGAGATGGTCCAGCAGCGCCAGGAGCTCCGGCTCCCGCGCCAGCAGCCGCGCCGCCCTCGCCCGCTCCGCCGGCGCGGCCCAGGCCAGCCACAGCCGCAGCCCGGCGAGGGCGCGGCGCGCCTGGTCCAGCAGATCCTCACGCCAGGCGGCGACGTCCCGCGGGAGGATTGGCCGCGGGGCGAAGTCAGGGACGTCCGGCCGCGACCCGAGCGCCAGGTGCATCCGCCCGGTGACCTCGCCAAGCTGCTCGAGCTCATCCAGCAACCCGCCGGCCATCTCGCGCAGCCGCGCCTCCGCCGGGTCGGACGCCAGCGCCCCAAGGGTGGCGGAGAGCTGGCGCAGGACATAGCTCCAGCCGTCGCCCTGGTTCGGGAGAAAGTCCTGCAGCAGCCCGAGTGTGGCGACGTGGCCATCCATCCGGTGGTAGCCGACGCTCCCGCCCAGCAGCGGGGTATCGCGGAAGTCGGTCCAGCGGCCGAAGAACGCGGCAATCTCCAGGTCACGGCTGATACCCCACTCCAGCCGGCGGTACAGCTTGAAGATCCAGCTATCGCCGAAGCGAAGCGAGGTATTGCTCTGCTCGCCCCTGAGCAGCGCCGGCGGGGGCGCGGGCGCCGCCCGCGCCAGCCGCTCGGTCGCCTCGAACGTGATCGCCCCGTGCGCCGTCGGCAGGCTGGCGCCCTCAGTGAGCCGGCGGAGCAGCAGCGACCCGAACGCTGGCGCCAGCAGCGCATCCCACACCCCCCAGCCACCCTCCGGGGCGTCCAGCCAGAGGAACGGCGTGGCGTCGGCAGGCAGGCCAGCACCAGCGCCTGGCCGCGCCACGAGGAGCGGCAGGCTGTAGACCTCGGGCTCGCCCGCGTGGAAGTCGACTCGGATGAGGGCCATCACGACCAGTGGCTGGTCCGCCAGCAGTCCGTAGTCGAACAGGGCGAGCCCCTTCACCGCGCGCCCCTTCCCCGCGAACCAGCGCCGCGTCTGAAGATACTCCAGCGGGATCGCGGCGACGAGGCTGGCAAGATCGCCAGCCAGCGGCGGCGGGCCGGGAAGCTGGCGGACCGCCAGCCGCGGGAGAGCGGCGGGGCCGCCGCTAGGCATAGCCGCCTCGCTGGCGCTGGCTCTCGTCCAGGACGAACCAGTAGAAGCCGTGTGGGCCCATCGTCAGTAGATAGGGCAGCTCGCCGATCGCCGGGAAGGCGTGCATGCCGAACACCTCCACCGGCACCGCGCCGGCCAGGTGCCGCAGGTCCAGCTCGACCGCCTGGGCGAAGCGCGACAGGTTGCAGACGATCAACAGCTTCTGGCCCTGGTACTCGCGGAGGTAGGCGAGCACCCGCTGGTTGGCCGGGTGCAGCCACTGGATGGAGCCGCGGCCCAGCGCCGGGTAGCGCTTGCGAATCGCGATCAGCCGTTTCATCCAGTTGAGCAGCGAGGTGGCGACCCGCGACTGCGCCTCGACGTTGACCGCCTGGTAGCCGTACACTGGGTCGACGATGACCGGGCTGTACAGCCGGGCCGCGTCCGCTCGGGAGAAACCCGCATTGCGGTCAATGCTCCACTGCATCGGGGTGCGGACGCCGTTGCGGTCGCCCAGGTAGATGTTGTCTCCCATCCCGATCTCGTCGCCGTAGTAGATCACCGGCGTTCCGGGCAGGCTCAGGAGCAGGCAGTTGAGCAGCTCGATCTGCCGCCGGCCGTTCTCCATCAGCGGCGCCAGCCGTCGGCGAATCCCCAGATTGAGCCGCATCCGCGGATCCGAGGCGTAGGAGTAGTACATGTAGTCGCGCTCGGCGTCGGTGACCATCTCGAGCGTCAGCTCGTCGTGGTTGCGCAGGAAGATCGCCCACTGGCAGCTCTCGGGAATGTCGGGCGTCTGCTGGATGATCTCGACAATCGGAGTGCGGTCCTCCCGGCGCAGCGCCATGAAGATCCGCGGCATGATCGGGAAGTGGAACGCCATGTGGAACTCGTCGCCATCGCCGAAGTACTCCCGAACGTCGGCTGGCCACTGGTTTGCCTCCGCCAGGAGCATGCGGTTCTCGAAGCGCTCGTCGATGAAGCGGCGCAGCTTCTTGACGAAGGCGTGCGTCTCCGGCAGGTTCTCGCAGTTGGTGCCCTCGCGCTCATACAGATAGGGGATCGCATCGCAGCGCAGCCCATCAACCCCCTTGTCCAACCAGAAGGCAACGATGTTGAGCATCTCTTCGTGCACCTTCGGGTTGTCGAAGTTGAGATCGGGCTGATGGCTGAAGAAGCGATGCCAGAAATACTGTTTGGCCACCGGATCCCAGGTCCAGTTCGAGCGCTCCGTGTCGATGAAGATGATTCGCGCGCCCAGATAGCGCTGATCGGTGTCGCTCCAGACGTAGTAATCTCGGTAGGGAGAGTCGGGCGAGCTCCGCGCAGACTGGAACCAGGGATGCTGATCGGATGTGTGGTTCATCACCAGCTCGGTGATGACGCGAATACCTCGATTATGCGCCTCATCCAGGAACGCCTGAAAATCTTCGATCGTGCCGTAGTCAGGGTGAACGGAGTAGTAGTCGGCGATGTCATAGCCGTCGTCCCGCAGCGGTGAGGGGTAGAACGGTAATATCCACAGGGTGTTGATACCGAGGTCTTGCAAATAGTCAAGCTTCTCCATCAAGCCACGAAAGTCGCCAATCCCGTCGGCGTTGCTATCGTAGAACGACTTGACAGGCACCTCGTAGATGATGGCGTCTTTGTACCACAGGGGATCGGGAACGATCATCGCCTCCGCTCCACTACCTGCAACCTGGAGGCCCCAGGGAGCTGGCCGGACACCCGGGGAGCGTGCCTCGCACCGCTCGGCCGGCGCATCACGCCCCACCGTGCCGGGGCCGCGCCACCCGCAAGATCACGGCCGGCTCGACCTGGGGATCGAGCCGCACTGTCTGCACCTCACCCTGCCATTGTAGCGGGGTATTCGTGATCAGCTCGCAGACGTCGTACGGCTCGTCCGGGCCAATGCCCAGCTCGTGCAGCGGCAGCCGTAGCGCCGACTCGTGGGTCTGGTGCGGGTCCAGGTTGACCGCGACGAGCACCACGTTCGCCAGGTCCGGAGTCGCCTTGCCATAGAACAGGACGTTGGGGTCGCTGGCCTCGTAAAAGCGCAGGTTCTTGTAGAGGTGCAGCGCCGGGTTTTCGCGTCGAATCCGGTTGATGGCTGCGATATACTCCTTGATGTTTCCCGGGCGGTCCCAGTCCCACACCTTGTACTGGTACTTCTCCGAATCGACATAGTCCTCCGTGCCCGGGAAACCGCGCGCCTCGCACAGCTCGAAACCGTTGTAGATGCCGTACACCGACGACAGCGTCGCGGCAAGCACCAGCCGCAGTTTGAACGCCGGCCGCCCCCCCGTCTGGAGAATCTCGGGCAGAATGTCCGGTGTGTTCACGAACAGGTTCCCCCGCAGGTACTCCCTCGGCTCCCATTGCGTGAGCTCGGTGAAGTACTCGATCAGCTCAGTCTTGTGATTGCGCCAGGTGAAGTAGGTGTACGACTGGGTAAACCCGGCCTTGGCGAGGAACTTCATCACCTTGGGCCGCGTGAACGCTTCGGAGAGAAAGATCACATCCGGGTATTGTGCCTGCACCTCGGAGATGAGCCATTCCCAGAACGGGAGCGGCTTCGTGTGGGGATTGTCCACCCGGAAGATGCGGACGCCGCGCTCGGCCCAGAACAGGACGATGCTCTTCAGCTCCTCCCAGAGCGCCTGCCAGGTGTCGCAGTAGAAGTTCAGCGGGTAGATGTCCTGGTATTTCTTGGGCGGATTCTCGGCGTAGCGAATCGTCCCATCCGGCCGATGATAGAACCACTCCGGGTGCTCCCTGACGTAGGGATGGTCCGGGGAGCACTGAATCGCATAATCGAGCGCGACCTCCATCCCCCGCGCGCGCGCCGCGGCGACGAAGTGCTCGAAGTCCTCTAGAGTGCCCAGCTCGGGATTCACCGCCTTGTGCCCGCCGAAGGCGTTGCCGATCGCCCAGGGACTGCCGGGGTCGTTCGGCCCGGCGACCAGCGCGTTGTTGCGCCCCTTACGCCCGGTGATCCCGATCGGGTGAATCGGCGGCAGATAGATCACATCGAAGCCCATCGCCTGAATGTCCGGCAGGCGCGCCTCGCACTCGCGGAAGGTCGCGGAGCGGGTCGGGTCGGTGCCCTGGGAGCGGTGGAACATCTCGTACCAGGCGGCGAACTGCGCCTGCTCGCGATCTACGACGACCTCCAGGACACGGTCGTAGCGGGAGGCCAGGGTTCGATCCGGGTAGCGCTCCATCAGCTCCCGCAGCGCCCCGTCGGCCGCCAGCACCACTGCAGCGGCCTGGTCAGCAGCGGCCAGCCGTTCTCGCCAGCGCCTCAGCTCCGACCGGTCCGGCTCCGGCGC
This sequence comes from Pseudomonadota bacterium, assembly GCA_021325655.1. Classification (GTDB taxonomy): domain Bacteria; phylum Chloroflexota; class UBA6077; order UBA6077; family JAJPGT01; genus JAJPGT01. Next base: position 86,717 of record JAJPGT010000100.1, read on the forward strand.
CCGCTCGGCCGCGGCGGCGATGAGCCGCTGGCCCTCCTGCAGCTCGCTGGCGACATCCTCCCCCGCGTCGAACTTCTTGCGCAGGTTGCGCCGCCAGCTCTCGAAGTCATCGCGCCAGGCCTCGATGGTGTAGATGTAGCGGCCGATCTGCTCCAGCCGGAAGCTACCCCGCCAGCGGTCGTTGTCGAAGAACGTCATCGGCGCCTCGCGCCAGCGCGTCTCCTGCTTCGGGCGGTACTTCAGCGCCGCGGCCAGGACGTCGTGCCCTTCCGCGAAGATGTCTGCCCAGACCTCGAACGTCTCGCCGACGATCCGCTTGACCGGATACCTCCCGCCATCGAGCTCCGGGTACACTGCCTCGATCACGATGGTGCGTAGCCGATCTTCCGTGAGACGCATCATCCCCCCGCGCTCCGCGGCTCCACGCGCTCCAGCAAGGCGACCGGGAAGCGAGCCAGGACCTCTTTCAGCGCCAGCCCAGCCCGCCCGGCTCGAGTCCCGGCCTGGACCAGCTCACCGGTGAAGCAGTTCCGATAAGTGTCTGTCCCGCCGCCTGGGAGCCGCAGCCAGGTGTCGTTCCAGACCGCTTCGCCTATGGGCGAGGTCGCCGCTCCCCGCAGTAGCCCGGCGACCAGGACGGGCGCAACGGCGACCACGCTCTGTCCGCCCACCACCCGAGCGAAGGCGCAGACGTGCTGCCGGGCGGGACCGCTCGCGCGGAGCGGGACGTACGCGCCGGCCTGGAACAGCTCCGGGCACTGCCGGCGGAGCAGCAGACTTTGCTGGATGACGTAGAGCTTGATCCGGCCGTCCTCTCGCGTCTGGAGTAGCTCCTCGGCCAGTCGCGCCCGCTCGCTCTCGGGGCACTGGAGCGTCTGCAACGCCTGGATCCGGCGGGCGAAGTCGACCGGGCGGCGGTTGTCCGGGTCGACCAGGCTGAAGTCCCACAGCTCGGTGCCCTGGTAGAGATCCGGCACCCCCGGCGCAGCCAGCTTGAGCAGCGTCTGCGACAGGGAGTTGAACATCCCGAGCTGCGCGACCTTGGCAGCGAGCGCCTGGAAGTCGTCCAGGAACGGGTTGGGGCCGCTGCGGTCCAGGATCGCTTCGACGAAGTGCCGCATCGCCTCCTCATAGGGCGCGTTGGCGTTGATCCAGCTCGTATGGACCTTGGCCTCCTTGAGCGCTTTCAGCATGTAGGCGACGATGCGCTCGGTGAACGCGCCTAGCTCCGCCTCGTCCAGCGGACCGAGCGGCCAGGTGCCCAGCAGCGTCTGGTACAGCAGGTACTCGTCGTTGCGGTCCGGCGCCGGCCGGCCATCCACCAGGGTCCGCTTGCGGGCGTTCAGCCGGCTCCAGCGGGTCAGCGCCGCGCTCCACTCGCGCGGCAGCTCCGACAGCACGTTGATCCGGGCACGTACGTCTTCGCTCCGCTTGGTGTCGTGGGTGGAGGTGGCCGACAGGCTCGCCGGCCAGTGTCGGGCGCGCTCCAGCATGAAGCGGTGGAATGCGGCGACGGAGGTGCCGAACTGCCCCGGGTTGCCGCCCACCTCGTTGAGCGAGACGAGGCGGTTGTAGCGATAGAACGCGGTGTCTTCGACCCCCTTGGCCATCACCGGGCCGGAGGTCTGCTGGAAGCGCCCAACAAAGCGGAGCAGCTCGGCCCGCTCCTCATCTGCCTCGGGCTCCGCCAGCTCTAGCAGGAGCGCCCGCCGCACGAAGTCGAAGATCGAGGGATCCGTACGCGGGTTGCGCCGCCGGGCATCCGCCACCGCCGCCTCGATCACCGCTCGGTCGGCGTCGGACAGCGCGCCGGTGAACGGATCGACGTAGGTGCGGTACACGGGCATCGAGGCGATGATCTCGCGGATCACGAAGGTGAGGCTGTTCAGGGTGAAGTCGCGGTACAGGCGGCTGCGGGAGGCGATCCGCTTGAGCTGGTAGCCGAGCTGATTCACCTCGGCCGCCAGGGAGATGAGCATGACCATCTTCTTGGCCGAGTTGGCGACGTCCTCGAAGCGGACGGGGCCGCCGATCACCCGCGCGTAGAGCGCATCGAACGCTGCCCGGTGGTCACGATTGACGAAGATGCCGTTGAGCACGTTCAAGAAGTCGTAGCCGGTCGTGCCGTGCACCGGCCAGGACGCGTTCAGCCGCTCGTCGCCGACCAGGACCTTCTCGACCACCAGGTACATCGGCCGCAGCGCCGGCGAGGCGGGGTCCTGGGCGCGGAGCTGCTGGACGCGCTCGATCAACGCCTGCTCCTTGTCAGGCATGCTGGCGCGCTCGGGGCCATCGGGCGACGCCGCGCCGAGGCGCAGCCGAGCGTAGCAATGCTGCTGGAGCCGCCAGAAATAGCCGGCCGGATCGAGCAGCCCATCCGGGTGGTCGATCCGCAGCCCCGTCAGCGCCCGCCGCTGGACCAGCTCCAGCAGCAGCCGGTGCGTCTGGCGGAAGACGCGCGGGTCCTCGACGCGGATCGCGGCCAGCTCGTTGATGTCGAAGAAGCGGCGATAGTTGATCTCCTCCGCCGCCACCCGCCAGAAGGCGAGGCGGTACGCCTGCTCGCCCAGGAGCGCGTCCAAGCGGTCGAAGCTGCGCGGATCCCCGGGCGTGCCGTTGTAGAGCCGCAGGGTCGCCTCGATCGCTGCCCGCACCGGTGGGCAGTCCTCGGTGAGCCGAGCAAGCCGTCGCTTGATGATCTCCTTCTCGCGATTGCGCTCGCGCATGCGGCGGGGATCGAGCACCGCGCGCGGCGGCAGGTTGGTCAGAGCGGTAATGATGCTCTGGAGCTCCAGCAGCGCCTCGCTGTCGCTGCCCAGCTCCGTCTCCAGCTCGTCCAGCCGCTGCTGGAGCAGCGACACCCAGGATTTGGGCTCCAGCGGCAGGAGGCGATCGTAGCAATGGAGGAAGAAGGCCCCGTCGCGATACGACAGCCGCAGCTCGCCCTGCTCCAGCACCCGGCCGTACTGGTCGCCGAGGATCGGCAGGACAACCTTGTAGCGGTCCTGAACGTCGGGCTTGAGCGGCGTCCAGTCGATATCGAAGAAGCTAGCGTACAGCGAGCTGGGGCCATTCTCCAGCACATCGAACCACCAGGTGTTGCGAACGTCGCCGATCCCCATGTGGTTGGGGACGAAGTCGAGCACCTGCCCCATCTCGCGCGCGGCCAGCGCCGCTAGCAGCTCGGCATAGTCCTGTTCGGTGCCGAGCTCGGGATTCAGCGCGTTTGGATCCGCCACGTCGTACCCGTGCGGGCTGCCAAAGCGCGCCTTCAGGTAAGGCGAGGCATACAGGTCGCTGATGCCGAGCGCGTGCAGGTAGGGCACCAGGCGCGCGGCGGCGCGGAAGGTGAAGCTGGCATTGAACTGCAGCCGGTACGTCGCGCTCGGCACGCGCGCCGTCTGCACCAGGGCTGAGGCGAGCGCGGGCAGGTCCTGGGTCTCGATCACAACCTGTGGGCAACTCCTGGGTATCTTGAGATGCAGTGTAGCCCGAGCGGGAGCAGGGCCCCGCCAGGGCACGCACGGGTACGTCTGCCGCTCGCAAGTCGCGTTCCGCGCGGGCGGTGGGGCCTGGTGGCGATGTCCGGGCGCCCGCTTGCCTATAATCCGGTTCTGGTCGTCCCGCGAACCACGGCTGGCGCCGGGGCGGGGCGACGCGGAGCGCCATGGCCAGCGAGCATCTCCCCCCATCTCATTCCAGCGTCGACGGCCGGCCGCGCCGCCTGGCTGGGAGCGACACGCCCAGCATCGTGATCGTTGCCAACCGGGGTCCCAACGACTTCACCTGGAAAGCCGACAGCGGCACCTGGGTGGCCCGCCCGGCCAACGGCGGGCTGGTGAGCATGCTCGCCCCGCTCGCCCGCAACCCGAGCGTCGCCTGGTACTGCTGCGTCTCGGAGCCGCCAGACGCCGAGCAGCAACGCCAGGGCCTGTTTACCACCGCGGCGGAGCAGACCGACGCCCGGCTGCACGTCGTCCCGGTCCCGCTGCCGGCGCGGATGTACCACGCCTATTATGGCCAGATCAGCAACGAGGTGCTGTGGATGCTCCAGCACCACGTGATGGGACCGGGCGGCTACCATTCGCTGGACGCGCAGCGACACCAGGCCTGGGAGCAGGGCTACCTGGAGGCGAACCGTCGCCTCGCCGCGGCGATCGCTGCCACCGCGCCGTCGGCCTCCGCCTTCCTGGTGCAGGACTACCACCTGTACCCGCTGCCGGCGCTGCTGCGAGCCGCGTTTCCAGGCACGCCGATCCTGCACTTCACCCATATCCCGTTCCCCGAGCCGGGGGTGATGAAGCTCCTCCCCCGCGCCTGGCGCGACGCCATTCTGGAGGGGATGCTCGGCGCCGACGTGGTCGGGCTGCAAACCCGGCGGGACGTCCAGGGCTTTCTGGACTGCTGCGCGGAGCTCCAGTGCCACCCGGTGGACCGCGAGCGAGGCGTGGTGCAGACCAGCGACGGACGCGAGGTACGCGTTTATGCCTTCCCGGCCAGCGTCGATCCCGCTGCCATCCGACGCACCATGCGCTCCAGTGCCGTGGCGGAGGCGCGGCGGCGGCTGGCGCCCGCCGAGGGCGAGCGGACCATCATCCGGGTAGATCGGCTCGACCCGAGCAAGAACCAGCTCATCGGCTTCCAGGCGTTCGCCCGGCTGCTGGAGCTGCGCCCCGAGCTCCGCGGCAGACTGCGTTTCCGCGCCTTCCTGGTTCCGTCGCGCACCGACCTCGGCGTCTACCGGGCGTACCGCGATGCGGTGTACGCCCTGATCGACGCGATCAACGCCCGCTTCCAGCAGGACTACCAGGGGCCGGCGATCAGCGTGTACTACACCAACGATCGCGAGCAAGCGCTGGCCGCGATGGAGTGCTGCGACGTGCTACTCATCAACTCCGTGGCCGACGGGATGAACCTGGTCGCCAAGGAATGGGCGGTCGTCTCGCGCCGCCCCGGCGCGCTCGTCGTCTCCGAAACCGCCGGCGTCTCGACAGAGGTACCCGATAGCGCGCTCCTGATCTCGCCGCTGGATATCGAAGGCACGGCACATGCGCTGGCCCAGGCGCTGGACATGCCAGTGCAGGAGCGCTCCGCGCGCCTGGCCCGCTTCCTGGAGCGCATCCAGCGCTGGACCGCCGCGGACTGGCTGTCGGCACAGCTCGCCGCCCTCGGCGTCGCTGCCCCCAGCACTCAGGGGCAGCCCGCCCGCGGGGCCCGAGCCGCTGGCTAGCCGCGCTCCCGCTCAGGTCCGCGGCTCAGAGGCTGGAGATGGGCTCCGCGGCAGCCAGAGCCTGCCACGGCCGCCTCTGCGATTGGCTGTCAAACAGGCGCGTGAACAACACGAAAGCCGCCCAGGCGGGCGGCTTTCTATCTTGTCGGGTGGGTGACCCCGGGAGGACTCGAACCTCCAACCGAGTGATTAAGAGTCACCTGCTCTGCCAATTGAGCTACGGGGCCGTCGCGGGCGGATGCCCGCGCAAATTCCAGTATACCCAAGTTCCCCGCTGCCTCTCAAGCAGGAGCGCTGCTCGCAGCTCAGGTGAGGTCCGGTCCTGGCGCGTTTGGCTGCCACGTTGGCTGCCAGCGGCCGCCTGGGCGCGCATCACCAGGAGGAGGTATCAGGGAGTGGTGCCGAAGGTGGGATTCCCCTCAGGGGCATCCGGGACCATCCGCCATCGTTCGCTCCTTCCTGGAAGGCAGCAGCGGTCGTGCTGTTTCTTTCGTTGTCAGTCGCTACATGCCGCCTGGGTTGCTACACCGGTTGCTACATGATGCCGGTCGCGGGCGCTGACCCCGAGGTAGTCCCCGATCCGTCGAGGACCTGCGGGATGGCACTGGCGGGCTTATCGAACAGGGTGAAGCAGAGGGCCCGTACAGCTCACCCAGCAGCGCTGCAGGGGAAGGCGACTGCCACCGAGTTGGTGCTGTCATGCGTATCTCAGCCCACCTCAGCGGACCATGGGCGAGCTCGGCTGCACGGCGACTCAGGCGTGGGCAGTGGCGACCGGCCGTGCTCCACAACAGCCGCTGCCGACTGGTGGGAGCGCTTCGGCCCTATTCCCAGCCATATGGCTGCCCAGATGGCTGCCCGAGAACCAGACCGCTGGGGCGTGGCCAGGGCTTCTCCGCCCACCTCGAATCTGCCTTCCGTGATGCGCTGCTGTCGGCCGGTTCGAGCGCGGAGGGGAGCGGTGGCGGAGCTCATCCTGCGGCAGTTGGCAATTACTGTGGTCCGTGACTGGCAGCGGCGGTTCCCGGATAACTTAGGCGCCGATTGGCTAACAGCCAGCAGCCTTCTCCCGCCTGACGCTTCCGTGCGTGTGTTGGTGACTGACCGCGTGGCTGTGCGAACGCAGCGGCAGAACCTCGTTGGGGTCGCCCCGACGCTCTACGCCGTGGAATAGTCTTCTGCAGTCAGTTTGCCTCACGTATCCCCCGTCCGGATCGCGTTGCTGCATGCGGCTGCGGCGACCGAGCGCATGCGGCGGCGGGAACTTCAGCACTACCACTCGCTTGCGATCCGCATTGAATACCTCGCGCTTGGAACCGGCATGACCATCCGGCCAACTCCGGATGAGACTCGCGCGTGGCGCCGGTACCTCGCCAAGGCGGCTGCCGCTGTAATCGGCGGGGCTGCCGTGGCAGGACCCGGCCCGCGCCGGAATGACGGCGACCCGCACCGTTAGCCCAGCGTAGCCCTACGTGCAACGGTCCCGCTAACTCCGAGCTGTGACAATCAAGATGTCACACGCTGCTGGCATAGTGTGCGGCAGTTACGGCCGACGCGTTGTCAAGCCGTGCAACTGGAGGAGAGATGCCGCATATCATGCCGCCTTCAGCCTTCTGGGCCAAGGTTGGCCCCCGGGCGCGACCGGATCGAACCGAGCCGCAGCCGTATCACCCGCTGATCTGTCACATGATCGATGTCTCCATGGTGGCGCTCGCGCTCTGGCGCAACGCGCTCTCCCCCTGGGAGCGGCGCAGGCTCACCGCCGAGCTGGGGCTGGGCGAGGACGAAGATGCTGCTGGCCGCTGGCTCGCCCTGTGGGCAGGAGCCCACGACATTGGCAAGGCGTCCCCCTCATTCCAGGCGAAGCACGGGGCGGCGCGTGAACGGCTGACTGAGGCCGGTCTGGCGTTCCCGCGCCCGCTGGTCAATGCCCCTCATGGGATAGTCTCGGCGGCAGTGCTGCCGGAGCTCCTCGCCCCGTTTCGCGTACCGCCCCGCCTGGCCCGCAGCGTGGCGATCGTGGTCGGCGGACATCACGGGACCTTGCCGAGTGCTGGAGCGGTGATGGACCTGCCGTCAGACGCGCTCGGCGCTGCCGCCTGGGAGCGCGGGCGCGCCGCTGTGTTCCAGGCGTTTGTGGCCGCGCTGGACCCCACCAATCTGCCGATGCCCACGCGGCTGAGCAATGCCGCGGGAATGGCGCTGGCCGGGCTGGTATCCGTAGCCGACTGGATCGGCTCGGACGAGCAGTACTTCCGCTACCAGTCACAAGACGGCGCCATCCCGGAGCTCGATGTGGCCGGGTACGCGGAAACGGCGGCGGGACAGGCCGACCGGGCGCTCGCTGACCTTCACTGGACCACCTGGCGGCCGGCGTCCCTGCCGCTGAGCTTCCAGCAGCTCTTCGAGCGCGAGGAGCCGCGCCCCTTCCAGGCTGGCATGGTGGAGATCGCCGAGCGCCTCGATCGGCCCGGGCTGGTGCTGATCGAGGCACCGATGGGTGAGGGTAAGACAGAAGCGGCTTTGTACCTAGCCGACCGCTGGGGCCTACTGCCCGGGCTGCGGGGTTGCTATGTGGCGCTGCCAACGCAGGCAACGAGCAACCAGATGTTCGGCCGGGTTGAACGCTTTCTGGCCCACCGCTACCCGGGTGGCATGGCGAACCTGCTACTGCTGCATGGTCACGCGGCGCTGTCCGCCGAACTGCGGTTGCTCCGTGCGCGAGCCGAACGGCTGCTCCATCCCGGTGGGATCTACGACGACGAACCCGGAGCGGACGAGCTCCCGGACGTCCTCGCTGCCGATTGGTTCACCTATCGCAAGCGCGGTCTGCTCGCTCCGTTCGGTGTCGGCACGATCGACCAGGCGCTGCTGGCGGCGCTGCAGATGCGTCACGGCTTTGTCCGACTGCTCGGGCTCGCCGGCAAGACGGTCATCCTGGACGAAGTCCACGCCTACGACGCTTACATGACCGCGCTGCTTGAACGGCTACTTGAGTGGCTGGCGGCGCTCGGCTCCGGGGTGGTACTGCTCTCGGCCACCCTGCCGGCGTCTCGGCGCAGGGCGCTGGTGAACGCCTATCTGCGCGGTGCTGGCGCCTCCCCCATCGGTGCACTGCCTGATGCCGCGTACCCGCGGATCACCTGGATAGATGGAGTTGAGGTGCGAGCGCGCGCAGTCGCTGCGTCCTCGCTCGCCCGGCGGACCGTCCACCTGGAGCGGGTGGACGGCCGCCTGCCGGACGAGGAGGGCGGCGAGTTCCCATTGCTAAAGCGCTTACGGGACGTGCTGGCGAACGGCGGCCGAGTGGCGGTGATCTGTAACACGGTGGGCCGTGCGCAGCGCATCTACCTGGGACTTCGCTCCGCCTTCGCCGGCACCGCTTCAGACGGCGGGCCACGCCTCGACCTGTTTCACGCCCGCTATCTGTTCGAGGAGCGCCAAGTGCGCGAGGAGCGGGCGCTTGAGCGGTTCGGGTCGCCTACCGCGGGGAAGTCCCGTCCCGACCTAGCGATCCTAGTGGCGACGCAGGTTATCGAGCAGAGTCTTGACCTTGACTTCGACCTGCTGGTTACGGACCTGGCGCCGGTCGATCTGATCCTCCAACGCTGCGGCCGGCTGCACCGGCACCAACGGGAGGATCGGCCGCTCACCCTGCAGGCGCCGACCGTCTGGGTGCTGTGGCCGGAGACAGACGCAGATGGAGTGCCTACCTTCGACCGGGGCAGCGCCTCCGTCTATGACGAGCACGTCCTCCTCCGTTCCTGGCTGGCGCTGCTCCGGCTGAATACCCTGCGCCTGCCGGATGACATTGAGCTGCTGATCGAGTCCGTTTACGACGATCGGGGTTGCCCGGAGCATCTCACCGGACCATTGCGCCAGCGGTGGCACGAGACTCGGGCCAGACTCATCGCGACACAGGAGGCAGAGCAAGACACCGCGAAAAGCAAGCTGATCGCCGCGCCGCACTGGCAGGTCCAGCTCTGGGAGATCTCGCCGGACCGGCTGCAGGAGGACAACCCGGAGATCCACCAGGCCTTCCAGGCGCTTACCCGCCTGGCCGACCCAACCGCTTCGGTCGTCTGCCTGTTCGACACCCCACACGGTCCAGCGCTTGACCGCGACGGGCGGCGGCCGGTAAAGACCACCGCCGAGCCGAACCTGGAGCTGGCCGAAGCGCTGCTGCTCCGGTCAATCCAAGTCGGCGATCGGCGTGTCGTCGGCGTGCTGCTGGAGCAGGAGCCGCCGAGCGGCTGGCAGCGCTCAGCACTGCTGCGCCAGCACCGGCTCCTGCTGCAAGGGCCAGATGGTCAGTTGCGACTACCCGACGGCCGCGCCGATTTCGGATCCTGCCGGCTCCGTCTGCACCCGAAGCTCGGACTGCAGGTGCTGGCGGTCCGAGATGGCGGCGGGGAGGGGGCAGGATGAGCCGTGCGCCGCCGTGTTCCCAGATACACCTGCATCACTTCCCGCACCCACCCCATTCGGAGGGACGATGGCGAGCTTCAACTTGATCGATCAACCCTGGATCCCCTGCCTAATGGGCAACGGGACCGCTCACGAATTGAGCCTCTGGGATGCGTTGGACCAAGCACGTCAGGTCCGCGAGATCTACGATCCGTCGCCGCTAGTCACGGTGTCGCTGCACCGGCTGCTGCTGGCAGTGCTGCACCGGGTGCTCGGCCCGCGCAACGCCGACGCCTGGGCGGACCTCTGGGAGCGTGGCTCCTGGGATCATCCGCGACTGCGTACCTACCTGGATCGCTGGTGCAGCCGCTTCGATTTGTTCGACGCCCAGCGCCCGTTCTACCAGACGCCTGAAATCGAGCCAGAGTACGCCGTCTCAGCGGCGAAGCTCGCGCACGAGTATGCCTCGGGCAACAACGCTACGCTGTTCGACCATACCTCGGACAAGCGCGGCCTGGCGCTCCCCCCGGGCGAGGCTGCCCGCGCGGTGGTGGCGCTCCAGGCGTTCGCCGTGGGCGGGCTGGTCTCGCACCGGGCGGGCGAGGACAAGCTCGGGCACAAGTCGGCCAAGGGCGCCCCGCTGGTGAAGGGCGCGGTTGGACTGCTCAAGGGCGAGACGCTGTTCCACACCCTGATGCTCAACCTCGTTCAGTACGACTGTGCGCAGGACCAGCCGTTCGCGTGCCTGGGGGAGGACCGCCCGGCCTGGGAGCGCGACGAGCCGCCTCGGCCGGGCGAGCGCCGACCGTTAGGGTATCTGGACCTGCTCACCTGGCAGAGCCGGCGTATTCGGCTGTTTCCGGACCAGCGAGAAGGATGCACCGTCGTCGCCCGAGCGGCGGTGATGAAGGGGGAGCAGTTCCCCGACGACTACGAGTTGCGGGGCCGGGAGCCGATGGTCGCCTTCCGGGCAAACCCGACTGCCAAGTCGGGCCAACCGGGCTGGCTCCCGCTCGGCTTCAGCGAGCGCCGAGCCCTCTGGCGCGACAGCCTGACACTGATCCAGGCCGCTAGCACGACCAGGGTCAGGCCGAGGACGCTCGATTGGGCCAAGGATCGCGCGGCCGAGGGACTGCTCGGCCGAAGCCCGGTGATCCCGCTGGATCTGCACGGGATGGCGACGGACCAAGCGAAAGTGCTGCTCTGGCGCCACGAGCGACTCCCGCTCCCGCTCGCACTGCTCGACTCCAAGTCGTTCGTCGAGCGCCTCCGCCAGGCGCTCGACCTGGCCGAGCAGGTTGCTCGCCTCTTTGCCCCGACTGTCGACTCGTTCACACAGAACGGGAAGACGATCCAGCGCTCTCGGCCATTCCGGCTACTGGCGGACGCGCTGCTCTCCGCCTCCCGGGCGGGGCAGGACTCGAGCGCGGGGCGGGCGTACCAGGAGCGGGTGAACGCCCTGGTCGAGCATCTCGGACCGGAGCGCGCCTACTGGGCGCGGCTCGGCGCGCCGTTCGGCCGCTTGGTCCTCGCGTTAGCCGATGAGATCGAACGGGGCGCCGACGGCCGAGCCGCGGTCGCAGCATGGGCGGAGGAACTCCGCCGGGCGGCACTGGCTGCCTTCGAGGAGGCAGTAGGTGGGCTGGACGGCTCCGGCCGGGCACTCCGTGCGGTGGCGGAGGCGCAGAACACCTTCCGGCCGCGGCTGAAAGGGCTGCTCAAGGACTACCTGACGCTCCAGAAGGAGGGGGTTGGATGAACATATCTAGGGCGCGCCCGGGCGAACGAGACCGCGCATTTATTGCATACCTAGAGGGGCTGCAGGCGGCGGAGGACCGGGCAGCGTTGGCGGCGCTGCGGCGTGGCCTGGGTCGCCCGCCGGGGACCGCGGCAGAGATGCATCGTTACGTCGTCCCCTGGCTCCCCCGCGAGGAGAGCCCGCGCGAAGATGAGGCGTACTACCTGGCCGCGGCGCTATTTGGGCTGTACCCGGAGGGGAGCTGGCCGCGGGAAGAGGCCGAGCAGGGCTGGCACAACCTAGGCGCCTCGTTCGCCCACCTAGCCAGCAGGGCCGACAGTGGGAGCGTGGAGCAGCGGTTCGTGGCGCTACTCGGCGCTCACCGGGACGATCTGCCCGAGCACCTACGCCACGCCGTGAGCCTGCTTAAGGCCCATGAGGTCCGGGTAGATTGGGTCGAGTTACTGGCCGATATCCGCTGGTGGGACCACGAGGAGCGCCGGGTGCAGCGCCGCTGGGCGCGCGCCTTCTGGGGCGCGGTCGCCGCTGACACGGAATCCAACGCTGACAAGAACCTCGCCGATCAGGCCAAGTAAGAGAGGAAAGGAACGTACGCATGTTCGTGGAGCTGCACATCCTGCAAAACTTCGCTCCGGCCAACCTAAACCGCGACGATACCGGCTCGCCCAAGGACTGCGAGTTCGGTGGCTTCCGCCGCGCCCGCATCTCCAGCCAGTGTCTCAAGCGTGCCATCCGAACCCAGTTCGCCGTCGCCAAGCTGGTCGAGCCCACCCTGCTGGCGACCCGTACAAAGCGGCTGATCGAGGAGATTGCCAGGAAGATGGGCAAAGAGGGCGATCCGCAGGCCCAGAAGGTAGCAAAGTCGGCGCTGGAGTGCGCTGGCCTGGGGGTGAAGGACGACGGCAAGACAGAGTACCTGCTGTTCTTGGCAGATCCCGAGGTGGCTCGGTTAGCCGAGTTGTGCGCCACCCACTGGGACGCGCTCGTCGCCGCGGCCGGTGACGGCAAGGGCGGTAAGAAGGGCGGTAAGAAGGACGATAAGAAGGACGATAAGAAGAACATCCCAGCGGACCTGCAGGGGGCGCTGGATCGGGTGCTGGGCGGCGCCAAAGCGGTAGACCTGGCGCTGTTTGGCCGGATGCTAGCCGACCTACCGGAGAAGAACGTGGATGCGGCCTGCCAGGTGGCGCACGCGCTGTCCACCAACAAAGTGAGCATGGAGTTCGACTTCTACACGGCCGTGGACGACCTGAAGCCGGAAGACACGGCCGGGGCCGACATGCTCGGCACCGTCGAGTTCAACAGCGCTTGCTTCTACCGCTACGCCAACGTGGACACAGATCAACTGCTGCAGAACCTGCAAGGCGACGTCGAACTGGCGCAGCAAGCCGTCGTGGCGTTCCTCCGCGCCTCGGTGGACGCCATCCCGACCGGTAAACAGCACAGCATGGCGGCCCAGAACCCGCCTTCGCTCGTGTTCGCCGTGGCACGCGACCGAGGGCTGTGGTCGCTGGCCAACGCCTTTGTGAAGCCCGTTCGGCCGGATGGGCAGAGTGATCTCGTGGAGCGCTCGATCGAGGCACTGGACCGCTACTGGGGGCAGCTCACCCGCATGTACGGCACCACCGGGCTGCGCGGCGGCTGGGTGGCCGTGCTGGATGACAAGGTGCCGCTGAACAATCTGGTCCAGTCGTCCGTGCAGCGAGTGGCTGAGGTGGACGAGCTGATTGCTGCAGTGCGGGACGCGGTGAAGCCCGGCACGCTGGAAGGGGCACAGCGATGAGCACGCTGCTGCTGCGCCTGGCCGGCCCGATGCAGAGCTGGGGGACGCAGAGCCGCTTCTCGGTGCGAGACGCTGGGAGCGAGCCCTCCAAGAGCGGAGTCATCGGGCTGCTCTGCGCCGCGCTGGGTCGGGGACGGGAGGAGTCCGTCTCAGATCTGGCGGCGCTGACGATGGGGGTACGGGTGGATCGCGGCGGCGTTGTCCGTCGCGATTACCACACCGCCGGCGCCGGTTATGGCGTTCGCACTGCAGAGGACAAGCCAGGTGGGACAGTGGTGTCCAATCGCTACTACCTGGCAGACGCCTGCTTCCTGGTAGGGCTGGAGGGACCGCGTGACCTACTAGAGCAGTTGGATGCGGCGCTGCTGAAGCCACGGTGGCCGTTGTACCTGGGGCGCAAGGCATACGTCCCGAGTGTGCCGATTCGGCTCCCGGATGAGCGGCCCGGTCCGGGCCTGTGCGAGGAGCCGCTGCTGCGGGCGCTGGAACAGTTCCCTTGGCCGGCCGACGGCGGATCGAGACGGGGGCGTCCTGAGCAGCTGCGCCTCGTGCTGGATGAGCATGCGGCTGGCGAGCCCTACCGTGGTCTGTTGGAGGTGAGGGCCGATGTCCCGCTGTCGTTCGCGGAGCGACGCTTCACCATCCGCCGGGTCGCCGCCCGTTGGATGGCAACGCCAGAGGTGGAGCCACAGGATGTATCTGTCGCGATTGATCCTGAATCCGCGCAGCCGTGAGGTGCGGCGCGATCTGGCGGACTGCCAGGCGCTGCACGCACGGTTGATGTGTGCTTTTCCTCAAGTGGATGGGGCGAAGGGCTCCGCCCGGGCGGCGCTCGGCGTGCTCTATCGAGCGGAGTCCGATCCGCGGAGCGGGCTGGCGACGGTGCTGGTGCAGTCGCGCTCGCAGCCGGATTGGTCCCGCCTGCCGTCCGGTTACCTACTGCAGTTCGGGCCCGACGGGCCTGAGAACCCAGCCTGCAAAGAGGTCAGCGCCGCCTACGCCGCGCTCGGCCCGGGGGACGTGCTCATCTTCCGGCTGCTGGCGAACCCGACCCGCAAGATTGCCACCCGCAGTGGCCCGAACGGCGAGCGCCGCAACGGCCAACGGGTGGAGCTGCGCGGGGAGGAGGCGTGGCACCAATGGCTGGCGCGCAAAGGGGAGCAGGGCGGCTTCCGAGTGCTGTCGGTGCGTGCCCGTCCGTGTTCATCCGCCGGCGATGCCCCGGGTGAGGTCCCTGATGCGCGGGTGACGCCGCGGGATAAGGTCGTGGGCTACCGAGACGGTGGCGCCGAGGGCACCAGCCAGCAGAAGCTGACCTTCGGAGCGGTCCTGTTCGAGGGGCGGTTGCGGATCGAGGATCTGGCACGCTTCCGCCAGGTGCTGGAGGGCGGGATCGGCAGCGGCAAGGCGTATGGCTTTGGGCTCCTCTCACTGGCGCGCGCTCGGGAGTAGCCGGGATGAAAGACCTGCACCTGCTCCCAAAGGTGCGTGATAGCTGGAGCTACCTGTACGCCGAGCACTGCCGAGTAGATCAGGAAGGCAAGGCCATTGCGCTGCACGACGCGCAGGGGACCACCCCGGTCCCCTGCGCCAGCCTTTCGCTGCTGATGCTGGGGCCCGGCACCAGCGTGACCCACGCCGCGGTTCGCGCGCTGGCGGAGAACGGCTGTCTCGTGGTGTGGTGTGGCGAGGAGGGCGTGCGCCTGTACGCGCAGGGGCTCGGCGAAACCCGTTCGGCCCGCAACCTGCTCCGCCAGGCGCGACTGTGCACTGATCGTGTGCTGCGGCTAAGAGTGGTCATGCAGATGTACCGCCTGCGCTTCCGCGACGAACCGCTAGACCCCAATCTAACCCTGCAGCAGCTCCGGGGGCGCGAGGGGATCCGGGTGCGGATGGCCTACGCGGACGCCAGCCGGCGCACCGGTGTGCCCTGGAGCGGGCGGAGCTACCAGCGGGAATCGTGGTCCGCCGCGGACCCGGTGAACCGGGCGCTGTCGGCGGCTAATAGCTGCCTGTACGGCGTCTGCCATGCCGCCATCGTCGCCGCCGGCTACTCGCCCGCCCTGGGGTTCATCCACACGGGCAAGATGCTGTCTTTCGTGTATGACATCGCGGACCTGTACAAGGCGGATCTGACCATCCCCGTCGCCTTCCGCGTCGTTGCCGCTGGGACCAGCAACCTGGAGGGGCGGGTGCGCCGCGCCTGCCGCGACGCCTTTCACCAGCAGCGTCTGCTCCAGCGGATCATTCCCGATATCGAAACCGCACTGGCCGCCGGCGGGTTGCCCAGCGGCGGAGACGCGGATGAGTTCGCCGTAGATGAGGCCCGCCCTGGTGCCCTCTGGGACCCGGACATCGGCCCCGTCGCGGGTGGGGTGAACCGGGCCGACGAGGCAGACACTATCGCGGACACTGACGCATGATCGTGCTCATTTTGGAGCGTGTTTCAACAGGCCTGCGGGGAGAGTTGACTCGCTGGTTACTGGAGCCAAAGGCGGGAGTATTTGTCGGAGACGTCTCGGCCTTAGTGCGCGAGAAGCTCTGGGAGAAGGTGTGCCGGGAGATGAAAGACGGCGCCGGGATGCTCCTCCACAGCGCCGAAGGCGAACAAGGGCTGGCGATGCGCCTGTGGGGCATACGAGACCGGACCATTGTAGACTATGAAGGACTCTGGCTCATTCGCAAGTCCTAACCAGCCATTCCATCCAGCGTTGTCCCCACGCGCGTGGGGGTGAACCGTCGCCGTTGACGGCGAAGGTGAGCGGATGGGAGTTGTCCCCACGCGCGTGGGGGTGAACCGGGCGCGCCAGGGGCGGGGGAGTCGCCACATGTGTTGTCCCCACGCGCGTGGGGGTGAACCGTGAGCGAGAAGGGCGGCGCGGATATGCACAGCGTTGTCCCCACGCGCGTGGGGGTGAACCGGATGTCACGAGCTCATTCCGCGATCTGACCGGGTTGTCCCCACGCGCGTGGGGGTGAACCGGTTCCGGCGCTGCTGGCCGCGGACTGGATCGCCGTTGTCCCCACGCGCGTGGGGGTGAACCGCAGGCGGTGCGCTGGCGGCTGGTGGCCCGCAACGTTGTCCCCACGCGCGTGGGGGTGAACCGGCGAACCTCGAGGCGGCGGCGACGGCGTATGTGTTGTCCCCACGCGCGTGGGGGTGAACCGATCGCATATGCCGCGTCCGCCGTCCTCGATCTGTTGTCCCCACGCGCGTGGGGGTGAACCAGCCGATTTGGACCGCGCGCTGGCCAGCCTGATCGTTGTCCCCACGCGCGTGGGGGTGAACCGCTGCCGAGCAGCCCGGCCAGGACGCCCAGGCAGCGTTGTCCCCACGCGCGTGGGGGTGAACCGGACGCGCGCTTCGACGGCGATGAGGCGATCTAGTTGTCCCCACGCGCGTGGGGGTGAACCGCTCGCGGCCGGCTCGGTGGCGAGCGCGGCGCTGTTGTCCCCACGCGCGTGGGGGTGAACCGGACTCGACCGTGGTGCTCGACCTGGCCCGCGCGTTGTCCCCACGCGCGTGGGGGTGAACCGTTTCAAGCGCGGCGAGCTGCTCGATCAGCGGCGTTGTCCCCACGCGCGTGGGGGTGAACCGCGAAACGTCGGGTCACCCTCTCGATCTGCGGCCGTTGTCCCCACGCGCGTGGGGGTGAACCGACAGCACCGTGGGCTCGGTCCCGCCACAGGCCGTTGTCCCCACGCGCGTGGGGGTGAACCGCGGATCACCCGCAGCCCGTTCGGGCCATATTTGTTGTCCCCACGCGCGTGGGGGTGAACCGCCCGGTGGCTGCCAGGTCGGGCTCTCGTCCGGGTTGTCCCCACGCGCGTGGGGGTGAACCGTGACCGCGCGGCTGCTCAAATATCGCGTCACAGTTGTCCCCACGCGCGTGGGGGTGAACCGAGCCAGCGGCCGCATCTACCGGCGCTGGAGTACGTTGTCCCCACGCGCGTGGGGGTGAACCGTCACTGCCCGTGCAGAGCTGCTGCACAACGGAGTTGTCCCCACGCGCGTGGGGGTGAACCGGCTGGACAGCTCGTCCAGGAACAGCCCGACCGGTTGTCCCCACGCGCGTGGGGGTGAACCGGTGATCCGCACCGCCAACCAGTCGATCCCGAAGTTGTCCCCACGCGCGTGGGGGTGAACCGCTCGCCGCAATCCCCAGCCCGGCCGCGGCGATGTTGTCCCCACGCGCGTGGGGGTGAACCGCGCAGGTTGCCGATGAGCACCTGAATCTTGTTGTTGTCCCCACGCGCGTGGGGGTGAACCGCCTCGCCGTCTCTCGTGGCGTGAGTGCGCTGTGTTGTCCCCACGCGCGTGGGGGTGAACCAGGGAGCCGGATGCCGGGAGCGCGCCGCCCGTTCGTTGTCCCCACGCGCGTGGGGGTGAACCGTGATATCCCGCTGCGTATCGCGGGTGACAATCGTTGTCCCCACGCGCGTGGGGGTGAACCGGTAACTTTCAGATTGTTTTAAGATTTGGATCGGTTGTCCCCACGCGCGTGGGGGTGAACCGCCTGCCGAGCCGTTCTCGACCTCGAATTGGACGTTGTCCCCACGCGCGTGGGGGTGAACCAGCAGGATCCGCCGCTGGTCATTCCCTTCGGAGGTTGTCCCCACGCGCGTGGGGGTGAACCGTTCGACGTCAATGGCGTTCTCAGTGCTGACGCGTTGTCCCCACGCGCGTGGGGGTGAACCGATCTCGGGGGGGATACGGCTCTGGAAGCCTGGAGTTGTCCCCACGCGCGTGGGGGTGAACCGATGTTCCGGGGTCGGTACGTGCCCCAGGTGATCGTTGTCCCCACGCGCGTGGGGGTGAACCGGAGCCCCCAGCCCCGCAGCCGGCGCAGACGCCGTTGTCCCCACGCGCGTGGGGGTGAACCGACAGGATATCGGCCAGAGCCCGCAAGTCGAGTGTTGTCCCCACGCGCGTGGGGGTGAACCAGATGCGCGGGGTGGCCTGGCGGGTCAGGGCCTCGTTGTCCCCACGCGCGTGGGGGTGAACCTATGCGAGCTTCGAGTCTTCGGGGGCGGCGCCACGTTGTCCCCACGCGCGTGGGGGTGAACCGTCGCCCTCAAGCAGCGCGACGCCGGCGATCTCGTTGTCCCCACGCGCGTGGGGGTGAACCGAGGCCGCAGAAGCTGGCCAGACACCGTCTCCTGTTGTCCCCACGCGCGTGGGGGTGAACCGCGGGTCGGCGAGATGGCGAGACAGCGAACCAGGTTGTCCCCACGCGCGTGGGGGTGAACCGCCCGACCTGCTGGAATTCGAGTCCCTCTTCGAGTTGTCCCCACGCGCGTGGGGGTGAACCGCGCTGGTCGAATTCCTGGCGCGTCGCGACGAGAGTTGTCCCCACGCGCGTGGGGGTGAACCGTCGGTTGGCACGGTGTAGCCACCGGCGCTGCCGTTGTCCCCACGCGCGTGGGGGTGAACCGTCCCCTGCACCCCGCCGGTGGTCGAGTTGTTCGTTGTCCCCACGCGCGTGGGGGTGAACCGCGCGCCAGCGCGTTGCGGACATGGCCCGCATCGTTGTCCCCACGCGCGTGGGGGTGAACCGTAACGTACTCGCTAATGCCTGCGCGAGATCATCGTTGTCCCCACGCGCGTGGGGGTGAACCGCGATGTTCGCCGTGTTCGCGGCCGCATGGCTCGTTGTCCCCACGCGCGTGGGGGTGAACCGGCTACGATCCGAAGCACAATGAATTCCACGCGGTTGTCCCCACGCGCGTGGGGGTGAACCGAGTGGCCGCTGCCGGCCGGCGTCAAGCTGGCCGTTGTCCCCACGCGCGTGGGGGTGAACCGACCGGAGCGCTTGGGATGTTCATGGCTCCCTCGTTGTCCCCACGCGCGTGGGGGTGAACCGAAATCTGGGACCTGCTCCGGGAGCTGTTCAGGAGTTGTCCCCACGCGCGTGGGGGTGAACCGTCCTTCTCGTTCGCTTGACGAACGAGAAAGAGGTTGTCCCCACGCGCGTGGGGGTGAACCGCCGCGCCAGACGAAAACCCGCACCTTCACCGTGTTGTCCCCACGCGCGTGGGGGTGAACCGCAGACTCGCGACTGCGCGCACGTCTGTCGGCTGTTGTCCCCACGCGCGTGGGGGTGAACCGCGATTGCTAGCGGCATGTGTCCCTCCCGATGCCGTTGTCCCCACGCGCGTGGGGGTGAACCGCCCAACTCGACCGCCCCCCTGTCCGCGAAATCGTTGTCCCCACGCGCGTGGGGGTGAACCGCAGCGAGCAAGCATCCAGAAGCTGTCGTAGCTGTTGTCCCCACGCGCGTGGGGGTGAACCGCTTTCAATCGCTAAGACCAGCGACGGCAGGTCGTTGTCCCCACGCGCGTGGGGGTGAACCGATCTCGCGACACAGAGCGCGAACGCGCTCTGCGTTGTCCCCACGCGCGTGGGGGTGAACCGATCGATCTCATTTGGATACCGCGCATCATCACGTTGTCCCCACGCGCGTGGGGGTGAACCGATCGCCCTCGCGCTCAATCTGCTCCATGCCCTGTTGTCCCCACGCGCGTGGGGGTGAACCGATAATGATCGAGATTTGGCCGCTGCGCATCGGCGTTGTCCCCACGCGCGTGGGGGTGAACCGGAGCCCATATTGCAGCACAGAGCGCTGTTTGAGTTGTCCCCACGCGCGTGGGGGTGAACCGTACCGAAGGGCCGTCTCGCCGCCCTCGCGCGCGTTGTCCCCACGCGCGTGGGGGTGAACCGCATCCCTGCTGCGATCTCTATCTCAACGAGCCGTTGTCCCCACGCGCGTGGGGGTGAACCGCCCCATCACGGTCTACGCTGTCGCCTTTCCTGGTTGTCCCCACGCGCGTGGGGGTGAACCGCCCGGATCGGGCGGGGCGTAGGGGGTCGCGCCGTTGTCCCCACGCGCGTGGGGGTGAACCGGTTGGAGTAACAGATTCGACAGTGAGACGTTGGTTGTCCCCACGCGCGTGGGGGTGAACCGCCTGTCCGCCTTTCCGCCTTTAAGCAGCTTTCGTTGTCCCCACGCGCGTGGGGGTGAAGTTTCCCGCAAGTCGAGCCAGGAAGACGAAGCGAGACCGGTTCAAGCTGTTCGAGTTCGTCGCGTCCCGGCCCGATATGACGTGGGAGCAGCGCTGGAAGGAGTGGAATCGGGCATTCCCGGCAGAGAAGTACCGCTTCGCGTCCAACATGCAGCGCGACTATGCGCTCATCAGCAATCCAACGAAGAGGGGGTAAGTCGTGGTGAAGAAGCGCGGGAACGGTGAAGGATCTATCTACCAGCGAGCCGATGGCAAGTGGTGCGCGTCGGTCACCCTGGCAGACGGCAAGCAAGGTGCTGTACGCCAGAACGCGCCAGGAGGCAGCGGCCAAGCTGCGCGCCGCCCTGCATGCGCAGGAACAGGGGACGCTGGTCACCGGGCCCACCCAGACCGTGGCGCAGTTCTTCACCCGCTGGCTGGAGGATGTCGTCAAGCCGAATCGGCGCCCCCGCACCTATGAGTCCTATGAGGAGAAGCTGCGGCTGCACGTCCTACCCGAGCTGGGCCGAATCTCCCTGGCGAAGCTCACCCCGCAGCACCTCCAGCGCCTGGACGCGAGCAAGCTGGCCGCGGGACTGTCCCCCAAGACCATCGGGATGCTTCACGCGATCGTCCACCGCGGCCTCAAGCAGGCCCTCAAGTGGGGGCTCGTCGGCCGTAACGTCGCCGAGTTGGCCGATGCCCCGCCCCGTCAGCAGCGCGAGCCGACCGCACTCTCTGGGTAGAGCTCCAACGGCTCGCCCGCGCCATCCGCGGGCATCGGCACGAGTTCTTCTGGCTACTCCTGCCTCTGACCGGCCTGCGGTTTGGGGAGGCAGCCGCCCTGCGCTGGGCGGATGTCGACCTAGACGGGCGCGTGCTGCGGGTCGCCCATACCCTGACCCGCCTGCGCGGGGGCGGCTGGGCGCTCACCCCGCCCAAGACCGCTAAGAGCCGCCGCCTGATTCCCTTGCCACCCCTGCCATCGAGGCGCTCAAGGCGCAACGCCGGTGGGTACTGGAGGCCAAGCTCCTGGCCGGGGCCCGCTGGCAGGAGCACGACCTGGTGTTCCCAACCGGCGTCGGGACACCGCTGCGCGAGGCGCACGTGCTGGCCGCCTTCCACGCGGCGCTGGAGCAGGCCGGGCTACCGCGGTATCGGCTGCACGATCTGCGGCATACCTACGCCACGCGGCTGTTCGCGCACGGCCGGCACCCGCGCGAGGTGCAGGACTTACTCGGACACAGCCGGATCGAGATGACGCTGAACGTCTATACCGCCTCGATCCCCGAGCGGCTGCGGGAGGCCGCCGAGACGCTGGCTGACATGTTCGCAGACGCAGCGGACACGGCCGCGGAGGGGTGAGCCCCCGCCTCCCTGCGGCCCGTTGCTACACCGGTTGCTACACCGGGCAGCAGAAAGGCCTCGTCTCCAGGAAGGACGGGGCCGTGTGGTGCCGAAGGTGGGATTCGAACCCACACGGGTTGCCCCACTCGCTTTTGAGGCGAGCGCGTCTGCCGTTCCGCCACTTCGGCGCGCGCAAAGTATACCGCTCTGACTCGCCCGCGCTCAGCCGCCGATCTGCGACATCGAGCGCGAGGCCCGCTGGAATGCCTCGCCCTCGTTGATCTTGTGCTTCAGCTCCTTGTGCCACACCGCATCGCGCACGAGCTCCAGCAACTGCTCGTCCGTGATCCCACTCCGCAAGGGGGTGCGTAGGTCCCATTCGTCGATGCTGAACAGGCAGGTGCGGAGCTGGCCGTCGGCGGTGAGGCGGAGTCGGTTGCAACTGGCGCAGAACGGCTCGGACACCGGGTTGATGAAGCCGATCTCACCCACCCCGTCGGCGAAGCGGTAACGCCGCGAGGTGGAGGACTTCTCGGTGGGGATCGGCACCAGCGGCATGATCTCACGCTCGAGGATCGCCTTGATCTCGCGGCCGGTCAGGACCCGCTCGTGCTCCCAGTTGCCGTCCGCATCCAGCGGCATGAACTCGATGAAGCGGACGATGTAGCCCTTCTCGCGGGCGAGCAGCGCCAGGGGCACCGCCTCGGTCTCGCTCCAGTGGCGCATCGCCACAGCGTTGATCTTGATCGGGCGGATGGAGGGGTAGCGCTCCAGCTCGGCGAGACCCTCCAGGACCTGCTTCAGCCAGGGGCGCCGAGTGATCTGGTGGAAGCGCTCATGGTCCAGGGTGTCGAGGCTGACGTTGATCCGGGTGAGCCCCGCTTCGGCCAACGGGCGGGCCAGGTTCTTGAGCATGAAGCCGTTGGTGGTCAGGCTCAGGCTGGTGATGCCCGGGATCTTCGCCAGCCGGGCGACGAGGTCGGGCAGCCCCGGGCGCAGGGTCGGCTCGCCGCCAGTCAGGCGGATCTCGTGGACCCCCTGAGCGACGAACAGGCGCGCCAGCCGCTCGATCTCGTCGAAGGTGAGCAGCGACTCCCGGTTCAGCCACTGCAGCCCTTCCTCAGGCATGCAGTAGACGCAGCGGAAGTTACAACGATCCGTTACAGAGATGCGCAGGTCGCCCATCACCCGGCCGAAGGAGTCGACCAGTTGTCCGTCGGAGACAGCCGGCACAGCCCGTGGCTGCAGCCCCTGGATCTGCACCAGCGGCGTCGCGCTCATCAATTCCCTACTGTTCTGCTCGGATTTTTCACGCTTCGAGTATACCGGAGCGGGTTGGCGTACTCAAGCGGCAGGCGCTTGCGCCGGCGCGGCGGCCAGGCGGCGGGTGCCGCCGTGGCCAGGCGGGCGGGGATCTGCCGCGAGACGGCGACCAGGAGCAGCGTCCCGAGCAGGCCGACGCCGGTCGAGACGTAGAGCGCCCCGGCGAGTCCCAGTGGGGTCTGGCTGGCGAGAGCGACTCCCAGGAAAGGGGCGGCGACGCCGCGCAAGCCGGTGAGGCTGTTGAGCACCGCGGCGTAGCGGCCCCGCTGCTGGCCGGGGGCGAGTCGGAGCAGCAGGTTGGCCCAGCCCAGCTCCATCGCCCCGCTCCCCAGGCCGTTCAGCAGCCCTGCCAGAGTGAGCCATTGGGCGCTGGGGGCGAGCTGGTAGACCAGCGGTACCGGCCAGGTTAGGACGAAGCCGGCGACGAGCGAGGCGTGGCCGCCGTGGCGGTCCACATGCAGGCCGGAGAGCCAGTAGGAGAGCAATCCACCCAGTGCTAGGGCGAGGCTAACGAACCCTACTTCCGCATAGGAGACGCCCAGTCGGTCGACCATAACCAGCGGGAACAGGGGCAACGCCATGAAGCCGCCCAGGCCCCAGAGCACCCAGGCCAGCGCGATCCCACGGAACAGTGGGTCGGACCAGAACTCACCCAGCGCCGCCCAGGGCCCGCTCGGGGTCACCCCCTTGGTTTCAGAGAGCTGTATCCGGCTGAAGGCGAGGGCGCCGAGCGCGCCGAGCCCGCCGCCGAGGGCGAGCAGCGCGCGCTGGCCGGCGGCGTCCATCAGCCAGCCGCCGAGCGGCGCACCCAGCGCGGCGATCCCGCTCTGGATGATGCGCACGTAGCCCATCAGCCGCGCCCGCCAGCGGTCGGGATACATCTCGCGCAGCGCGTCGTACACCGCTGGCAGCGAGATCGCGTAGCTGACGTAGTAGACGAAGAACATCGCCAGCAGCGCCTGGGGCCAGTCGCCCAGGAGCGCCAGCAGGAAGACGCCTCGGCCGAGCGCCTGGACGACGACGATGTAGGCGGTTCGGTGCCGGGTGGGCAGAAAGCCGACGCTGAGCAGCCCGACGACGTTGGCCGCGAACGGGCAGGCGGTGATCGCCGCCAGCAGCAGCGGATCGGCCCCCTCCCGCCGAGCGATGACCGGGACGAAGTTGATGACGAGCGCAGTGAACAGCCCCGCGCCCAGCCCATTGGCGGAGTCGAACAGCAGGCTGCGGCGGGCCTGCCGGGGCAGGTCGCGACCGAGCAGGAAATCCACGCCAGGGCTCCAGGAAACCAGGGAACGATACCATAGCGGAATGCGCCTGGACCGCGCCCTGCTCCGCAGCCTGCACCCGGTGGTTGGCCGCTGGAAGCCGTTGGATGCGCTGATGCTCGCCGCCGCCCGCTGGGGGCCATCGCTCGAGATCGCCCTCTGGCTCTCGCTGCTCCTCCCCGGCGGACCAGGCTGGCGCTGCCGCTTCCGCACCTGGCTGCGGACTGGCCTGGCCCTCTGCCTGGCCACCGGGCTGGTGCTGGCGCTGCGGCGGCTGGCGCCGCGCCCCCGGCCGTTCGTGGCGGGCGACGCACGGGCGCTGCTGGCGCGTGAGCCCGGGCCGTCGCTGCCCTCCCGCCACACCGCCTCGGCGGTGGCGATGGCGCTGGTGGTCCATTCGGCGGCGCCGCGCCGCGGGCGGCTGATGGCCGCGGCGGCCGCGCTCCTGGGCCTGTCGCGGGTCTACTGCGGGCTCCACTACCCCAGCGACGTGCTGGCGGGGGCGGCACTGGGCCTCGCCGCCGCCTGGCTCAGCGGACCCGTCCGCTGGCTCGGCGGCTCGGGCCGCCCGGGGTAGAAGCCTGGCGGCCTGGACGCGGCACCGTGCGGCGAAGCTGGCGGCGGGTCCGCGCGCCCGCGTGATGTGCCGCCTTCGCGCTGTTGTCCTGGCGCCACGGCCCGCCGCGGGGTGGAGCGCGCCGACCCAGACCGCGCCCGGGCTCCTGGCCCCGAGAAATGGGCGCGGTGGCCGCGCTCCAGGGCGATGCAGCCGACGCCCGGCCCTGGTCTCCGCACGCCTGCAATGGCGGGCATGCTATGCTCCGGCCGAAGTGAGGCCCAGCGGAGACGCGAGCATGCAGTGCCTCGAGAACATCTTGGAAGCGGTTGGCCACACCCCTCTGGTCCGCCTCTCCCGCGTGGCGCGCGGCGTGAAGCCGCTGCTCCTGGCCAAGGTCGAGAGCCTGAATCCCGGCGGGAGTATCAAGGACCGCATCGGGCTGAAGATGCTGGAGGAGGCGGAGCAGCAGGGGCTGCTTGCCCCGGGCGGGACAGTAATCGAGCCGACCTCCGGCAACACCGGCGTCGGCCTAGCGATCGCCGCCGCGCTCAAAGGCTACCGGATGATCTGCGTCATGCCGGACAAGATGAGCCAGGACAAGATCGCGCTGCTGCGCGCCTACGGCGCCGACGTAGTGATTACGCCCACCGCGGTCCCGCGCGAATCCCCGCAGTCGTACTACAGTGTCGCCGACCGGCTAACACGTGAGATCCCGGGCGCCTTCCAGCCGAATCAATACTTCAACCCGGCCAATCCGCGGGCACACTACGAGACCACCGGTCCGGAGCTGTGGGAGCAGACGGACGGGCGAATCGATATCCTGGTGGCCGGCATGGGCACCGGCGGCACCATCACCGGCGCCGGCCGCTACCTGAAGGAGCGCAAGCCCTCACTCCAGATCATCGGCGCGGACCCGATCGGCTCGATCTACTACTCGCGCGATCCAAGCTCGCTCAAGACCTACAAGATTGAGGGGATCGGCGAGGACTTCTACCCCTCCACCATGGACCTGAGCCTGGTCGACCGGATCGTCCCGGTGTCGGACAAGGACTCGTTCTTGATGGCCCGCCGCATCACCCGTGAGGAGGGGATCCTGGTGGGTGGCTCCAGCGGCTCGGCCATGGTCGCTGCGCTGGAGGTGGCGCGCGAAATCGATGATCCGAATGTGGTCATGGTCGTGATCCTCCCGGATACCGGGCGAAACTACCTGAGCAAGATCTACAACGACGACTGGATGCGCCAGAACGGCTTCCTGGAGCAGTTCCCGGCTCGCACCGTGCGCGAGGTGCTCCGCCGCTACTCGCGCAGCTTCCCCAACGTGGTGACGATCGCCTCACGCGAGAGCGTCGGGGCGGCGATCGACCGGATGCAGGAGTACGGCATCTCCCAGATGCCGGTGATCGAGGACGGCGACCTGGGCTCCATCTCGGACATCGTCGGCAGTATTCAGGAGCGCACCCTGCTCGACCGGGTCTACCGCGACCCGGACCTGATTCAAAGCGCCGTCGGCGCGGCGATGGATCGTCCCTTCCCGGTAGTGCGCGCCGACGCGGACGTGGACCAGGCGTTCGACCTGCTGCTCGGCGGCGCCCCGGCACTGGTGGTGGCGGAAGGAGACAAGCCGGTGGGCGTGGTGACCAAGCTGGACCTGCTGGAGTTCGCCGCCCATCACGGCCGCCGCCGCGAGCCGCGGTAGCCCCCGTCCCCGGTTGCCGCCTCCGGGCAGGCGCGGGCACAATGCCGGCAGCTTCGCCGGGGAGTCGCGATGTCAGCCTCGTTTCAGGTGGGCGCCATCCAGGTGCAGGTGATCCGCGATGGCGCGCTGCGGCTCGACGCGCAGCGCATGTTTGGCGAGGAGCGCGCCGCGGTGCTGCGGGAGCAGGGGAGCCTGGACGAGGCCGGGCGCTTCGTGATCGGCGTGCACTGCCTGCTGGTTCGCAGCGGCGACCGAATCGCTATCCTCGACACCGGCCTGGGGCTGTCGGACGCCTCGCCCTCAGCGTCCAACGTGTTCGAAGCGCGGGGCCAACTTCTGCCTGAGCTCGGCCGCCTCGGCGTGGATCCGGCGGCCGTGGACGTGGTCGTGCTCAGCCACGCCCACACCGACCACATCGGCGGCGTCCTGCATCAGGGCCGGCCGGCCTTTCCTCGCGCCCGCTACGTCCTCGGGGCGGCCGACTTCGCCCACTACACGTCGCCCCAGGCGCAGGCCGAGACCAGCTTCCACGCGCGCCAGCTCGTCCCGCTGCAGGAGCACGGCCAGCTCGAGTTGGCGGAGGGGGAGCTGGAGGTGCTGCCGGGGGTGCGGGTGCTGCCGGCCCCGGGGCACACCCCGGGCCATCTCTGCGTCGGGCTGACGTCGGCCGGCGAATTCGGGCTGTATGTGGGCGATCTGGTGCACCATCCGATCCAGGTCGAGCATCCCGACTGGTCGCCGACGATCGATTGGCTGCCGGCGCTGTCGGCCGAGTCGCGCCGGGCGATGCTCGCCCGGGCCCGCGCCGAGCGCGCCCTGGTGCTCACCGCCCACCTCCCCTTCCCCGGCGCCGGCCGTGTCGCCGCCGGGTGGACGCCAGGAGCGTAGGTCGTGGATTCGCCCCGCAGCTACGGCTTCGCCACCCGCGCTATTCACCACGGCCAGGACCCGGATCCCACCACCGGCGCGGTCGTCGTCCCGATCTACGCGACCTCGACCTACGCCCAGCAGGACGTGGGAGTGCACAAGGGCTGGGAATACTCGCGCAGCGGCAACCCCACCCGCGCGGCGCTGGAGGCCTGCGTCGCGTCACTCGAAGGCGGGCGCTTCGGGCTCGCCTTCGCCTCCGGGCTGGCGGCGGAGGACACGCTGCTGCACCTGCTGGAGCAGGGCGACCACGTGATCGTCATGGACGACGTGTACGGGGGCACGCGCCGCCTGTTCAGCCGGGTGCTGGAGCGCCACGGGCTCTGCTTCAGCTACGTCGACGCGACCCGGCCGGAGCTGGTCGAGGCGGCGTTCACTCCCCGCACCCGGATGGTCTGGCTGGAGAGCCCCACCAACCCGTTGATGAAGTTGGTCGACATCGCCGCGGTGTCGCGGCTCGCCCACGCCCGCGGCGCGCGCGTGGTGGTGGACAACACCTTCATGAGCCCGTACTTCCAGCGGCCGCTGGAGCTCGGCGCGGACGTGAGCCTGCACAGCGCGACGAAGTACCTGGGTGGCCACAGCGACGTGGTGGCCGGGGTGATCGCGGTGTACGACGAGGAGCTTTACCAGCAGCTCCGCTACCTGCAGAACGCGGTAGGCGGGGTGCTCGGGCCGTTCGACGCCTTCCTGGTGCTGCGGGGGTTGAAGACCCTGGCGGTGCGGATGCGCCAGCACGAGCGCAACGCGCTGGCGATCGCGCGCTTCCTGGCCGGCCATCCCAAGGTGCTGGCGGTCAACTATCCGGGGCTGGAGACGCACCCGCAGCACGAGCTGGCCAAGCGGCAGACCAGCGGCCACGGCGGAATGCTATCGTTCGAGGTGAAGGGCGGGGAACCGGCGGCGCGGGAGTTCGTCCGGCGGACCAAGCTCTTCTTCCTGGCCGAAAGCCTGGGCGGGGTGGAGTCGCTCTGTGAGCTGCCGGCGGCGATGACGCACGCCTCGGTGCCGCCCGAGATCCGCCAGGAGATCGGCATCTCCGACGGCCTGATCCGCCTCTCCGTCGGCATCGAGGACACCGACGACCTGATTGCGGACATCGCCGCCGCGCTCGGCTGAGGCGCCCGCGGCCCGTTCAGAGCGGGCCGCGGGACGCTCTATGCTCCGGCAGGTTAGTCCTTGTCGTGCCCGTGGCCGTGATCCTCGCGCTCAGCCGCCCCGTGGCCGTGGCCCTCGGTCTGGACCTCGCCAGATTCGTTGTCGTTGCTGTTGCTATTGCCCGAGACGCTGGCGGTCTCGGTGCTCCAGCTCCCGTCCAGCGTCGCGCTGCCACTCCCAACGGCCCGGATCGACAGATCGGAGCCGCTCACGGTGATCCGCACGTCGGAGCCGCTGATCGTCGCGGAGCCGAAGCCCTCGTACTGCGTCCAGCCGTTCTCCAGGTCCTGCCGGTTACCGGTCCCGCTCACGTCGATGCTGGCATCGCCGCCCACGTCCTTGACCCGCAGCACCCCGTGCCCCTCCAGGTGCGCAGTGCCGCCGTTGAGGGTCAAGTCGGCATTGCCATTGCCAGTCGCCCGCAGCCCGCCAGTGCCCTGCAGGTCGATCGTGTCCGCGAACACTGCCGAAGCGGCGAGCAAGAATAGCCCGACAACAATGGAAAGCAGAGCACCTGCCCGAATGCGCATTAGCCTATTCCTCCCCTGAAACTCACTGGGAGAAGTCCTCCCATCTGCACAACGCCCGAGGGGGAGGCGCGGATACGGGCCGCGCAGTGAATCGCTTCACACAGCCAGCAGCCCGTGCAGGATGGGGCTGAGGCGCGGGCGAGCTAGCAGCAGGGGTCTTTGAAACCGCAGCACGGGCAGATCGCCGCCTTGCTCCCGGCAACGGCGGAGATCAGGTAGCCACACTGGAGGCAGGGCTGCTTGCCATAGGGCAGTGGCGCCGGTTCGTCTGGCGCCCCCGCGCCGCGCTGGCGATCCGTTGGCGCCTCGCGGTCGGGCGGCTTCGTCCACTCAGCCATGCGGCGCTCGAGCCCGAGTCAGGAAATCGGCGCCGGCGCCGGGCTGCCGGCCAGGCGGCGCAGCGCGTCGACGTTCTCCTTGTCCGGCCCCTCGTCCGCGTAGCCGGGCACCTCCAGGATCCACGGCAGGGCGGAGAGCGCGGGGTGCGCGAGCATCCGCGCGAAGCCCTCCTCGCCGATGTAGCCCTGGCCAATGTTCGCGTGGCGATCGACGTTCGAGCCAAGCGGATTCTTGGAGTCGTTGGCGTGGATCACCAGCAGGCGGTCCAGCCCAACCAGCCGATCGAAGGCTTCGACGGTGCGCTCCAGCCCATCGCGGCTCGCGATATCGTACCCGGCCGCGAGCAGGTGGCAGGTATCCCAGCAGACGCCGAGGCGCGGGTTGTTGTCCAGCCCGTCGAACAGGTCGCGGAACTCCTCGAAGCGGTCGCCGATCGTCTGCCCCTGCCCGGCGCAGACCTCGGGGATCAGCCGCGCCGAGCCCGAGTAGCCCTCCAGCACCTGGCGCATGCCGCCGATGACCCGGGCAATCGCCTCCTCGTAGGACGCCTGACCCGCGGAGCCCGGGTGGAACACCAGCCCGGCCGCGCCGACCTGGTCGGCCAGCTCAAGCTGCTGGCGGAGCGTGGCCAGCGACTTCTCGGCGACGTCTGGGTTCTGCGAGGCGAGGTTCACCAGGTAGATACAGTGGACGAAGACCGGCCCCAGGCCATGCTCGCGCAGCGCCGCCTGGAACGTCTGGACGTCGCCCGGGCTGAGCTTCGGCATGCGCCACATCTGGGGCGAGCCGATGAACACCTGGAGCGCCTCGGCCCCGATCTCCACCGCTCGCCGCGGCCCGCCCTTGATTCCGCCCATCACGTGCGCACCGATGATCGCCATCCCTCGCCTCCCTGGCTATGGTACCTGTGCCGCTGCTGCCCGGGAAGGGGAATCGGGCATGGTATACTGAGCCGTGGCGTGTTTGTATCGTCTCCGGGAGCTTTGCTGAATGTCGTTCTTCATTACGGACAGGTGCGTTGGCTGCAGCGCCTGTGAGATCGTCTGCCCGGTCGACGCCATTTCAGGGGTCAAGAAGGAGCTCTACTTCATCGACCCCAAGATCTGCATCGACTGCGGCGCCTGTGGCCGCGCCTGCCCCTACGACGCCATTCTGGACACCTATGGCGACGTGGCCGTAAAGGTGCGGCGCAGCGAGTGGCCGAAGCCCGTGATCACCGACGAGATCTGCTCCGGCTGCAAGTACTGTGTCGACATCTGCCCGTTCGACTGCTTGAGCCTGGAGGAGCCGCCAGGCAAGCCGTGGATGGCGGTGGCCCGGCTGACGAACCCCAAGGCGTGCGTGAGCTGCTATCTCTGCGAAGCGTCGTGTGACAAGGGCGCGATCGTGCTCCAGCCACCGGAGGACGTCGCGCCGGCGGCCGCCAAGCGCTTCCAGAACGCCTGACAACGGCCCCCAGCGCGGATCGTAGCGAGCCGCAGGAGTATGCTCCGCGGCCCGCTGCCTGAATCCGTGGCGTCGACGAGCCAGAAGGGGATGGGATGGTCCAGAGCATCCCTGGCGCGCGCGAAGCCGCGATCGAGGCGGCGCTCGCGAGCGGCCGGATTCTGCGCGCCCACTTCGGCCAGGTGCGCCAGATCCGCCACAAGGGCGAGATCGACCTGGTGACCGAGGTCGACGAGGCCTCCGAAGCGGCAGTGGCCGGGATCATTCGCGCCCGCTTCCCGCACCATCGCATCCTGGCCGAAGAGGGGAGTGCTGGTGGGGACGACCCGCGCTTCCGCTGGATCGTCGATCCGCTGGATGGGACGACCAACTACGCGCACGGCTTCCCGTTCTTCTGCGTCTCCATCGGGCTGGAGGTAGACGGCGAACTGGCGCTAGGTGTGATCTACGATCCGCTGCTGGACGAGCTGTTCGTCGCCGAGCGCGGGCAGGGCGCGACCATCAACGAGCGCCCGCTCGCCGTCTCCGCCACCAGCCGGGTGGCCGACTCGCTGCTGGCAACCGGCTTTCCCTACGACCGCTCGCAACTCGGGCCGGCGCTGCGGCAATTCGCGCTCTTCTCGGAGCGGGCGCGGGCGGTGCGGCGGGTCGGCTCGGCGGCCCTGGAATTGGCCTACGTCGCGGCCGGCCGGCTCGACGGCTACTGGGAGCGGATCATCAATCCCTGGGACATCGCCGCCGGCCTGCTCATCCTGCAAGAGGCCGGCGGGATGGCGACGACGCTAGACGGCGGCCCGATCACTCCCGACTCTGGGCAGGTGCTCTCCAGCAACGGCCGCATCCACGCCGAAATGGTGGCGCTACTGGCGACGCTCGGAGCGTAGCGCGCCACCCTGGCGGCTCAGCGCGCTCGCGAGTCGGGGAGCGCCGCCTCCCCCCTTCTATGCTGCGCCGCGACGTGGGCGGCGCGCGGGGAATGGGATGGCTGCAGGAACGAGATCAGCGCCGCGACGAGGCTGATGCCGCAGGAGAGCAGGAACGCCTGGTGCAGTCCGCCCAGAAACGCCGCCAATGCCCCTGGCTCGTCTGCCATCCCGCCGCCGTAGATGAAGATCGTCATCATGACATCCTGTGGGACGTGGGCCAGCACCAGCGGAAACGCGATGGCGATGCTGAGCATCTGGCCAGTGTTGGCCAGCATCGTCCGCACCCCGGCCGCCATGCCGCGCTTCGCCGGCGGCACGGAGGTCATGATGACATTGATGTTCGGGGAATTGAAGAAGCCCGAGCCGCCACCCATGATCGCCATTCCGAGGGCGATCTGCCAGTATGGGGTGTGGTCGGTTACCGTGCTCAGCTCGGCCAGCCCGATGGCCGAGACGATGAGCCCGATCGTTCCGAGTCCACGCGCCCCGTGATGGTCCGACAGGTAGCCGCTGAGCGGGCCGATGAGCAGGAAGGCGAGCCCAAACGGCGTCATCATCAGCCCGGCCACCAAGGGGTCCTGGCCATAGGGGCCCTGCAGGAAGAAGATCAGCAGGAAGAGCACCGCGCCGCGGGCGATGCCGTTGAGCAGGTTCGCGGCGTTGGCGAGCCCGAACAGCCGGCTGGTGAACAGGCGCAGGTCCACCATCGGCTCGGGCGTCCGCAGCTCGACCAGGACGAACAGCGCCAGCCCCACCACGCCGATCACGAACAGAGCCTGGATGATCTCGGACCCGAGCATCGGGAAGGCGATCAGGCTCAGCGCTAGCAGGAAGGCGCCCAGGCCAGTAGTGAACGTGAGGCTGCCGAGCCAGTCGAAGCGCTGGTGCGCCGGTAGGCGGACCGGCTCGCGGAGCCGGTAGATGCCCCAGAGCGTCCCCACAATCCCGAGGGGGACGTTCACCAGGAACACCCAGCGCCAGGAGATCGCGGTCAGCACCCCGCCGACGACCGGTCCGAGCAGGAACCCCGCCGCGCCGGCGATCTGGTTGACGCCCAACCCGAAGCCAACATTGCCGCGCCGAAAGGCGTCCGTGACGATCGCGGTGCTATTGATGAGCAGCAGCGCCCCGCCGATGCCCTGCACCACCCGGAACAGGACCACGTCCCAGCCGTGAAATTGCGGCTGGCTCAGCCCGGCGAGCAGCGAGCCGAGGGTGAAGATGGCGAAGCCAGCGTTGTAGAGCCGCTTGCGGCCGACGATGTCGGCCAGGCGGCCGACGACCGGCACGAGCGCAGTCGTGATCAGCAGGTAGCCCAGCAGCACCCACATGATGGTGAGGAAGCTGGCCTGAAGCTTGACCAGAATGTCGGGCAGGGCGATCAGCAGCGCCGAGCCCTGCAAGGAGGCGAGCAGCGCCCCGAGCGTGGTCACCGACAGGGCGACCCATTCGTAGCGGTGCGATTCGTGGTCCTGGCTCTTCGCTGTGGCCATGGCCCCTCCCTGGTCCTATACCATCACGCTCCCGGCGGCGCGGTCGCCGCCCGCGGTCAACTGTACCCGTCTTTTCCGCGCCCGGCCCGATATGGCGCAGCTTCAGATGCTGCCGCCGTCCACGGGCTTCTGGGCACCTCGGCACGATCCGGGCCGTATACTGCGTTCAAGTGCCCGCGTGGCCCGTCCTCGCTGGCCGCGGATCCCGTCTGGTCGAGTGGAGCGCAGCGGCAGGACACAGCCAGAGATCCAGGGTGGAAGCGGGCGGGGCTGACAAGGAGGCGCAGATGGATGACGCGGTGATCGTCGCCGCGTACCGCACCCCGATCGGGCGCTACGCCGGCGCGCTGAAGGATGTTCGGCCGGACGACCTCGCGGCGCTGGTGCTGCGCGAGACCGTGGCGCGGACGGGGATCGACCCGGAGCTGGTCGAGGACGTCCTGCTCGGGTGCGCCAATCAAGCCGGGGAGGACAACCGCAACGTCGCCCGCATGGCGGCGCTGCTGGCCGGGCTGCCAATCCAGGTGGCCGGCCAGACCATCAACCGGCTCTGCGGCTCCGGCTTACAGGCGGTGAACAGCGCTGCCCAGGCGATCTGGAGCGGCCAGGGCGAGGTCTTCCTGGCGGGCGGGGTGGAAAGCATGACCCGGGCGCCGCTGGTGATGGCGAAGCCGGACACCGCGTTCCCCCGGGGCGACCGGCAGCTCTTCGATACTACCCTCGGCTGGCGCTTTGTGAACCCGAAGCTCGCCGAGATGTACTACCCGTACAGCATGGGCGAGACGGCCGAGAACGTGGCCGAGCGCTGCGACATCTCCCGCGAAGACCAGGACCGCTTCGCGCTCCAGAGCCAGCAGCGGGCCGCCGCGGCGATCCGCCGCGGCGCCTTCAAGGACGAGATCGTCCCGGTGCCGATTCCAAAGCAGAAGGGCGAGACGGCGCTGTTCGAGGTCGACGAGCACCCTCGCCCCGACACGACCTTGGAGAAGCTGGCGGCGCTCAAGCCCGCCTTCCGCCCGGGCGGGACGGTGACAGCCGGGAACTCCAGCGGCATCAACGACGGCGCGGCGGCGCTGCTGGTCACCTCGGCGGCGAAGGCACGGGACCTCGGGCTGCGGCCGCTGGCCAGGATCGTCTCGACCGCGGTCGCCGGCGTCGACCCGGCCTGCATGGGCCTGGGGCCGATTCCCGCCACCCGCAAGGCGCTCGCCCGCGCCGGGCTGTCGGTCGCCGATCTCGGCCTGGTGGAGCTGAACGAGGCGTTCGCCTCACAGTCTCTCGCCTGCATCCGTGAGCTCGGTCTGGACGAGGCGCGGGTCAACCCGAACGGCGGGGCGATCGCGCTGGGCCATCCGCTCGGCTGCTCCGGGGCGCGCATCCTGACCACGCTGGTCCACGAGATGCGCCGCCGTGGGACACGCTACGGGGTGGCCACGATGTGCATCGGCGTGGGCCAGGGGATCGCCACCATCGTAGAGCAGGTGGAGTAGCCGCGCTGGCCGTCGCCCGACAGCCGCTCAAGACGCGCCACGCGCCCAGCGGTAGGCGTGCGGCGCTGGCAATCGGGCCTGCCTCGTCGGGATCGTGCATCTGAAGGGATCGCCGCAGCCGCTCAAGGGAGCGTCCCGGGCCCCAGGCGTCGAGGGCGAGCGCGAGGAGCGGCTGCCCGCCCGCTCGATCTGGCCACCAGGCGGGCAAAGCGCCAGCCGGGCACCGCGCCGAGCTACTCCTCCGCCTCCGGGGCGGCGCCGGCCCGCTGCTCGATGATCTTCACCCGCGAGGCACCACAACGGGGACAGAACGAGGGTGTGTAGGCGGAGTGAATCATAAGCTGGCAGGTCAGGCACTTGAAGTCGCGCGGCGTGCCTTCGAGTTTTGGATCATAGGGCGGTGTCGACGAAGCCTGGGTCACGCACTTCCTCCCCTGGAGGCCGGCGCTCAGTTGCGCCGGCCTCCTCCCTGGCCGTAGCTATCCATTCCATGCTCGAACAGCCAGCGCCGGCTCGCCGGGTGCAGGTCGGCCAGGTCGTTGCGTACGACGATCATCCGATGCATCAGCGCTGCCATCTCTTCGTCGCTCTTCTGGCGGATCTCCTCCACCTGGCGCGCGCCGCCGTAGCGGGCGGCGTTGGCTTCGAGAAACGCTCGGAGCCGGGCGACATCGCGCGATCGCAGCACCTGGCCGAGCCGGATCTGGTAGTCCTCGT
This sequence comes from Pseudomonadota bacterium, assembly GCA_021325655.1. Lineage (GTDB taxonomy): Bacteria > Chloroflexota > UBA6077 > UBA6077 > JAJPGT01 > JAJPGT01. Next base: position 122,114 of record JAJPGT010000100.1, read on the forward strand.
CGCCGCGCTGCCGAGGCATATCCGTCCTTCCGTCTCAGCGCCTGGCCGGCTCCACCGCCACATCGCCGATGCGCGCACCTTGCAGACTCTGCCAGTCCTTCAGGAAGCGCGCCAGACCAGCATCCGTGAAGGGGTGCTTGATGAGCTGCAGCAGTACCTCGGGCGGCATCGTGGCGATGTCCGCGCCAGCCCGCGCCGCCTCCAGCACGTGCATCGAGTGGCGCAGGCTCGCCGCGAGCACCGCGGTCTGGATGCCATAGGCCCGGAAGATCTCTACCGTGTCACGCACCACCTCCATCCCGTCCAGCCCGGCGTCATCCAGCCGGCCGACGAAGGGGCTGACGTAGGTGGCGCCGGCCTTCGCCGCCAGCAGCGCCTGGTTAGCCGAGAAGATGAGCGTGGTGTTGATCGGCACTCCTCGGCTCGAGCCCGGGATTCGGGAAAGGTCGCGGCACTGCTCGCAGCGCTCGGCCCAGACGTTGTCGGCGTTGATCCGCTCCGGCCGTGGCTCGTGCGTAAGCCGGGTGATCGCCTCCAGCCCGGCTTCCGAGATGGGGATCTTGGCCAGTACGTACGGCGACCAGGTGGCGATCTCGCGCGCCTCCTCCATCATCCCGTCCACGTCGGTGGAGACCGTCTCGGCGCTGACCGGGCCATGGACGATGTGGCAGATCTCCTGAACCACCTGCTTGTAGTCGCCCCGGCCGGACTTGGCGAGCAGGGTGGGGTTGGTGGTGATGCCGTCGACAACCCCCAGCCGGGCGGCGCGGCGGATCGCCTCGATGTCGGCAGTATCGAGGAAGAGCTTCATTGTCGATCTCCCGAACGTGTAATGGTTCTGTGCAGCAGCCGTGGCGGCCAGACCGTCGCCGGGTCCAGCAACTGGTCGACGCGGTCGACGACCAGGTCGGCCTCGCGCTCGAGCGCCTCGCCGTGGTAGGCGTTGCGCACACCCACCACCGCCATGCCCGCCGCTCGCGCTGCCCGTGCCCCGGGCACCGAGTCCTCCAGTGCCAGTGATCGGGCCGTCTCGGCACCAAGCCATTCACAGGCCAGCAGGTACAGGTCCGGCTCCGGCTTGCCCCGTGCCACCATCTCGCCGCTGACGATGACGTCGAAGGCGTCGCGCAGCCCCAGCCCGCTGAGCGTCGCCTGAACCCAGCTCTGCTTAGACTGCGTCGCCAGCCCCAGGCGCATGCCCACGCCCCGCAGCGCCGCGATCAGCTCGCGCACCCCGGGCAGCGGCTCCAGCGGCCCAGCCCCGAGCACCCCGAGCACCTCCGCGTCGTAGCAGCGATAGTAGTGCTCGATGTCGTGGCAAAGCTGCAGCTCTCGGATCAGCGTTGTCCAGGTGTCCGCGAGGCTCAACCCAACGAACTGCAGATTCTGGGCCTCGGTCAGCGCATGTCCTTCGGTCGCGATCACGCGATTCAGCGCCGCCAGGTGTAGCGGCTCGCTGTCCAGCAAGACGCCATCCATGTCGAAGACGATCGCGTCCAGTCGACGCAGCCGCTCAAGTGTCATAGTGGGGGGAAGGCTCCCGGAATGGCCCTGGTGCAGGTCATCGTATTGTAACGGAGCCTGAGCCGGCCTCCGCGTGCCCCGGGGCGTGATCGGGCTCGACGATGACGAGGTTGTCGCGATCCAGGGCGCCCCAGGCAGTGACCTCCCAGTTGTCGTGGGCATCGGCCGCGGGGATCCACGCCGGCAGCGGCATCAGCAGGTAGTCGGCCAGGGCGACCAGGAACGGCTCGTACTGGGCGCGCAGCACACCCAGGCGCTTCTGAAAGCGCTCTGGCTCCAGGATACGCACACCGGCCGCCGCCAGCCCCTCGCAGAGCTGCCGCGCCTGGTCGGGCGGAAGCCGATCTGTCGGCTCGCCACGCGGCGGAGTGTTGAACACCTGGCTCAGGTCGGCCGCGGCATGCCGTCCGATGGCGAAGGTGAACCGCGCTGACCGAGAGAGGCCCTCGATGCCGGCGAGGGCGAGCGCGCTGACGTCGAGGATCATCGCTAGCGCCCCGAGCCAGGACTGATTGTCGTGCTGCGAGCGGAAATAGGCGAGCGGCGGATATGAGAGGTGGCTCTCCAGGAGCCGCGCCGCCCACACCTCCCACTCCTGCAGGAACCGCTCGACCGCGCGCACATCCCCGCCATCCATATTCCGGCGGAAGAACTCCAGCGCGGTGGGGGGCGAGCCAGCGCGAGCGTCCAGCAGGCCGACGTCCAGCTCGCGCTCGGCGAACTTCTGGTGGAAGGCGGGGATAAAGCCGATCATCAGCGCCAGAAAGCCAAAGCCTGTGCCGACTTCCACCACCGTCGCCGCCCGCGCCGCCGGCGTGCGCGGGGTGACGTCGCCGAGCCCGAGGGTGAAGAATGTCGTCCCGCTCGCGTAAAGGGCGGTGGCGAACGAGCTCGGCTCGGCCTGTCCTGCCCGGGCGATGCCGAGCCACCAGAGCAGCCCGGCGAAGCCACACACCAGCGCGGACGACCAGATGGCAAGCAGGAGCAGTAGCGACAGCGGGCCATAGAACCCGAGGTAGGTCTCGCGCTGCTGGCCGGCTGGCAGCCGACGGGCGAGGGCCGCCCAGGGCCGCCAGGTGAGACGATAGATGACCTGCGTGAGCGTGAGGCGCCGCTGGACGCGCCGCGGCAGGACGATCGTCTCGAACGCATCCCATAGCACCAGGCCAATCAGGAGGACCCCCGCGATCGCCGCGATCGCTTCCATCGCCTCCGCTTCACCTTCCGCCCCGTGGCCAGGTCCCGCCACGCCGCCGTACCCCCGGGTTAGCCAGGGGCGCGGCGGCACTCTGAGCGGCACAGATAGCCCCCGCCTCCGCCCACGCGGCGCTGTCCTCACCAGCATTGTACGGGTAGCGGCCTGTCCCTCTGGCGCTCGATGCGATATGGCGGCCGTCGTCGGGCCGCTGGATGGTATAACGGCCTGCCCATGGCACGGATCCCTTGCCCCCGGAGGTCGCCATCACCCTCGCGCTTCGCCGACCCGCGCCGCCGGTCGCCCTGACCACACGCCGCTGGTTGTTCGCTGCCGCGCTCGCGCCGCTGCTGGGCCTCCGCCTGTACCACCTGCACCGCTACGTGCTGCGCGGCGACGAGGGGGTGTACCTGGAGAGCCTGCTGCTGATGGCGCGGGGCTATCTGCCGTTCCGCGATTTCTTCTGCTCGCAAGGGCCGCTGTTCCTGCCGCTGCTCTATCCCTTCACGCTGCTGGGAAGCGGCGTCTTCTGGCCGCGCCTCGGGGTGGTGCTCTACACGCTGGTCGGACTGCTCGCGGCCGCGGCCCTGGGACGGCGGCTCGGCGGACCTGTCGCCGGCGTCGCGAGCCTCGTCGTGCTCGGGCTGAGCCCGAACCTGCTGTTCGTCTCGCGGCTGACGCTGGCCGAGGGGCCGGCGCTCGGACTGGCCACGGCTGCTGTCTGGCTCGCTACTCGGGCCCCGGCGCGCCCCTGGCTGGCCGGCTCTGCCGCGATGCTCGCCGCGGCGCTGCTGGTCAAGCCGATGCTCGCCCCGGCTGGCCTGGCGGTCCTGGCGCTGGCGTTGGCGCCGCGGCTGCGCGCCCGCGCCTGGGGGGCGCTCGCGGTGGACCTGGCGTTGATGGCCGCGGTCGCGCTGCTGGTGCTGGCCGTCGTGGTGGCGCCGTTCGGCATCGCTAACGTGCTGGACCAGCTCGTCGCCTTCCACACAGAGGTAACCCGGGTGGAGCAGCGGGGACGCCTGGTTGGCGGCTGGGACAATCTGGCGAGCGCGCTGCCGAAGCTGGCAGACGAAGGCCCGGGGCTGTACGCCCTCGGCACGGTCGGGCTCCTGCTCGCCCTCCGGGCGCGCCAAGCGCTCGGGCTGGGGGTGATCCTCTGGCTGCTCGGGACAGCCGCGCTACTCTGGATCTATGTGCCCTTCTACGATCGCTACCTGGCGTTTCTGCTACCGCCGCTGGCGCTGCTGGCCGGCCTGGCCGTCGCGGCACCCTTCCAGCCGCGGCACGTGCCCGGGCCGCCGCGGGCGCTCGCAGCCCTGGCGGCGCTGCTCTTCCTCGCCACGCTGCCGGGCGTGGTGACGCGCGCGGTGGACGTCGCCGAGGCGCGCTGGGAGCCGCTGCGCCGGCTCGAGTACCAGGCCGCGGTCGACCTCGCCGCCCAGAGCGCGCCCGACGCCTTCGTCGCCACGGACAACCAGTCCGTCGCTTACATGGCCGGGCGGTCCGTCCCGCCACCGCTGGTCGATACCTCCGAGGCGCGCGTCACCAGCGGCTCGCTCAAGACCGAGCAGGTGCTGCGGGCGCTGGACGAATACCGCGTCGACGCGCTCGTGTGGTGGTCGAGCGACCGCTTCGGTAAGCTGCGAGGGCTGCAGAAGCAGCTCGACGCGAGCTTCCAGAGAGCGATCCAGTACGACGACGACCGGGCCCTGTGGCTGCGGCGCGGCGCCGCCCCCGTGGCGGGGACGCCGCCCGCGGCCGACGAGCCCGGGCCGCCAGGGAGCTGAGCATGACGAACGGGAGCGGGCGGCTGGCCGGCCGGGTGGCGATCGTCACCGGCGCGGCGTGGGGCATCGGCAAGGGCGCCGCGCGCGTCTTCGCCGCCACGGGGGCGCGGGTGGTGATCGCGGTCGACTTCGGCCCCCAGGGCGTCCGCTGCAACGCCATCTGCCCGGGCTGGATCGTGGCCGAGCGCGAGGAGGAGCACGTTCGCCAGGTCCCAGCCCTGCTCAGCGACGGGATGCTCGCCTACCCGCTCCGCCGCCCTGGCCGCCCGCGCAACATCGGCCAGGCAGCGCTGTTCCTGGCCTCCGACGAGTCCAGCTTCATCACTGGCCAGGCGCTGGTGGGAGATGGCGGGCTGACCGCGCAGCTCCAGGATAGCCTGGTGCCCGTCTTCCGCGACGACTACCTCGGCCGCGCCGCGACCGAGTGAGCCCGGCCAGCGTGGCGGCTCGTTCATCTCCCCGCTGAGCGGGAAAAGCGGCGCCGAGACGGCAACGCATAGTACACCGCCACCAGGAAGCAGAGTGCCAGGCTGGCCCCGACGCTCAGGAAGGCGAGCCCAAGCGCGGCCACGTAGGTCAGCATCGAGAGCAGCCCGCGTCGGTGGCGCTGGCGCAGATACTCGGGCGAGAGCTCGCCGCGCAGCAGCCCGGCCCGGGCCGCGTAGCGCCAGACCAGGTTGTACATCACCCCGGCGCCAAGCAGGGTGCCCGAGTACACCGCCTCCGCCAGGTAGCCCTCGGCGTCTGGGCGCGGCAGGTACTCCGCGACGAGCGCGGTGGCGAAGGGGAGGAAGGCGATGCACATGAGAAACAGCGTGTTGAGCAGCATCAGCACGTGATCGGAGTGCTCGAAGTGCTCGAACAGTTCGTGGTGATTGGCCCACCAGATGCCGATGACGACGAAGCTCACCACGTAGCCGACGTAGGCGGGCCACTGGCCGAGCAGCGCGGGGAGCAGGCCGCGCTCCACCTGGGGGACGTGGATGTCCAGCACCAGCAACGTGATCGCGATGGAGAAGACGCCATCGCTGAACGCCTCCAGCCGATCGAGCCCGCGGTCGCGCTCCACCTGCCGATTCCCCAGGCGCCAGAGCACGCGCCCCTCTCCCTGGCAGGCCACCAGCGCAGCGACGCGCCGATTCGCGGCCGCCGCCCGCTCGCGGCCTGCCACTAGCGCGCCGCGGCCACCGGGCTCAGGATCGCCGCCAGCCGCTCGGCGACGATCTCCTCCTCGCCCGGCTCCAGCGTCTCCGGGTTGATGTAGATGCCGTCCGGCGGGGCAAAGGCGACCTCGATGCCGGGATCACCCAGGTGCAGCCGCGCCCTGGCCTCGGCCGCGCTCACGCCCAGCCGCGCCGCGTCCCAGCGCAGCAGCGCCCGTGGGATCGGCTGCCCGGCTTCGCTAGGGAAGCTGCGCTCGGCGCGCATCCCGGGCAGATGTCCGAAGCGTTCGATGAAGAGCCGGACGACCGTCTCGTAGCGCTGGGAGAGGGCCTCCTGGTCCTGAGCCAGATACCACTCGACCGCGGCAAGCAGACCGATCATCTCCTCCTTGCCCACCTTCATCGGCCGACCCAGGCGCTGGTGCGGGGCGGCGTTCTGCCGCACGGCCTCGATCAGGTCGCTGCGGCCGACGATCAGCCCGCTGGCCTGCGGCCCCCGCAGCCCCTTGCCGCCACTGAAGACGACCAGGTCCGCCCCCATCTGCGTCAAGCGCCAGAGGTTGTCACGGGGCGGGAGCTGCGCCGCGGCGTCCACAACGACCGGAATGTCGCGGGCGTGCGCCAGGGCGATCACCGTCTCCAGCGGCAGCGCCCCGGCGCTGAGATGGCTGCCGGCGAAGAAGAAGACCGCCGCGGTCCGCTCGTTTAGTGCCGCCTCCAGCTCCCACTCGAACGTCTGGACAATGTTGCCGACCTCGACCAGCCGCGCCCCGGCTAGCAGGATCGCCGGGTCGTAGGGGTTGCGCTGCGAGCGGTGGACGACGACTTCGTTCCGCAGCCCCTCTAGGCTCGGCAGATGGGCGATCGCGCGCAGGTCGCCGCGTGTCATGCAGGCGAGCGTGCTCAGGAACAACCCCGCCGAGGCACCGGTGCAGACGAAGGCCGCCTCGTTCTGCGTCAGCTCCGCGATGCGGCGGCCCACCTTGAGCTGCAGGTCGTGCATGTCGACGAAGGCGCCAGCCGCCTCCACCATCGCCTCGAGCACGGGACGCGGCATGCGCGTCCCGCCCAGCCGGGTCAGCGTGGCGTCTGCGTTGATGACGCGCTTCACGCCCAGATCGTCGTAATAGCCCATCGCCGTACCCTCCCCGCACCAGCGCAAGCGCGGCACCGACGGCGGCGGGGGACAGCACCTCGCCGCCGCCGCTCGCCACACTCATCGCTTCAGTATCCCACCATTCACGTCGAGCGTCGCCCCGGTGATGTACCCCGCCTCCTCCGAGGCCAGGAAGCGAACTGTCGCGGCGATCTCCGCCGGAGAGCCGAGCCGCCCGAGCGGGATCAGCGCCACGACCGCGCGGAGCTGCTCCGGGGTCAGGCTGTCGCTCATCCCGGTGTCGATCTGGCCTGGCGCCACCGCGTTGACGGTCACGCCGAAGGGCGCCAGGTCGCGCGCGAGCGTACGGGTGAAGGCGAGCAGCCCACCCTTGGAGGCCGAGTAGGCGACCGAGCCGCTCACCCCACCCGTCTGCGCGGTGATCGAGGCGATGTTGACGATCCGGCCCCAGCGCCGCTCGCGCATTGCCGGCGCCAGCGCCTGGCACAGCAGGTACGGGCCGGTGAGATTGGTTCGCAGCGCCTGCTCCCAGGTGGCGAGATCGACCGCCCAGACCGGGCCACGCGAGAGCACACCGGCGTTGTTGACCAGCACATCCACCGGGCCGAGCACGTCCGTGCAGTGCGCGGCGATCCGGGCGACGTCGCCGGGCAGCCCGACGTCGCCAGCACACACCACGGCCCGGCCACCGGCCGCCTGGATCTCGGCCGCAACTGCGGCGAGCGGCGGCTCGCTCCGCCCAACCAGCGCCACCGCGGCGCCGGCGCGCGCCAGCTCCAGGGCGATGGCGCGCCCCAGCCCCCGGCCGGCGCCGGTGACGAGCGCGATTCGTCCGCGCAGCGAGAACGGCTCGGCCACTACCCCTTCAGCGCACCCTCGGTGAGACCGCGGATATACCAGCGCTGGACGATCGCGAAGATCACGATGCCCGGTATGACGCTCATCACGTACACCGCGGCGATGCGCGGCCAGGCCCAGGCACCCATCCCGCCGAATACCGTGCCGAGCACCTGCGGCATCGTGAACACCTCCTGCTCATTGATGAGCGTTCGCTCGAGCAGGAACTCGCCCCAGGCGGTGACGAACACCACCATGATCACTACGACGATACCGTTCCAGGCCAGCGGGAGCATGATCGACCAGAGGGTGCGGAACGCACCCGCGCCATCGATGCGCGCCTGGTCGGCGATCTCCTTGGAGATGCCCTCGAAGATGCCCTTCATGATGAAGATGCACAGCGCCAGCGACAGCGTGGTGTACGGCAGGATTAGCCCCGGGTTCACGTTCAGCAGCCCGAGCGACTTCTGGAGCTGGAAGACCGCGATCAAGGCGGTGATGCGGGTGGGGAAGAACAGCGATGCCACCAGGAAGGAGAAGACGATGCGCCGGCCCCACATGCGGGTGTGGGCCAGCGCGTAGCCGCCCAGCACCGCGCTGACCGTGGTGGTGATGATCGTCCCGAAGGTGGCGATGAAGCTGTTGCGGAAGTTCTTCGGGATCGTCGAGATGTGCTGCAGCACGTAGGAGTAGTGGGTGAAGTCGAAGTGCTTCGGCCAGAGGTTGCCCTGGTAGGCATCGGGGAGCGACTTGATAGACAGGATCACCACCCAGAGCAGCGGCAGGATGATGATCGCGACAAATAGCATCAAGATCGCGTGGCGGATCACCGTGCCAGCCGGCACCCGCCGGCCGGGCCGGGGCGCCGTGCGTGCCTCGGCGCGCGCTGGAGCACGGACCTCGGTGCGGATTTCAGTAGTGGCCATGCGCACTCCCCGTTCTTAGCCGTCGCGGTCGCGGAGGACCCAGAACATCGCGGCGACCACGATCAGCACGACCGCGGCGCCGATCCAGCCGATGGCGGCAGCGTAGCCCTGCGGCCAGGATCCGATCTGGAACGCCAGATCCCACATGTACACTGTCCAGGTATACGTCGGCTTGGAGCGGTCGAAGCCGAAGATCAGATACTCGTCAATGACCGCCATCGCCGAGCCGAAGCGAAGCACCACCAGGATCAGCAGGATCGGCCGCAGCCGCGGGACAGTGACTCGCCAGAACATCTGCCACTCGTTCGCGCCGTCCACCTTGGCTGCCTCGAATAGCTCCTTGGGGATCGAGGCCAGGCCGGCGAGGAAGAACATGGTGTGATAGCCCAGGCCCCACCAGACCTCCATCAGCGCGATCGAGCCCATAGTTAGCCAGAGATTGTCGCTGATCCACTGCGGGGCATTGGCCTTATTGAACAGGCCGACGTCGATAAGAATCGTGTTGAACGGACCGATATTGAAGTTATAGAGCCATTTCCAGAGCACGAAAATAAGCGGGCCAGGGATCACAGCAGGAATGAGCAGGACCGTACGATAGAAACCGCCAAGCCAGCCACTCTTCACCCGGTCGATCATCACCGCCAGGACCATCGGGATGAAGATCGTCCCCGGCAGGAAGAGAATGGTGAATACCGCGGCGCGGAGCAGGCCCACGTGGAGTTGCGGGTCTTGCAGCGCCTGAATGTAGTTGCTCAGGCCAATGAAGTTGCCGGTCTTTCGCTCCGCGTCAATGTATTGAAGATCGGTAAAACTGATGTAGAAAACCTTGATAATCGGGTACAGCGCCCAGCCGCAGAAAAAGAACAGGGTGGGGATCAGGAAGATCCAGCCGGTGAGATTCCGTCCCACCCAGAGGGAGAGTCGGGAGGACTCACCCCCACGAACCGCTACTGCCGCCATTGCTCCATCTCGCTCCCCGGGCAGGGCGGCGCTCTCGCGCCGCCCTGCCCTTCAACGCCTCGGTAGAGGTCTACGATGTGCTACGGGTTCTTCCGATTCTCCGCCGCCACCGCGTCCTTGGCCTCTTGCGCCGCCTGCTTCGGATCCGAGTACTCGCCCTTCAGGTACTTCTCCCAGTAGGGCTGGCCGATGAAGAACTGCTGCAAGCCGTACTTGTGGTTCGGGATCGCCATCGCCACGTCGAGCTGCTTGCGGATCAGCGGGACGAAGTCCTGCATCCAGTCCGGCGGGTTGGCGTCCCACTTCGCGTACAGCGACTTGTACGGCGGAAGCTGGCCGGGGTGCGCCGTCGGCGTGCCCTGGATCGACGCCTTCCAGATCCGCTCGTCGTAGGTGAGCTTCTTCAGGTATTGAACCGCCTGCTCCTTGTTCTGGCCGTACTTGAACAGGCAGGAGCCGGTGGTCCAGAACACGGTCGAGCCAACCCCGCCCTGGAACTTCGGCAGCGCCGCCAGCTTCAGCTTGGTGGGGTCCGGCCAGGTGTTGGCCATCCGCAGCGGCGCGTTGAAGTACTTGCAGTAGTAGGCCACTTCCTGCGCCGCGAACATGTTCTCGTCCGGCGTGTCGTTGACGCCGCCGTCGATCGTCCCCGGGTTCAGCACGTTCGGCCCGGACAGGTCCTTCATCTTCTTCATGAGCTGCAGCGCTTGGATCGCCGGGTCGCTCGTGAAGTCGAACAGCTTCCCGCCGAAGTCGTCGGTGTAGTAGACGTCGGTGGAGAGGCTGTGGGTGAACGGCGCCAGCGAGCGCCAGCCGTGGGCATCGAAGGTGACGCCGTATGGCGCCGCCCCGCTGTCGATCACCTGCTTGCCGAACTGCAGGTAGGTATCCCAGTCCGTGGGTGGGTTGCCGGTGATGCCGGCCTTGTCGGTGATGTCGCTGTTCCAGCCCATGCCGATGATGTCGAGCAGGAATGGCCAGCTATACAGCTTCCCGTCAACGGTGCACTCGTTGCGGATCGACGGAATCAGGTCGTCCAGGAACGACGTGTCGACGTAGGGATCCCACGGCTCGATGACGTCGGCCTTGATGAGCGCGGTCATCTCGACGAAAGGCGTCATTCCGACGTAGACGTCCCAGGTGCTCGTCTTGTCCTTCGCCTCGGCAACGAAGCGGTCGATGCCGAAGCCCTGAACCGGGGCGATCTGGAAGTTCAGCGGGTAGGTCTGCGAGAACTCCTGGTTGATCGTCGGGATATCCGGGTGCAGGTTGGTGATCCAGGAATAGAACGTGGGGGTGAGCGGACGCTGCTGGGCCTTGATGGTGTAGCTCGGGCCGGCGGCCACCGGGGCCGGCGCCTGTGCCGCCGCCGCCAGCGCCTCGGAGCTTGCGAGCGCGCTCACCGCGGCCGCAGCCAGGCCAACCTGGCCGACGCGCACCACGAACTGGCGCCGCGTCAGCTTCCTGGACACCGGCTGGTCCTGGGAAGACGATGCCATCTATCTCCTCCTGCTCGGTTCGATCTTCGCGCCTCGGCACGGCTGGGCGCTACAACACGGGCAGCGCGTGACCTGTGTCCACGCAGCGTGTTGCTGGCCTGGACGCGTGCCCAGACTCTAATCAGGCGGAAGGTCTTTGTCAACACCTTTTTAGGGGGAGGAATCGTCTGTCGCCAGTCGACATCCTCCACCCCGCCCTGACCCGCCTGGTCGCCTCAGCCCGGCTCAGGTGCCCGGGGCGCGCCCCAGCACCAGGCTAGCGTTGATGCCCCCGAAGCCGAAGGCCGTGGTGAGCACCCAGCGTGGCCGGCAGGCCAGGCCAGCGCCGCCGATCAGGGGGAGCCCCAGCCCCTCGTCCGCCCGCTCCAGGTTCAGGTTCGGTGGAAGCCAGCCCCGCTCCAGTGCCAGTGCCGCCAGCGCCGCTTCCAGCGCGCCGGAGGCGCCCAGCGGGTGTCCGTAGTAGCCCTTGGTCCCGCTCACCGGCACCCCCGTCGCGTGCTCCCCAAGCGCCAGGTGCAGCGCCCGCGCCTCGGCTGCGTCACCGAGCGGCGTGCTGCTGGCGTGGGCATTCACATAGTCGATCGCGCTGGGAGGGATTCCGGCGTCGCGGAGGGAGAGGGTGATCGCGCGCGCCGCCTGCGTCCCGTCGGGCCGCGGGGCGGTCATGTGGTGGGCGTCGTTGGTGGTGCCGTAGCCGAGCACCTCGGCGTACGCCCGCGCCCCACGCGCCCGGGCGTGCTCGTACTCCTCCAGGACCAGCAGCGCCGCTCCCTCCGCCATGACGAAGCCGTCTCGCTCACGGTCGAACGGCCGGCTGGCGGATTCCGGGGTGTCGTTGCGGGTCGAGAGCGCCCGGATCAGCGCGAACGAGCCGAACGTCAGCGGCGCCAGCGGCGCCTCCACCCCGCCGGCGAGCATCGCCGGGGTGTGGCCAGCCCGGATCAGGTGGAAGGCCTCGCCGATAGCGATGGCGCCAGAGGCGCAGGAGTTCGCATTGGCCACGCTGGGACCCCGCAGGTCGAACGCCAGCGCGATGTTGCAGGGGGCCGCGCCGCCAAACACGGAGAGCGCGAGCAGCGGGCTGACGACGCCTAGCCCCTGCTCGAGGTAGCAGGCGTGCTGCTCCTCGGCGAACGCCAGCCCACCGAGCGCACTGCCGACGTAGACGCCGAGCGATTCGCGGAGACAGACGGAGGGAGCCAGGCGGGCGTCGTCCAGCGCCAGGCGGGCCGCGGCGACGGCGAGCTGGGAGTAGCGGTCGAGCCGTCGTGCCTGGCGGGCATCCAGAAAGTCCCGCGGAACGAAGTCGTCCACCTGGCCGGCGATCCGAGAGCGGAACGGCGTGGGATCGAAGCGGGTCAGCGCGGTGATGCCGGAGCGACACTGGCGGAGGCCAGCCCAGAAGGCGTCGGCGCCGATCCCGATCGCGCAGATCGGCCCGACGCCCGTGATGACGACGCGGCGTCTCACGGTGCCGCCCGCGCCGTCTGCCGCTCGGCCAGCGTCTTGATGGTGCCGAGGGTTCGGCCGGCGATCGCCGCCACGAACCACTCGCCGACCACCAGAGCGATCAGGCGATCGGGAACCAGCGGCCAGCGGGGCCAGAATCCGTGCCAGAGCGTCACCAGCGTTCCCCCCTGCCCATCCGAGGCGATGGTCCAGCGCACCTGCATCCCGCTGGTCAGACCGGCCACGTGGCGAAACTCGATCTGGCCAGCCCATGGATCGAGCCGCTGGAGCGAGCGCCACCAGACCGGGATCCAGCCCCGCCGTGCCGCCATCTCCACCAGCCGCTCGCGCTCGCCATGCGCTTCGAGCACCCTGACCCAGCGGTAGTGTGGCAGCAGCGCCGGCCAGCGCTCGACCGCGGCGGCGAGAGCGAACACGAGCCCTGGCGGCGCCTGGATCTGGATCCGCTGCTCGGTCTCCATGCGCGTCCTTCAGGGTCGGAGCAGCGCGGCCAGGTAGCCGGGACGGAGCACGGGCTCGGCCGGGCCGTAATCCCCCAGCGCGGCGCACAGCGCCTGAGCCAGCGCCCCACGGGTGCGCAGCCGCCGGAGTGCGTACCCGGCCAGTGGCGGCCAGCATATGAACAGTTGCAGCAGCCAGGCGAGCCGCGCCTTAGCGCCGAAGGCGGCGTGGCGCTGCTGCTGGTAGGGCGCGAGACGCGTCGCGGAGCAGTCGCCCGCGCGCAGCGCCGCGTCCGCCGTCTCCGCCGCCAGCTCGGCCCCGCGCAGCGCCAGGTAGATGCCGTCGCCTGTGAGGGGATCGAAGAAGCCAGCGGCATCGCCGACGAGCAGCGCTCCCGGGGCGTAGGGGCGCGCCGTCCGCTGCCCCAGCGGCCCGATCCCCCGCGGCCGCTCCAGCCGGTGGGCGCCGCGCAGCCGCTCCCGCAACGCCGGGAAGCAGGCCACCAGCGCCTCGAACAGTGGCTCCAGCCCGCCAGCGCGCCGCGGCCCCGGCCCGAGCGCGGTGACGAGCGACACAGTGGCCAGCCCCCCACCCAGCGGCGTCAGCCCGGCGTAGGTCCCGGCCCCGAGATAGAGCGCCGCGGCGTGGTCTGGCGCTGGCACGTCCTGGTAGCGCGCGACCAGCCCCAGACGACGCGGCCAGCGCAGCGGGCGGGCGAGTCCCAGGTCGCGGGCGACCCGGGAGCGCACGCCGTCGGCGCCGATCACCAGCCGGGCCGCGACCCGGCGTTCGCCTTCGCGCTGATCCCGCGCCAGCACCCCGCGCGCGACCCCATCTTCAACCAGCACCCGGCGCACCAGTACCCGCTCCCACACCTCGGCACCGCGCGAGCGGGCGTGCTCCACCAGCGCCGCGTCGAGCCGATCCCGCGGCAGCGCCAGGTTCGGCCGAGCAGCACCCTCCGCGCCGTGCACCATCCGCCAGGTCGTGCCATCCGGAGCGTGGATCACAATGCCGTCCAGCCGCCGCAGCCCGGCCCGCTCGGCGGCTTCCAGCGCCCCGAGGCGTTCGAGCAGGACGGCCGCCTCCGGGCTGGTGTACTCGGCGCACACTTTCGGTCGCGGCAGCGCCGCCCGTTCGATCAGCAGCACATCGTGCCCAGCGTCCGCCAGCCACGCCGCCACCGCGGCCCCGCCCGGCCCGCCCCCGATGACGACCACCTCGCGCGACTCCATTGCCCGCCTCTGAGCGCGCTACGCCCCGGAGCTCCGCACGGCTGCCCCCCGCTCGGCCCCCTGCTGCCAGCATAGCGCCAACGGCCCCGGGGCGCGAGCCAAGCGCTCGGGCGAGGCCTCGTGGCGAACTCGTCCCGCGGGCGCCGCGGTCCCGGCTGCGCGGCGTCCACAGCCGGCTATACTGCCAGCCATGCGGGTCCTTGTTACCGGTGGCACCGGACTGCTCGGAACCAAGGTCGTCGAGCTGGCGCAGCGGCGCGGGCTGGAGACGTTCTCCGCCGCCCGCCGCCCCCCCGCGCCAGAGGCGCCCCCGGCTCCGTTCATGCCGCTCGATCTCACCAATCGCGCTTCGGTGCAGGCGGCGTTCGAGCGCGTCCGCCCGAACCTGGTGATCCACACCGCGGCGATGGCGGACGTGGACGCCTGTGAGCGGGAGCCGGAGCTGGCCTGGGCAGTGAACGCGGAGGGAACGACGTACGTGGCCGAGGCGTGCCGGGTCCACGACGCGCGCCTGGTCTATGTGTCGACGGATTACGTCTTCGACGGCACCGCTGGGCCGTATCGCGAGGAAGACGCCACCAATCCGCTCAATGTCTACGCCGAGACGAAGCTGGCCGGGGAACGCGCGGTAGCGATGCTGCCCAACGCCATAACCGCCCGCACCGCGGTGCTCTATGGCTGGGCCCCGGGCATCCGCTCGAATCTAGTACTGTGGCTGCTCGACCGGCTGGCCCGCGGCGAGCCGGCGCCAGCCGCCACCGACCAGGCCGGTTCGCCGACGCTGGCTGACAACCTGGCCGAGATGCTCATTGCGCTGGCAGTCGGCCGGCAGACGGGAGTGTACCACGTGGCCGGGGCGACGATGACCGACCGCTACCGGTTCTGCCGCCTGGCGGCGGAGGTCTTCGGCTACGATCCGGATCTGATCCGGCCGATCCGCTCCGCCGAGATCTCGCGCCCGGCGCGCCGCCCGGCCAACGTCGCCCTCGTCATCGACAAGCTCCGCCGCGATGTGCCGGAGGCGCGGCCACTCGCGGCGCGGGAGGCGTTAGAGGTGCTGCGAGGGCAGCTCACCGGGCGGCTGCCGCGGCCGCGCCTCCCGGATGGTGATCGATGAGCGAACCGCCGAGCTCCATCCCTCCCGGGGATCGCGTGCCCGTTCCGGGTAGCGAGCGCGAGCCGCTGCCCGGCGCCCGTGTGGTCGGGCCAGCCCGTTCGGACGAGCAGATCCAGGTAACGGTGCTCGTCCGCCGGCGCGAGCCGCCCGACCCACGGGCGGCGGCCGCCGCGACCGAGGCGGTGCCGCCACGCGCGCGTCGCTACCTGACTCGTGCCGAGCTGGCCGCGACGCGCGGCGCCAGCCCCGACGACCTCGCCCGGATCGAAGCGTTTGCGCGAGCCAATGGGCTCGACGTGGTCGAGGTGAACGCCGCTCGGCGCAGCGTGGTGCTGGCGGGCACGGTGGCGCAGATGAGCCGGGCGTTCGGGGTTCAGCTCCTCCTTTATGAGTACCCGGGCGGCGTCTACCGAGGCCGGAGCGGGCCGGTCTTCGTCCCCGCTGACCTGGCCCCGGTCGTCGAAGGAGTGTTCGGCCTGGACGACCGGCCGCAGGCGAGCCCGCACTTCCGCCGGGCGGACCGCGCCGCAGGCACGGTGCGGCCCCGAGCCGTCAGCCTCTCCTACACGCCACTGGACGTCGCCGCGCTGTACGACTTCCCAAGCGGGCTGGATGGCCGCGGCCAGTGCATCGCCATCGTCGAGCTGGGCGGCGGCTACACGACCAAGGACCTGGATGCGTACTTCAGCCAGCTTGGGGTGCCGCGCCCCACGGTGACCGCGGTTTCGGTGGATGGCGCCCAGAACCGCCCGACCGGGGATCCGAACGGCCCCGACAGTGAGGTGCTGCTGGACATCGAGGTCGCAGGGGCGATCGCTCCGGGCGCCCAGATCGCGGTGTACTTCGCCCCGAACACGGATCAGGGCTTCCTGGACGCCGTCACCACTGCCATCCACGATACCCAGCTTGCCCCTTCGGTGCTGTCGATTAGCTGGGGCAAGGCTGAGACGACCTGGACCGCGCAGGCGCTGCGCGCGTTCGACCAGGCATTCCAGGACGCCGCGGCGCTCGGGGTGACGGTCTGCTGCGCCGCGGGGGACGACGGCTCGCGCGACGGAATCTATGACGGCCGGGCGCACGTCGACTTTCCGGCCTCCAGCCCGCATGTGCTGGCCTGCGGCGGGACCCGGCTGGAAGCGGCACAGGGGGCGATTACCCGCGAAACTGTCTGGAACGACGGGCCGGACGGTGGCGCAACCGGTGGTGGCGTCAGCGAGCGGTTCGGGCTGCCCGACTGGCAGGCTGGAGCGAGCGTCCCGCCGGCGGCCAATCCGGGCGGCGCGGTTGGCCGCGGGGTGCCGGACGTCGCCGGCAACGCCGACCCGGAGACGGGCTACCAGGTGCTGATCGACGGCGAGCCCGGGGTCATCGGCGGCACGAGCGCAGTCGCCCCCCTCTGGGCCGGGCTCGTCGCTCGGCTCAACCAGCAGCTCGCCAAGCCGGTCGGCTTCCTGAATCCCCTGCTGTACGGCCCGCTGGCGGCAGCCGGGGCGCTGCACGATATCACCAGTGGAAATAACGGCGCCTACGCAGCGCGAATCGGCTGGGACGCTTGCACCGGCCTGGGCAGCCCGGACGGCGCCAAGATCCTCCAGGGGCTGTCACACTAGCGCACCGAGACCACAGCGCCACGCCGGCCCTTGCCACAGTCAGAGACGCAGCCCGCAGGGCGTCGGGTCTCCGTCGTGTGGGGTCGGGGCGAGCCAGCCAGGAGCCAGCGCGGGCGCGGGGTGTCGAAGATGCGCGAGCCGCACGCCTCCCGCTGGATTACCCTGGCGGTTCTTACCCGCCACGCCCCGCGGGGCGCGCGGGAGACAAAGGCGTGGAGGCTCTACGGCAGAGACCCGGCTGGCCTCCCCCTCGACCCCAGCGCGCCGGTTGCGTACGATGGTGAGCGGTCCCGCAGCCCGGGGCTGCGGAGTGGACCTGATGCCGGGCGAGCATCTCACCAACCTGCCGGCCCCGCGCACGCGGCTGATCGGCCGTGAGGGTGACCTGGCCGCAGTGTTCGAGCTGGCGCTGCACGCCGAGGGCCGCCTGGTGACCCTGTCCGGCGCGGGCGGGTCGGGCAAGACCAGTCTGGCGCTCGAGGTGGCGCGGGCACTGCTTCCGGCGTTTCCCGATGGCGTCTGGCTCGCGGAGCTCGCGTCGCTGTCCGACCCTGTTCTGGTGCCCGGGGCCGTCGCTGCGGCCCTCGGCGTGCGGGACCGGCCGGGCCGGCCGCTCGCCGAGGTGCTGGCGGAGTATCTGCAGCCGCGCACGCTCCTGCTGGTGCTGGATAACTGCGAGCACCTGATGGATCCCTGCGCGCAGTTCGTCGAGGGCCTGCTCTCGGCGTGCCCCGACCTGCGGGTCCTGGCGACCAGCCGCGAGCCCCTGCGCATCCCCGGTGAGGTCGTCTGGCGCGTGCCGTCGCTGGCCGTGCCCGACCTGCGCGGGCGGTACACCGCGGACGAGCTGGCTGGTTACGCGGCGGTCCGCCTGTTCGTCGAGCGGGCCCGGGCCGTCCAGCCCGCCTTCCGCCTGACATCCTCCAACGCCGCCGCGGTCGCCGAGGTCTGCGTCCGTCTGGACGGCATCCCGCTGGCCATTGAGCTCGCCGCCGCGCGGGTGCGCGCCTTCTCGGTCGAGCAGATCGCGGCGTACCTGGATGACCGCTTCCACCTGCTGACTGCCGGCCCACGGACGGCGCTGCCCCGCCAGCAGACCCTGCAAGCGACGGTGGATTGGAGCTATGCCCTGCTCTCGGAGCCGGAGCGGACGCTCCTGCGCCGGCTGTCGGTGTTCGCCGGCGGCTGGAGCTTCGAGGCCGCCGAGGCGGTGGCCGCGGGCGAGGGCATTCACGCTTACGCCATGCTCGATCTGCTGGCCCAGTTGGTCGACAAGTCGCTGGTGATCGCCGACGAACAGCGTGGCGTCGTCCGCTACCGGCTGCTCGAAACCATCCGCCAATACGCCCACCAGAGGCTGCTGGAAGCGGGCGAGGCTGAGCGGACCCGGGATCGCCACCTCGCCTACTTCCTCAGGCTGGCGGAGGCGGCTGAGCCGAAGCTGCGTGGACCCGAGGCGCGCGCGGTGATGGACCGCCTGGAGGAGGAGCACGACAATCTGCGGGCGGCCCTGGAATGGGCGCTGGCTCCGCCGGGCCGAGGCGACGCCGCGCTGCGGCTGAGCGGCGCGCTCGCCTGGTTCTGGTGGGTCCGCGACTACCACAGCGAGGGGCGCCGCTGGCTGGCCCGCGTGCTGGCAGCCAGCCCGGATCGGACAGCACCACGCATGAAGGCGCTCCATGGCGCGGGCTTCCTGGCGCACCATCAGCGTGACGCAGATGCGGCCCGCGCGTTGCTCGTGGAGAGCCTGGCGATCGCTCGCGAGCTCGACGATCGGTGGACGGTAGCGTGGACGCTCCACTGCCTGGGTCGCGTCGCTTACTTCGACAATGACCCCCAGACTGCGCGCTCGCTGGGTGAACAAAGTCTCGCCGTCGCCCAGGCGATCAGCGATCCGTCGCTGATCGCCTGGGCGCACCACCTGCTGGGGCTCGCGGCGTACATCGCGGCCGACGACGTGACGGCCCGCGCTCACTACGAGCAGAGCCTGGCGATCCGGCGGAAGCTCGGGTTTGACGAAGGCATTGGTATCCTGCTCAGCCTCCTCGGCCTCGTCGCGATCCGCGAGGGCGATCTCGGCCAGGCCCACGCGCTATCCAGGGAGGCGCTGATCATGGTTCAGGGCCTGCTCGGCCCCTGGGGCTTGTGCATGCCTCTGGCAGCCCTGTCGCGCATCGCGGCCGCGTGGGGTCAGCCGCTGCGAGCGGTGCGGCTCGGCGCCGCGGCGACAGCTTTGAGCGAGTTGTATCAGACACCGCTCATCCCACTATTCGAGCCGCCGCTCGCCGAAGGGCTGGAGCTGGCCCGGCGGGTCCTCGGCGAGGCGGTCTATCTACAGACCTGGACTGAGGGCACGGCGATGTCGCTCGACCAGGCCGTTGCCGAAGCGCTGGCCATCGAGGTTGCGCCGCCGGCCACCCAGCCGGCAGCCGGACCGGAGTCTCGGGGAGGCGACCCCTTTGGCGACCTCACCCCGGCAGAGGTCCAGGTGCTGCGCCTGCTGGCCGGCGGCCGCACAACGAAGGAGATCGCCGCCGAGCTGGTCGTCGCCGTCTCCACCGTGGATCGCCATATCACCCACATCTACGGTAAGCTCGGCGCGCGCAACCGGGCCGAAGCCACGGCCTTCGCCCTCAAGCACGGGCTGGCCGAAACCGAGTGAGGGATTTCCCTCAGGTGCGCTCTCGACGCCTCCCGTAGCACCGAACGCAAGATCCCAGGTTTCTCGGATGGCGGCGGCGGGCGCCGCGCGTAGGCTGTGAGTGCGCCCAGAGGCCGGCCACGAGTCGGCACTCTGAGGCAGTTATCGAGCCCCCTGGGAGGGACACGCGAGATGACAAGCTCGATTGCTACAGCACCTGCGGACGCGGGGCGGGCGCAGGGCACCGACTGGGTCGCCGTTGTGCGCGCGCTCGGCCCCGGCTTCGCGTCACGGGCCGCCGCGTATGACGCCAACGATTCGTTCCCCGGGGAGAACTATCAGGAGCTCAAGGAGCGGCGCGTCTTCGGCGCCCCGGTGCCCGCCGAGCTGGGCGGCGGCGGGGCCTCGCACCGCGAGCTGTGCGCCATGCTGCGCGAGCTGGGCCGCCACTGTGGCGCGACGGCGCTGGCGCTCTCCATGCACACGCACCTCGTCGCAACCATGGTGTGGCTGTGGCGCCAGGGCGCGCCGGTCGCGCCGCTGCTCGAACGTGTGGCCAAGGAGCAGCTCGTGCTGATCACCAGTGGCGCGTCCGACTGGCTCAACTCGAGCGGGACGGCCGAGCGGGTCGACGGTGGCTACCGCGTCACCGCGCGCAAGAGCTTCTGCAGCGGCTCGCCGATGGGCGACCTGTTGCTCACCAGCGCCCTGTACGATGATCCCGCCGACGGGCCCACCGTGCTGCACTTCGCGATACCAGTGAAGACGCCAGGGCTGACGGTCCTCGACAACTGGCGGACGATGGCCATGCGCGCCTCCGGCTCGAACGACATCGTGCTCGACGGCGTGTTCGTGCCCGACGATGCCATCTCATCGCGCCGGCCGAAGGGCACCTGGACGCCGATCTTCAACGTGGCCAACGCCATCGCCGGGCCGATCGTCTTCGCGGTCTACCTCGGCGTGGCGGAGGCGGCACGCGACCTGGCACTTCAGAAGGTCGCGCACAAGCGGAACGACCCGGATATCTGGTACCTGGTGGGCGAGATGGAGAACGCGCTGGTTACCGGGCAGATGGCCATCCAGGGGATGATCGACGTGTGCGCCGACTACACGTTTGCGCCGGACCTGGCCGCCTCGAACGCGATCGTGATCCGCAAGACGATCGCGGTGCAGTCGCTAACACTCGCTGTCGAGAAAGCGCTTGAGGCGGTTGGGGGCGGAGGCATCTTCCGCGCCATCGGCCTGGAGCGGCTCGTGCGGGACATCCACGCCGCCCAGTTCCACCCGCTGCAGGCGAAGCGCCAACATCGCTTCACGGGGCGCCTGGCGCTCGGCCTCGATCCCGTCGGGTAGGGCCGGCGTCGGGTGTGCCGCCCTCGGCCTGGCCCGCTCGCGCCATCGCACGCCCGTCAGCCACGGCTGCGAGTACGTCGCGGGGCACCCGCGCGTCACAAAGGGAGTTCTCGCTGAGGCGGTTTGCCTCCCGTTCCGTCCGCGGGTGGGCTACCGCGAGGCTCCGCGGTTGGGACGAGGGCGAGCCAGGAGCAAGCGAAGCGGAGACCCGGGGCCTCGAAGGGGCTGCCAGCCCGGGCCAGGACTTGCGACAATGTTCTGTTACGTCCCGGCGCCCCGCTGAGGGCCAGTCAGGGCCCAGCCTGCTCTGGGACTGTCCCGTGGCGCGGTTACTCTGTAACGGAGAACGTCTGGCATGACCCGAGTGCTGAGCGCGGTCGGCCGCCTGCCGGTGGAGGAGGCGACCGAGCTGCTGACACGGGCGGGAGTGGAGCTGCGCGAGGTGCGCTGCTCGCCCGCCACCCCGGCCGCGGAGCTGATCGGCCACCTGCGCGGCTGCGTCGCCGTGATCGCCGGCATGGAGCGGTACAGCGGCGAGGTCTTCGCCGCCGTGCCCGAGCTGCGGCACATCGCCCGCCTGGGGGTAGGGTACGACGCGGTGGACGTCGACGCCGCGACCGCGGCCGGCGTGCTCGTCAGCACCGTGCCCGGCACGCTCGACGCCGCGGTGGCGGACCTGACCTTCGCGCTGATCCTCGACCTGGCCCGCCGGGTCTCGTTCCACGATCGGTCGGTCCGCCGCGGCGAGTGGAACCAGGTGCGCGGGGTGGACGTCTGGCGCAAGACGCTCGGGCTGGTTGGCCTGGGCCGGATCGGGCGGGCGGTGGCGACCCGGGCCAAGGGGTTCGAGATGCGCTTGCTGGCATACGAGCCCTACCCCGATCTCGCCTTCGTCCAGGAGCACGGCGTCGAGCTGGTCTCCCTGGAGGAGCTCCTGCGCCAGAGCGACTTCGTCTCGCTGCACCTCCCGCTGTCGGCCGCTACAGTCAAGTTCCTCAATGCGGAGCGGCTGGCGCTGATGAAGCCAACCGCCTACCTGATCAACACTGCCCGGGGCGGGCTGGTGGACGAGGACGCGCTGGAGGCGGCGCTGCGGGAGGGACGCATCGCCGGCGCGGGCCTGGACGTGCGCGCCGTCGAGCCGCCGCGAGACAACCGCTTCGCCCAGTTCGACACGGTGGTGCTCACCCCCCACATCGCCTCCAACACTGCCGAGACGCGGCGGGCGATGGCGCTAATGGCCGTCGACAACGTGCTGCGAGTGCTCCGCGGCGAGCGCCCTCATGGTCTGGTCAACCCCGAGGCGTGGGAGCGGGCGGCAGCAGCCGAGGCGCAACGCTCACAGCGTCCGGCTCGGAGGCGCTCGCCGCGCCCGAGCGCCTGCTGAGGGGCGGAGCGCTGGACCGATCTCCAGGAGCCGCTCCCACGCGGCGCGGGGCCGCGGCTGATCCGGTTACCCGCTTCGTAGCGGCGAAGCGGGTCCCAGCAAGCGTTCCTCGGCCTGGTCGAGCATCGCCAGGGTGCGGCTGACCGCGTCGGGCTCCTCGCCGGGGACGGATGGATCGTCGTCCACTGGCCGGGACGGCGCCCGGCCGGTCAGCTCGGAGAGCAGCACCGCCCAGCAGCGCGCCGCCGCCTCCGGATGGTAGCCGCCGCCGCTGAAGACGAGCAGCCGGCCGCCACAGTGGCGGTGCGCCACACGGTGCGCCAGCGCGGCGATCGCCTGGTAGGAGCGGGTGGTGAGCCGCAGGCCGACGAGCGGGTCGAGCGCGTGCGCGTCGACCCCATACTGGAGCAGCAGGATATCCGGGCGATAGAGGTTCAGCGCCGGTTCGACGATGCGCTCCAGCACCGCGCGGTAGGCCCGGTCGCCCGCGCCACGCGGCAGCGGCAGGTTGAGGTGGTAGCCCGCGCCCGGGCCGCTGCCGATCTCCTCCAGGCTCCCGGTCCGGGGGAAGAAGCGGCCGTCGTACTGATGGATAGAGAGCGTCAGGATCGGCTCTTCGCTCAGCAGCTCCTGCGTCCCGTCGCCGTGGTGGCCGTCCACGTCCAGCACCGCCGGGCGGCGGAAGCCATACCGGTGCTGCAGGCGACGCAGCGCCAGGACGACGTCGTTGACCGGGCAGAAACCGGCGGCACGATCCCGCCGGGCGTGGTGGAGCCCGCCGGCCGGGTTGAAGGCATGGGCGACGACGCCGCGGCCCACCAGGTCGGCCATCGCCAGCGAGCCGCCGGCCACCAGGCGCGCCCGGCGATAGACGCCACGCCAGGCGGGGGTATCGCCGTAGTCGAGAACCCCACTCCCGGCGCGGTCGGCGGCCAGGAGCTGGTCCAGATAGGCGGCACTGTGGACCGCCAGCAGCTCCCGACGCCGGGCCGGCGCCGGCCGGTGGACGTGGAGCGCGTCCAGCAGACCCGTGTCGCGCAGCAGGGCGTAGCCGAGCGCGTAACGGGGCCAGCTCCGCTGAATCGGGGAGAAGCCGCGGCCTGCGAAGCCCTCGTGCCAGATCAGCGCGGTGCCGGAAGATCCCCCGCAGCTAGCCATCGATCAGCGGGTGAAAGTCCTTGTCGTCCGCCGCAGCGAGATGCTCGCCGTTGAGCGACAGGTAGCCCTCCAGCGTGGAGGAGGCGTCCTCTGCGGCGACGGTCAGCGTCCGCAGCTCGCCCTTCAGCTCGCGCGCCAGTGCGGCGAGCTCGCTGCGGTCGGCGTGCTTCTCGGCAATCACCAGGTCGCCCTGGAGCCTCAGCCGCCAGCCGCGCCCAGCCAGGCGATCCGCCAACTGGATCGCCCGTGCCAGGTGCTCGCCCCAGCGTCGCAGCACCCGCAGCGCGAAGGCGTCTTCGGCAACGTCGCGCGCCTCGCTCCAGGCATCTTGCGGCAGCGGCGAGAAGGACAGCACCAGCCGCTCCCGCGTCGGCCTCTGGTCTCCCTGCTCGGGCTCCATATGCTCCGGATAGTAGCCCGGCCGATCCGCCCCGGCAACGCCGAACGGACCGAGCGATCCGCTATCCTGCAACGTCGATGCTCGATCTCTCTATTGTCATTGTCAACTACAACACCCGCGACCGGCTGCTCGAGTGCCTCGCCTCGCTCCAGGCGGACGGCATGCCCGCCGAGAACGGCTCTCCCTCCTCCGAGGTTTTCGTAGTGGACAACGCCTCCCAGGATGGCAGCGCCGACGCGGTCGCCGCCGCCTTTCCCCAAGTCACGCTGCTGCGAGCACCCCGCAACGGCGGCTACGCCTTTGGGAACAACCTGGCGCTGCGGCGAGCCCGGGGCCGCTACAACCTGCTCCTCAATCCCGATACACTGGTGCCGCCGGGCGCGCTCGCCACGCTCGTGCGCTACATGGACGAGCATCCAGAGGTCGGGATCTGCGGGCCGCGGCTCGTGCGGCCCGACGGCTCGCTGGACCTCGCCTGCCGGCGGAGCTTTCCCACCCTTGCCATTGCGTTCTATCGCCTCGTCGGGCTCAGCCGGCTGTTCCCGCGCAGCCGCCGCTTCGGACGCTACAATCTCACCTACCTGGACCCGAGCCAGGAGGCGGAGGTCGATAGCGTGGTCGGCGCCTGCATGCTGGTGCGGCGCGCCGCCATCGACCAGGTGGGGTTGCTGGACGAGACGTTCTTCCTGTACGGGGAGGACCTGGACTGGGCGTTTCGCATCCGGCAGCGCGGCTGGAAGGTGCAGTACGTCCCGCAGGCCACGGTGATCCACCATAAGGGCGAGGCGAGCCGGCAGCAGAGCACCGCGATGACCCTGGCCTTTTACGACGCGATGCGCATCTTCTACCACAAGCACTACGCGCACCGGTTCCCGCGCGCACTCAATGCGCTGGTTGAGGCGGCGATCTGGGCCCGCTGCGCGGTGTCGCTCCTGAAGAACGCGCTGCGTCCGCCAGCCAGGCGCCGGGTGGGAACCTGACCATGCGACGCCCCAGACCGCTCACGCTGCTGCACGCGCTGGGCATGGCCCTCTCGGACGCGGTCGCCTTTGGCGTGGCGATGCGGCTGGCCTATGCGCTGCGCCTGTGGAACGATCCGTACGCCGCGGCGGTGGTCGGCCCCTTCGAGCGGCTCAGCCAGTCCCTGCTGATCTACACCGCCGCGGTGCTGCTCGTCTTCTTCCTCGAGCGGCTGTACCTGCCCCGGCGTGGCAGCTCGCGAGTGGACATCCTGTTCGGTCTCCTGGTCGGCTTGTCCAAGGCGATGGTGGTCGGGCTGGCCCTCAGCGCGTTCCTCCAGGTCTCGCCCACCCCGCCCCGGCTGATGCTGCTGTACTGGTGGCTGCTCGGGACGCTGGTCCTGTGGCTGGGGCGGCTGGTGCTCGACGGGGCGGTGCGCTGGGTGCGGTCGCGCGGACTGGACGCCGAGCGAGTGCTCATTGTCGGCGCCGGCGAGCCCGGGAAGATCGTGCTGGAGAAGATCCGCGCCCAGCCGAGCCTGGGCTATCGGGTGGTCGGCTTCGTCGACGACGACCCTGCGCCGCTCGCCACCTCCCAGCCGCTGCTGGGCAAGCTGAGCGACATCGACCGGCTCATCCAGCAGCATGGCATTGGCGAGGTGATCATCGCCCAGCCGGGGCTGACCCACCAGCAGACGCTGGACATCGCCTCAACCTGCGCGCGCGATCGCGTCAGCGTCAAGCTCGTCCCAGATGTCCTTCAGATTATGTCAACAGAGGTAACGACGAGCGACCTGACCGGGCTGCCGCTGATGCGGGTGCGGGACGTCGCCCTGCACGGCTGGAATCTGGCGTTGAAGCGGACGATGGACATCGTGGTCAGCGCGACGCTGCTCGTGCTGCTCTCCCCGCTGCTCCTGCTCCTGGCGCTGCTGGTCAAGCTGACCTCGCCCGATGGGCCGGTGTTCTACACCCAGGAGCGGGTCGGCCTGGACGGACGGCCGTTCCAACTCATCAAGTTCCGCTCCATGCGCCCTGATGCCGAGGCGCTGAGCGGGCCGATCTGGGCGCGGCCCGGCGACGAGCGGCGCACCGGCCTGGGCGCGTTCATGCGCCGGCTCAGCCTGGACGAGCTACCCCAACTCGTTAATGTGCTTGTTGGGGAGATGAGCCTGGTGGGACCGCGCCCCGAGCGCCCGCACTTCGTCGAGCAGTTCAAGCGGGTGATTCCGCGCTACAGCGAGCGCCACAACGAAAAGGCCGGCATGACCGGCTGGGCGCAGATCAACGACTTGCGCGGCCAGACCTCGATCGACGAGCGGACCAAGTACGACATCTTCTACGTGGAGCACTGGTCGCTCGCGTTCGACGTGAAGATCCTGCTGGAAACGATCGGCGCCGTCCTCAAGGATCGCAACGCCTACTAGCCTGGCTGGGGGCGCTGCTCGGGCAGCGCCCCCCACATTGGAACCCCAGCACGGCGCAGCGTTCCAGGTAGCCACGGCGCTGCCCTCGGTATACTTGAGCGTGATCGATCCGTCCGGGGCTGGCCACTCGGCCAGCCCCTTTGAGTGTTGCTCCCGTGAAGCTGATTGTCGGCCTGGGCAATCCCGGCCGTGAATACGCCGACACCCGCCACAACGTCGGGTTCTGGGCGGTGGATCTGCTCGCCGAGCGGCACGGGCTGCGCTTCAACCAGAAGCGCGCCCGCAGCCAGGTGGCGAGCGGGGAGCTGCTTGGCGCCCGGATGACGCTGGCGAAGCCGATGACCTATATGAACCTGAGCGGCGAGGCGGTGCGGCAGCTCCTCCAGGAGCTCGGGGTGCGCCCGGAGGAGCTGCTGGTGATCTACGACGACGTCGATCTGCCGCTGGGCAAGCTCCGGCTGCGTCGCTCGGGCAGCCCGGGGACGCACAACGGGATGCGCAATATCGTGCTGTGCCTCGGCACGGAAAGCTTTCCGCGCCTGCGCATCGGCATCGGCCAGCCGCCGGAAGGGGTCGACGTGAGCGACTATGTGCTGTCGCCGTTCCCGCGGGATCAGCTCGAGCAGGCGCACGAGTCGGTGGCGCGCGCCGCGGATGCGGTGGAGTGCCTGCTCGAGCATGGCTGGACCAGGGCGATGACGGAGTACAACCGGTGAGGCTCCAGGCGCTGCTGCGTCCACTGCTGCACGATCCGGGGCTGGCGCGGGCGCTGGACGCTGAGGGCCCGCTCTCCGTCGCGGATGTCGCCAAGCCGGCGCTGCTGGCAGCGCTGCACCAGCACCTGGGCCGGCCGCTGCTGGTGGTGGCCGCACGGCCGGCAGAGGCGCGGCGCTACGCCGATGAGATCGCGCTCTGGTCGGTGCGGCCGAACCAGGTGCTGCTGTTCCCGGAGCCGGACGCGCTGCCGTACGAGTCGCTCCCGGAGAACCCGGAGACCACTGCCGAGCGGCTGGGCGTGCTGGTGGCGCTGTCATCCAGCGCCGCCCGGCCGCTGGTGGTCTGCTGTGTCCGAGCGCTGATGGATCGGCTAGCGCCAGCCGAGCGCTTTCGCGGCGCCCTCCACGTGCTGCGGGTCGGCGACCGCGTCGCCCCGGGCGCGCTACTGGAGCGCTGGCTCGCGCTGGGCTACGAGCCGAGCCCGGTGGTAGATGGCCCTGGGCAGATCGCCCGCCGCGGCGGGATCCTGGACATCTTCCCGCCCGCCGCCAGCATCGACGGCCGCCCGGCCGCCCCGTACCGGATCGAGTTCTTCGGCGACGAGGTCGACTCTATCCGGCTGTTCGACCCGGCGACGCAGCGCTCGCTCCAGCGGGTGGAGCAGGTAGAGATCTCCGCCGCCCACGACCATGCCTCCGCCACCGCCGGCAGCTCCTGCCTGCTCGACTACCTGCCGTCCAGCGCGCTTGTCGTGCTGGACGAGCCGGAGCGCCTGGAGGAGGTCGCCCGCGACCTGGAGCGGCAGGCGGAGGAGCTGCGTGCGCACCTCACCACCCGGGCGGCCCCGGACGCGGAGCGGCCGTACTTCGCCTGGGGCGAGCTGCAGCAGGCGCTGCTGGACGTTGCCTGCCGCGAGCTGATCCACGACCCGGACCGCGAGACGCTGCCCTTCACCCATCTGCCTACCTACGGCGGGCGCCTCAAGGTGTTCCTGGACGAGCTGCTGGCGGCGCGCGAGCGCGCGGAGCTGATCCAGGTGATCGTCTCCCAGCAGACGGCGCGGCTCGACGAGCTGCTGCGCGAGCGGGGCGTGTTCGCGCCGCTGGTCGACGACCTGGCCACGCTCGACCTGGCGCGGCAGCGGCTGGTGCTGGTCCACGGCTCGCTGGAGGCTGGCTTCGCCGCCCCTGCGCTTGGCTTCGCGCTGCTCACCGACGCGGAGATCTTCGGCTGGAGCAAGCCGCGCCGAGTCGTTCGCCGCCGCCGGGCGGCTGCCCGCGCCACGTTCCTCGCCGACCTGGAGCCCGGGGACTGGGTGGTGCACGTCGACCACGGCATCGGCCGATTCCAGGGCCTGGTGCGCTCGGGGGAGAACGGCGAGGAGCGTGAATTCCTGCTGCTCGAATATGCGGCGGGCGACCGGCTGTACGTTCCGGTCGACCAGGCAGACCGGGTGACGCGATATGTTGGCGCTGGCGACTACACCCCGCAGCCGACCCGGCTGGGCACCAGCGACTGGGCGCGCGCCAAGCAGCGGGTGCGCCGCGCGGTGCGCGACATCGCCCGCGACCTGATTGAACTGTACGCCGCCCGCGCAGCGGTGCGCCGCCCGCCCTACTCGCCCGATACTTCCTGGCAGCTCGAGCTGGAGGCGGCGTTCCCCTACGTCGAGACCCCCGACCAGGTGCGGGCGATCGAAGCGGTGAAGGACGACATGCAGGGTGAGCGGCCAATGGACCGCCTGCTCGTCGGCGACGTCGGCTACGGCAAGACCGAGGTCGCCATCCGCGCCGCCTTCAAGGCGGTCAGCGACGGCCGGCAGGTGGCGGTGCTCGTCCCGACCACGGTGCTGGCGCAGCAGCACTTCACCACCTTCCGCGAGCGGCTCTCGGCCTTCCCGGTTCGAGTCGAGATGCTGTCGCGGTTCCTGAGCGAGCGGGAGCAGCGGGAGGTGCTCGAAGGGCTCAAGAGCGGCGCAGTGGACATCTGCATCGGGACACACCGGCTTATCCAGAAGGACGTCGCCTTCAAGAACCTGGGCCTGGTGATCATCGACGAGGAGCAGCGCTTCGGGGTGGCCCACAAGGAGCGGCTGAAGCAGCTTCGCCGCGAGGTGGACGTGCTCACCATGACCGCGACTCCGATCCCGCGCACACTGCACATGTCGCTGGTCGGCGTGCGCGACATGAGCACGATCGACACCGCCCCGGAGGAGCGGCTGCCGATCCGCACCTACCTCGGCCGCTACGACGAGGAGCTGGTGCGGGAGGCGATCCTGCGCGAGCTCGATCGCGGCGGGCAGGTCTACTTCGTCCACAACCGGGTGGAGGGGATCGAGAGCGTCGCCGCACGCCTGGCCCGGCTCGTCCCGGAGGCGCGGATCGCCGTCGGCCACGGGCAGATGCCGGAGGACCAGCTCGAGCAGGTCATGCTCCGCTTCGCCGCCGGAGAGACCGACCTGCTCGTCTGCACCACCATCATCGAGTCCGGGCTGGACATCCCGAACGTCAACACCATCATTATCAACAACGCCCATCGCTTCGGCCTCTCCCAGCTCTACCAGCTCCGCGGCCGAGTGGGCCGGGGCGCGGCGCGCGCCTACGCCTACCTGCTCTGGCCGCGCGAGGCGGTGCTTACCGAGGAGGCGGAGAAGCGACTGCGAACGATCTTCGAGGCGACCGAGCTGGGAGCCGGCTTCCGCATCGCGATGAAGGACCTGGAGATCCGCGGTGCCGGCAACCTGCTCGGCGCCGAGCAGCACGGCAATATCAGCGCCGTCGGCTTCGAGCTGTACACCCAGCTCCTGGGCGAGGCGGTGCAGCAGCTCAAGGCGGTGCGCGAGGGACAGCCCGTGGTCGCTGCGCCAGATATCAGCACTGCGGTCGACCTGCCGCTCAGCGCGCTGATCCCGCCCGACTACGTCCAGGACGCCGCCGCCCGGCTGAACCTCTACCAGCGACTGGCGGCCTGCCGCGAGCCGGCGGCGCTGGCGCCGCTGGTCGAGGAGCTGGAGGACCGCTTCGGGCCGCTGCCCGAGGCGGTGCAGAACCTGGTGTACGTCGCCAGCCTGCGGCTCCGCGCCGCTCAGGCGGGCGTGGCCGAGATCGCGGCGCAGGACGGCGAGATCGTCATCCGCTTCCGCGGGGCGCCGCCGCTGAGCGGCCGCCTGCTCAGCCGCCAGCTCGGGGTGCCGGTGAAGGAGGGCTCCAACCAGCTCCGCTTCCCGCGTGGCAAGGGGCAGGGCTGGCTCGCCACCCTGGACGCGCTCGTCGAGCGCCTGCGGGAGCCCGCTGCGCCCTCGGTCGCCGTCCCGGCCCTGCGGTGATCGCCGCCGACCCGATCCGCCCCTCGGCGCCTAGGTCCGCGCTCAGCACAGCGCGGAGCGGCAGACTCGCCCGCGCCGCCGTGAGCAGCAGCCAGAGCATCTCCCACTGGAACGCCAACACCAGCACCGCCACCACCCCGAGTCCTACCAGCGACAGCCCCAGCCGGGGCGGTGGCCGCGACGACGCCAGAAACAGCCCGCTCCCCGGCGCCCCGATCAGCACCATCGAGCCTGTAACGCTCGGCTCGATGAGCAGCCGGGCTGCACAGCGGGACGCGGCGCCCGCTGTCGAGCGTGATCACTGCCCCGCCCGGTGCTGGAGACAGTCGAGCGCGGGGAGGCCAAGAGTTAGCAGCCGCGCCTCCAGCGCCAGGAACGCTCCCGCCCCGCGCGCCAGGCCACACCCCACCAGATCTCATCCGTGCACCGGGTCCTCCCGCGCCTCGCGAACTGGCTCCTGTTCAACGCCATGGCGCCGCAGCCCTGATCAGGCAGTGCAACCCCCAGCCTCGCACCCACCAGCAGAGCAGTGCGCTGGCACAGACGCGGGATGTGGCGAGGATTACGTTCCGCGGAGGTCGGGACGGGGGCTTGTCGGCTCGGCCTCCCAGCGCTCCACGTGGCCGCCCTTCTTGAGCGCGCGCAGCGTCTCCAGGTGCGCCCACACCAGCGGCCCGCCGAGCGCCACCGGCGAAGTCTCTTCCACCGCTAGCTCGGCGTCCTGCAGCACAGCCAGGGCGCGGGCGCGGGCCTCCGCCAGGAGCGGCGGCTCGGAGGGCGGGGCCTGCTCCAGCTCGCGGCGCTGCTCCCGTCCGTAGCGGTGCAGCACGCTGGCGGGAACGAGGGCCTCCGGGAGCGCGCCGTCCCGCATGACGCTGAATAGCCAGTGCAGCACTGTCTCGGCGCGGTCCTTGTTGCCGGCATCGAAGTGGAACTGCGCCATCCAAGCGGTGAACAGCGGCCGCGGTCCTGGTAGCTCGGCCCGCTCGGCGGGCGAGTAGGGCAGAAAGCGGGCGTAGCCGCCGATCTCGACGTTCCAGAGCGTGCGCTCGATCAGCTCCGCCGAGTTCATTACACCCCGCTCGGTCGGCGCCCAGAGGCCGAAGTACCAGGGCGCCATGAGCTGCACGTCCGGGCGCGGGTCGGGTGCGCCGTTGCGGTCCAGTCGGCGGATGAAGCGGCCGTCCTGAGTCATGTACAGGCCGATGGAGCGCCGGATCAGCAGCCCGAGCCGGCGGAAACGCTCGCCGCCATACAGACGGTGGCAAACGGCGAATGCCGCCGCGTGGGCGCAGTTGTTCCACAGCTCGTAGCCCTCGCTCACCGTGGGGCCATGCAGCGAACTGGTCGTCTCGATCAAGTAGAGGTAAGGATTGAGGGTGCGCTCCACGGTGTAGCGCGCTGCATGCTCCACCGGCTCGCGGATCTGATCCGCGAAGCCCCGGTCGCCGGAGCCGCGAGCGTAGATCACCAGCGCCCAGACCGCCAGCGCGGTGACGTCCTCCGCCTGGCTATCACCGAGCGGCTCGCCATTCGGCTCGTAGCGCGCCGCCCAGGCGCCGGTGGGGAGCTGAATGCTGAGCAGGAAGCTGCAGAGCTGGCGCGCCCGGTCGAGCTCGCCCAGCTCGCTCAGCATGACGATAGAAGCGGCGAGGTCGCGCGTGGACACCAGCGGATACAGGCCGTCCCGCGGAGTCGCCAGCAGTGTCTCGCCACGCGTTCCTCGCGCCGTAGCGCGCTTGATGACCGCGCGCGAGGCATCCAGAAACCGGCTGATCTCCGCCGGGTCGATCGTGCTTGCCGCCATGCCCTCTCCGAGCACTTCAAGTTCCGATTCTAACGCACGCTGCCGCGCGCGGGGCTAGTGCAGGAACCCCCTGTGCTACAATCCCCGGCGCCCAGCCTCCAGCGCTGCCGTGGACGCCGGCCTGGGGCATGGCCGACGCATCCCACTCCGCGCAGAGAGGACGCCAGCCGTGGACGTCGCCAACCAGCTCAAAGAGAAGATTCGCGACGTGCCCGACTTTCCCAAGAAGGGCATCCTGTTCAAAGACATTACCACGCTGCTCCAGGATGCGGAAGCCTTCCGCCAAGCGATCGACGCGCTCGTGGAGCGGGTTCGGCAGTACGATCCCGAGGTCGTGGTGGGCATGGAGTCGCGCGGCTTCATCTTCGCCGCCCCCATCGCCTACCTCCTGGGCACCGGCTTCGTCCCGGTCCGCAAGCTCGGCAAGCTCCCCTACCAGTCGGTGAGCGTCGAGTACGACCTCGAGTACGGCGCGGCGACGCTCGAGATGCACGTCGACGCGATCCGTCCCGGCCAGCGTGTGCTGGTGGTGGACGACCTGCTTGCGACCGGGGGCACAGTGTGTGCGACCATCGCCCTGATCGAGAAGCTCGGCGGCGTCGTCGTCGCGGCCGCCTTCCTGGTCGAGCTCGACTTTCTCCATGGGCGCAGCCGCCTGGACGGCCACAATGTGGTCAGCCTGATTCACTTCTAGCCACGGAGTACAGCACACAGCACGTATGCGGACAGTTGAGTACGTTGATGGCGCCGTCCGGCTGATCGACCAGACGCGGCTACCCGAGAAGCTGGAATACATCACCTGCCGGCGTCTGGAAGAGGTGGCGCACGCGATCCGCTCGATGCAGGTACGCGGGGCGCCAGCGATTGGCGCCACCGCCGCCTTCGGCCTGGCCCTGGTGGGCGATCAGAGCCGCGCCAGCGATCCGGCCGCCTGGCTGGCGGAGGTGGAGCGGGCGGCGGAGGTGCTGCGCGCCACCCGGCCGACCGCGGTGAATCTGAGCTGGGCGCTGGAGCGCTGCCTGGAGGCGGCCCGGGCCGCTGCGCCGCAGGGGGTCGAGCCGGCGAAGGCGGCGCTGCGCGCCTGTGCTCAACAACTGGCCGATGAGGACGCGCGGGCAAACCGGCAGATGGGGCAGCTCGGCAGCGCACTGGTGCCGCCCGGAGCACGGGTGCTGACCCACTGCAACGCCGGTGCGCTCGCCACGGTCGAGTTCGGCACCGCGCTCGGCGTGATCCGCGCCGCGCACGAAGCCGGCAAGCGGGTACACGTGTTCGTCGACGAGACGCGCCCGTTCCTGCAGGGCGCCCGGCTGACCGCCTGGGAGCTGGAGCAGGAGGGCATCCCCTACACGCTCATCACCGACAATATGGCGGGCCACTTCCTCGCGCGCGGCGAGGTGGACCTGGTAGTGGTTGGCGCGGACCGTATCGCCGCCAATGGCGACGTGGCGAACAAGATCGGGACCTACACGCTGGCGGTGCTGTGCAAGGAGAACGGCGTCCCGTTCTACGTCGCGGCGCCGCTGTCTACCATCGATCTGTCGATCCCGAACGGCGCGGCGATCCCGATCGAGGAGCGCAGCTCCGACGAGGTGACGCGGATCCAGGGGCTGCGCATCGCCCCGCCCGGTGCCCGCGCCGCCCATCCAGCGTTCGACGTGACTCCGGCCCGCTACGTGACCGCGATCATCACCGAGCGCGGGATCGCCCGCCCCCCGTACGAGCAGTCGCTGGCTGCCCTGTTCCAGCCCGAAGGCGCGCCAGCCGCGGCCAACGCTTGAATTTGAGGGATGGCAGGATGATCGAGATTCCGCGCCGGAACCTGGCCCAGATCGGGGTGTTCGGCGGCTCCGGCCTGTATCAGCTCCTGGACAACATCGAGGAGGTCACGATCGAGACGCCCTATGGCCCACCGAGCGACCGCCTGATGATCGGCGAGGTAGGCGGGGTGAAGGTCGCCTTTCTGCCGCGCCACGGCCGCAAGCACACCTACCCACCCCACCGGATCAACTACCGGGCGAATGTCTGGGCCATGGCGTCGGCCGGGGTGACCCGCATCATCGGCCCCACGGCGTCGGGGAGCTTGCAGCCGCACGTGAAGCCGGGCGACTTCGTGATCTGCGACCAGTTCGTCGACCGCACCTACGGCCGGGAGCAGACCTTCTTCGATGGCCCGGTCACGGCGCACGTCAGCGCCGCCGACCCCTATTGCCCCGAGATCCGCCGGGTGGCGCTGGAGGCTGCGCGCGAGCTCGGCCTCGCTGTCCACGATGGTGGGACGGTGGTGGTGGTGCAGGGGCCGCGTTTCTCCACCCGCTCCGAGAGCAGGTGGTACGCCAGCCAGGGCTGGGAGGTGATCAACATGACCCAGTACCCGGAATGCATTCTGCCGCGCGAGCTGGAGCTCTGCTACGCCAACATCGCCCTGATTACCGACTACGACGTTGGACTCGAGGGGCAGGAGGGCATCGCGCCGGTGACCAACGAAGAGGTGCTGCGCGTCTTCGCGCAGAACATCTCCCGAGTGCGCGAGCTGATCTTCACCATGATCCCACGCCTGGCCGGCGCTCGCACCTGCGGGTGCGGCATGGCGATGCAGGGCGCGGTGATGGGCTGACGGCGTGCCGCCAGTCCACGAGAAAGGATAGGGATGAACGTCGGTCCGCTCGACTACGACGTCAAGGACTTGCAGCTCGTCGATCGTGGCATCGCCCGCATCCAGTGGGCCGAAGCCCAGATGCCGGTGCTCGGCAAGATTCGGGCGCGCTTCCGCCGCGACAAACCCCTGCAGGGGCTGCGCGTTGCCGCCTGCCTGCACGTCACCACCGAGACCGCCAACCTCATGATCACCCTGCGCGACGGCGGGGCGCAGGTCGCCCTGTGCGCCTCCAACCCGCTGTCCACCCAGGACGACGTCGCCGCGGCGCTGGCCGGTGAGTACGGCATTCCCACTTTCGCGATCAAGGGCGAGGACGAGACGACCTACTACCGCCACATCGAGGCGGCGCTGGCGACCCGGCCGAACCTGACCATGGACGACGGGGCGGACCTGGTGACGGTGCTGCACACTCGGCGGACCGAGCTGCTGGACCACGTGATCGGCGGAACCGAGGAAACGACCACAGGGGTGATCCGCCTGCGCAGCATGGCGGCGCAGGGGGTGCTGCGCTACCCGATCGTCGCGGTGAACGAGGCCGACACCAAGCACCTGTTCGACAACCGCTACGGCACGGGCCAGAGCACGATCGATGGCATCCTACGGGCGACGAACATCCTGCTGGCGGGCCGGACCTTCGTGGTCTGTGGCTACGGCTGGGTGGGCCGCGGGATCGCGATGCGCGCCCGGGGCATGGGCGCCAACGTCGTCGTCACCGAGGTAAACCCCACGGCGGCGCTGGAAGCGCTCATGGACGGCTTCCGGGTGATGCCGATCGCCCAGGCGGCGGAGATCGGCGACATCTTCGTGACGACCACCGGCAACATCCACGCCATTGACGGTGAGCACCTGGCGGCGATGAAGGACGGCGCGATCGTCGCGAACTCGGGCCACTTCAACGTGGAGATTAACATCGCCGCGCTCGAGCGTGCCGCCGAGAAGCGCCCGGTCAAGGAGTTCGTAGACGAGTACCGCTACCCGGACGGCAAGCGGGTGTACCTGCTGGGCGAGGGGCGGCTGATCAACCTCGCCGCGGCAGAAGGCCACCCGGCGGCGGTGATGGACATGTCGTTCGCCAACCAGGCACTCTCCCTGGAATGGGTCGCGCGCAACGCCGGCTCGCTGGAGCGCCAGGTCTACCGCGTCCCGCCGGAGATCGACCAGGAAGTGGCGCGGCTGAAGCTGGAATCGACAGGAGTGCAGATCGACACGCTGACCGAGGAGCAGCGCGCCTATCTGGCCTCCTGGGAGCAGGGGACGTAGCGCGAAGACGTGCCACGAACCAAACGGTGCGCAGCCCTGGCTGATCGCTGACATCAAGGGGGAGTCGATGTCCACGAGCTTCATGCAGACCCCGAAGCTGCTGTTTACTTCCGAGTCGGTCACCGAGGGCCACCCGGACAAGGTGTGCGACCAGATCTCCGACGCGATCCTGGATGCCATCCTGCGCGAGGATCCCTACGGGCGAGTCGCGGTGGAGTGCCTGGCCACGACCGGGCTGGTGCTGGTCGCCGGAGAGATCACCACCAAGGCGTACGTGGATCTGCAGGAGCTCGTGCGCGGGGTGCTGGAGCAGATCGGCTACACCCGCGCCAAGTACGGCTTCGATGCCCGCACCTGCGGAGTGCTGAACGCGATCAAGCCGCAGAGCCCGGACATCGACTTGGGGGTGAGCGAGGCGGTGGAGGCGCGGGCCGGGGCGGAGGACGAGTACGACCGAATCGGCGCGGGCGACCAGGGGATGATGATCGGCTTTGCCTGCACCGAGACGCCGGAGCTGATGCCATTGCCGATCATGCTCGCGCACCGACTCGCCCGCCGGCTCGCCCAGGCGCGCAAGCGCCGGGAGCTGCCCTACCTGCGGCCGGACGGCAAGACCCAGGTAACGGTGGAGTACCGCTACGGTGTCCCGGCGCGGGTGGACACTGTGGTCGTCTCGCACCAGCACGATGAGAAGGTGCCGCAGGCGCAGATCACCCACGACGTCCAGAAGCTGGTCGAGGAGATAGTGCCGGCCGAGCTATACGACGAGCGGCTCCGCCTGTTCGTCAATCCCACCGGCCGCTTCGTCATCGGCGGCCCGATGGGCGACGCGGGGCTGACCGGGCGCAAGATTATCGTCGACACCTATGGCGGGATGGCCCGCCACGGCGGCGGCGCCTTCTCTGGCAAGGACCCGACGAAGGTGGACCGATCGGGTGCCTACGCCGCCCGCTACGTCGCCAAGAACCTGGTCGCCGCCGGCCTGGCGGAGCGGATCGAGATCCAGCTCGCCTACGCTATCGGCGTGGCGAGGCCGGTGTCGATCATGATCGAGACGTTCGGTACCCACAAGGTCGAGCCAGCTCGCATCGAGGAGCTGGTGCGCAAGCACTTCGACCTGCGCCCGGCGGCGATCATCGAGCACCTGAACCTGCGCCGGCCGATTTACCAGCCCACCGCGGTCTACGGCCACTTCGGTCGGACTGACATTGACGCCCCCTGGGAGCGGACCGACCTGGCTGACGTCCTGCGCGCCGAGGCGGGGCTCGCCCAGCGGGTCCAGCCGGTGGCGGCGAGCTAGCCTCTTATGAAGACGGCGCTCATCACCGGCATCACCGGCCAGGACGGCATGTACCTGGCCGAGCACCTGCTCTCGCTCGGCTACCGCGTCTACGGGATGATTCGCGGCCAGGCCAACCCCAAGCGACCGCAGTTAGAGCGCATCATCCCAAACATCGAGCTGGTGGAGGGGGACCTGCTCGACCAGGGCTCGCTCATCGCCGCGGTCGAGATCACCGGTCCGGACGAGGTCTACAACCTGGGGGCGATCAGCTTCGTCCCGCTCTCCTGGAAGCAGGCGGAGCTGACAGCGGACACGACCGGCCTGGGCGTGCTGCGGATGCTGGAGGCGATCCGCATCGTCAACAAGAACATCCGCTTCTACCAGGCCTCATCCAGCGAAATGTTCGGCAAGGTGCGCGAGACGCCGCAGTCCGAGCAGACGCCGTTCCATCCCCGCAGCCCGTATGGGGTGGCCAAGACCTACGGCCACTACATTACGGTCAACTACCGTGAGTCCTACGGGATCTACGCGGTGAGCGGGATCTGCTTCAACCACGAATCGCCCCGGCGGGGGTTGGAGTTCGTCACCCGCAAGATCTCCAACGCCGTCGCCCGGATCAAGCTCGGCAAGCAGCGGGAGCTGCTACTGGGCAACCTGGACGCCAAGCGCGACTGGGGCTTCGCGGGCGATTACGTCAAGGCGATGCACCTGATGCTGCAGCAGGACGAGCCGGAGGACTACGTCATCGCCACCGGGAAGACCCACAGCGTCCTCGACTTCGTCCAGCAGGCGTTCGGCAGAGTCGGGCTCGACTGGCGAGAGTACGTCCGCACCGACCCCAAGTTCATGCGCCCGGCCGAGGTCGAACTGCTGGTCGGCGATCCGTCCAAGGCGGAGCGCAAGCTGGGGTGGCGGGCGACGACCAGCTTCGAGGAGCTGGTGGCGATGATGGTCGAAGCGGACCTCGCGCTCGAACGCCGCCAGCGCGACTAGCCGGCGCAGCCAGCACAGTCATGGACCCAGCAGATGGGGGTGCCAGATGCCTTCACGCATCACGTTCGGTACTGACGGATGGCGGGCGATCATCGCCGAGGACTACACGTTCGACAACGTGCGCACCTGCGCCCAGGCGATGGCGGAATACCAGCAGGCAACCGGAACGGCCGCTCGGGGCCTGGTCGTCGGCTACGACACGCGCTTCGCCTCGGAACGCTTTGCCGATGCCGTCGCCGAGGTGCTGGCAGCCAACGGCATCCGCGTCTACCTGTCAGACCGGGCGCAGCCGACGCCGGTAGCGTCGTACGCGATCCTGGCCCGCCAGGCCGGCGGCGCGGTCGTCATCACCGCCAGCCACAACCCCGCCCTCTACAACGGCTTCAAAGTGAAGCCCGAGTATGCCGGCTCCGCCCCGCCGGAGGTGGTGCAGGAGCTGGAGCGGCGGATCGAGGCGATCCAGGCGCGTCCGAACGGAGTCAAACGGCTACCACTGGCGGAGGCGGAGCGGCAGGGGCTGGTGGAGCGCTTCGACGCCACGCCCGACTACGTGGCGCAGGTTGAGCGGCTGGTCGATCTCCCCGCGCTCCGCGCGGCCGGGATCACCATCGTGGCGGACGCGATGTATGGCGCCGGCAGCGGCTACTTCGCGCGGCTGCTCAGCGGTGGCGCTACCCGGGTCATCGGCATCCGCCAGGAGCGCAATCCGGCGTTCCCGGGGATCAACCCGGAGCCGATCACCCCGAACCTGGCCCTGCTGTTCGACACCGTGCGCCAGAGCGGCGCCGCGGCCGGGCTGGCGACCGATGGCGATGCCGACCGCATCGGACTGGTAGATGAGCAGGGGCGCTTCATCAACCAGCACCAGGTGTTCGGCCTGCTCCTGCTGTACCTGCTCCAGGTGCGAGGGATGCGTGGCGACGCGGTCCGCTCCGTCACGATGACCAGCATGGGCGACCGTTTCGCCGAGGCGCACGGGTTCAGGGTGCACGAGACACCGGTTGGCTTCAAGTACATCGGCCCCAGGATGACCGCGGTCGACGCCATCCTGGGCGGGGAGGAATCCGGCGGCTTCGGCTTCGCCGGGCACATCCCCGAACGCGATGCCATCGTCAGCGGCCTGTTCCTGCTGGACCTGATGGTAAAGCTGGGCAAGAGCATGTCCCAGACGCTCGCCTATCTGCAGGAGCAGATGGGCGCCTGGTACTACGACCGGGTCGACATCCAGTTCCCGGCCCAGGAGCGCGAGGCGATCACCGCGCGGGTGCAGTCTGCGCAACCGAAGGAGATCGGCAGCAGCCCGCTGGCGCGGGTGAACACCATCGACGGCTACAAGTTCATCGCGGAAGACGGGAGCTGGCTGCTGATCCGCTTCTCCGGCACCGAGCCGCTGCTGCGCATCTACACCGAAACCACCAGCCCCGAGCGCGTCCAGCGCATCCTGGAGCAGGGGCGGCAGCTCGCCGGCGTGTAGCCCCGGGCCAGCGCCACGGGGCAGCGGATTGGGCGCCGCCTGGGCAAGGATACCTGCGCCTTCGATGCCAGGAGCCACGCGAGCGGCGAGGCCGCGGCGGACGGCAGGCTGGCCAGCGCGGCCTGGCGCTACGGACCGGGGCGCGGCTCCGACCCGACACCCGCCACCTCGGCCCCGGGGTGCGCCTCCCCACCACGGGGACGCTCAGCCCCGCTCCAGGCCGGGGCCTCACCCCTTCCAGGCGGCGCGATCCGGCCACGCCGCAGCCGCCAGACCAGCGCCAGCGCGAGCAGCGCCCAGGTGAGGGCACTCAGCCGCCAGCCGATCTCCCAGGTGAGCGGCGCGAACGCAAAGCGCACCAGGTGGCTGCCCGGGGCGAGGCGCACCGCGCGGAAGACGCCGTAGGCGATCACGACCGGCGCCTCGCGCCCATCCACCGTGGCCGTCCAGCCCGGATACATCGGGTCGGCCAGGACCAGATAGCCCTCCGCGGCCGCGTCAGCCTGGATCTCCACCACGTTGTCGCCGTAGGCGACGATCCGCGCCTCGGTGGGGGCGGCGACCGCGCCGGCCAGCGGCACACCCTCCACGAGCACAGTCTGCCGGGGATCGAAGCCGGGCTGCGCCAGCCGGGCGAGCGCCGCCTCACCATCCGGCACCGCCTCCGCTTGGTACACCACCCGCGCCCGGGGCAGCGCGCCGAGGTGGCGGTACAGGCTGAGGCCGTCCGGCTCGTGCTCAATGAGCTGGAAGTCGTCCGCTGGGAGCCGCAGCGAATCGGGCGCAATCAGGTAGCGGACGCCGAGCAGGTCGTAGGCGGGAGAGGCGTAGTCGCGCCCCACGGTGTCTCGGAAGCGGGCATAGCGCTGGAGCTTCATCGGATTGTGCAGCCCACCGGCGTCCTGCAGCCCGAGGACATTGGCAGTGTCGGGCTGCCAGATCGACAGCGCCCCGGTCTCGCTGTCGATCCGATACAGGCCCGGGTCCTGGCGCAGCCGCTGCACGATCGCCTCCCGGCGGAAGCCGGCCAGCGGATCGGCGGTGGTCGGATTGAAGGTGTGGTAGGCGGAGGCGATGTCGAGGGTCGTGATCGCCAGCGCCAGGCCAACGACGGCAGCGGGGGAGAGCCAGCGGTACAGCGCGGCGCCAAACAGGAAGAGCGCGCCGGCGAGGTAAACGGCTAGAAAGAAGGTGTCGGAGACGGCGGCGACGGCGCGCGGATTGACGTTCGGGTCGCCAATCTGCTGCGCGAGGAACAGCGGCAGCGCGACGCCGAGCACAGCGAGCAGCGCGCCGGCGACCAGGCGGGCCGCCCAGGTGAGCGCCCGGCGATCCAGGTCGTCCGCGAACCCGGCCGGGGTGGCGAAGCGCCGCAGCGCGTCCAACCCGTAGCCGGCAGCGAGGGCGACCCCGAAGTCGAACAGGTACAGGTAGCGGCCGGCGGCCCGCACCAGGTCGAAGCCTGGGACGGCACGGTACACCCAGCCGAACAGCGCGGTGGCGTCGCCCAGCGAGAGCAGCAGCGCCACCACTGCCAGGCCAGCGAAGAACCAGACCGGCCGCTCCCGACGCAGGACCATCGCAACGCCGGCCAGCAGCAGCGGCAGCACCCCCACGTACCCCAGCACCTCGGTGTTCGACCACGGCCCCCAGTAGTTGGTCGGGTTCGAGCCCCACAGGTGCGGCAGCAGCAGTGTCGCCAGCCCGATCGGCTGGGCGGCAAACTCGACCGCTCGCTCGAACGGCAGGTCCGAGCGGATCGAGTAGCGGGTCAGCTCTACCCCGGGCAGAATCTTCAGCGCCGCCGCCCCGAAGGCGACCGCTCCCGCGACCGCGAGCACCGCCAGCCGCCGCGGCACGCTTGGACGGGACAGCGCTGGCCAACACAGGGGCGCCAGCGCCACGTACGCGGCGGCGGTGGCGAGCTGGAGCATGACGATCTGCGCGTGGCCGGCAAAGAAGGCGAGGGCAAAGGCGAGGCCGGCCCCGGCAGCATAGCCGTAGCCGCGGCCTGCGACCGCTCGGCTC
Organism: Pseudomonadota bacterium; assembly: GCA_021325655.1. Classification (GTDB taxonomy): domain Bacteria; phylum Chloroflexota; class UBA6077; order UBA6077; family JAJPGT01; genus JAJPGT01. The sequence goes on from JAJPGT010000100.1 coordinate 163,865, forward strand.
AGCAGCCAGAGTTGGAGCGGGAGCCAGGCAGCGCTCTGGATCATGTTCGCGTGGCCAAGGTGGGTCACCATGAAGCCGGAGAGCATGAACACCGCGCCGACCAGCCAGGCGGCGGGCCGGCTGAGCCGTAGCTCCCGAGCGAAGCCGTAGGTGAAGGCGCCCGCCAGCGGGTAATGGATAAGCACCACCGCTTCCAGATCGCGGTAGCCGAACGCCGTTCCGCGCAGCAGCGCCGGCCAGTTCAGCGGATAGAACAGGCCCGACTGCAGGTCGGCGGCGAACGGCATCCCGGCGTGGACGCTGGGGTTCCAGAGCGGTAGCGTCCCGCTGGCCAGGCTGCGCGCGGCGAAGGCGAACATCGGGTAGATGAACGAAGCCATGTCGCCGCCGCCTATCGGTACCCAGACGCCGCGGCTCAGCAGCGGCCGCCAGAAGAAGGCGAGCGCCAGCAGCGCCAGCAGCGCCAGCGCCAGCGCGTCGAGCCGGTATCGTCGCGAGAACGCGCTCAGCAGTGGTACCTCCAGAATGCCGCCCGCGGAGACGTAGCGCGGCGACATTCTACTGAACGGGATCGTTCCGACCGCGTCACAGCTCGCGGATGACGCCTTTCATCGCTTTGACAGAGGCTCCGCCCGGGTGTAGACTCCATCCAGGTGGAGAGCGGGTTCCACCGGAGGGCAGTGAGTGCGGCCTGTCGTACAGGACAGCGTGGCACATCGGGACGCGAAGAACGTCAGCGAATGGGCTGGCGTTTTTTGTTGCCCGATTTTTGAGGAGGATCGCCAGTGCAGTCGAGCCTGATCGGGAAGATCCAGAAGGCCCATCTCTACGCGCGCGAACCGGAGCGGATTCAGTTCCAGGAGTTCCAGACGACGTTTCGCGGGGAGCACGACTCGTACGACGTGGCGTTTCGCGGCGGCTCCTGGCACTGTAGCTGCCACTTCTTCCCGACCTGGAAGACCTGCAGCCACGTGATGGCGCTCCAGAAGCTGATGGGCGTCATGCTCCCCCGCGAGGCGATGCTGGCGCCCGAGAGCACCCTGGTGGCGAGCTGAGAACTGCCCCGCCGGCCCTGGTAGCGCGGGCCCGGCTGCTCGTCTCTTCCGCTGTGTGGCCACCGCGGCAACGACGTCCTCGCGTCCGTCGCGGCGTGGCGCCCCCTGGCCAATACCCCACGGCGCCGCCAGCGCCCCTATACTCCTCTGGCAGGGACATGCGGGAATGCCGGGACCACGGCTGCGCGTGGTGTCGCTCGTCGCCAGCAATACCGAGATCGTCTCCGCGCTCGGCCGGGCAGACTGGCTGGTGGGGATCGACGACAACTCCGACTGGCCGCCCGAGGTGCAGGCCCTGCCGCGTGTCGGCCCGGATCTGAACGTTGACCTCGACCGGGTCGCGATGCTTCAGCCGGACCTTGTCCTCGCCTCGCTGAGCGTCCCGGGGATGGAGCGCAACGTCGAACGCCTACGAACGCGAGGCATTCCCCACGTGGTGATCCCCTGCGGCGGGCTGTCCGGCGTGTACGCGGGGATCCGCCGCGTCGGCGCGCTGCTGAACGCCGAGGCACAGGCGGAGGAGCTGGTCGCCACGATGCAGGCGCGGATGCGGGCCGTCCAGGAGCAGGTGAGCGGGCGCTCGGTGCGACGGACCTACTGGGAGTGGTGGCCGCGTCCGCCGATCACCGCGGGCGGGCCGAGCTGGATGACCGAGGTGCTGCGCCTGGCGGGGGCAGACAACGTGTTCGCGGACGTGGAGCGGGAAAGCCAGGCGGTGACGCTCGCCGAGGTTGAGCGCCGCCAGCCGGACAGCATCGTCCTGTGCTGGTGTGGAGCGCGCAAGCTGCCGGACCCGAGGCTTGTCGCCCGCCGCCCGGGCTGGGCAGCGCTCCCGGCGGTGCGGCAGGGGCGGGTGTACGCGGTGCTGGAGCCGGAGTTCGGCCGACCGGGGCCGCGCCTAGCAGATGGCGTCGAGATGCTCGCCCGGCTCCTTCACCCCAGGTCAGGCGAGTGAGCCAGGTGCGCCTCGGCTCGCCGCTCGCCGCGCTCCGGCTGCTCACTCGGCTGCCCGTGCCCGGAGCGGCGGGCGATGGCCCTGCCGCCGTGGCGGGCGCCGTCCCGTACTTCCCGCTGGTGGGGCTGCTGCTCGGCGCCATCCTGGCCGGCTGCGATGCCATTCTGCGCCGCTGGCTGGAGCCCGCTGTGGTCAGCGCGCTGCTGCTGCTGTTGCTGGCGCTGCTGACCGGGGGCTTCCACCTGGATGGGCTGGTCGACAGCGCCGATGGCCTCCTCGCGTACACCGACCCTGGGCGGCGCCTGGAGATCATGCGCGATAGCCACGTGGGTGCCTTTGGCGTCGCCGCCTGCGCCCTGATACTCCTGCTTCAGTACACTGCGCTGGCAGCGCTCCCCGCTGGCCAGCGTCCCACGGCGCTGCTGCTGATGGGTCTGACGTCGCGCTGGAGCATCGTGCTGCTGGCCGCGCTCTTCCCCTACGCCCGCCCGACCGGCACCGGCAAAGCGGTGCGCGAAGGGGCAACCCCAGGTCGGGCCGTGCCGGCCACCGTGGGCACGGCCGGGCTTGCCGGTCTGCTTGGTGGCCTGGGCGGGATCGCACTGCTGCTCTGGGTGGCGATTGTTACCCTGGCGCTCGGCCGCGTTGCCGTGGGCCGGCTGGGTGGGCTTACCGGCGACGTGTACGGCGCGGGCGTGGTTCTATCGGAGGCGGCGGCGCTGGTTGCCGCGCCGCTGGCGCTCGGCGCGACCCCGTGGTGGCAGCCGTGAGCGGGCACCACCGGCTCGCCCTCGCCGCGCTCATTATGCTCCTGGGCGCCGGCTGTGTCCCACCGGCGGCGCCGGCGGCGACCTGGACGGCGCGCGCTCCGATGAGCCTGGCCCGCGACGAGTTCGGCGCCGCGGTGGTGGCTGGCAAGGTCTACACGTTCGGCGGGATGACCGGAGAGCGCGGCAACGACCTGAAGATCGTGGAGCGCTACGACCCGGCAGCGGACGATTGGACGCGACTCCCGAGCCTGCCGCGCGCCCGCTCGGCGCTGCGCGCGGGCGCCGTCGGCGCCCGGGTGTACCTGGTGGGGGGCGCGATCCGGAACGAACCGGCGACGCTGGTAGAGTCGTTCGATACGCAGACCAGCACCTTCCGCACCGAGCCGCCGCTGCCGACCGCGCGCTTCGGCCATGTGGTGGTGGCTATCGGGGAGCGGGTCTACGCGATCGGCGGGTTCGGCCAGCGGGGGGCAACCGACGCAGTCGAAGCGCTGGACACCCGGAGCGGCGCCTGGGTGAAGCTCGCCCCGCTGCCCACGCCACGGTACAACCTCGCCGCGGCGGTGCTGCATGGGCAGATCTATGCTATTGGCGGCCGCAGCACCGGCGACGCGCTGACGACCGTGGAGATCTACGACCCGGCGACGGACCGCTGGCGCCCGGGTCCCAGCCTGCCGGAGCCGTTGGCCAACTTCGACGCCGCTACCGTGAACGACACGATTCATGCGGTGCTGCACAGCACCCACCTGACGCTCCGGGCCGGCAGCGCGCGCTGGGAGCGCGCCGCGCCGCTCGCGCTGGCCCGCCACGGGCTGGCGGTCGTCGCCGTGGGTGGGACGCTCCTGGCGATCGGCGGCTGCACCGTGGGTCTGCACGACTCCCCGGTTACGGAAGCGTTCGCGGCCGGCCCCGGCGGCTGAGGCCCCACCCGGGTTGTTCCGGTGTCCTCCGCCTGCCCGGATGATGCTATAGTCCTGCTAAGCAAGCTCACCCGGCCTGTGCGCGCCGCGTCGCGGAGTACCAATGGCTGTTCGCCCGATCCTGGTTGTTGGCAACCCGGTCCTGCGCCAGAAAGCGATGAAGGTCAAGCGGGTTGACAAAGCGCTCGAAGAGCTGATCGACGACATGATCGACACAATGCGCGCCGCGCCAGGTGTCGGTCTGGCCGCGCCCCAGGTCGGCGTCCCGCTGCGCGTCGCGGTGATCGAAGTCGACAACGTACTCACCACCCTGATCAACCCCGAGATCGTCAAGCTGGAAGGGGAGTACGAGCCCGAGGAGGGCTGCCTCTCTGTCCCCGGCTACTGGGGCCACGTGAAGCGCGCGCAGCGGGTGACCGTCAAAGCCCGCGACCGGTCCTGGCGCGAGATTCGCCTCAAGGGCGAGGGGCTGTTCGGGCAGGCGCTGCAGCATGAGATCGACCACCTGGACGGCAAGCTGTACCTGGACCGCCTGGAAAGCCTGGACGCACTACAGCGCGTCGAGCCGCGCCGTCCCCACGAGCCCGAGCCCTCAGCATCCGGGTCCGGGCGCCGCCCAACGGGCACAGCCTCTGCACCGTAGCCTTGACAGGCCGTGCGCGGCGCGGCCATGCTGAACACCGGAACGTCGTTATGGCAAGTGCGCCGCGGCTCGTTGGTCTGCGGAGGTGCTACGGGAAACCAGGGTCCTGTTCGGCCGTTTTGGTGCTGATTCGACCACGTCACGGAAGGAGACGATTGAGATGACTCGTCAGTTCGGCGCGCGTGCCTGGCTGTACGGCGCCGTCCTCGTGAGCCTGGTTGCCATGGCATGCTCCTCGCCGAGTGCCACCGCGCCAGCCGCGACCAGCGGCCCAGCGGGCGCAGCGACGAGTAGCGCCGTGGCACCCACCCGGGCCGCGGCAGCCCCGACCACCGCGGCCGCGGCAACGGCTCCCGCTGCCGGCGCCACGACTACGACCGCCGCCGCGCCCACCACCGCCGCTGTGCCGACCACCGCACCAGCGGCGACAGCGAAGCCAGCCACCACAGGCGGAAGCGCGGGGGTAATCCGCATCCCGATCACCGAGCCGCCCCAGATGGACCCCGGGATCACCTCGGACAGCGTGTCCATCGAGATCATCATGCACCTGTTCGAGGGCCTGGTGGGGCAGGACGTCAATGGGAACATCGTTCCCAAGGTTGCGGAGAAGTGGGATATCTCGCCCGATGGCCTGACCTACACCTTCCACCTGCGCGACGGCCCGAAGTGGTCGGATGGCAAGCCGGTCACCGCCCAGGACTTCGAGTGGGCCTGGAAGCGCAACATCAACCCGAAGACCGCCTCGGACTACGCCACCTCGCTGTACCCGGTGAAGAATGCCGAGAAGATCTACAACCAGGGCATGGACCCTGACCAGCTCGGGGTGAAGGCGACCGACGACAAGACGCTGGTGGTGACGCTGGAGAAGCCGGCCGCCTATTTCCTGACCCTCGCCTCCACCTGGACGCTGATGCCGCTGCGCCGGGACACCATTGAGAAGAACGGCGACAAGTGGGTGGAAGCGGCCAACATCATCACCAACGGCCCTTACCTGATGAAGGAGTGGACGCACGATCAGCAGATCGTGCTGGAGGCCAACCCGAACTACTGGGGCCCCAAACCCCAGATCCAGCGGGCGATC
>JAJPGT010000111.1 GCA_021325655.1 Pseudomonadota bacterium
GAGTACGTCCCGGCGGCGCAAGCCCAGGGGCAGAGGCTGTTCTCTGCCCTGCCCTTCCCCGATCTGGCGCTCCCTCTGGCCGACCTCTGGGCCTGAGGACAGGCCGCTAGGCGGGTTGTGAGCGCGGCGACAGGGGTAGGGCCGGAAATCCTCGGCGCCGCCTGGCGGATTCCGTATCGTAAACGGGCGCGGCCGCGTGGGATCCGCCGCGTCTGTGTCACGACATGTCCACTGCTCGCCTGTTCTCCTCGCTCTGGGCGCTCAGCCTGCTGGCGGCGCTCCTGCTGCCCCTGGCCGCTCGCCCGGCTCCCGCTCGGGTGCAAGCGGCGTTTCTGCGCTGGGCTTCCTACGTAAGCTGGGATCCGCGCTCGTTCCAGGCGCTTCAGGCGCACCTGGGGGACCTGGACGTGGTGGCCAGCCACACCGCCAGTCTGCGCCAGGATGGCACGCTGGACGACGCGACCGAGCCGCAGGTGCGTGACCTGCTGGCCGGCTTCGGCGGCCGGGCACTGCTGGAGGTGACCAACGCCGGGTTCGACCAGGACGCCGCGCACGCTATTCTGACCGATCCGCCGACGCGCGAGCGCGCGCTGGCCTCGTTGGCGGCGCTGGGAAGACCCTGGGCGGGCGTGGTGCTCGACTTCGAGGACCTCGCCCCGGCGGATCGCGACGCCTACTCCAGCTTCGTCCGCGACGCCAAGGCGCGCCTGGGCCCCAACCGGACGCTGGCGGTGGCGGTCGCGGCGCAGACGAAGGACACCCACGCGGGCTGGGCCGGCGGCTTCGACTACACGGCGCTCGGCCAGGCTGCCGACCTCGTCTTCCTGATGGGCTACGGCTTCCGCACCGGGCGCTCGGCCAGCACCGGCCCGGTGGCGCCGCTGCCCTGGCTACAGGACGTGCTCGACTTCGCCGTCACCCGCATCCCCTCCGCTCGCCTGGTGCTCGGGCTGCCGAGCTACGGCTTCGACTGGCGTACCGACCCGCTCCCGGACGATCCGACCACCCCGCAGAACGAGGCGGATGCGCCGCGCGGGCAGTCCGTCACCTACGCCGACGCGCTGGCGCTGGAGCAGGCGCACAACATTCCCGCGCCCAGCTACGATTGGGAGCGCTCCGGGACGATGCTGCGCTACCAGGACGACGCCGGGGTGCAGCACGAGGTGTGGTATGAAGATCGGCTGACGCTCGACCAGAAGCTGGCGCTGGTAGGCCGCTACAGGCTGGCCGGGGTGGGCTGGTGGCGGCTGGGAGGCGAGGACCCAGGTGTCTGGGGAGCGCTCAAGGCACGGGCGCTGGGTGGTCGCTTCTTTCTCGAAACGGGTTACACCGTGAGCCTGTTGCCGTTCCTGGACCTGTTCGACCACCGCGGTGGCGTTCGCACCTTCGGCTACCCGATCTCGAACGAGTTTCTCCTGCTGGGGAGCCAGGTGCAACTGTTCCAGCGCGCGGCGCTGCAGCTCGGGCCAGACGGGAGTGTCCGGCTGATGAACCTGCTCGACCCGGAGATGCTGCCGCTGCTTCACCTCAATGGCTCGACGCTGCCAGCACCAGACCCGGCGCTGATCCGGCAGGCGCCGTCCCCCACCATGCCCGAGTTCGGCGCGCTGGCGCCGACCTGGGTACGCCAGGTCGCCCCGGAGAGCTGGGAGGGGCTGCCGGTCGGCTTCGGCCGGACGTTCTTCGGTACGGTGACCTGCGCCGACGCCTTCGGGCCAGGGCCGTGCAACGAAGGGCTGCTGCCGCTGATGGACCTGGAGCTGTGGGGGCTGCCGACCAGCCAGCCGGCGCGCGATCCCGGCAATGCGAACTTTGTCTACCAGCGCTTCCAGCGCGGCGTGCTCCAGTTCGACGCCGCCAGCGGGACGACCCAGTGGCTGCTGCTCGGCGACGTGCTCAAGAGTGTGCTGACCGGCCAGAATCTGCCGCCCGACGTCGAGCAGGAGCAGCGCGGCTCGCGCTTCTTCCGGCAGTACGATCCCTCCCGCCCGGGGGCGCTCGCCAGGCCCGAGCAGCTACCGGCGAGCGACCTGCGCGGTGCGTTCCAGTAGGGAGGCGCCGTGTTCCCCGTTGGTGACGAACTTCCCACCCGGCGGACGCCGTTCGTCAACTGGACGCTGGTCGCCGCCTGCATCGTCGCCTTCGGCTACGAAACGGCCGCGGGCCAGCTCGGGCAGCGGCTGGTCGTCGATACCTGGGGGCTAGTACCCGCGCGGCTGCTGGCGGACCCGCGTGGCGCCGCGCTGACGCTGCTCACCCACCAGTTCCTGCACGCCGACCTGCTGCACCTGGCCGGCAATATGCTCTTTCTGTGGGTATTTGGCGACAACGTCGAGGACGAGCTGGGCCACCTCGGCTACCTGCTGTTCTATCTCGCCGGCGGCGTCTGCGCCGGGCTCGCCTCGGTCGTTACCCGCCCCGGCTCCGACGTGCCGGGGATCGGCGCCTCTGGCGCAATCTCGGCGGTGCTGGCGGCCTACCTGGTGCTGCACCCGCTGGCCGAGGTGCGGGTACTGCTCCTGCTGCCCTGGACCCTCCTGGGTGCGCTGCTCACCCAGAGCGCGCCGATCTATGGCATTCCCGCCTGGGGCGCGCTGCTCGCCTGGTTTGGCTTGCAGCTCCTTGGCGGCCTCAGCGCTCAGTTCTCCCCGGCCGGAGTGGACTACGGTGCCCATGTCGGCGGCTTCCTGGCCGGCTACCTGGCGATCCGCGGGCTGCGCGCTCTTGGCCTCTGGCCCGACGAGCCGGATCCAAACGCGCCTCCCCGAGAGCGGAGCCCGATGGTGCGCGACTACGTCGTCGCTGCCCGGGTCCTGCGCGCCGGCCAGGCGCTCAGCCCGGCCGACGTCCGCTGGACAGAGCGGCGCTTCGAGCGCGTCGAGCCGGACGTGGTGCCCGCCACCTCCCTGGCCGACGTCGTTGGCCGGCGGCTGCGGGTGGACCGCTATCCGCTGGAGCCGATCTCCTGGTCCGACCTGGAGCCAGCGGAGACAGCGACGTCGGAACCGGGCAGAGCAACGCCAGAGCCGGGCGAGCGCGCGTCGCCGAGCTAGCCGCGCGCGCGGCTGTGGTACGCTAACGGTAGTGTTTTGGACGGGCGGGAGCGACGGCAGCAGATGGCGACGACCCTGGATTACGACCCCGCGAGCGGCCAGATCCTCCTGGTGACCGACCACGGGACGCTGAGCTTCGACGGCTGCGGCCCGGACCTGAAGATCGCCCGCCAGGGCGAGAACGGCGAGCCCGAGCGCCCGCTCTGGCTGAGCCCGGCCGAGGCGATGGTCATGCTGAAGATGGTCCGCTACTGCCTGTCACTGGAAAAGCTCTCCCCCACCTCCCGCGCGGTGCTGGAAGCGGTCGGGCCGCGGCTGGAGCCCCTCACCCGTACCGACGAGCCCGCCAGCTAGCCTCTCGTCCCACTCTCTGCGGGCACAGGCGCAGCGCGAGCGCGCCGGGCGCCCCGATCCTTCGCACAATGCTCACCGTGGCCCACGAAGCCCTGGCAGCCGCCATCCGCGCCTGCTCTGTCTTGACTACTTCGACGCAGTTTGAAACGATGGCAAGGCCTGGAGATCCTTACGGCCCAACGGCTCGGGACACGTCTGGAGGTACCTCGCCATGGCACGACCGGAAGTCACGCCAGCACTGCTGGAGGAGTACTGCGAGCGGTTCCGCAACTGGGGCAAGTGGGGGCCGGATGACGAGATCGGAACGCTGAACTACATCACCCCGGCCAAGATCGTGGCGGCGGCGCAACTGGTGCGCCAGGGCAAGGTGATCTCGCTGGCGCTGCCCTTCGACAGCAAGGGGCCACAGACGGGGCGCTTTGGCCGGGTGAATCCGATCCACCAGATGGTCGCTACTGGCACGGACCACGTCGCCGGCAATCAGCGCGTACTGGACTTCGAGCAGGGACCCTACGGCTTCGGCTACGCCGACGACACGATCACGATGTATCTGCAAACTGGGACGCAGTGGGACGGGTTGAGCCACATCTTCCGCCATGGGAAGATGTACAACGGCTACGATGCCCGTCTGGTCAATAGCGCTGGCGCTGCGCGCAACGGCATCGAGAAGCTGAAGGATAAGGTGGTCACGCGGGGCGTGCTGCTGGACATCGCCCGGTTGAAGGGTCTGGACTACCTGGAGGTCGGAACCGCGATCTACAGCGAGGATCTGGATGCCGCCGCTACCCAGGCCGGGGTGGAGATCGGCGAAGGTGACATCGTGCTGATCCGCACCGGGGAGATGGGGCGGCGGCTGCGCGAGGGGGATTGGGGGCCGTACCCGGCCGGCGATGCGCCGGGCCTCTCCTTTACCACCGCACCCTGGATCGCCGAGAAGCGCCTCGCCGGGATCGCCTCCGACACCTGGGGCGTAGAGGTGCGCCCCAACGAGCTGGCCGGAGCGTTCCAGCCCCTGCACCTGGTGATCGTAGTCAACATGGGGCTGCTGGTGGGAGAGATCTTCTACCTGGAAGACCTGGCGCGCGACTGCGCTCAGGACGGCGTCTACGAGTTCCTGTTCGTCGCCCCACCGCTCCCGATCACTGGCGCCGTTGGCTCGCCGCTCAACCCGCTCGCGATCAAGTAGCGGCGGAGCGGCGAGCTAGTGTGCGACCTGATCGAGCAGGCGCGGGCCGAGTTCCGTGCCAGAAGGGAACAGCAGCGGTAGACGGCGGGGGTCGGGGGATTGCTCCCTCCGACCCCCGCACGTAGCGTCAGCCAGACTGCCGGGCCGCTTCCACCCAGCGGACGATCCGCTCCGGGGTCATCGGCACCTCGTCCACCTTTACCCCTAGCGGTCTGAGCGCGTCCTCCACCGCGCTCGCCAGCGCCGCGGGCGCGATCATCCTTCCGCCCTCGCCACCCCCCTTCACCCCGTACTCGGTGAAGGGGGAGGGGGTCTCCACGTGGCCGATCTCGAACTTCGGCACCTCCATCGCGGTGGGGATCAGGTAGCTCATGAAGCTGGAGCTCAGCGGCTGGCCCTGCTCGTCATACACGCACTCTTCGAACAGCGCCATCCCGATGCCCTGGGTGATCCCGCCGGCGATCTGGCCGCGCAGGCTCTTGGGGTTCACGATCGTCCCCACGTCGTGGACCGCGACATAGCGCAGGATCGTCACCTGGCCAGTCTCGGGGTTGACCTCAACGACCGGGATGTGGGCGCCGTGCGCCATCATTGGGTAGAAGGCGCCCAGGTCCTTGCGGTCCGGAGAGGGCAGGGTGAGGTAGGGGTGGTCGTAGGTGTGGCGCGCCTCCAGCCCGCTCTCCATGCCGGGCGGCAGGTCCAGACGGAACCAGTACGCCTTGAAGCCGATGTCGGCATAGCTGAGAGACTTCTCCGGGACGCCGCGCACGACCGCCCTGCCTTCCTGGAAGATGATGTCTTCCGGGGACGCTTCCAGCAGGTGGGCGGCAATACGCGCCATCTTGTCCTTCAGCTTGCGCGCCGCGCCAACCATCGCCCCGGTGAGCATCACGGTCATCCGGCTGCCCCCCGGTCCGGCCGCGGGCAGGCCATGCATCGAGCCCTCGTAGGCGATCGTGACGTTCGACGGGTCGATGCCGAACTCCTCGGCCAGCACCTGGGCGCACACCGTCTCGGGGCTGTTGCCCCAGAAGGGGGAGAACAGGGTTACGGTGAAATCCCCGGTGGGGCCGACGCTAATCCCGACGCTCTCGGGAACGCTGGTCAGCCCGGGGGCAGCGCCCCAGAACCAGAACTCCGTCGGGCCATAGACGCTGCGCTGGTGCGCCGTCGCCAGGCCGATCCCGATGTACCGACCCTGCTGCCGCGCCTGCTCCTGCAGCTTACGTAGCTCATCCAGCCCGGCCATCTGGAGCGCCTTATCGAGCACCGCCGGGTAGTTACCGCTGTCATAGATGTTGCCAGCCGGGGTCTTGTAGGGGAACTGCTCCGGCTGAATGAAGTTGCGCCGCCGAATCTCGATCCGGTCTATCCCTAGCTCCTCTGCCGCCGCGTCCACCAGACGCTCCAGGCAGAAGTTGCCGGCGTCGGAGCCGGCGCCGCGGAACACCCCTTGCTGACACTTGTTGGTCAGCACGCACTGAACGCTGTATTCCAGGCTCCGGATGCGGTACGGGCCGGTCTGTTGCGCCAGCGCGTTGCCGTGCGTGCCATGGCTGAGCTGGAAGTAGGCGCCGTAATCATCAACCACCTTGATCCGCAGCGCCGTGAAGATACCGTCGTTCGTCACCGCCAGCTCGGCGTCGTAGTAGCGGTCGCAGGCCAGGTTCTCGCAGGCGATCAGGTTTTCCACCCGGTCTTCCATAAATTTGACCGGGCGACCGGTGAGCCTGGCCAGGGTACCGGCAATGGCAATCACCTTGGCCAGGATGTGCTTAGAACCGAAGCTCCCCCCGACGTGCATCGGGATCAGATTCAGCTTGCTCGGCGGGAGCTTCAGCGTCAACGCCAGCAGCCAGCCGACGTAATTCAGCATATTGGTGTTGGACCAGACGTCCATTCGCCCGGTGGCGGGGTTGTACTGGCAGACCGCCCCGGCTGTCTCCAGCGGCTGGGCGCTGGCGCGGTGGTAACGCAGCCTGCGGCGGATCACCCGGTCCGCTGTGGCGAAGTCGCCCTCCACGTCGCCAAATGACAGCGTCTTCTCGAACACCAGGTTGCTGGGCAGGTTCTCGTGGACCCTGGGCGCCTCCGGCTTCATCGCTTCGAACGGATCGGTAACCGGTGGCAGCGGCTCGTACTCCACCTCGATCAGGCCGATCGCGTCCTCGGCGCGGTAGCGGTCTACCGCGGCGACGGCGGCCACCGCTTCGCCGGCGTAGCGAACCTTGCCCACTGCCAGCGCGTACTCCACCACCTCCTCGGGGCAGAAGCGCGGCAGCGGGTTGGTGTGCTTAACGATGTCCTCCCCGGTGATCACCGCCACTACCCCGGGGAGCGCCTTCGCCTTGCTGGTATCAATCCGGGCGATGCGGGCGTGGGCATGCGGGCTGAGGAGCACCGCCACCTCCAGCATCCCCGGCAGCTTCACGTCGTCGCTGTAGGTGGCGCGGCCGGTGAGCAGCTTGGGGTCTTCCAGCCGCGGGATGTCCTTGCCGATCCAGGTATGCTGGGCTACTGCCATCGCTCCCTCCTAGCGGGCGGCGGTCACTGCCTGGCGCGCGGCGGCGAGCTGTACCGCCTCGATAATCCCCTGGTAGCCGGTGCAGCGGCAGAGGTTGGCTGACACCGCTTCCCGGATCTGCGCCTCACTCGGCGCCGGGTTGGTGCTGAGCAGCTCGTAGGCGATCAGCAGCATCCCCGGGGTGCAAAAGCCGCACTGGAGCCCCTGCGCTTCGCGGAAGGCTTCCTGAAGCGGGTGCAGGGTATCGCCCTGGCTCAGCCCTTCCACGGTCATGATCTCGGCGCCGTCGGCCTGGACCGCGAACAGCAGGCAGGAGCGCACCGATTCCCCGTTGACCAGCACCGTGCAGGTGCCGCAGACGCCCTGCTCGCAGCCAATGTGCGTCCCGGTCAGCCCGAGGTCATTGCGCAGCACATCCACCAGCAGACGCCGCGGCTCCACCGCCACCTCATGCTGCATTCCGTTGACGGTGAGAGTGATCGGTATACGTTGCGCCATCGCTCTTACCCTCCCGCGCGTGCCGCCGCGGTCTCAATCGCCTGGCGAACAGCTACCCGCGCCAGCTTGCGGCGGAAGCTGGCCGAGCCGTGGACGTCGCTGGGCGGGTCGGTGGCGGCTGCGGCCCGCTCGGCCACCGCGACCAGCAGATCGCCTGCCGGCACCTCGCCGATGAGCATCTGCTCGGCCTCGGGAACTCGGAGCGGGGTCGGGCCGACGCCACACAGTGCTAGTCGCGCCCGCTCGCAGCGACCGACGGCGTTAAGGGTGATCAGCGCCACTGCGCCCACCAGGGCGTAGTCGCCGTGGCGGCGGGTGATCTCGGTGAAGGCGCCGCCGGTGCTGGCCGGCAGCCCGCGGGCGCGCACCTCCACCAGCAGCTCTCCTGGCTGGAGCGCGGTCGTCATCATGCCGGTGAAGAACTGGTCGGCGGCGATAACGCGCCTGCCCTGCTGGCTAGCCAGGACGAATTCAGCTTCCAGCGCCAGCATCACCGCCGGCAGCTCCGACGCCGGATCGGCGTGGGCCAGATTGCCCCCTACGGTGCCCCGGTGGCGAATCGGCAGGTGGCCGATCAGGTGCGCCGCTTCCGACAGGATCGGCAGGCGGGCGCGCACGCTCTCCGCGCGCTCCAGCGTCGCCTGGCGTGTCAGGGCCCCGATCACCACCCCGCCATCCCACTCGCGCACGTAGTCCAGCTCGGGAATTCGATTGATGTCGACCAGCACCTCGGGGTGGGCCAACCGAAAGTTGAGCAAGGGGATCAGGCTCTGGCCCCCCGCGAGCACCTTGGCCCGGTCTCCGTGCTGCGCGAGCAGCGAGAGCGCCTCGGGCTGGCTGCGTGGGGCGAAATAGTCAAAGGGAGGCGGTTTCATCGTTCACTCCGTGCCGCAAAAGACAGGGGCCGATCAGCGACAGTTCGAGCGGCGATGCGCTGGTTGAACACCTCCGAGGGGCAAGACTCGCCGCGTAGGAGAGCCGGGTGGACGCATACGCGGCGGCACCTGTCCCGATTATCGAAGCACTCTGAATACGAGTCAACGGCGCCCCGCTACTCCGGCACGACCCGCTCCGCCAGGCGCTGGCGCAGCTCGCGCTTCAGCACCTTGCCAGTCGGGCTTTTGGGCAGCGCCGGGATGAACTCCACCGCTCGCGGCACCTTGTAGCTGGCGATCCGCTCCCGGCAGAACGCGATCAGCGCCTCGGCGGTCACCTGCTGCCCCTCGCGCAGGACGACGCAGGCTTTCACGACCTCGCCAGACACGGCGTCTGGCGCCCCGATCACTGCGCACTCCCGCACTGCCGGGTGCTGGAAGAGCACGTCCTCTACCTCGCGCGGCCAAACCTTGAAGCCAGCGACGTTGATCATGTCCTTCACCCGATCGACGATCGCAAGGTAGCCCTCGTCGTCCATCCGGCCGATGTCGCCCGTGTGCAGCCAGCCGCCGCGCAGCGCCTGGGCAGTCTCCTCTGGCTTGCCGAAGTAGCCGAGCATCACGTTCGGGCCACGGATCACAATCTCGCCTAGCTCGCCCGGCGGCACCTCCTGGCCGTCCAGGTCCACCACCTTCAGCTCCACGTTCTCGATCGGGGTCCCGACCGTCCCCGGCTTGAAGCGGTATTCGTGGTTGTACGAGGCGAACGGCGAGGACTCGGTCAGCCCGTAGCCCTCATTGATCGGCAGCCCGACACGCTCCTGCCAGGTCTCGGCGACCTCTCGCGGCAGGCTCGCCGCAGCAGAGAAGCTGATCCGCAGCGCCGGCAGCGCCTCGCGGCGCAGCTCCGGGTGGTTCAGCAGCAGGATGTACACCGTGGGGACGCCGTACAGGAGCGTGATCTGGTCTCGGCTGAGGGCGGCGAGCGCGTCGTCGGGGACGAAGCGCTCGTGCAGGTACAGCGTTGCGCCCGCGTTCAGCGTGGCGTTCAGGATGAAGTTCTGGCCGAAGCAGTGGAACAGCGGCAGGAAGCAGAGCGTGCGATCGTCCGGCGACATCCGCAGGTGGTGGGCGACCGCGTGCATGTTGGAGACGACGTTGGCATGGCTGAGCATCGCCCCCTTGGGGCGGCCGGTCGTCCCAGACGTATACAGGATCGCTGCCAGCGCCCCCGGCTCCAGGTCCGTCGCCCGCAGCTCCGTGCTCCCGTCCAGCAGCCGGGCAAAGGGCAGAAACCCTTCCGGCGCCGCGCCGACTGCTACGCGCAGCCGCACCGTGGGCAGCTCGTCGGGCGCCGGGACGTTGTCTAGTAGCGTGCTGTGGGCGATGAACGCCGCTGCCCGGGCATCGTTGGCGATGTAGGCAATCTCCGCCGGCTTGAGCATGACGTTGAGCGAGACCGGCACCGCCCCGAGCCGGAGCAGCCCGAAGTAGGCCAGCACGAACTCTGGGCCGTTGGGGAGCAGCAGGCAGACGGTGTCGCCCACACCCATCCCCAGCCCCCGCAGCGCGTTGCCCACCCGGTTGGCCTGCCAGCTCAGCTCGCGGTAGCTCCAGCGCTGCTCGCGGTACACCAGCGCGGTCCGGTCGGGGAAGTAGCGGCTCATCCGCTCCAGGGACTCCGCGACATTCATGGCCCGCCTCCTCGCCCCCTCGGGTCTGTGGCAGCCATCCTACACGCGCTGGCGGGGCGCGTGCGCGGCAGCGCGGAGGCCAGGGGGTGGAGCCTCGGCGCGCCCCGCTATGCGCCGCCACGCCAGCAGCGCGCCGGCTACCGGGCGGGAGCGGGGACCTGGAAGCCACTGGCCGTGGGCAGCTCGAAGCCCAGCGTCAGCGGGTCTTCATCGTTGAGGATGAACTGGTGCGTTCCCGTCAGGAAGGCGGGCGAGCTGATCTCCGGCCGGATCCCGCGCCGGTTAGGGGCGATCTCTACCTCCGCTAGCGCCCGGCCCTGGAACTGGCTCCCCAGGCTGCCGGCCATAGTGATCGACTCGCCCAGCCGCAGCTCGCCCCGCGCCACCATCAGCGCCAGGTAGGCGCAGGTGCCGGTGCCGCAGGGCGAGCGGTCGATCTGCCCGTCGCCGTAGACCATCACGTTCTTCACCTGCCGCCCGCCCTCGCGCCGCTGGTAGAAGAACGAGTTGGTGTACTCGAGCTGCACGGCCGGGTCGGGATGCCAGAGCGGCACCACCCGCGCGGTCGCCTCGCGCAGCCGCGGCCAGAGCTGGACAAACGTCTCCACTCGGGTCAGGTCCAGGCTCGGCGGGAGCGTCTCCACATCCACCTGGATGAAGAACAGCCCGCCATACGAGACGTCAATCGGGATCGGGCCGACGCCCGCCACGTCGACCACCGCCGAGGCGAGGTGGAAGGCCGGGACGTTCTCCAGCGCGGTGGTGGTCGGCCCCGGCTGGCGGCGGATCGAGACGCGCACTAGCCCGCCGGGGGTATCCAGCGTCAGCGCGATCGGGTCCTGGTCGCGCGGGACGTAGCCGAGGTCGGCCAGCATGGCGGCGACGCCAAAGGTGCCGTGGCCGCACATCCCGATATAGATGCCCGGGTTGTCGATCCAGATCACCCCGAAGTCGGCCTCTGGTCGGCAGGGCTCGGTGAGGATTACCGCGAACATGTCGCGGTGCCCGCGGGGCTCGTGGCAGACGGCGGTGCGGATCCAGTCCAGGTGCTGCTTCACGTAGTCGGCCTTCTCCCGCATCGTCCGCCCGTGGATCGGGGGCAGGCCGCCGGTCAGGACCCGCACCGGCTGGCCGCCGGTGTGGTAGTCGGTCGCGTGGATGATCCCGCGGATCCCCTGCATGCTCCCCGCTCCCGCCAGACCGGTCAGCGCGAGGCCGTGGCCGGCGCCCGCGGGGTCACCGGGGTGGCGTTCAGCTCGCGCAGGGCGACGCGGATCCGCTCGCGCTCCTCGTCGGTGACCGGCAGGATCGGCGCGCGGGGGTAGCCGCCCGGCCGGCCAAGCAGGTTCATCGCCTCCTTCAGCCAGGCGGGGAAGCTGCCCACCGCGGGCGAGCCGAAGTGCTTCCAGAACAGATAGCTGTCGAACTGCCGCGCGCGCGCCGTGGCCAGGTCGCCCTCCAGGCTGGCGGTGATCAGCTCCACCGCGCGGCGGCCGATGACCTGCGCCCCGATGCTCATGCAGCCGTAGGCGCCCATCGCAATCCCGAACAGCGCCCCGGTGTCGTAGCCGACGAAGACGCGAATTCGGTCGCCCGCGACCCGGATCGTCTCTACGATCTGCACCGGGTCGCCCGACGACTCCTTGATCGCGACGACGTTCGGGATGTCCGCCAGCTTGCTCACGAGCTCAGGCTTCATGTTCACGACCTGGCGGGACGGGATGTTGTACGCCAGGACCGGGATGTCCACCGCCCGGGTGATCGCCTTGAAATACTCCACGATCTCGCGATCGTTCGGGGTGGCGACCGCGGGCGGCATCGACATCGCCCCGTCGGCGCCGGCCTCGTAGGCGTAGCGCATCAGCCGGATCGCGTCGGCGGTGTTGTTCGCGCTCACCCCGCAGATCACCGTCACCCGGCCCTTCACCTGCTGGACCGCGAGCCGGAACAGGTCGCGCTTCTCTTCCGGCGCCAGCGCCCAGTGCTCGCCGGTGCAGCCGACGATCAGGAAGCCGTGCACGCCTTCGTCGATCTGTTGCTCCAGGTTGAGCAGGAACGCCTCCTCATCGATGCTGCCGTCCTCGCGCATCGGGGTCACCACGGCCTCGATAAAGCCGCGCCAGTTGACGCTGTCCTTGTGCATGCCGTCCCCCACGTGCTTGCTCGCCGATATGTCTCGGCTGTGCGGCCATTGTAGCGCGGTCCAGCGTTTCCCGCTGGCCTGCTGCGAGCATGGGGAGCAGCGTGGTAGCCTGGAGCCGAGACATCTGGCTGGGAGGGATGAGCCGTGGCGACCGTACAGCAGCAGCCGGTGGACGTCGCGTTCCTGGAGCGCTTCGCCGAGGCGTTCAACCGACACGACCTGGACGCGATCATGGCCCACATGACCGAGGACTGCGTCTTCTACCGCTCGTCCGGCCCCGAACCCTACGGGACGCGCTACCAGGGCCAGGCGGCAGTGCGCGCGGCGTTCGAGGACGTGATGCGCACTATCCAGGGGGTGCGCTTCGAGCCGATCCGCCACGCGGTGTTCGGCGCTCGCGGGATCTCGGAATGGACCATGACCGGGACACTCGCGGACGGCAGCCCGGTGGAGCAGCGCGGACTGGACCTGTTCGAGTTCCGCGACGGCAAGATCGCGGTGAAGGACTCCTATCTCAAACGGCGGACATCCTGACCCGGGAGCCGGCCGCCGGCCGTGGGCCCACCCGCGTACACTGACCGGACAGTCTCGGGTACGGGAGTGCGGGATGCAGGAGATGACTGGCGGGCAGGCGGTAGTGGCGGCGCTGCGGGCAGAGGGGATCGACACCGTCTTCGGGATCGTCGGCACCCATAACCACCCGATCTTCGACGCGCTGTACGACTGCCCGGAGCTGCGGCTGGTGGTGCCGCGCCACGAGCAGGGCGCGGCGTACATGGCCGACGGCTACGCCCGTGCCTCGGGCCGGGTCGCCGCCTGCATCACCGTTCCCGGGCCTGGCGTCACCAACGCGCTGTCCGGGGTCGGCCAGGCGTATTCCGACTCCTCACCCCTGGTGCTCGTCGCCGGACAGATCCCCTCCGACCGGCTGGACCGCAACGTGGAGGACTTCCACGAGCTGCGCGACAGCCTGGAGGTCGCCGCGGCGGTGACCGGGTTCGCCGCGCGTACCACCCGGGTCACCGATATCCCGGCCACGGTCCAGCGGGCGGTGCGGGCGACGCGCTCCGGCCGGCCCCGCCCGGCGTACGTGGAAGTGCCGGTGGACGTGCTCGGCGGCCGCGGCGAGGCGGCGCTACTCCCGCCCCAGGAGCTCGCCCGGCCGGCCGCCGCTCCCGAGGCGGTGGCGCGCGCGGCAGAGCTGCTGCTCCGGGCCGCGCGGCCGATCCTGTTCGCCGGGGGCGGCGCCGTCAGCGCTGGCGCCTGCGCGGAGCTGCTGGAGCTCGCCGAGCGGCTGCAAGCCCCGGTGCTCACCAGCCTGCAAGCGAAGGGAGCGGTGCCGGACGACCATCCCCTGGGGCTGGGCGACGGCTGGGGGCGCCTGCCGCTGGTGCCGCCGCTGCTGCGGCAGGCGGACGCCGCACTGGTCGTCGGCTCCCGCTTCGACCTGGTCACCGATGCGCACGAGGGGCGGGACTTCCCGGAGACGCTCATCCAGGTCGACATCGACCCGCGGGTGATCGGCCGGCATCGCCCGGCCACCGTTGGACTGGTGGGGGACGCACGCGAGGTGCTGCGACAGCTTCTGGCTGCGCTGCGCCAGCAGCCGGCCCGGCCGCGCTGCTGGCTCGACACCGCCCGCTTCAAGGCTGACAAGCGCCGCTACCTGGAAGAGCGCGCCGGCCCGGTGCTCCAGGTGCTGGACGCGGTGCGAGCCGCGGTCCCGCGCGATGGGATCATCGCCAACGACCTGACCTTGGTCAGCTACTGGGCGATGGTGGCGCTGGAGACGTACCAGCCGCGCACCTACCTGCACCCGGGCGGGTATGGCGTGCTCGGCTTTGCGCTTCCGGCGGCGATTGGCGCCCGGATCGCCCAGCCGGAGCGCCCCGTGGTCGCGCTGTGCGGCGACGGTGGCTTCCTGTACACCTGTGCCGAACTGGCGGTGGCGGCGCAGGAGCGGCTGGACCTGGTGGTCGTGGTGTTCAACGACGGCGCCTACGGCGCGTTGCAGGTGCTGCAGGACCGCAAGCTGGGCGGCCGGCGGATCGGGGTGGACATCGCCGGGCCCGACTACGCCGCGCTCGCGCAGGCGCTTGGCGCGCGGGGCACGCGGCTCGCCTCCGCCGACCAGCTCGCCGATGCGCTCCGGGAGGCGCTGGGGCAGCCCGGCCCCACCCTGCTGGAGGTGCCGTTCGCGGTCCAGGGGCTGGCGGCCGTGCCGCCCTGGATGGTCGAGTAGCCGACGCGAGCGCTCAGGACGGCGGCCGCTCGCCCGCCGCATAGTTGTAGAAGCCGCGGCCGCTCTTGTGGCCGTACCAGCCGGCGCGGACCATCTGCCGCAGCAGCGGCGGCGGGGCGTACTCCGGCCGGCGGTACTCGTCGAACAGGATCTCCGCGATATACAGCGTCGTGTCCAGCCCGACGTAATCCAGCAGCTCCAGCGGCCCCATCGGCATGTTCGTCCCCAGCTTCATCCCGATATCGATGTCCTCGCGGCTGGCGAAGCCCTGCTCGTACATCTGGATCGCGCCGAGCAGGTAGGGCACCAGCAGCATGTTGACGATGAAGCCGGCGCGATCTTTGGAGACGATGACGCGTTTGGGAAGTGACTCAGCAAAGGTGCGCGCCGTCTCCAGCGTCTCCTCGCTGGTGGTCAGCGCCCGGACGAACTCGACCAGCCGCATCACCGGGACCGGGTTCATGAAGTGCATCCCCAGCACCCGGTCCGGGCGCTGGGTGGCAGTGGCGAGCTGAATGATCGGGATGGACGAGGTGTTGCTGGCGAGGATGGCACGCGGCGGGGTGACCCGGTCCAGCGCCTCGAACACCCGGCGCTTCTCCTCCAGGTTCTCGATCACTGCCTCGATCACCAGGTCGCGGTCGGCCAGGTCCTCCAGGCTGGTGGTGCCACGCAGGCGCCCGAGCGCGGCGTCGCGCTGCTCGGCGGCCAGCTTCCCGCGGTCGACCGCGGTACGCATCGATTGCTGGATCCGGTCCAGCCCCTTGTCGAGCAGCTCCTGGCTCACCTCGCGGACCACGGTATCGTAGCCGGCTCGGGCGCACACCTCGGCGATGCCCGAGCCCATCAAGCCGCAGCCCACCACGCCGACCTTCGTGATCTCCATTGCGCGCCTCGCCATCCTTCCGCGTCTGCTAGGTGCCGCGCTCGAACAGCGCCGCCACGCCCTGGCCGCCGCCGGTGCACATCGACACCAGGCCGTAGCGTCCGCCGCGGCGGCGCAGCTCGTGCAGCATGGTCGCGGTGATGCGCGCCCCGGTGGCGCCGAGCGGGTGGCCGAGCGAGATCCCCGAGCCGTTCACATTCAGGGTCTCGATCTCGTTCACCCTCAGCTCCCGCAGCACGGCCAGCACCTGCGCCGCGAACGCCTCGTTGATCTCCACCAGATCCATGTCCTGCCAGCGCAGGCCGGTCTGCTGGAGCACTTTGCGGATCGCCGGCGCTGGCCCGAGCCCCATCAGCGTCGGGTTTACCCCGGCAGCGGCGAACGCCCGCACCGTGCCGAGCGGCTCCAGCCCCGCGCGCCGGGCACGGGAGGCGCTCATCAGCACGCAGGCGGCGGCGCCGTCGTTGATCCCGGACGAGTTCCCGGCGGTATGGACCTTACCGACCAGCACCGGCAGCTTGGCGAGCGCCTCGGCCGTCGTCTCCGGCCGCGGGTGCTCGTCGCGCTCCACCAGCACCGTGCCCCCCTTCTGCGGGACCGGCACCGGGACGATCTCGTCCACGAACCGCCCGGCCTGGATCGCCGCGGCGGCGTTGCGCTGGCTGCGCAGGGCGAAAGCGTCCGCCTCCTCCCGAGTGATGCCGTAGCGGTCGACCAGGTTCTCCGAGCTGTGCATCATGCTCGGGGTGAGCGGGTATGCCTCCGGGCAGGAGACCGTTAGCCCCTGGCGGCTGATGCGGTCGTAGAACGGAGCATCGCCCAGCCGGGCGCCCCAGCGCGCGCCCACCGTATAGTACTCTGCCTGGCTCTCGCTCTCTGCCCCGCCGGCGACGACAACCTGGGCGTTGCCGGTCTGGATCAGCAGCGCGGCGTTGATGATCGCCTGCAAGCCCGAGCCGCACTGGCGGTCAACGCTGTACGCGGGGACCGTTTCCGGCAGCCCGGCCTCTAGCCAGGCGAGGCGGGCGACGTTGGGGCTCTCGCCGTTGACCAGCACGTGGCCGAAGATCACCTCGTCGACCTCGGCCGGGTCGACGCCGGCGCGCTCGATGGCGGCTTTGATCGCGACGGCGCCCAGCGCTGCCGCCCGGACGTCGCGGAATTGGCCACCGAAGCGGCCGATGGGAGTGCGAACGGCGCTGACGACGACGGCGGGCTCCACGGCACACCTCCGGCCCCCCATTATAGTGCCCGCTCCGCACCGAGACGGTGCGGCCCCCGCCAGCGCTGGCGGCGCTCACCGCGTTAGCTCAGGCGGGCGGCCGTTGGAGCTCGCGCGGGCCTCTTGCTCGGGCCGGGACGAGGGGGTAGGCAGCAGACAGGGCGTGGCGGGGCTGTACGACGCTGGTGCGCCCGGCAGGAGCGACGCAGTTAGCGCTCGGCGACGAACACCATGTCATCACGCACCGCCACCCGCCGGTCGCTCGGAAGCTGCTCGGCACGCTTCAGCGCCTCGCTGACCGGAACTCGCTCACGGTTCCAGCTCACGCTGGCCAGCAGCGGATTGCCGAGCGCGCGCAAGTGGTCGACCAGGCCCTGGCGTGTTACCAGGGCAAAGGGCCGCTCCGAGGCTGCGGGGCGGGCGTGCGCCCGGCTACGGTCGGCCCGGGTCCAGGCGCGGTTGGAACGGAGGAAGATGATCGCTGCCGGCACCGGCGCCGGGCAGGAGAGGGATGGCTGGCTCATGGATACCGTCTCCGGGGCGGCGAGACACTCGGCCGCTCCTCGCTGATTCTGAAGATTAGCCTGTGCCAGTTGACCGCGTATTAGCGCTGTGTAAAAACGTGGCGGAGATCACCGCGTCCGCCAGCCGCGCCGCGGGCCGTGCTATCGTGCGCCTGTGCATTCGACCGGGTTTACCACGCCATCATCGGCGCCCCAGGTCCGGGAGACGCCCGACGACGCGGAGTCCGGGTTGTGGCGCGTCGAGATGGTGCTGGGGGCCTGCCTGGCGCTGTACGCGCTGGCCCCAGCCCTTTCCCTCAGTCTGGTGGGAGCCTGGGCCTTCTTCCTTCTCGCCATCTGGCGCCCCCGCGCCGCGCTGGTCCTGGTGCCGGCGACGCTACCCCTGTACCTGCTCCCACGCGCGCTCGGGAGCCTGGAAATCTCGCTGCCCGAGACGACGTTGCTTCTCAGCGCAGCGGCGATCGGCACCCGGCTGCTGGCGGACCGCCTGCGTGGAGCGGCGCCCGTGCTGCGCCTTCGGCCGACGCCGTTCGATGGCCCGGCTGCCCTCTTCCTCGCCGCGGCGCTGCTCTCGCTGCTCGTCACCCAGTACGTGCGGCTGTCCCTGCGCGAGCTGCGCACCGTGATTCTGGAGCCGCTGCTGTTCTTCTATCTGGCGGCCTGGCTCGCGCCCCAACCCAGGCAGGCGCGGCGGCTGGTGGAGGGCCTGCTCATCGGCGCGGCCGGCGCGGCGCTGCTCGGGCTGGGACAGTACGCGCTGAACGTTGGCACCACCGAGATCGAGGGCGTGCGGCGGGTGAGCGCGCTGTACCAGTCGCCGAACAACCTGGCGCTCCTGCTTGGCCGGGCGCTGCCGTTCGCGCTCGCCGGCGCGCTGCTGCTCGGCGGCTGGCGGCGGCTGGGGTATGGCGCCGCGTTCGTCGCGCTGGCGCTGGCCGACGCCGTGACCTTCTCGGTGGGCGGCTGGCTGGGCGCCGCGGCCGGATTGGCTGTGGTGCTACTCGGCCTGGGCCGCCGGGCGCTGCTCTGGGGGGCGCTGGCAGCGGCGGGTGGGCTGCTGGCGGCAGTGCCGCTGCTACAGGTGGAGCGGGTGGTCTCGCACCTGAACGCCACGGGGGCGAGCACCACGTTCGTCCGGCTGCAGCTCTGGCAGGCGTCGCTGGCGATGCTGCGCGACCATCCGATCCTGGGCATCGGTCTGGACAACTTCCTGTACCTGTACCGCCAGGAGTACCTGCCACCGGGCGCCAGCGCCGAGCCGAACCTCTCGCACCCGCACAACCTGGTGCTGCACTTCTGGCTCGCGCTGGGGCTGCCGGGGCTTGCCGCGTTCCTCTGGCTGCTCTGGACATTCGTCCGCTGCGCTTGGCGGCGGGCCACGGCCAGCCTGGAGCAGCGGCTGCTGGCGCTGGGAGCGCTGGGGAGTATGGCGGACTGCGTCGTCCACGGCCTGGGGGACAACTCGTACTTCCTGGTGGACCTGGCGTTTTGCTTCTGGCTCACGCTCGCGGCAGCGCACGCCGCGTCGCGCCAGGCAAGCGAGCAGGAGGTGCAGGAGCACGGACCGGCGCCGTAGCTCCGCCTCCCTCTCGCCGGTCACGGCCCCCTGGTAGAATTTCCGCGCTCGTGCGCCCCGGCGCACCTGGAGAGGCGCTCGGAGGGAGTTTTGAAGGCACTGGTTACCGGTGGAGCCGGGTTCATCGGCTCTCACCTGTGCGACCGCCTGCTCGAGCTTGGATGCGAGGTCGTCGCGGTCGACAACTTCATCACCGGCAGCCGGCGGAACCTGTCCCACTTGGCAGGCTGCCCACGCTTCCGGCTCCTGGAACAGGACGCCGCCGATCCGATCGACGAACCCTTCGACCTGGTGTTTCACCTCGCCAGCCCGGCCAGCCCGAAGGGGTATTACGACCACCCGATCGAGACGGCGCTGGCCAATTCGCTCGGCACCCATCGTGCGCTGGAGATCGCTGACCGCTGGGGCGCGAAGCTGCTCCTCGCGTCGACCTCGGAGGCCTACGGTGATCCGCTGGAGCATCCGCAGCGGGAAACCCACTGGGGCAACGTGAACCCGATCGGCCCGCGCTCGTGCTACGACGAGTCCAAGCGCTTCGCCGAGGCGTTGACCATGGCCTATGTCCGGGCTCGCGGACTGGATGCGCGGATCGTGCGCATCTTCAACACCTACGGCCCGCGGATGGACCCGGAAGATGGGCGGATGCTGCCGAACTTCATTACCTGGGGGCTGCGGGGCCGGCCGCTGGTAATCTACGGCGATGGCTCGTACACGCGCAGCCTGTGCTACGTCAGCGATCTGGTCCATGGGCTGGAGCTGGCGATGTTCTGTGATAACACCGTGGGCGAAGTCTTCAACCTCGGCAATCCCGAGGAGCACACGGTGCTGGAGTATGCTGAGATGGTCCGGGCACTCTGTGGCCCGCAGGTCGAGATCCGCTTCGAGCCGGCGCGCGAGGACGATCCAACCCGGCGCCGGCCCGACATCACCAAGGCGCGGCGGGTGCTGGGCTGGGAGCCGCGGGTGTCGCTGGCCGAGGGGATGCTGCTGACCGTCCAGTGGTTTCGGGAGGCGCTGGCAGCCGCCCAGCGGGGGTAATCGTCGGTGAGCTTCGCCCTGGTGGGGCGCGTTCCGCCCATCGTGGAGCGCTGGCGCCCCGCCCGCGTCCCTCTCTGGGCCATCCCGGCCGCGCTCGCGCTCAGCCTCCTGGCCGGCGCGCTCCCGCTCCAGCAGGCGGTGACCCTGCCAGTGGTGGCCGGGCTGGCCGTGCTCAGCTTCGTCCAGCCACTGGCCACGCTGGCGCTGCTGGTCATCGCCATCCCCATGTCCTCGCTGGCCGGTGTGACCTTCGGCGATCTGACGCTCGCCGCCACCGAGCCGCTGGCGGCGCTGCTGGGGCTCGGCTGGCTGCTGCCGGCGGCGCTCCGCCGCGAGATACGGCTGGAGGGCGGGGCGCTGCTGCCGCCGCTATTCGCGGTATCCGGGGCGATGCTCGCCTCGGCCGTTGGCGCAATCGAGCTCGGCGCGGCGGCGAACGAGATCATCAAGTGGGCCGAGCTGCTGGTAGTGTTCCTGTACGTCGCCAGCTCGGTGCGACGCTCGGGGCAGGTGTTCGCGCTGCTGGCCGCCCTGTTCCTGGCCGGGGTCGCCGAGGCCGCCGTGGGGCTGTTCCAGTTTGCCACCGGGGCCGGTCCGTCGTTCTTCGCCATCGGCAGCTTTTTGCGCGCCTACGGCACGTTCGGCCAGCCCAATCCCTTCGCCGGCTACTTGGGCACCACGCTCCCGCTGGCCGTGGCACTGCTGCTCCTGGGCCGGCCCCAGGTGCCGCGCTGGCTCTGGCTGCTTGCGCTCGGCACGGCCGGCCTCACCGGGGCGGCGATCCTGGCCAGCCTGTCGCGCGGCACCTGGCTGAGCGTGGCCGGGGCGCTCACCCTCATGCTGCTCATCTGGGACGCGCGAACCCGCCGCCTGATACTCCCGGCCGCCCTCGGGCTGGCCGGCCTCGGGCTCCTGGCGGCGCTCGGCGCGCTCCCAAGCGAGATCACCGAGCGGCTGGGGGTGATCCTGGACTACTTCGGCGTGTTCGATGTCCGCACCGTGGACCTCACCCCGGAGAACTTCGCCGTCGTCGAGCGGATGGCGCACTGGCAGGCGGCCTGGTACATGTTCCTCGAGCACCCGCTGCTCGGCGTGGGCATTGGCAACTACGCCGCCGCCTACCCGGACTACTTCCTCCCTGGCTGGCCCGATCCGCTCGGACACGCGCACAACTACTTCCTGAACACAGCGGCCGAGATGGGTATCATCGGCCTGATTACGCTACTCTGGATGCTCGTGGCCGCCTACGTGCTCGTGGCTACCGGCATTGCCCGAGCACATGGCCAGCGGGAACGAGCATTGCTGGTGGGCGTGCTGGGAAGCCTGGTGGTCTTTACTATCTTCAGCGGGTTCGACGACCTGCTGGTGCACGGCATCGGAATGCAGCTCGGGCTCTTACTCGGGCTGGCATACGTGGCCAAGCACGGATTGGATGACACGGTTGGCTGATCTGGACATCCCTCTGCGCGACACTCCCCCGGTGGTCGTTGTGGACGTCGAGCCGCCCTCGCTCGCGAAGCGGGTCCTCAACGTCCGCACGCTGCTGTCGTTCGCCTTCGGCATCGCTCTGGCGCTGTTCGTCCTGCGCCGGATGAGTGGGGAGCTGGGCGACATCGTAGAGCAGCTCGCATCGGCAAACCCGCTGCTGTACCTGGTCGCCTTCGCGGTGTACTATCTGACGTTCCCGGTGCGGGCGCTGCGCTGGCGGGTGCTGCTGCGCGCGGTGGGCTACAGCCAGGATGAGGGTGTGGCGCTGCCCGGGATCCCCGGGCTGTCGCTGATCATGCTCCTATCCTGGTTCGCCAACTGCGTCGTGCCGGCGAAGCTGGGCGATGCCTACCGCGGCTACCTGCTCAAAGAAGAGGCCAGAGTCTCCTTTAGCAAGACAATGGGGACGATCCTGGCGGAGCGGATCATTGATACGCTGCTGCTGTTTGCGCTGATGGCGCTCGCCGCGGCCCTCACCTTCCATGGTGCGCTGCCGCCGATTGTTCAGCTTGGGATCGAGCTCGGCGCGGTCCTGGTAGTGCTGGTAGTGGCCGGGCTGTTGATCGCGCACCGCTTCGGGCACCACGTCCACGCCCGCCTGCCCGATCGCATCCGCCACCACTACGCACGTCTGGAGGAGGGCACCCTCCGCTCCTTCAGCCTGCGGGCGCTGCCTCTGGTGCTGCTGTACTCACTGCTGGTGTGGGCGGTGGAGGCTGGGCGGGTCTACTTCGTCACCCTGGCGCTGGGCCTCGCCCAGCTCCCTCTGGCGGTGGTGCTGTTCGTCGCCCTGGCCGGGGCGCTGCTCACCACCCTGCCGCTCACCCCGGCCGGCCTGGGCTTCGTGGAAAGCGGGATCGCGGGGGTGCTGATCCTGGTGGAGAGCCTGGGCATCACCCACGGGGTGAGCAACGACACGGCGACCGCGGTGGCGATCCTGGACCGCTCGATCAGCTACTGGAGCTTGATCGTGGTCGGCGTGATCGGCTATGTGCTCAACCAGCGGTTCGGGCAGCGGCGCGCCGAACACCGCAGCAGATCGGCAGGCACGGGTTACAGCGAGGCGATCCCGCTGGAGCGGGCGCGGACGAAGCGTGCGGATTGCGATTGACTACACCGCCGCCGTAAACCAGACGGCCGGCATCGGCCGCTTCGTCCGCAGCCTCGTCGGCGCGGTGGCCGAGATCGATACCACCAATAGCTACCTGCTGGTGCACGCCCGGCCTGCTCCCGAGCGCGTACCTCGGTATCCCAAGGCACCCAATTTCGCCCATCGCCAGCTCCGCTTCAGCGAGCGGACGATGACGGTGCTCTGGCAGCGACTTCGCTTCCCGATCGCCGCCGAGTGGCTCACCGGCCCGGTGGATCTGTTTCACTCGCCCGACTTCGTGCTGCCACCCCTGCGACAGGCGCGCGGAGTGCTGACCGTGCACGACCTGGCGTTTCTGCTGTTCCCCGAGTGCGCCGATGACAAGCTCCGTGCCTACCTGGAGAGCGCGGTGCCCCGCTCGGTGCAGCGTGCCGACTTTATCGTGACCGACTCGGAGAACACGAAGAACGACGTGGTCTGCCTGCTCGGAGCGCGTCCCGAGCGGGTGGAGGTGGTCCCCGGGGGCGTCGACCCCGCCTTCCATCCAGAGACTGATCCGGAGCGCCTCCGCCAGCTCCGCGAGCACCTCGGGGTTGGCGAGACACCCTTCATCCTGTTCGTCGGGGTGATCGAGCCGCGCAAGAACCTCAACCGGCTCATGGATGCCTTCGCCATCTTCAAGGCGCGTCGCCGGCTGCCGCACAAACTCGTCCTGGTCGGCCGCCGGGGCTGGCTCTGGGAAGGGATCGTCAGCCATGCAGAGAGCTCGCCGGTTGCCGGCGACATCCTGTTCGCCGGCTACGTCCCTGAGGAGCAGCTTTCGGCGCTGTACACCGCGGCCGACGTGTTCGTATTCCCCTCGCTCTACGAAGGATTCGGGCTGCCGCCGCTGGAGGCGATGGCGTGCGGCACCCCGGTGCTCGCCTCCAAGGCGGCCTCGCTGCCAGAAGTGGTGGGTGACGCTGGATTGCTGGTCGATCCACACGAGCCGGAGCAGATGGCCGCGGCGCTGGAGCTGCTGGTGCTGGATGAGGGGCTGCGTGCTGATCTGCGGCGCAAGGGCCAGGAGCGCGCGGCCAGCTTCACCTGGCAAGCCGCGGCAACGAAGCTGCTGGCCGTCTATCGCCGCGTCGCGGCACACTGATCCCTTCGCACCTAGTTCCCCGCAACAACCGGCCGCGAGTCGATAGAATGCCGCGGACAAACGCGGCGTACGTCGTCATGGGCTCTCGACAGCGACCAGTGCGTATCGGGATCAACTCGTTCTTTCTCCAAAAGCCTGCCACCGGCACCGGCCAGTATCTCATCAACCTCTTGAAGGGGCTGGATGAGGTAGACCGGGACAATGACTACGTCCTGCTCAGCCCGCGGCTGCGCCACGCGTATTCGGTGTACTGGCCGGAGCTGTCCGAACGGCGGTTCCAGAATGTGGAGGTGGCCACCAAGCTGGCGCGGGCGGGCGAAAACCTGGAGAAGCTGTGGTGGGAACAGGTGGGTTTGGTCCAGCTCGCTCGGAGCGAATCCGTCGACATCCTGCACTGCCCGTACTTCGCCGGCCCGATCGTCAGCCCGTTTCCCCGCGTCATCACTATCCACGACGTCATTCCCTATGTGCTTCCGGAGTATGCCTGGCGCAAGATCAGCCACCTGTACGTCTGGCTCGTCTCGCTGGCAGCGAAGCGGGCAGACGCGATCATCGCGGTCTCGGAGTGCTCCCGGCGCGACATCGAGCGGACGCTGCGCATTCCGGCGGAGCGGATCCATGTGATCCTGAACGCGGTGGACGAGAGCTTCAAGCCGCTCACCGATTCCTGGCACCTCGCCGCGGTGCGCGAGCGCTACAGCATCGGCGAGCGGTACCTGCTGTACTTCGGCGGCTTCGACCTGCGCAAGAACGTCCCCCGCCTGATCCGCACCTACGCGGCGCTTCCCAGCGAGCTGCGCCAGGAGTACCAGCTCGTCATCGCCGGCCGGCTGCACCTGCTCGGCCACCCGCTGTATCCGGACCCGCGGCCACTGGTGCGTGAACTGGGCCTGGAGGACCAGGTGGTGTTCACCGGCCAGATCCGCGAGCAGGATAAGGCGCCGCTGTATAGCGGCTGCACCATCTTCGTGTTCCCCTCACTCTACGAGGGGTTCGGACTGCCGGTGCTGGAGGCGATGGCCTGCGGCGCGGCGGTGATCACCTCGAACGTCAGCGCGCTCCCGGAGGTGGTGGGCGATACAGGCGTGCTGGTGGACCCGAAGGACGACCGGGCGCTCACGGAGGCGATGGCGGCGCTGCTGGCGAACCCGGCGCGGCGGGCAGAGCTGGGCCGGCGGGCGCGGGAGCGCTCCCAGCAGTTCACCTGGCGCCAGGTAGCAGAAAAGACGCTCGCGGTGTACCGGGAGATCGCGCGGTGACGCGAACGGTGGAGCGCCGCCCGCGGCCCCGGTGGGGCTGAGCCGGCGCCCCTGCCAGCGAGCGACTGCCTGCTGAGACTCCGATGAAAGTGTTGATGGTTTCCAAGGCGCTGGTGGTGGGAGCATACCAGCGCAAGCTCGAGGAGATCGCGGCGCAGCCAGAGGTGCAGCTCACCTGCGTCGTGCCGCCGTCCTGGCGGTTGGAGGGGCGCGACCAGCCGCTCGAGCGGGCCTACCTGCGGGGCTACCGTCTGCGCGTCGAGCCGATCCGGTTCAACGGCAGCTTCCACCTGTTCTACTTCCCCACGCTCGGCCGGGTGCTCCGCGAGGAGCGCCCGGACCTGCTGCACGTCGACGAGGAGCCGTACAACCTGGCGACGTTCCTCGCCTTCCTGAGCGCCCGGCGCGGCGGTGCGGCGCCCATCTTCTTCACCTGGCAGAACCTGCTCCACCGCTACCCGCCCCCGTTCGTCTGGATGGAGCGCTGGGTGCTGCGCACCGCCCGCTACGCGTTGCTCGGCAACCAGGAAGCCGGCCGGGTACTGGCCGCGAAGGGGTATCGCGGCCCGAGCCGGGTGGTGCCCCAGTTCGGGGTGGATCCTCGGGTGTTTACCCCTGGGCCGGCCCGGGCGCGAGCACGGGTGATCGGCTACGTTGGGCGGCTGGTCGAAGAGAAGGGGGTAGGGGACCTGCTGGAGGCGGTGGCGGGGCTATCCGGCGATTGGGAGCTGCGGCTGGTCGGGAGTGGACCGCTCGCCGCGGCGATCCCGGCCCGGGCCACGGCGCTCGGCATCGGCCCCCGGGTGACGCTGGCCGGCGCGATCCCCTCCACACAGATGCCGGAGGCGTTGCGAGCGCTTGACTTGCTCGTGCTCCCCTCGCGCACTCGCCCGAACTGGAAGGAGCAGTTCGGGCGGGCGCTGGTGGAGGCGATGGCGTGCGGGGTGCCGGTTGTAGGGAGCAGCAGCGGTGAGATTCCTCACGTCATCGGCGACGCGGGCCTGGTGGTGCCCGAGGGAGACGTCCAAGCGCTGCGCCAGGCGCTGGGTCGCCTCTTGGAGGACGCGGACCTCCGCCGCGCCCTCGCCGCCGCCGGACGCCAGCGCGTGCTCGCGCACTTCACGCAGCAGCGCATCGCGCAGCAGACGGTCGAGGTCTACCGCGAGGTGGCAGGGGCGCGCGCCTGACGTCACCGGGCTGTGTTGGTCTTCAGGCGTTCTTCAGCCATCTCCCTGCTCGCCTTCAGATCCGCTTGGTACGCTCTGAATAGCCCCGGCGAGGGGTAGGGCCGGCCTGGGTGCTGCCCCAGCCGCGCCCGATCTCTGGACAAGGAGTCCTCTCAGCATGCTTGGTTCCGTTTCTCTGCACCGTGTGGCCCTGGCGGGAGCCACTGCGCTCGCCCTGAGCGGCGCTCTGCTCGGGGCCGCAGCCGCGCAGCCAGCCACGCCCGCCGCCCAGACCCGCCACCAGCAGATTGTCGCGCGGGCGGCACAGGCGCTCGGCATCTCCCCGGACACGCTCCAGCAGGCGCTCAAGACCGCGCGCCAGCAGGTAGCTCCCGCGCCCCACCTGGCCCTGTTTCAGGGGAAGATCGCCACCGCGGCCAGCGCTCTGCACCTGAGCGTCGCCCAGGTGCACCAGGAGCTCCGCGGCCACTCGCTGGCAGACGTGGCGAAGGCGCATGGCGCCGACCCGGCGGTGGTGGCCAACGCGCTGAAGGCGACCGCCACGCAGCGGATCGACCAGGCGGTCAGCGTGGGGAAGCTAACGACAGAGCAGGCGGCCAAGCGGAAGGCGGGCCTGGACGCCCGCGTCCAGCGCATCCTCACCCGCCAGCACCCGGCTACCAAGCCACACGGCTAAACGCCGCTCGGCCCCCGGGCGGTTGGCCCCGGGGGCCAGCGTCGGCTCCTACCCCGTGTTACGCGGCGAAGCGATCAGCAGCCCACCTTGCGAACGACGATGAAGTGGGAGATCCCGAAGCAGCGCAGCGGACTCTCCTCCAGGGCGTGCATCGTGTCGCGGAACAGGCGCCCCAGCCAGCCCCGGCTCGCCCAGTTGTCCAGCCCCGGGAAGATGTGGGTTTTGGCAACGATCGCGACGTCGAGCCCGTCGAAGAGCTTCAGGATGCGCCGGGCGGTGTAGACCCGGGCGTGGGGGCAGAAGACGTCGCGGATGCGGGCCGGGAAGTAATTGATGAACGGCAGCAGGCGGAAGAAATAGCGCTTGCCGATGAAGAACCCGTGAGTTTCGAACGGGTAGAGCCGGTTGGGCGCGTAGATGACGATGTGCCCACCGGGCGTCAGGCAGCGATAGGCCTCCTGGATCGCCATCCGGTCGTCGTTGACGTGCTCGATAACCTCATTCAGGAGGATCACGTCGAAGGAGCTGTCGGGGAAGGGGAGCTTCTCCGCGGGGGAGACGTACAGGTTCGGGAGCGTCTGGCTGGCCTGCGCGATCTTCTCCTCGTCGATGTCGACGCCATAGACCTCGTCGCTGAACTGCCGGAGGCGCGCCACGTACATGCCCAGGCCACAGCCGACGTCCAGGATGCGCGCGCCCTCCAGGGAGACGTACTGCCGGATCTGGGCCAGGCGGCGGTCCTGGCCGCGCCGCCAAACGTAGCTCGGGTGTCCCAGTCGAATGGCCTTGGCCTCGGCGATCGCCATGCGTGCACCTCGCGTCGCAAGCGTCGATCGGGCCGCGAACGGCCCCGCGGGGGGTCGAAACCGGGCGCACCATACCAAATGACCCACGGAAGTACAAGAGGGGTAACGCAAATGACGGTAACCCGAAACGACTTTGTGGCGACGCTCCTGGCGCCGCCTGCGCGGCCGGATTAGCCGAGGCGTTGCCCCGCCCCGATGACGTCGTCCAGCCGAGACAGGCCGAACCGCTCCAGCCGCTGCTGGAGACCGGCGAGGATCTGGCCGGGCAGCGCCGGCCCCCGGTAGACAAACCCGGTGTACACCTGCACCAGGCTCGCGCCGGCTAGCAGCTTGCGCCAGGCGTGCTCCGCGGTGAAGACACCGCCGACGCCGACCAGCGCGAGTCGGCGGCCAGCGCGGGCGAAACAGGCGGCCAGCAGCGCGTCGGACCGGGCCCGCAGCGGCGCCCCGGATAGCCCACCGGCCTCCCCGGCCAGCGGAGAGCGAACCCCTTCGCGCGCCGTGGTCGTATTCGACACCACCAGCCCGTCCAGCCCGCGCGCCAGCGCGACGTCCAGGATATCGTCCAGTTCGGCGTCGGTCAGGTCGGGGGCGATCTTCAGCAACAGTGGCAGCGGTTGTCCCCGGCGGCTCCGCGGCCGCGCCGCGAGCAGCGCGGCGCACAGCTCGTCGAGCTGGCCCCGCTGCTGCAAGGCGCGCAGGCCGGCGGTGTTGGGCGAGGAGATGTTGACCACGGCGTAGTCGGACAGCGGCCCCAGCGCGGTGAGCCCGAGCGCGTAGTCTTGCGCCGCGCGCTCCAGCGGCGTGGCCCGGTTCTTCCCAACGTTGATCCCGATCACCCCGGGCTGGCCGCGCAGGGCTCGCAGCCGTTCGGCCACCGCGCCGATCCCCTCGCTGGGAAAGCCCAGCCGATTGATCAGCGCCTCATCCTCGAGCAAGCGGAACAGCCGTGGCGCCGGATTCCCCGGCTGCGGCCTGGGAGTTACCGTCCCGACCTCCACGTGCCCGAAGCCGAGCGCGAGCAGCGCTGGGACAGCGACCGCGTTCTTGTCGAAGCCGGCGGCCAGTCCGAGCGGATTGGCGAAGGGTACTCCGAAGCGCTCCAGGTGTAGCCGAGTATCGCGCACCGGCCGGCCAGCGAGCAGGCCGGCCGTGGAGCCTAGCAGGGCGAGACAGCGCAGCGCCAGGTTGTGCGCCGTCTCGGGGTCCAGGCGTGCCAGCACCAGGCGAAATACCAGCCGGTACAGGTCCATCGGCCGGGCATTCTACGCGGCTCGTGGCGAACGACGCCCCATTTGAACTGCTACGGGGCCTGAACAGCGCGCTGAGGGGAATCCGACGGCGCGGCCCATGTGGGGAACCTCCGCCGCCGGCATCGAGCTGGCGGCAAACAACCCCCCGGATCGTCACCGGCTCGAGGCCGGGAGAGGATGGCCGGGGACTGCTTTCCTCACTCTATCAAGCAGAGTGGCCACTGGTGCTTGCCGAAGGACGGCGAGATTGTTAATGTTCCGCAACGATGAAGACCGTGCGCGACCTGTCCGCTGGTGGGGTGGTCTACCGTCGACGAGATGGCCAGGTGGACGTCGTCCTCGTCGGGCGGCGGCAGCCGCCGCGTTGGAGCCTGCCCAAGGGGACCCCGCGCCGCTCGGAGAGCCTGGAGGAGGCGGCGCTGCGTGAAGTACGTGAGGAGACGGGCATCGAGGCGCGCCTCGTCGCCCCGCTGCTCGACATCGAATACTGGTTTACACTTGCTGGTATACGCCACGCGAAAACCGTGCGCTTCTACCTGATGGAGGCGATCGGCGGCGATACGGCACGGCACGATCACGAGTACGATCTGTCCGAGTGGTTTCCGCTAGCGGAGGCGAAGCGTATCCTGTCTTACCGGAATGAGCAGAAGGTCCTCGAATGCGCCGAGAGTACACTGGAGCAGCAGCGCATTGAGCGCGCCGGCTAGGCGCCCGGCGGTGCAGCTCGCCTCTTGAGCAAGAGGCATTGTCCAGGGGGCAGCACATGGCAGACAAGCGGCCCACCGTCGTAGCGATCGACGACGAGCTCGGGATGCGGCTGCTGATCGCCGCGCACCTGGCCAAAGAAGGGTTCCGGGTTCTTGTGGCGCAGTCGGGCGCAGAGGGATTGGAGCTGATTGCACGAGAGCAGCCGGACCTCGTCATTACCGACGTCATCATGCCGGACATGGATGGCTTCGAGACGTTGCGCCGGTTGCGCACGTTCTCCCAGGTCCCAGCCATCCTGCTCACCGGTCGAGATACCTATGCCGATCGCATTCACGGCCTGGACCTGGGCGCCGATGATTACCTCACCAAGCCGTTCAGCCTCACCGAGCTGTCCGCGCGCATTCGGGCGATTCTCCGCCGGGCACGCCACGAGCCGCTCTACCACGCGCCCCGGTTCGACCTCGGCGAGCTGAGTGTGGATGCCGAGCAGCGCCGGGTGTGGGTACGTGGCCGGGAGGTGCGCCTCAGTCCGCGCGAGTGGAGTCTGCTGCTGTACCTCTGCCAGCACGCCGGGCGCCCGGTGCGCTTCGACGAGCTCCTTCCATTGATTGAAGGCCCGGCTGGGACGGGCGGCACCCGGCACCTGCGCGTCTGGATCAGCCGCCTGCGCCACAAGCTCGGGGATGATCCGGCCGCGCCGCGGCTGATTCGGACCGTCCCTGGCATTGGCTACCAGATCATCGAGGACCCGTTGCAGCCCCAGTCCTCCCACACCAGTTCGGCGGAAAGCGCCTGAGGCGCCAAGCGCGGCCGGGCTGGCGCGGGGCGTACCTGTAGCATCCCTGCGCTGAGAGCAGGCGAAACGCGCAGGTTCGCCAGGCAGCCGCCGATCGTCCTCAGCTCGGGCCGTGCGGCCGGCAGCGCGGCCGGTATGGGATGATGTAGCGGCATGACCTGCCTGGTGATCATCCCCACCTATAACGAGCGCGAGAACCTGCCGGCAATTGTCCCCCGCATTCTCGAGCAGGGGCCGCAGTTCCAGGTGCTCGTCGTCGACGATAATTCGCCCGACGGCACCGGGGCGGTCGCCGAGGCGCTGGCGGCGCAGTACCCTGGCCGGGTCCACGTGCTGCACCGCGCCGGCAAGCGCGGGCTGGGAACCGCCTACATCGAGGGCTTCAAGTGGGCGCTCCAGCGCAGCTACGCCTTCATCTTCGAGATGGATGCCGACTTCTCCCACGATCCCCGCGACCTGCCGCGCCTGCTGGAGGCAGTGCAGCATGCGGACGTGGCGATCGGCTCCCGCTGGGTAGCGGGCGGCGGCACCCGCAACTGGTCGCTGCTACGGCGGCTCATCAGCCGCGGCGGCTCGCTGTACACCCAGTTGGTGCTCGGGGTCCCTCTGCGCGACCTGACCGCCGGCTTCAAGGCGTTCCGCCGCGAGGTGCTCGAGCAGCTCGACCTGGACGCTATCCGCTCGAACGGCTACGCCTTCCAGGTGGAGATGCACTACGCCTGCTACCGTCAGGGGTTTCGGATCGTCGAGGTGCCGATCCTGTTCGAGGATCGCCGCGTTGGCCAGAGCAAGATGTCGCTCGGAATCGTGCTGGAGGCGATGCTCCGGGTTGCCAAGTGGCGCCTGTTCGGCCCGCCCGGCGGGGCGGGCCGGCGGGGGTATTCCAGGCTGCTGTAGCCGGCGCGGCGGGTGGAAGGGACGGCCACGGGCTCACCGCGCGCGGGAACGCTCCTGAGCCAGACGCTCTCCCAGCGCCTGCACCTGGCGGCGCGCCTCGGCCTCGTCCACCGTCTTCACCTCCGCGCCGTCGAACAGCACCACGCCCTCCACCATTGTGAAGCAGACGTCGCTCTGGTGCGCGGCGAAGACGAGCACGCTGGCCGGGTCGGTGGTGGGCGTCAGGTGTGCCCCGGCGAGCGACACCGCGGCCAGGTCGGCGCGCTTGCCCGCCTCCAGTGAGCCGATCTGGTCGTCCAGACCAAGCGCTCGCGCCCCGCCGAGCGTCGCTAGCGCGAGCGCCTCCGCGGCGTCGAGGGCAGCGAAGTCGCGCGCCTGGGCGCGGGCGAGCAGGAGCGCGGCGCGCATCTCCTCGCACGGGTCCATGACGTCGTTGCTGGCCATCCCATCGCTCCCCAGGCCGACCGCCACTCCAGCCTGGCGGAAGGCGCCGAGCGGGGCGATTCCATGGCCGAACTTGGCGTTGGACTTGGGGCAATGGGCCACCGTGGCGCCCCGCCGCGCCAGCAGTGCTACGTCTGCCTCGTCTACCTGTACCACATGGGCCAGCAGCGGCCGAGCCGCCAGCACGCCCAGGCTGTCCAGATACTGCACAGGCGACAGCCCCGGGGGATTCCAGGTGGGATCCAGGCGGCGCGCGAACTCCGCCAGCGGGCCGGTGCCCGTGGCCAAAAGCTCCCGCTCCAGCACGGACTCCGCCAGATGCACGCTCAACGGTAGTCCCTCGCGGAGCGCGAGCTCCACCGTGGCGGCGAACAGCCGCGGGCCGACAGTGAACGGGGCATGCGGGTGGACCCCGGGCCGGACGAGCGGCGAGGCCCAGCGCTGCAAGCGCTCCAGCCCTTCACGCAGGCGGGCGAGCCCGGCGGCCGCGTCCGCTTCGGCCAGCCCAAACGTCTCCTGGTAGGCGATGCCACGCAGCCCCGCCGCGGACATCGCCCGGCAGGCGGCTCCGCTGGCGGAGGTGTCGGCGAGCGTGGTGACCCCGGAGCGCACCGCCTCCACTGCGCCCCAGCGCGCCGAGGCGAGCAGGTCCTCGTCGCGCATCGCCGACAGCCGCAGGCGGGTCAGCTCCCGGATCCAGGGGAGAAACGGCAGGTCGTCCAGCAACCCGCGCAGCGCGGTGTAATCCAGGTGGCTATGGGCGTTCACGAAGCCGGGCAGCAGGGCGGCATGGCCCAGGTCCAGCAGCGGCTCGGCGGGGAAGCTCGCCCTGACCGCCGCGTAGGGCCCCACCGCGGCGAGGCGCGGACCCTGGACCACCACCGCGCCATCCGAGATCGGCGGGGCGGTGATCGGTAGCAGCCAGCGGGCGCGGATCAGCACGGCGTGGCTACCGCCCGGCGGCGCCGGCTGAATCTGCCTGGAGCCAGGCGCGCGCCGCCTCGGCGCAGGTCGTCACCCAGACCCCGTCAAGGCTCGTGATCCGCTCGATCAGCCGGCGGAGGAGCCGGATGCGCGAGGGGTGGCCGATGAGCTGCGGGTGCATGGTGAGCATGAACAGCCCGCCCAGCTCGTGGAACCCGAGCAGCTCCTCCTCCCACTGGCGGAACACCAGCTCCGCCGGGATCATCGGCCGGTTCGCCAGGTGCGGGTTGAACAGGAAGAACGGGGCGTCGTCCAGCAGCCACTGGACCGGCAGCTCCACCACGTCACCCTGGGGATGGCGGTGCAGGTAGGGCCAGGCGTCGTCCATCAGGTTGCTGGAGTAGATCATCCCCGCGGCTCGCACTAGCTCCAGCGTGATCGGGGTGAGGTCCCAGCCTGGGGAGCGGTAGCCGAGCGGGCGGACGCCCAGCACCTGCTCCAGCGCCTCCAGCCCGCGCCGAAACGCCTCGCGCTCGCCCTCCGGGTCTGCGGGGACGGCGCGCTCGTGGCAATAGCCGTGGTGGCCGATCTCGTGGCCGGCGTCGCGAATCGCCCGCGCCTCGTCCGGATACTGCTCGGCGACCCAGCCGGGGATGAAAAACGTCGCCCGGATGCCCTGGGCGGCGAGCAGGTCGAGCAGGCGCGGCACCCCCACGCGTGCCCCATACCGGCCCTGCGACAGGATGCCCGGACGCTCGGCAGCGCCCGGGTCGCGCGAGAGCCAGAGCGACTCAGCATCGAAGTCGAACGTCAGTAGCGCCGCGCAGCGCGCCCCGTTCGGCCAGGCCGGCCGATTGTCCTGAGCTGCCATTCTGCCACGTTCCCTCGTCCACAGGGCTCCGGCGCTGCACCGGGCAGAGGTACGCTAGCGGCCGGCCGAGCGCTCGTCAAGGCGAGCGCCACCCAGGATGAGCGCTATACTGGCGCAGCAGGAGGCCGAAGCCATGCCAGAGCCACAACCACCAACCCCACCAGGCGCCCCAGAGCCAGAGGCGCGCGAAGAGGCGCGCGAGCGAGGCCGGACCACCACCTACCGGGTGACCGGGCTGGCCGATCTGCTGCCGGACTGGCTGCTCCCCCCGGAGGGCAAGCAGCACGTGCGGGCAGCGCGCCGAGAGCTGCTGCTGGCCGTGCGGAGCATGCTCGACGCCTGCATCGAGCGCAGCGAGCAGGGCATCACGGTCCGGCGCGGCCCGACCAGGATCGAGATCGAGTGAGCCCCGCGGCACGCGGGGGGCCGTCGATCTACCGGCGCATCCTCTGCGCCACCGACGCCTCTCCGGAGACGCGGCGTGCCACCGACCAGGCGCTGGCGCTTGCCGAGCTACTCGGTGCCGAGCTGCTCGCGCTCTACGTAGTGGACGTCGACTACCACACTGGCATCCACCTGCGCGCCGAGGTGCTGGAGGAGGAGCAGACCGGCCTAGCCTGTGTGAACGAGGTCGTCGCCGAAGCGCAGCAGCGCGGCGTGGCCGCGCGCCCGCTCCTGGTGAAGGGCGAGCCTGGCCCGACGATCCTCGACGTCGCGGAGAGCGAGGGCGCGGACCTGGTAGTACTCGGCCGCCACGGCCAGGGCTTACTGGAGAAGGTGCTGCTCGGGAGCGTCGCCAGCTACGTGGCGGAGCACAGCCGGGTGGCGGTGCTGCTCGTCCCCGGGTAGCGGGAGGCGAGCAGACGGGCGGCGCGCCAGAGGGCTGCCGATTGGCGGCGTTCCTTATACGATAACCGGCGTGCCCCGCGCGATACTGCCGCTCGCGGAGCGCCCGGGGAATCTGGCCCCCTCGACTCCTTTGCCCCTGTCTCGGCACTGGCACGGGCAGGCCAGGAGGACACGGTGAGCTACGTTGGCGCCCCGCTGCGACGCAAGGAGGATGCCCGGCTGCTGCGCGGCCAGGGCTGCTTCGTCGCCGACTTCCAGCGCCCCGGGCTGCTCCACGCCGTCGTCGTCCGCAGCCCGCACGCGCACGCCCAGATTCGGGCCATCGACGCGAGCCGGGCGCTGGCGCGGCCCGGCGTCGCCGCGGTGCTCACCGCCGCCGACCTGCCGGCTGACCTGGCCCCGATCCCCCTGCGTTTGACCTCTTACCCCGGTCTGGAGCACTGCCTGCAATACCCGCTCGCTCGCGACCGGGTCCGCTACGTCGGCGAGCCGGTCGCCGTAGTCGTCGCCCCGGACCGCTACCAGGCGGAGGACGCGGCCGAGCTGGTCCAGGTCGACTACGCCCCGCTGCCCGCGGTCACCTCGGTTCAGGCGGCGCTCGCTCCTGGCGCGCCGCGGCTGCACGACGCGCTGCCCGACAACGTCGCTTGCCGCTTCGAGCAGCGCGTTGGCGACATTGACGCGGCCCTGCGCGCCGCCGACCTGGTGATCGAGGAGCATTTCGCCACTAACCGCCTCACCGCGGCGCCGCTGGAGTGTCGCGGGCTGGTGGCGGAGTACGACGCCGAGACCGAGCGGCTGACGGTCTGGGGCGCGGCGAAGGTGCCGCACTTCAATCGCACGGTGCTAGCGCGGCTGCTCGGCCTGCCCGAAGCGCGGGTGCGGCTGGTGGAGCTGGACGTGGGCGGCGGCTTCGGCGCCCGGGGCGAGTTCTACCCGGAGGATTACCTGATCCCCTTCCTGGCGCTGCGGCTCGGCTGCCCGGTGAAGTGGATCGAGGACCGACTGGAGCACCTGAAGGCGAGCAACCACTCGCGGGAGCAGGAGTACCGGGTCCGCGTCGCGGTCCGGCGGGACGGGACGATCCTCGGGCTGCTGGCGCAGATCGACAACGACCACGGCGGCTACGTCCGCACCCACGGCGCCACGGTGCCCGAGATCGGCTCGGCGCTGCTGCCCGGCCCGTATCGCATCCCCAGCTACCTGGCCGAGGTACGCTGCGTCCTCACCAACAAAACCCCCACCGGCACCTACCGCGGCCCGGGCCGCTACGAGGGGACGTTCGTCCGTGAGCGGCTGGTGGATATCGTCGCCTGCCGGCTCGGGCTCGACCCGGCGGAGGTCCGCCGCCGCAACTTCATCCAGCCGTCCGAGATGCCCTACGACGTGGGGACCGGCGGGCTGGCGGTCCCCACCGTGTACGACACCGGCGACTACCCGGCGCTGTTGGAGACGGCGCTGCGGGCGATCGACGTTGCCGTCGCCCGGCGCCAGCAGCAAGCGGCGCGGGCGCGGGGTCGCTGGCTGGGGATCGGGATCGGCGCGTTCGTCGAGAAAGCCGGGCTGGGCCCCTGGGAGTATGCCCGGGTGGTGGTCGAGCCCTCCGGCCGGGTGGTGCTGTTCACCGGCGGCTCGTCGGTGGGGCAGGGGTTGGCAACAGCGATGGCGCAGATCGTCGCCGACGGCCTGGGGGTGTGCCCGGAGCAGGTGGAGGTGGTGTACGGTGATACCGACCGCGTTCCCGCTGGCCGCGGCGCCTTCGCCAGCCGGCTCACGGTGATGGGCGGTTCGGCGGCGCTGGGGGCGGCACGGGCGGTGCGCGAGCAGGCGCTGCGGCTGGCCGCGGCGCGGCTAGAGGTGGTGCCCGAGGACCTGGAGCTGGCCGAGGGCGTGGTAGCGGTCAAGGGCAGCCCCACCCGCGCGATCACGCTCGCCGAGCTGGCAGCCAGCGCGGACGCGGACCTGAACGCCGAATACACCTACTGCGCCGAGCACATGACCTACCCCGGCGGGGTCCACGCCTGCGTCGTCGAGGTCGACCCGGAGACGGGCCGGGTGGCGATCCTCGACTACGCCATCGCCTACGACGTCGGGCGGGCAGTCAACCCGCTGCTGGTCGCCGGGCAGCTCCAGGGTGGGCTGGCGCAGGGCGTGGGCGGAGCGCTGCTGGAGACGCTCGCCTACGACGCGGACGGCCAGCTCCTGACCGCCAGCTTCATGGACTACCTGCTCCCCACCAGCATGGAGGTGCCGGAGGCCAAGCTGGCGATCGTCGAGACGATGCCGACGCCGCTCAATCCGCTCGGCGTGAAGGGGGCGGGCGAGGGCGGCTGCACCGGCGCTGGCGGTTGTATCGCCAACGCCGTCGCCGACGCCCTGGCCCCACTCGGAGTGGAGGTGCGCGCTCTCCCGCTCTCCCCCGCTGAGGTCCGCCGGCTCATCCGCGAGGCCGCGGCCACCGCGCGAGGGGTGGTGGAGGTCGAGCGGGCGGTGGCGCAACACGAACGGGAGGAGAGATGATGGCCGCGCTGTACGTGGGCCAGCCGCTGCGCCGCCGCGAGGATCCGCGCCTGCTGCGCGGGCAGGGGCGCTACGTGGCGGATATCACCCCGCCCGGCACGCTCCACGCCTGCATCGTCCGTAGCCCGCACGCCCACGCCCGCCTGCGCTCGGTGGATGCCAGCCGAGCCCGGGCGCTGCCCGGTGTCGCCGCGGTGCTCACCGCCGCCGACCTCGGCCCGGCGAACCGCCCGCTGCCTAACCGCTTCCCCCACCCGGCCCTCCGCTACTACCCGCAGCGCCCCCTCGCCTGCGACAAGGTCCACTACGTGGGCGAGCCCATCGCCGTGGTCGTTGCCGAGGATCGCTACCTCGCCGAAGACGCGGCAGAGCTGGTAGAGGGCGACTACGAGCCACTGCCGGTCGTTGCAGACGCGGAGGCGGCGCTGCGGCCCGGGGCGCCGCTCGTCCACGACGACCAGGGCGCGCCGGACAATCGGGCCGGGACGTTCGTCCAGCGCTTCGGCGAGGTCGAGGCCGCCTTCGCCCAGGCGCACCTGGTGGTCCGGGAGCGGCTGCTGATCGGCAAGTGCAGCGCGCTGCCGATCGAGTGCCGGGGGCTGGTCGCGGCGGTAGACGACATCGGCCGGCTGACGCTGTGGGACGCGGTCCAGACGCCGCACATGATCCGCGACATCCTGGCCGGGCTGCTCGGGCTCCCCGCGCACGCGGTGCGGGTGATCCCGCCTGACGTCGGCGGCGCCTTCGGCGCCAAGGAGCCGTTCTACCCCGAGGAGTTCCTGATCCCCTTCCTGGCGCTGCGGCTCCGCCGCCCGGTGAAGTGGATCGAGGACCGCCGCGAGCACCTGCTGGCCAGCATCCAGGAGCGGGGCCAGGCGCACCAGGCGGAGCTAGCGGTGGACGCCGCGGGAAGGATTCTGGGGATACGCGACCGCTTCGTCGCCGATTCCGGTGCCTTCTGCGCCTGGGGCATCGTCGTTCCCACCATCACCTCGACGATGATCCCTGGCCCCTACAAGGTGCCGGCCTACGAGTGCCAGGTAGAGGTCGCCTACACCAACACCTGCCCGCTGGCGCCCTACCGTGGGGCCGGGCGCCCCCAGGCAGCGTTCGTGATGGAGCGGCTGCTAGATGAGGCGGCGCGACGGCTCGGGCTGGACCCGGCGGAGATTCGCCGGCGCAACTTCGTCCAGCCCGAGGAGTTCCCCTACCGCACCGGGCTGCCCGGCCGCGACGGCTCGCCGGTGGAGTACGACTCCGGCAACTACCCGGAGGCGCTGCGGCGGCTGCTGGAGCTGATCGACGCCCAGGGCTTCCCCGCCGAGCAGGCGGCAGCCCGGGCCGAGGGGCGGCTGCTGGGGCTGGGGATCGCCTTCGGGGTGGAGAACAACGGCCTCGGGCCGCACGAGGGGGCACGCATCCGGATCGACCCGGACGGCCAAGTGGTGATCTTCACCGGCGCCTGCTCACAGGGGCAGGGGCACCTGACCACGCTGGCGCAGATCGCCGCCGACGTGCTCGCCGTGCCGCCTGAGCAGATCGCCCTCGTCGGTGGCGACACCGACGGCATCCCCTATGGCACCGGCACCTTCGCC
Source organism: Pseudomonadota bacterium (assembly GCA_021325655.1). Classification (GTDB taxonomy): domain Bacteria; phylum Chloroflexota; class UBA6077; order UBA6077; family JAJPGT01; genus JAJPGT01. The sequence goes on from JAJPGT010000111.1 coordinate 38,323, forward strand.
AGCCGCACCGCGGTCAACGCCGGCAACGCGGTGCTCGCCGCCGCGACCACGGTGAAGCAGCAGGCGCTGCGGCTGGCGGCCCACCTGCTGGAGGCGAGCCCGGCCGACCTGGAGCTGGTCGACGGCACCGTCCGCGTCGCCGGCGCCCCGGAGCGGAAGCTCACCCTCGCCGAGCTGGGCAGCTACGCCAGCGCTCCCTTCCCCGGCCGCGTCTTTCCGGCCGGGCTGCCGATCGGGCTGGAGGCAACCGAGTACTTCACTCCTCGTGCCGCCACCTACTCCTATGCCGGCCACGCGGCGGTGGTGGAGGTGGACCCGGCCAGCAGCCAGGTGCGGGTGCTCCGCTACGCCATGGCCCACGACTGCGGGAACCTCATCAACCCGCTTGTGGTGGAGGGACAGATCCACGGGGGCTTCGCGGCTGGGATCGGCAACGCCCTGTTCGAAGAGGTGCTCTACGACGAGAACGGCCAACTGCAAACCGGCAGCCTGCTGGATTACCTCATTCCCACCGCCGCCGAAATCCCCGCGCCGCGCCTGGCGCACGTCCAAACCCCTTCCCCACTGAATCCACTGGGCGTTAAGGGCGTGGGCGAGGGGGCGATCATCCCCGTTTCCGCCTGCATCAACAACGCCGTCTCCAACGCTCTCGGGGTCGCCGCCAACGTCACCCCGCTCACCCCCAGCCGGGTGCGCGCCCTCCTGGAGGCGCGCGCCGTGCCTGACTGACCGCCGCCGAAACGGACAGACATCCTGGCCGCTGAGATCCTCGTCGGGACGGCGCCGCAGGCACCCCAGACGATCCGAATGGCGCGCGAGTAGGCGGCCTCAGGCGCTCAGGCGCCGCGCCGACTGGTCCCCGATCGCGCGCTCGATCCGCTCGGGCGTGTGGATGGGCACGACGTACAGCGGGAGCCGCTCGTCGATCTGGAGCTCGAGGAGACGGTCGGTGACGAGATCGAGCACTTCGGTCGTGTCGTCCACGTCGACCATAACCGTCACGTACATCCCCGGTGGATCGTCGCCGCGGGCCACCTCGAACGTCGCGGTCGGGTAGCGGGCGAGAATGCGCGCCTCAATCTCATCCAGCGCCCGCCCCATCGCCGCCTCCAGATCGTTCGTCGTCTTCGAGCTCATATCACCGTCTCCTACTCTCTGGGAAGCGCCCGGACGATGTCTCTCGCCCATCGCAGCGCCCGCGACGCCTCGCGCTGTGTCAACCAGTCTCGTTTGTAATCGGCAGCGTGGCGGAGCGCAAGCGTTTGCGAAAGAGCAGCCTTCAGATCTGATGGGTAGCGCTTCCGCCGATTGATCAACTGCCCGACGAACTCAGCCTGCACGAAGGCGTGGCTCCACTGCTCGTGTCCACCCTTCGGCGCAATGCCCGCCTGTTGCAGCGCGTGAATTGCTGCCTGGAAGCAGGCGTAGTAGCAGCGATTCGTGCAGTTGTTGTAGCGGCCGGCTGCGAATTCGCTTTCCGCTCCTGCAAGGCTCTCCTCCGCCTTGGCTCGGTAAACATCCCCTGGTTCGATCACGCGGTGAGTTTAGCACAGTGCCCGCACACTCTCTTCCCGCTCCGCGGCGTTCCCATCGCTCGGCGAGCCCTTGCGGCTCGCCCGGTCTGACAGCTATTACGCATCCAGTCCCGAGTTGCAAAGCCTTGGCTGAGCCGACCGCTACGAGATGAGAGGAGGGGCAGGGTGGAGCCGCGGATCAGCCTGGTGACCCTGGGGGTGGCAGACCTGGAGCGCTCGGTGCGCTTCTACCGCGATGGCCTGGGCTGGCCGCTGTCCAGCGCGAGCGCGGGAGACGTCGCGTTCTTCCGCACCGGCGGGGCGGTGCTGGCGCTGTACCCACGCAGTCTTTTGGCGGCCGATGCCCATCTCTCCCCGGGGGCGCCGGGGTTTGGCGGGATCACGCTCGCCCACAACGTGGCCAGCCGCGAGCAGGTGGACGCGGTGCTGGCGGAGGCCGCGGCGGCCGGCGCGGTGATCCTGAAGCCGGCGCAGGAGGCGGAGTGGGGCGGGTACACGGGCTACTTTGCCGACCCAGATGGGCATCCCTGGGAGGTGGCCTGGAACCCGTACTTCCCGCTGGGGCCAGACGGCAGCGTCCAACTGCCCAAGTAGGCTGGGGAAGGCTCAGCCGGACGGGCCGTGCAGCTTGAACAGCCGGGCGGCGGTGGCGCCCAGCACTGCCGGGATCTCGGCGCGCGGCCAGGGGCGGGCGCGGATCGTCTCCAGAATGTCGCCGGGCTGGTCGAGCCGGTGCGGCTCGTCGGTGCCGAACAGCAGGCGGCCGAAGCCGAACGTCGCCTTGGCGCAGTCCAGCGCCGGGCCGTGGGTGCAGACAGCGTCGTAGTAGCAGCGACGTAGATACTCGCTGACCGGGCGTGGGCAGGTGGGGAAGCGCTGGTAGCCGGCATCCAGCCGGCCGACGATCATCGGCAGCGCCGCCCCCACATGACTCCAGATCAGCCTGGCCCCCGGGCACTCCTCCAGCACCCCGGCCAGGATCAGCCGCGTCGCCGCCAGGGTGGTCTCGCCGAGGAAGCCGGCCAGCAGGAAGGTGCCGCCATCGCTGCTCGGCCCCTGGGGCGAGAAGCACGGGTGGACGAACACCGGTAGCTCCAGCCGGCTCGCCTCACGCCAGAAGTCGCGCAGCTCGGGCAGGTCTAGCGGCAGCCCGCCGTAGGTGGTGGTGATCCCCACGCCGACCGCGCCCAGGCCGAGCGCCCGTTCCAGCTCGGCGCTCATCGCCCGACGGTCCGCCAGCGGCACAGCCGCCAGGAAGACGAACCGGCCGGGCCTGACGCGGCAGACCTGCGCCAGCAGGTCGTTGGCGGCGCGGGCGACGGCCGGCGCGTGGTCGCCCGCCCAGCCGACGTCGAGCGCGCCGCAGGAGAGCACCTGGATCCCAATCCCGAGCGCATCCATCAGCCGCAGCCGATCCGCCAGGTCGGACGACCAGGGAGGGATCAGGCTGGCGACACTGCCACGCAGACGCACCACCCGCGTGCCGTCCGGCGCCTGGAATAGCTCCGCGTCCGGGGTGTGCTGAACGAGGTCCGCCAGCAGCTCGTCCGAGTACCAGTGCGCGTGGGCGTCGACGATCACGGACATGGGATGATCTCAGCCGACGACGCGGAACTCGTTCCCCTCAGGATCGGCCAGTACCGTCCACTCGGGCACCTGCTCCGGCCAACCCAAGCGCTTGCGGGCGCCGAGCCCGCTCAGCCGCGCGGCCGCGGCCGCGCGGGCGTCCGTCCCCAGGCAGATGTGCATCCGGTTCTTCACCACCTTCGGTTCAGGCACGCGCTGCAGGGAGAGGCGCGGGCGGGTCTGCTCTGAATGGACCAGAGCGACGGAGGGATCGCTCGAGGCGTCTTCGATCTCGTAGCCGAGCGCGGCGGCCCAGCAGTCGGCCAGGCGCACCGGGTCGGCGCAGTCCAGGGTGATGGCGCCCAGCCAGAGCATCACGCCTCCTCCGGCAGAAAGGCGACAACGCGGGCGATGGAGCTTTCGCCGCCGACGAACTTCCAGGGCCAGACGCCGATCAGGCAGCGCCGGTTCAGCACCTGCTCCACGTCGCCGCCCAGGTTCTCCACGTGCAGGATGTGGTGCTTGAACGGCAGCCGGTGCATCACGAACAGGTCTTCCCGCGGGAAGACCTCCTCCAGCTTCCTGCCGACCTTCTCCTCGAACTCCTTGACCAGGTCCGGGCGCATCCGGCGGATGGTCGTGTTCATCGGATGGTCGCCGGAGCCGCAGTCCATCCCCGTCCAGGCGAACTGCATCTCCACCAGCCACTCGGCCATGCGGCGGTCGCCCCCGGGATGGCGAAGGAAGTAGCGCGCCTCGTCCTCTTGCTCGCAGCCCGGGTAGTACTTCTTGTAGCCGGTGTAATAGAGCAGAATGTCGCCCTTCTTCACTTCCACCCGGCTGGTGATCATCTCCGGGGTGATGATGTCCCAGTCGCCGACCAGGTCGCTGATGTCGGCGATGACGCCCTCGCCAAAGCAGCGGGAGAGCGGGAAGCTGGCGATGTCGGCCCCGCCGGGGATCGCGTGCATCTGCCCATCCAGGTGAGTGCTGACATGCAGCGGCGTCTCGATGTACTGGGCGACGATCTCGTTCGCGGAGAAGCGCTGGATGTAGTAATGCTTCACGGGCGGATAACCGGCCCAGCCGGGGGTGTGGATGCTGAACGGGTGAGACAGGTCAACCAGCCTGAAGCGCGGCAGCATCGGCTCTCTCCTCCAGCGCGGAGTGGGGCGCAGCATCGCTGGTCATGATCCCGGCGCGCCCCGGGGCTGTCAAGCAGGGCAGGTGCGTGCCGCCCGCTCCCAACGCCACGGCGTTGACAAACCCCGGGCTGCTTGCTAGCGTGGCCTCGCGTCCAGGCCTCGTCGCTCCGCGCGGCCGTCCCTGCCTCCGGGCTGCGCGTGGGTGCTGCGCCCCGAGCCGCCATGGCGCAACTACCCGCTCTATTTAGGGGGGAATGCATGGCACTATCCCGGTTCGAGGACCCGGCCGAGCCCCGTGGGATCACCCGGCGGCAGTTCGTGGCGCGCCTCGGGGCGCTCGGTCTCTCGATCTCCGCAGTGAGCGGGCTGCTCGCCGCCTGCTCGTCCGTGCCCGCCGCGCCAACCTCCGCCCCTGCGGCTGCGCCCACGTCAGCGCCAGCCGCTCCGCCCACCCGCGCCGCGGCGGCCGCGACCACCACCGCTCCGGCCGCTGCGGCGACGAAGGCGCCGGCGGCAGCGGCCACCACAGCGCCCGCGGCCACTCCGACCCCGGCTGCGCCCGCCGCGACGAGCGCCCCGGCCGCGGCCGGGGGCAAGAAGCTGAAGGTCGCCTACATCTACGTCGGCCCGGTTGGCGACGCTGGCTGGACGTTCCGCCAGGATGAGGCACGCAAGGCGATGGAGAAAGCGTTCCCGGGCCTCGAGACCGCCTTTGTCGAGAGCGTTCCGGAGGGCGCGGACGTCGAACGAGTAGAAGAGGACTTCATCAACAAAGGCTTCAACGTGATCTTCGCCACCGCCTTCGGCTACCAGGACTTCAGCCTGCAGGTGGCCAAGCGGCATCCCGACGTGACGATCCTGAACGCCTCGGGAGACAAGACCGCACCGAACCTGGGCGAGTACTACGGCAAGCTCTGGGAGGGCCGCTACCTGACCGGGCTGGTGGCCGGGAAGATGGCCAAGGGTGACGTGGTCGGCTTCGTCGGGGCGCACCCGATCCCCGTTGTCATCTCCGGGATCAACGCCTTCACCCTGGGCGTGCGTGCGGTGAAGCCGAGCGCAAGGGTGAAGGTGGTGTTCACCAACTCCTGGTACGATCCGCCGGCGGAGAAGGAGGCGGGCAAGAGCCTGGTGAACGTCGGCGCGGACGTGGTGGCCCAGCACCAGGACACGCCGTCGGTGCTGCAGGCGGCGGCTGAGGCCGGCAAGTTCGGGATCGGCTCCGAGTCGGACATGAGCAAGTTCGCTCCGGAGGCCTATCTGACCGGGACGATCTGGGACTGGGTACCCTACGAGACGAAGACGCTGAAGGAGATCATGGCCGGCACGTTCAAGGGCTCGGTGTACTGGGGCGATCTGAAAGATGGCACCGTCTCGCTCGGGCCGATGAACTCCAAGGTGCCGGACGACGTGAAGAAGCTGGTCGAGCAGCGCAAGCAGGACCTCATCAGCGGCACGTTCCAGATCTTCAAGGGGCCGCTGAAGGACCAGTCCGGCAAGGAGGTTGTCCCGGCCGGCAAGGTGCTGGACATCCCGGACATCGTGACGATGGACTGGCTGATCGAAGGGACCGAAGGCGGCAAGAAGGCGTAGGCGGCCCGCTGTGACGACACCGGCGCCGTTCGTCCAGTTGCGCGGCATCTGCAAGTCGTTCCCCGGCGTGCTCGCCAACGACCGGGTCGATTTCGCCGTCGCGGCCGGGGAGATCCACGCGCTGCTGGGGGAGAACGGCGCCGGCAAGTCCACCCTGATGGGCATCCTGAGCGGACGCTACCAGCCGGACGCGGGGGAGATCCTGCTGGACGGGCGGCCGGTGAGCTTCGGCTCGCCGGGCGACGCCATCAGCCACGGGATCGGGATGGTCCACCAGCACTTCCGGCTGGTCGAGTCGTTCACCGTGGTCGAGAATCTCGCCATCGGGCTGCACGGCGCCTCCTGGCTGCTGGACGCGCAAGTAATCGCCACCCAGGTGGAGCAGCTCGCCGCGCGCTACGGGCTGCGGGTCCACCCGCGCGCCCGGGTTGGGGCGCTCTCCGTCGGCGAGCGGCAGCGGGTGGAGATTCTGCGGGCGCTGTTTCGCGGCGCCCGCGTCCTGATCCTGGACGAGCCGACCGCGGTGCTCACCCCGCAGGAGACCCGGGCGCTGTTCGCAACCCTGCGGCAGCTTGCCGCCCAGGGCGCGGGGATCGTCTTCATCTCGCACAAGCTGGGCGAGGTGCTGGCGATCGCCGATCGCATTACGGTGCTGCGCGCCGGCCGGGTGGTGGCCCAGGCCCGGCCGGGGGAGACAACCCAGGCCGAGCTGGCGCGGGCGATGGTCGGGCGCGAGCTGGGTGGCCCGCCCCCGCGCCAGCGCACGCCCCCCGGCCCGCCCCGGCTGGTGGTCGAGGGGCTGCGCGCCCGCCATGACGCCGGCTACGAGGCGCTGCGCGGGATCGACCTGGAGGTCCGGGCCGGGGAGATGCTCGGGCTGGCGGGCGTCGCCGGCAACGGGCAGCGCGAGCTGGCCGAGACGCTGGCCGGACTGCGGCCGGCCAGCGCCGGCCGGGTGCGCCTGGACGGCCACGATCTGACGAACCGCTCCCCGCGAGCGATCCACGCGGCCGGCCTGGCCTACGTCCCGGAGGATCGGCTCGAAACCGGCCTCGGGCCGGACCTGGCGGTCGCCGACAACCTCATCGTGCGCGACTACCACCGTCCGCCGCTGGCGCGCGGCCCATTCCTGGATCGCCGCGCCGTCACCGAGCGCGCCGCCCGGATCATCCGGGCGTTCGACGTCCGTGGTGCCCGCCCCTGGCTCCCGGTGCGGGCGCTGTCGGGCGGCAACGCCCAGAAGCTGCTGCTGGCCAGGGAGCTGGAGCGGCGGCCGCTGGCGCTGGTGGCGGCACAGCCGACGCGCGGGCTGGACGTCGCCGCGACCGAGGCGGTGCACCGGCTGCTGCTGGAGCAGCGCCAGGCCGGGGCGGCCATCCTGCTGATCTCCGAGGACCTGGACGAGCTGCTGGCGCTGTCCGACCGGCTGGCGGTCATCTACGAAGGGCGGATCATCGGGGTGCTGGACAACGAGGCGCTCGACCCGGACACCATCGGGCTGCTGATGGCCGGGGCGGGAGCGGCATGAGCGGGCTACAGCTCCGGCTGGAGCGGCGCCCCGCGCCCTCGTCGCTGGCGCTGGCGCTGGTGCCGGCGCTGGCGCTGGTGCTCGCGCTCCTGCTGGGCGCGCTGGTGCTGCTCGCTACCCGGCACGATCCGGTCGCCGCCTACAGCGCCATGTTCAGCGGCGCCTTCGGTTCCTGGTACGCCGTCTCGGAGACGCTGGTCAAGGTGATCCCGCTGCTACTCGCCTCGCTGGCGGTGCTGCTCGGCTTCCGGATGAGCGTCTGGAACATCGGCGCCGAGGGCCAGCTCTACGCCGGGGCGATCGCCGCCTCCTGGGTCGCCCTGACGTTCCCGGACCTGCCGGCCAGCGTGATGCTTCCTGCCGCGCTCCTGGCCGGCTTCGTCGGCGGCTGCCTGTGGGCGCTGCCGCCCGCGGCGCTGCGGGCCTTCCTGGGAGTGAACGAGATCATCACCACGCTGATGCTCAACTACGTGGCGATCCTGTTCACCGGCTACCTGGTCACCGGCCCCTGGCGCGATCCGGCCACCGGCAACTTCCCCTACTCGCCCCGCTTCCCCGACGCTGCCGAGCTGCCGGCCATCCCCGGCACCCGGGTCCATCTCGGGCTGCCGCTCGGCCTGGTCGTCGCCGGGCTGCTCGCCCTGGTGCTCGACCGCACCCGCTGGGGCTACCAGCTACGGGTGATCGGCCGGGCGCCCAGCTTCGCCCGCTACGCCGGGCTGGACCTCGCCCGCAATATCCTGCTGGTGCTCGTCCTGAGCGGCGGGATCGCCGGGCTGGCCGGGGTGGCGGAGCTGCTGGGCATCACCCACCGGCTGCAGCTCAACCTCTCCAGCAGCTATGGCTACACCGCCATCGTCATCGCCTGGTTGGCGCGTCTGAACGTCGCCGCCACGCTCGTCGTCTCGCTGCTGTTCGCGGCGCTGCTGGTGGGCGGCTTCTCGATCCAGACCAGCGGGGTCCCGGCGGCGCTGGCGACGATCCTACAGGCGTCGATCCTGTTCTTCATCCTGGCCGGCAGCTTCCTGAGCCGCTACCGGGTGCGGCTCCGACGCCCGGCCCCCCGCCCCAGTGCCGCCACCCAGCCGCTGCTGGTGCCGCCGGGCGAAGGCGCCGCCGAACGCTGAGGCCGGGCCAGCGATGGACACTCAGCTCGTGATCGACATCCTCGCCGCGGTGGTCGTCGCTGCCACCCCGTTGCTGCTGGCCGGGCTGGGGGAGCTGGTGGCGGAGCGCAGCGGGGTGATCAATCTGGGGCTGGAAGGGATCATGCTGATGGGCGCGATTGCCGGCTTCGCCGCGATGAGCGCCACTGGCAGCGCCCCGGTCGGCGCGCTGGCCGGACTGGCGGTCGGGGCGCTGCTCGGGCTGTTCCACAGCCTGTTCACTATCACCCTGCGCGCTGACCAGATCGTCGCCGGGCTCACGCTGACGATCCTTGGCACCGGCCTGAGCGCCTACCTCGGCAAGCCGCTCATCGGTGTTCCGGCAGCCGCCACCTTCACCAGGGCCCCTTTGCCGCTGCTGTCCGATCTTCCCGTCCTGGGGCCGGTGCTGTTCCAGCAGAACGCGCTGGTGTACCTTACCTACCTGCTGGTTCCCGCGGTCGCGTTCCTGCTCCAGCGCACCCGCTGGGGCCTGCACGTCCGCGCCATCGGCGAGAACCCGGCCGCGGCCGACAGCCTCGGGGTGGGGGTGCAGAGCTGGCGCTACGCCGCCGTCACCGTTGGCGCCGCGCTGGCCGGCCTGGCCGGCGCCTACCTCTCGCTCGCCTACTCTACATTCTGGATCGAGAACATGACCGCTGGCCGCGGCTGGGTCGCTCTCGGCCTGGTGATCTTCGCCGGCTGGAACCCCTTCCGCCTGGCGCTCGGCGCGCTGCTGTTCGGCGGGCTGGAAGCGCTCGGCTTCAACGCCCAGGCGCTCGGCGTGGGTATCCCCTCGCAGTTCCTACGAATGCTCCCCTACCTGCTGACGATCGTCGTCCTGGCGATCATCACCGTCCACGGCCGGCAGCGTGGCGCCGGCGTCCCCGCCGCCCTGGGCCTGCCCTACGAGCGCGAGACGAGCTAGCGACGGCTCCCGCCCCCGGGTACAGTAGACTGGCAGGCGGCGAGTCTCCCAGGACAACCGCACTGGAGGAGCGGCGATGCGGGCATACTTCTACGGCCAGGCCAAGGACGTTCCCGAGGTCTTCGACGAGTACTTCCGGGTGGACCGCACCGCGGTGGTATGCATCGACATGCACCGCGGGCACCTGGATACGGATGATCCCGCCTGCCCCTGTCCCGCGCCGCGGGCGCGCGAGATCGTCGAGCCGATCAACGCCTTCCACCGCGCTTGCCGCGCGCTCGGGATCCCGATCATCCACGTCCGCACCGTGCTCCGCAAGAGCGGGGTGGACGACACCAGGGGGGCGTTCCCGGCCGCGTGGCGCGCCACGTTCCCAATGACCGTTGGCCCGATCCCGGGCGCCGAGCAGCATGGCCTGGCCGGGACGCGCTGGACCGAGTTCGTCACCGAGGTGCTGGACCAGGACCACACGGTCGACTCGAAGAAGCGGCTCAGCCCGTTCTACCCCACCGATCTGGAGTTCCTGTTGCGGAACCTGCGGCGCGAGGTGATCGTGCTGGACGGCGGGTTCACCGACTGCTGCGTGCTGAACGCCGCCTTCGACGGCTCCAACCGCGGGTTCCGCGTGATCGTCCCACAAGACCTCGTCCGCGGCTTCTCGCCCGAGATGGAGGACGCGGCGCTAAAGATCATCTCCTTGCACCTGGGGCTGGTGGTCGACTCGGCGGCGCTGCTTGAGGAGTGGCAGCGGCGGGTGGAGCCGGCGGCGCGGCGTTCCCCGGCCCTGGCGCGCTAGCGGGCACGGCGATGGACGCCACCGACCTCTGTTTTCTCTCGCTGGCTGACGCAGCGGAGCTGGTGCGCTCCCGCGCGGTCTCGGTGCTGGAGCTGGCGCGGGCGACGCTCGACCGGGCGCAGCGGCTGGAGCCACGGCTGAACGCCTTCATCCGCCTGGACGGCGAGGGGCTGCTGGCCGCCGCTCGGCAGGCGGACGAGGCGCTGGCGCGGGGGGACAGGCGCGGGCCGCTGCACGGAGTGCCGCTCTCGCTCAAGGACCTGCTGGACGTCGCCGGGCAGCCGATGACCGCCGGCTCGCGCATCCTGGCCGGGCACGTCCCCGAGCAGGATGCCACGGTCTGGGCCCGGCTGCGCGCCGCCGGGGCGCTGCTGCTGGGGAAGACCAACCTGCACGAGTTCGCCTACGGGGCGACGACGATCAACCCTCACTACGGCCCGACGCGCAACCCGTGGGACCTGGAACGCATTCCTGGCGGCTCCAGCGGCGGGAGCGCGGCGGCGGTGGCCGCCGGGGTAGGCTACGGCTCGATCGGCTCGGACACCGGCGGCTCGATCCGCCTCCCGGCCGCGCTGTGCGGGGTGGTCGGACTCAAGCCAACCTACGGACTGGTGTCGCGCCGCGGCGCCTTCCCGCTCTCTTGGAGCCAGGATCACCTCGGGCCGCTCGCCCGCACCGCGCTGGATTGCGCCCTCCTGCTCGACGCCATCGCCGGCCCGGATCCGGCCGATCCGACCACGCGCGCCGCCCGCCCCCCGGGCGCTGTCGCGGCGCTGCGCGGCGCTCCCGCGCACCTGCGCGACGTCCGGGTCGGGGTGTTGCGCGAGCACCGCGCCGGGGTGGTGGACGCGGAGGTTGGGGCGGCATTCGACCAGGCGATTAGCCAGTTCGCCGCGCTCGGGGCGGAGATCCATGAGGTGACGTTCCCCGAGGAGCCGCTGGCGATCAGCGCCGCGCAGACGATCCTGTTCGGCGAGGCGACCGCGGTGCACCAGAAGTGGCTGCGCGAGCGGGCCGACGACTACGGCGCGGACGTGCGCGGCCGGCTGGAGCTCGGCGCGCTCCTGCCCGGGGTGGACTACGTGCAAGCGCAGCGCCTTCGGACCCGGATCGTCCAGCGGATGCTCGCGGCAATGGCCGAGGTAGACGTGCTGGCCGGGCCCACGACCCCGATCCCGGCTCCACCGATCGCGGCGACGACGATCCGGGTGGAGGAGCGCGAGGTCGACCCGCGCACGGTGCTGCTCCGCTTCACCCGCCTGTTCGACCTGACCGGCCAGCCAGCGGTCTCCGTCCCCTGCGGCTTCACCGCTGGCGGTCTGCCCATCGGCCTGCAGCTCGCCGCCCGCCCCTGGGCCGACGCGCTCGTCCTGCGCATGGTCCATGCCTATCAGCAGGCGCTGGGCTGGTACGAGCGCCGGCCACCGCTGGAGTGAGTGCCAGCGAGCGGGCAGCCCCTGTAGCATAGCGCGCCATTTCGGCCCCATTGCAAGGCAGCGGTTCCCCGGGGCTCGCTACGGAAGTGCCGCCCCTTAGCGGCGTTCCAGGGAGCCAATCCGCTATAATTGCGCGTGTCTAGCAGGGGCTGAGAGTGAGGGACGCAGGACGGGCCGAGTGTCTTGCGTCCCTCACTCTCAGCCCCTGTCTTCGCGTCTAGGGGGTAGGTATGGAGCTGGGAATCGTCAGGCCGGTCAAAGTCGAAGAGGAGATGAAGAGCTCCTATGTCGACTACGCGATGAGCGTCATCACCGCCCGGGCGCTCCCAGACGTGCGCGACGGACTCAAGCCGGCGCAGCGGCGCATCCTGGTGGCGATGCACGACCTGAACCTGTCGCCTACCAGCCACTACCGTAAGTGCGCCAAGATCTGTGGCGACACCAGCGGGAACTACCATCCCCACGGCGAAGCGGTCGTCTACCCCACCCTGGTCCGCATGGCGCAGGACTTCAACATGCGCTACCCCCTGGTAGACGGCCAGGGCAATTTCGGCTCGATCGACAACGACCCTCCGGCGGCAATGCGCTACACCGAGGCGCGGCTCACCCCGGCGGCGATGGAGATGCTGGCTGACATCGACAAGGACACGGTGGACTGGGTGCCGAACTACGAAGGCACCCGCATGGAGCCGCGGCTGCTCCCGGCCCGCTTCCCGAACCTGATCTGCAACGGCTCGGCCGGCATCGCCGTGGGGATGGCGACCAACATCCCGCCGCATAACCTGAGCGAGGTCGTCGATGCGCTGCTGCACCTGATCGAGCATCCCGAAGCGACCGTCGATGATCTGTGCCGCTTCATCCCCGGGCCGGACTTCCCGACCGGCGGAGTGCTGATCACCCACGAGAAGGACGCGAAGACCGGCGAGATGCGCGACAACGCCAAGCACGCCTACGCCACCGGCCACGGGCGGGTGATCATCCGCGCCAAGGCGCACATCGAAGAGCCACGCTCCGGCCGCTTCCAGATCGTCGTTACCGAGCTGCCGTTCCAAACCAACAAGGCAGCGCTGCAGGAGAAGATCGCCGAGCTGGTGCGCGAGCGGAAGCTGGACGGCATCGCCGACATGCGGGACGAGTCCGACCGCCAGGGGATCCGCCTGGTGATCGAGACGAAGCGTGAGGCGAACCCGCGCACGGTGCTCAACCAGCTCTACAAGCACACCGCGCTGCAGACCGCCTTTACCATCAACATGCTGGCGCTGGTCGACGGCGAGCCGCGGGTGCTGACGATCAAGAAGCTGCTCCAGCACTACCTGGACTATCGCCACGAGGTCCTCACCCGCCGCACACGCTTCGAGCTGGACAAGGCGAAGGCGCGGGCGCACATCGTGGAAGGGCTGAAGATCGCGCTGGACCACCTGGACGCGGTGATCCGCACTATCCGCCAGGCCCCTTCGGCGGCCGAGGCGCAGGCGCAGCTCAGCGCGAAGTTCAAGCTCAGCGAGATCCAGGCGCGGGCGATCCTGGACATGCAGCTCCGCCGCCTGGCGGCGCTGGAGCGCCAGGAGATCCTGGACGAGTACGCCGCGCTGCTGAAGACGATCGCTCACCTGGAGGACCTGCTAGCCAATCCGCGCAAGATCCTGCTGCTGGTCCGCGACGAGCTGGTGGAGCTGAAGAAGAAGTTCGGCGACCCGCGCCGCACCGTGGTGGCCACAGACATCTCCGGCGACATCCTGGACGAGGAGCTGATCCCGGACAGCGAGGTGCTGATCACGCTGAGCGCCCGCGGCTACATCAAGCGGCTGCCGGCGAGCACCTACAAGACCCAGCGGCGCGGCGGGCGCGGCATCCGGGGGATGGTACTGCGCGAGGAGGACGCGCCACGGCTGATGACCGTCGCCTCCACTCGCAGCAATATTCTGTTCTTCACCGACCGCGGTCGGGTCTTCCAGCTCAAGGCGCACCAGATCCCGGAGTACGAGCGCACCGCCAAGGGGCTGCCACTCATCAACCTGATCGGCCTCGATCAGCGCGAGGTGGTGACGGCGATCCTGGCGGCGCCCGACTTCAAGGAGAACGAGTTCATCATCCTGGCTACGCGCAACGGCGAGATCAAGAAGACGGCATTGTCGGAGTTCGCCTCCGTGCGCTCCAGCGGCCTGATCGCGATGGACCTGGAGCCAGGTGACGAGCTGGGCTGGGTACGCCAGTGCACCAGCGGCTGCGACGTCGTGCTGGTGACCGAGCAGGGCCAGGCGCTGCGGTTCTCGGTCGACCTGCTGCGCCAGGCCAGCCGCACCAGCGGCGGCGTCCGCGGGATCAAGCTGGACAAGGGCGACCGCCTGGCCGGGATGGACATCGTCGACCCCAACGGCCAGCTCCTGGTGATCGCCGCCAACGGCTACGGCAAGCGGACCCCGATGAAGCTGTTCAGCTCGCACGGCCGCGGCACGGGCGGGATGAAGGCGCTGAACGTCACCGACAAGACTGGCCCGGTCGTCGCGGTGCGGGTGGTGAAGGACCAGGAAGAGCTGATGATGATGTCGCAGAGCGGGATCGTCATCCGCACCCCGCTGGCCGACATCTCGACCCAGGGCCGAACCGCCCAGGGCGTGACGCTGATGAACCTGAAGCCCGGGGACCGCGTGGCGGCGATCGCACTGCTGAACGGCAGTAACGGCGCCAATGGCCACGAGGCAGGGCCAGCGCCAGGCCGCGGGACGCGGGCGAGCCGCGCCGTCCCGAACCTGGCGGCCGGGAGCAAGGTGGAGCGGGCCGCCGACAGCCCGCCGTCCCGAGTGTAGCGGGCCTGGCGATGCAGCTACTGGGGGAGGTCGTTCGCCTCCAGGTCCAGCGGTCGAGCCTGAAGGTGGGGGAAAAACCCCACCGCCGCTACGACCCGGCCCCGATCACTGCCGTCGCCCGGCTGTCGCTGGATGACGGCGGCGTGATCGGCTGGGACGCGCGGGGTGAGTGGCTGGTGGACGTCCATCACCGCGATCATCCCGCCTCGAAGAATGCTGCCGGCCGCAACGGAATCTCCCTCGGCTTCACCGGCCACTATGCCGCCATGCGCCGCCGCTTCGGCGAGCACGTGGGAGATGGCAGCGCCGGCGAGAACATCCTGGTGCGAGCCGAGGGCCTGCTCACCCTGGACGACCTCGCCGCAGGGGTGATCATCGAGACGCTCGACGGCGGGCTGGCGCGGCTCTCCAACGTCCTGGTCGCCGAGCCCTGCGTGGAGTTCACCCGCTTCTGCCTGCGCCGCCCGGACGACGCGCCCTCGGACACCGACGTCACTGCGGGACTGGACTTCCTGCGCCGCGGCCTGCGCGGCTTCTACCTGACCTACCAGGGTGAGCCGGTGGCTCTTCAGCCGGGCGCCCGGGTCTTCCTCGAGTCCTCAGGCGCCGCCCCGGGGCTAGACAGTCCCGCCGCACTGTGCTACCGGTGAAGCGTTCACTGGTGGCCGGGAGGGTCCCGGCCGCCGAGCACTCGAGGAGGCTACGAGATGCGCCCCATGTTCAGCATGCGCGTCGACCGGGACGTGCCGATCGAGCTCCGCGATGGCGTCGTGACCTACGCAGACGTCTACCGTCCGGCCGCGGACGGCCGCTACCCGGTCATCCTCCAGCGGACTCCGTACAACAAAGGGCTCATCGGGCTGTCGCTCAGCCAGACCGACACGCTCAGGGCCGTCGAGCGCGGCTACGCCGTCGTCATCCAGGACGTGCGCGGCCGCTACACCTCCGAGGGTGACTTCAACCCCTTCTACCAGGAGATGAACGACGGCTACGACTCGGTCGAGTGGGCCGCGGCGCAGCCCTGGTCCGATGGCAACGTTGGGATGGTCGGCGCCTCCTACGTGGGCGCGGTGCAGTGGCTCGCCGCGGTGACCGCTCCGCCGCACCTGCGGGCCATCGTCCCCATCGTCACTGCCTCCGACTACTACGAGGGCTGGACGTACCAGGGCGGCGCCTTCGAGTGGGGGTTCATGGTCTCCTGGGTGCCCCCCTACCTCGCCTCAGAGGCGCTGGTCAACAAGCGCTTCGGCTCCTCGGGCTCTGAGGAGCTGCGCCGGCGGCTGATCGCGGGGCTGGACAACATGGCCACGCTCTGGAACACGCTCCCGCTCAAGGACCTGCCGCTGATGCGGGAGCTCGCCCCGTACTTCCACGACTGGCTAGGACATCCCAGTCGCGACGAGTTCTGGCGGGCGGTGTCGATCCAGGAGCGCTATGGCAGTGTGCGCGTCCCGGCGCTGAACATCGGCGGCTGGTACGATATCTTCCAGGGCGGGACGCTGCGGAACTTCGTCGGGCTGCGCCAGCAGGGCGGGTCGAAGGAGGCGCGCGAGGGGACACAGCTCCTCATCGGCCCCTGGGTTCACTCCAACCCTACCAGCCAGGCGGTTGGGATCGTCGATTTCGGGACCGAGTCGAGCCAGGGCTGGACGCCGGTGCACTACGACATCGCTGACGAGCACCTGCGCTTCTTCGACTACTGGCTGAAGGGGATCGCCAACGGGATCGACCGAGACGCCCGGATCAAGCTGTTCGTCATGGGGGAGAACACCTGGCGCTACGAGAACGAGTGGCCGCTAGCGCGAACGCAGTTCACGAACTACTACCTGCACTCGGACGGGCACGCCAACTCGGCAGCCGGCGACGGCACGCTCAGCCCGCGGGAGCCGGGCGATGAGCGGCCGGACCATTACCTGTACGATCCAAACAACCCGGTCCCGACTATGGGCGGGCAGCTCTGCTGCTACCCCACCCAGCTCCCCTACGGCGCGTTCGACCAGAGCGCGGTCGAGCGCCGGGCAGACGTCCTGGTCTACAGCACCCCACCGCTGGAGCGCGACGTGGAGGTGACCGGGCCGATCACCGTGAACCTCTGGGCGATCACCAGCGCCCCGGATACCGACTTCACGGCCAAGCTGGTGGACCTGGCCCCCAATGGCTTCGCCCGCAACCTGACCGATGGGATCATCCGCGCCCGCTATCGCCAGGGGACCGACCAGCCGCGGCCAATCAGCCCCGGCGAGCCGATCCAGTACACCATTGACTGCTGGTCTACCAGCAACCTGTTCCGAGCCGGGCACCGGATCCTGCTGGAGATCTCGAGCAGCAACTTCCCGCGCTTCGACCGCAACCTGAACACCGGGCACGAGCTGGGGCAGGACGCGGAGATGCGCCCGGCGCTGCAAACCATCCTGCATGACCGCGAGCACCCTTCGCACGTCGTGCTGCCGATCATCCCGCGCTGAGCGGCCGGGGCGCGGCACACCTGCCACGCGTGTGCCGCGCCCCGCGACATGAGCCGCGCGGTGCCAGATGGAGAGGCGGGGAAGATGTCACCCCGTCCATGCGGCCCGCTTCGGAGGTCCACGCCGCCGCTGTTGCTCGCGCCACCACGCTACCGCCGCCCCATGTCCGCCCAGCCGGCCGGGCTCGCCGTGAGCGTCACGGTCGTCAACGAGCTGCAGGAGGAGGGCGGGCTGACGATCGTCTGGCTGAAGGCCACCGCCGAATCGAGCAGCCAGTCGGTTGCCTGTGCCTGGGATTGGACCGACGACGGCCGGCTCGACACCCGGCCGAGCCTTCAGACAGTCGTCAGCCACTCCTACCGCTGCGCGAGCCAGTTCACCGCGCGGGTCGTGGCGGTCAACTACCAGGGCGAGGGAGCGCAGGATACGGTGACGTTCCGAACCCTGCCGTGTGCTGCACCGAGATGAGCCCGCCAGCGGCTCCTACGGCCAGGCATAGTTGTTGAAGGCGTAGTTGAACAGAGCGGTGCAGTCGTTCAGCATGTCCGGGGCGCGCATCAGCCCAACGTAGACGCGGTGGCCGCCCACCGTGGCCGAGGCGACGATGGCCCGGCCGGAGTTGTCGGTGTAGCCCACCTTCACCCCGTCGGCGCCCGGGTACAGCCAGAGCATCTTGTTCAGGTTCGTCAGGCTGAACCCTTCGCCCTGCCAGGACTTGGCGGCAGCGAGCGCGGCGAAGGCCGGGCTCTGCATGCCGCGCCGGGCCAGCATCACCATGTCGTAGGGGCTGGAGTAGTGGCCGTCAGCGTCCAGCCCGTGCGGGTTCATGAAATGGCTGTCCTGTAGCCCGAGCTCACGCACCCGCGCGTTCATCATGTCCACGAATCCGGCCTGTGAGCCGCCGACGTACTCCGCCAGCGCGATC
This sequence comes from Pseudomonadota bacterium, assembly GCA_021325655.1. Taxonomy (GTDB): domain Bacteria; phylum Chloroflexota; class UBA6077; order UBA6077; family JAJPGT01; genus JAJPGT01. Next base: position 56,192 of record JAJPGT010000111.1, read on the forward strand.
GCTGCGTCATTGCCAGAGGGCAGCATCAGGCCGTACAGCAGCGCCCGCACCGACACGCTCATGCCCGGGGTCAGCCCCATGATCGTGCTGTCGTACATCACCCGGCTGTCCACGTCGACCGTAACCACCTGGTTCAGGTCGGCCACGTGGTCCAGCGTCACCTGGGCGGTGACGATCTTGGTCAGGCTGGCCGGGGCGACCCGGCCATGGGCGTTGCGTCCGAACAGGATCTGGCCGGAGTCGCCGTCCACCAGGACCGCATAGGCGGCGCTGATATCCGGTGGCTCGGCGTCTGTCACCTTGCGTGGGCCGGGCGGGACCACGACGGCAGGCGCCGGGGTGGGCGCCACGGTAGCGGTGGGGGTGGGGGGCAGCGGCGCCGCGGTAGGGGCGAGCGCGGCGCTGACGTCCGAGACGTTCACCCAGGCGTCGACCGGTGCGGGCACGTTGCCGTTCAGCGCGCGCACATGTACCCGAGAGCCCTGGATCGGGCCGATGACCTGCAGGTACGTCCAGGCGGCGATCTGGGCCAGGGGGGGCGCATCGTCATCCGCGCCGGCCCAGAGCGTCGTTTGACGAATGCTCTGCACCCAGGTGTCCACCGAATCCGCGCCCGGGCCGCCCGAGAGGTGCGCCCCCGCGGCGGCGCTCGCTCCAGGAGCGAGCAGCGGATCGAGCGGCGCAGACGCCACGGGCACGCTCGCCGGGTGGACGACGATACCGCCGGACAGGAGCAGGCTGGCGAGGACGACCAGGAGCACGGCGTGGCTGACCTGCCGCCGAATCGTCCGCGCGGGGGCGAGACCTGTCGCGGGGCCACGCAGCGGGGGTCGGGCGCCCGCGGCGGGGCTGAGGAGATCGGGCAACGGAGCTCTCCGGCGCGTTGCTCTAAGAGACGCCAGTATAGCAAGCGTGGCCGGTTGCTCGGGAGAGCGGGCCCGTTACGATGGGAATACGCCCCGGCGGCGTGCCCGTGTGGTGGCCCTACGCTCCTGGGTAAGGGCGTGAGTACAATCGGCCCATGGCACGCAGCGCGGCGCGTTTCCTGCAGCACGTCCGGCGGGCGGGGATCCGCCGGCGGCACCTCCGGCGGTTGTCTATCACGCTCCTGGTGGCGCTCGCGATGGCGGCGCTCGTCTCCATTGCCTCGGCGCGGGGCACCTTCGAGACCCTGCAGCTCCAGGCGAGCGACGCGTTCTTCCGCACCAAGCCGGTCGAGCTCGCCAGCCGTTCCGTCCTGGTCGCGATCGACGAGCGCAGCGTCCGCGCGCTCAAAGAGTATGGCCGCATCTTCGGCTGGCCGCGGACGTTGCACGCACAGGTCATTCGCAACCTAGCCTTCGATAGAAGCGGGAAGCCGCTCGCCCGGGTCATCGTGCTGGACCTTCTGTTCGCCGAGCGGGCGCCGGACGACCCGGAGCTGGTCAGCGCCATCGCGACCGCCAGGAACGTCATCCAGCCGGTGGCGGGAGACGAGAACGCCGGCCGGATCGTCACTCCCGGTGCCTGGATCTCTTATTCCGACATCCTAAAGCCGCTGCCGGACCTGGCCGCCGCGTCACTGGCGCTTGGCCACGCCAACCAGTTCCCGGATCCGGACGGCACCGTGCGCCGCATCCCACTGGCCATCCAGGCACAGGGCGAGGTCTATCCGGCGCTGCCGCTAGTGGCAGTCTGCAAGTATCTGCGCCGGCCGCAGTGCCTGGAAGGGCCGGCGGTGAACGGACTGCTGCCCTTCGCCGGGCGGCAGTTGCCCGTGGATTCGATCTACCGCCTGTTCGTCAACTGGCTGGGGCCGCCGGCGGAGAGCGGCCGCCCCTCCGCGGTGCCGCAGCTCTCCTATGTCGATGTGCTCAACGGTACCTTCGACCCTGAGCTGGTGCGCGGCAAGATGGTGTTTGTCGGGACCACTGCTACCGGTTTCGCCGACGACTACTGGGTGCCCACGGCACGTATCCGCAAGATGCCGGGGGTAGAGATCCATGTCCAGGCGGCGGAGACGATCGTCGGCCGGCCCCAGGGCGAGCTCTCCGCCAACCTGTTCGCACCGGCGTCCCAGGGGACGACGCTGGCAACCATCTTTGGCGCGGCGCTGCTGATGGCCCTGGCCGTGTACGCGTTCTCTCCCCTCGTCGTCGTCCTGCTCGGGGCGCTCCTGCTCGTCGCCTACCTGGTGGCGGCGCAATACTGCTTTACTCAGGGCGTGCTGCTGAACCTCATCACCCCGCCGCTCAGCTTGCTGCTCTCGTCCGCGGCGCTGCTGGTGAACCGAATCGTCTTCGAGGAGCGTGAGCAACGCGCGCTGCGGGGGTTGTTCGCCACCTACGTTCCGCCCGACGTCGTCCTGGAGCTGGCGCGCGACCCGGACCAGGTGCGGCGCGTCGGCGGCGAGCGCCGCGAGATCACCGTCGTATTCACCGACCTCAAGGGCTTCACCAGCATCGCCGAGCGGATGCCACCCGAAACGCTGGCGAGCTTCATCAACCAGTATCTGACCGCCATGACCCGGGTCGTCTTCGAGCACCGTGGCACGGTGGACAAGTATATTGGTGATGCCGTGATGGCATTCTGGAATGCCCCGCGCGACGAGCCGGATCACGCCGCGCAGGCCTGCGCCGCGGCGCTGAAGATGCAGGCGGCGCTCAAGGAGCTGAGCACGGCGCTGGAAGCGCAGGGCTACCCGCCCCTTCAGATGCGGGTGGGCATTACTACCGGGGTCGCCGCCGTCGGCAACATGGGCAGCGAGCTGCGTGTCGCCTACACTGCGCTGGGTGACACTGTAAACCTGGCGGCGCGGCTGGAGCCGCTGAACAACGACTACGGCACCTCGATCTGCATCAGCGAGTACACCCTCCGCGCCGCTGGCGCAGACCGTTTTCTCACCCGCTTCCTGGACCTGGTCGCGGTGAAGGGTAAGCAGGAGCCGGTGGCGGTGTACGAGCTGCTCGCCCAGCGGCCCCTCGACGGCTCCCTCGATGAGGCCACCCGCCAGATGCTCGAGCACTACGCTCAGGGGATCGAGCGCTATCACGCCCGCGACTTCGCGGCGGCGCACGCCGCGTTCCGGGAGGCGCTGCGGGCCAGGCCGGACGATGGGCCGAGCCGGGTCTACCTGGAGCGAACTGGGCAGTTGCTCGAGGATCCGCCACCCGCTGACTGGAACCTGGTGTACGTGCAGAAGCACAAGTAGCGCTCGTGGCACGCCGCCGGGCTGCTTGACAGATCGAGCCGCTGCGCGTATCGTCGCGGACTTAAGATCAGCCGAGTGAGTCCAGCAGCCAGAGCTCGGTCCCCGGGAGCGCTGCGACGTTGGCCCGCTGTCGCCGGCTGATACAGATGACGAAGAGGGGGGCTTTCTATGCGGCATTCAGCGCGGTTATCCGCCTGGCGCATCGCGCGTATCGGCGCGCTCGCCGTTTCCCTGCTCGCGCTACTGGTACCGGTGAGCTTCGCCAGCCCGGTTCTGACAGCGCGGCAGGCGGCTCCGGCCGGCGAGATTCGGATCCCCATCACCGAGCCACCTCAGATGGACCCGGGGATCACCTCTGATAGCGTCTCGATCGATGTGATCATGCACCTCTTCGAGGCGCTCGTCTCCCAGGACGCCAACGGCAACATCCAGCCGGCGGTCGCCCAGAGCTGGGACCTGTCGGACGATGGGCTGACCTATACCTTCCATCTGCGCCAGGGTCCAGTGTGGTCGGACGGCAAGCCGGTCACCGCCCATGACTTCGAGTGGGCCTGGAAGCGGAATATCGACCCGAAGACCGCCTCGGACTATGCCACCTCGCTGTACCCTATCAAGAACGGCGAGGCGATCAACAACGGGAAGATGGACCCGTCGCAGCTCGGGGTCAAGGCGACCGATGACCAGACGCTGGTAGTGACGTTGGAGAAGCCGGCCGCCTACTTTCTGACCCTGGCCTCCACCTGGACGCTGATGCCACTCCGCGCAGACGTCGTCACCCAATGGGGCGACAAGTGGGTGGAAGCGGACCACATCGTCACCAACGGCCCTTACCTGATGAAGGAGTGGACGCACGATCAGCAGATCGTGCTGGAGGCCAACCCGAACTACTGGGGCCCCAAACCCCAGATCCAGCGGGCGATC
>JAJPGT010000070.1 GCA_021325655.1 Pseudomonadota bacterium
ACCGGGTTGCCCAGCGGGTCGCGGGTGATGAACGTCTCCTCGTTCTCCCAGTCCTCGTAATACGAGCTACCGAGGAGGATGCGGATACCCAGGTTGATATCCACCAGGTCGGTCGTCACCAACTGGCCGTCGACCACGATCCCGGGCGTGACGTACATCGCCCGACCCCAGCGGGTCATCGTCTGGTAACGGTAGTCGCAGACGTCGGGGTTCTGGAAGGAGCCCCAGCAGCCCAGCAGGATGCGCCGGCGCCCTACCTCCTCGTAGCCGGGCAGCGCCTGGTAGAAGAAGTCGAAGACGTCGTCGTTCATCGGAACGAGCCGCTTGGCGAAGTCCAGGAACCGCACCAGCCGCACCAGGTAGTCGCTGAACAGTTGCGGGGTTGGGACAGTGCCCACACCGCCCGGGTAGAGCGTGGAAGGGTGCACGTGCCGCCCTTCCATCAGGCAGAACATCTCGCGGGTCAGCCGGCTCATCTGCAGCGCTTCGCGGTACGTCTCCCCGGTGAACGGGTTGTACGAGCGCATGATGTCGGCGATAGTGCGGAAGCCGTGGATGTTGGCGTGCGGGGCCTCGGTTCGCTCTGCCTTCTCGAGCAGGCTGGGGTTGGTCTCCTTCACCATCTGCTCGCAGAAGTCCACGAACACCAGGTTGTCCTGGAAGATGGAGTGGTCGAACATGTACTCGGCCGCTTCGCCCAGGTTGACGATCCATTCGGCCAGATGCGGGCTGCTGATGCCGTAGGCCATGTTCTGGGCGTAGACGGAGCAGGTGGCGTGGTTATCGCCGCAGATGCCGCAGATGCGGCTGGTGATGAAGTGTGCGTCGCGGGGGTCCTTGCCGCGCATGAACACGCTGTAGCCGCGGAAGATGGAGGAAGTGCTCTTGCACTCCACGACTTCCCGGTTGTCGAAGTCGATCTTGGTATAGATGCCCAGGTTCCCGACGATCCGGGTCATCGGGTCCCAGGACATGCTGACGAGATTTCTGGATTCGGGCTTGACCGCCTCTCGAACCGCCACCTCTATCTCCCTCCCATCACCGTGGCCAGCGCGGGTTGTAGCCGCTGGTCAGCTCCGGCCGGTTGTGCCGCCACTTCGGCTCCTTGTTGACCGTGGCGTTGGTGATGCCGCGCAGCTTGCGGATCATGGTGCCGTAGCCCGTAGTCAGCGCTGACGAGAGCGTCCCACCGGGCGGCTCGTCCATGAACGGCATGAACTTGTCGGGGAAGCCTGGCATGGTGCAGCCGATGCAGATGCCGCCCACGTTCGGGCAGCCACCGATCCCAGCCATCCAGCCGCGTTTGGGCACGTTGCAGTTGACGACCGGTCCCCAGCAGCCGACCTTGACCTGGCACTTGGGCGAGTTGTAATCGAGGGCGAAATCGCCCTGCTCGTAGTAGCCGGCGCGGTCGCAGCCCTCGTGCACCGTCTTGCCGAACAGCCAGGTGGGCCGGAGCTTGTCGTCCAGCGGGATCATCGGCGATAGACCGGCCGCCTGGTACAGCAGCCAGAGCAGGGTCTCCATGAAGTTATCCGGCTGGACCGGGCAGCCGGGTACGTTGACAATCGGGATGCCGGCCTTCGAGCGGAAGTCCCAGCCCAGGTAGTCGGCGAGCCCCATGCAGCCGGTGGGGTTGCCTGCCATCGCATGGATCCCGCCGTAGGTCGCGCAGGTGCCGGCCGCCACCACCGCCCAGGCCCGCGGCGCCAGGCGGTCGATCCACTCGTTCAGCGTGATCGGCTCACCGGTGGCCGGGTCGTTCCCCATCGATGTCCAGTAGCCATCGCCGTTGATCTTCTCGTTGGGAATCGACCCTTCCACCACCAGGACGAACGGGTCCAGTTCGCCGCGCGCGGCTTGGAAGAAGGGCTTCAGGAAGTCCTCTCCGCCTAGCGAGTAGGCCAGCACCTTGTTGTGCAGGTGCACCTTGGGTAGGCCGGGGATCAGCCCGAGCACCACGTCCTCCAGGCTGGGCTGCATCGCGGCGGTGACGGAGACCGAATCCCCATCGCAACTCATCCCTTCCGAGGTCCACAGGATGTGGACCTCATCCACCCCTTGTGTCGGTCTCTGCCCCCGCGGCTCGCTGGTTGCCATCCCGCGCGACATGTCAGCAGTGCTGTCGCTCATCGGCGCTCCCTCCTTGTCGTCGCCGCGACTGCTCGTTCGTCCAACCTGCGGTCGGGTTGAAGACAGCTAGCCCCCTTGGAGCTCGGCTGCATCGCGGTTCGGGAGGGTCGTGTGGCCCTCCCAACGGGAATGTGGTAGCCCGCCACGCTCGGTAGAGCGGTGGGGCAGTGCCAGGTCATGGCGGGTGGATTGCCAGCTCGGTAGGGAAACAGGGACGTGGTGCCCGTCAGACTGATCGCCAGTGGTTGGGGGCAACGGGGCCAGCAGGAACCATTCGGTCGGCCGCTCCTGCAAGCACGGCGCTGGGCCGAATCGGCGGTGCGTACGCGCAGTGACAAGTGTGCCACGACGCACTCCGAAGGAGAACACGCGCCCACGCCGCGACCCTGGCACGACGCCGGGTCGGGGCGGCTGCGCCAGCCGCCTGTCATACGATGGTACATCCAGCATATCGCCAACTCGCGGCCGCGTCAATGGCTTGAACGTGGGCACAGCGTAGGTGGCTGCGTGGAGTGGACTCTGAAGCTGTTCTGAGCGACGAGAACAGAGAGCGATTCGCCAAGCACCGGCGACGGCGTGAGCCTGGCGTGAGAGCGCTGGCGCGATCACGGCGATGCTACCATCTCGCCACGGGCACGGGCGCAGTGAGAAACGTCGCCGTGAGCGACGTGGCGTGCGGGGGTACAGGGTGGACGTGGAAGCCTCGGGCGCCGCCGGCCAGGGCGCTTGGCCGGGGCGGCTGCTCGGGTACGTCCTGGCCCTGGCCGCGACCGGGTTGGCGGTGCTGGCGACCGGCGCGCTTGAGCCGTTGATCGGGCCGCGCTTCGCGGTGTTTTTCGTCGCGGTGATGCTGGCGGCCTGGCGCGGCGGGCTGGGGCCGGGCCTGCTCGCCACGCTCCTCAGCGTCGCGGCGTTCGACTATTTCTTCCTCCCGCCCGTTGGCGTGCTGAACCTGGAGGACCCGACCGACCTGGTTCTGCTGGCCGTGTACGGCGGCGCGGCGACGCTCATCAGCTTCCTGAGCGGCCGGGCGGTCGCCGAGGCCCGCCGGGCGCGGGTCGCGGCGGAGGAGGCGAGCCGCGCGCGCGAGCAGCTCCAGGCGATCCTCGACGGTGTCGCCGACGGGATCATCGCCCTGGACCCGGCCGAGCGGCTTGTCTTCGCAAACGAGGCGGCGGCGCGGGCGCCCGGCTTCCCATCGGCCGCGGCGCTGCTGGGGGCCTCGCGCGAGGAGGTGCTCGGGCGTTTCGAGATCATGGACGCGGCGGGCCAGCCGCTCCCACCAGAGCGCCTGCCCAGCCGGCGGGCGCTGCGCGGCGAGCCGGATCCGGTCGAGGTGGTGCGCTTCCGGGTCCGGGCGACTGGCGAGGAGCGCTGGGCGCAGGTAAGCGCCCGGCCGCTCCGGGACTCGGCCGGGCGGGTGCGGCTGGCGATTGCGATCTTCGTCGACATCAGCGAGCGGATGCGGGCCGAGGCGGCGCTGCGCGATGCGAACGACACGCTACGGGCGATCATCGAGGCGTCGCCGCTGGCGATCATGGCGCTGGACCCGGAGGGCCGGGTCCGCCTCTGGAACCCGGCCGCCCAGCGCATCCTCGGCTGGGCGGCCGACGAGGTGCTCGGCCGCCCGCTGCCCGCCATTCCAGACGACAGGCAGGAGGAGTTCCGGGCCAACCTGCGTCGGACCATGGAGGAGGGGACCATCGTTGGGATGGAGACGCGGCGGCAGCGCAAGGATGGCGAGCTGATCGAGGTCGCGCTCTGGGCCGCGCCGCTCCGCGACGCCGAGGGCCGGCCGATCGGGGTGCTCTCGCTCGTCGCCGATATCGGAGAGCGCAAGCGGGAGGAGCGGGCGCAGCGACTGCTGGCCGCGGCGGGCGAGGCGCTCGCTGCGTCGCTGGATATCGACGCGATGCTCGAGCGGCTCGTCCGACTGCTGGTCTCGTCCCTGGCCGACTACTGCCTGCTGTACCTGCTCGACGAGCAGGGCGCGCTCGTCGCCGGCCCGGCCGCGCACCGCCATCCGGAGCGGGAAGCGCTGCTGCGCCGTGCCGCCCCGTTGTACCGCCCGGATCCCGCCAACCCGGCGAGCATCGTCGCACAGGTGCTCGCGACCGGCCGCTCGGTGCTCGTGCCCGAGGTCCCACCGGACACGCTCGCTCAGCTCGTCGCCGATCCGGCGCTGCGCCGCGAGTTCTCGGCGCTCGAACCGCGCTCCTGTATCGTCGTCCCGCTCGTGGCGCGCGGAAGCGTGCTCGGGGCGCTCGCCCTGGTCGCCTCGGACACGGCGCGGCGTTTCGACGAGCGGGACCTGGCCCTCGCGGAGGAGCTGGCGCGGCGGGCGGCGCTGGCGCTCGACAATGCGCGGCTGCACCACCGGGTGCTCGCCTCCGAGGCCGAGGCCCGGGCGCTGTACCGGGCCGCACTGGCCATCGGCGCGGAGCCGGACCTGAGTGCGCGGCTGGAACGGGTGCTGGAGGCCGCGCTGGAGCTGACCGGGGGGCGGCACGCGGTTATCGGGCTGGTCAACCAGGCGGCTGGGGCGGTCGAGTACGTCGCGGCGCGGGGAGAACCGATCTACACGGTCGGGATGCGCCAGCCACTCGGAACCGGGCTGGTTGGCCAGGTGATTGCCGAGGGGCGGCCACTGCGCGTGCCCGACCTGCTCGCCGAGCCTCGGGCGTACGACGTGGCGCTCGTCCGCCAGGCGGGCGTGTGCGGCTGGCTCGGTGTCCCGCTCGCTGACAGCGCGGGCGTGCTTGGCGTTCTGGCGGTGCTGAGCCAGGAGAGGAGCGCCTTTGGCGAGGAGGACGAGCGGCGGCTGCTGTCGCTGGCGGCGCTGGCTGGGGCAGCGATCCGCGAGGCGCGGCTGCGCGAGCAGGCGCTGGAGGCGGTCCGGGCTCGGGATGACTTCCTCACATCGGTCAGCCACGACCTGCGCAACCCGCTCGCCTCGATCAAGGCCCACGCCGACCTGCTGCACCGGCGGGCGACCCGCTCCTCGGTGCCCGAGGCCCAGGCGATGGCCCCAAGCCTGGCGCAGATCAGCGCGAGGGTGAGCCGCATGGCCGCGCAGCTCCAGCAACTGCTCGACCTGGCCCGGCTGGAGATCGGCCAGCCGCTGGATCTCCAGCGCGAGCTTACCGACCTGGCCGCCCTGGCGCGGCGGGTTGTGGAGGAGGCGCTGCAGACGGCCGGGCGCCACGCCGTTCGGGTGGAGGCCGCCGGCCCTCTGGTGGGGAACTGGGACCCGGCGCGGCTGGAGCGGGTGCTGACTAACCTGCTCGACAACGCGATCAAGTATAGCCCTGCGGGAGGCGAGGTGGTTGTCTCGGTGGAGAGCGAGGGCAGCGGCCCGGAGGCCTGGGCGGTGCTGCGCGTCCGCGACCGGGGCATCGGCATCCCGGCGGACGACCTGCCGCGGGTGTTCGAGCGCTTCCACCGGGGCGCCAACGTCGCCGGGCGCATCCCTGGGACCGGGCTGGGGCTGGCCGGGGCCAAGCAGATCGTTGAGCAGCACGGGGGCAGCATCGCCGTCGAGAGCCAGGAGGGGCAGGGGACGACCGTCACCGTGCGGCTGCCCCTCGGCGTGGCGACCGGGGCGAGTCCGGGCCGTCCTGAGCCCCAGGGCCCGCGCCACGGATGATGCTCCCGGCGCGCGATGCTGGCTCCCACCTGCCCTGGGAACCGCCTCAGCGGCCCAGGCGGAGCAGGCTGCCCGACGGAGCAGGCGCGTCGCATCCCAAGAGCGTTTCCCGGACGATCACTCTCCATGGCCCGATCCGAATACCGCGAACGAGGTACGGAGATGGGTCGATCGCCGGCTTCCCTGCGCTCCAGGGGTAGCGCCCTGCGTGCGGCTGGCGGCCGCGCTTGCGTGCCGCCGACCCGCGGACGTGAAGGGGGATGACGTTATGAGTGCACAGGACCTTTCGCATGCGTCGCCGCTCCTGCCGGCAGGCGGGATGGCGGCCGGCCGTGAGCAAACCGCCGCCTCGCGCGCGGCTGCGTCCGGGCTTGTGGCGGCCTATCCGCTGCGTACCCGTGTGGCCTGGGCCGTTGCCGTGGTCTTGATCGGGGTGTTCATCGCCGGCTTCTGGAACTATCAGACCGTCGACGGGTTTGGCCGCGGAGTCGTCGCCGGCAACACCATCGGGGATACCGCGACGCTGGCAGGCACGTATGCCAGCAACGGCGCTGCGTTCGGGCTGATCTTCGCCGCAGTAGCCGGGCTCGCGGGCGACCTTCACCGCCTGCAACTGCATCGTGTTCGCGATGCTGCCTGGCCTGGCCTGCGCGACCGACAAGGCCTCCTCACGCACCAGCGCCATCCGCGCGCTGGGCGTCTTCGCCGTCGGGGTGATCCTCGTCGGCGGCTGTACGGTCTGTACGTCGGCTCCCTGGGCACCGAGGGCGCCCAGTCCTTCAACGAGCGCGGGGCGCGCATCGCGCAGGCGGAGACGGTCTCCACCAGTCTCGGCGCGCTGATGCTGCTCTGGGCAGCGCTCTCATTCGGCTTCCTCGACCGCTTCATCAGGAGCATCCCGGCCGAGATCCGCGCGTTCTTCTCCGCCCCGCTGACCCGAGCGGGGATCATGGGCCTGATGGTTGGCACCTTCGCCGTGGGCCGGCCTTACCTGGTGTTCCGCGACCTGCTCGCCTACGCCGCGACCTCGCAGAGTCCACTGTATGGTGCGCTCATCATGAGCATCCAGGGGCTGGGCCAGGTCGCCGTCATGGTGCTGCTGTTCCTGGCCCTGGTGTACCTGCTGCGTGACCGGCTGACGCGCTGGGTTACCGAACAGCCGCAGCAGTCCGCCTTCGTCACCGGGGTCGCCCTGTTCATTGGCGGGGCCTCCTTCGTCTACTACTGGGGCCTGGCCTTCTGGCTCGGCATCGCTGCCCGCGGATCGCCCCCGATCCGGCCGGATGCGCGCCGGCCGTTACGCCGTGCGGATCGTAGCGGTGGGATGTTCCCGGGAAAAGGGGGCAAAAGGAGTATGTGTCTACGTCGTTCGCGCTATTCCGAGCGCGGATCTCGCGGCCGGGTCGCGAAAGCGGCGTCCAGCCGCGGCGCTCTCGCCACCTTCTGGCAGGTGGGCTCATGCAGGTCCCCTGCTGGGCTGGTAGACACTCGCCACCCCCTGGAGCCACGGACGTGCTTCGGGCCGCGACCGAGGAGCCTACCTAGCCCCGACGTCACCGGGTGTTCGCTCCGCCAGCGGCGAGATTGCGCCCATCCATGCCGTTGGCATCCAGCCCAAGGAGCACGCAGATGGTAGGAGCCCAGTCGGCGAGATGGGGCGGGCGAGCCTGGATCGCCGCGGCGATGGCGGGCACGGCGGGATGGCCGCCGCCGACGACCGCCACGGTGCGGGTCGTCGCCGGGCCGCCGTGGAAGCCGCCGCGCGGCAGCCGCTGGCTGGCGAAGAGGTGGCCGGGCTGCGCCTCGGCGATCAGTAGCGCCGGGCCAGCCTGGTGCCAGCCGGCGACGCCGGGCAGGGCGAGCAGGCGGGCGCCAACCAGCGCCGGGTCGGCGCCGGGGCGCAGGTGAAGCAGTCCGCAGCCGCCGTCGCTGTAGGCGCTGTCCACGAAATCGCGCAGGATCGGGTCGGCCAGGAGGTCGATCGGTGGGGTAGCGGTGCGCGGCTCCATGTCATGGTCAGAGACGACGATCACCACGCTGCGCTCCCAGTCTGGAGCGAGGGCGTCGAGCAGCTCCCCGATGATCCGGTCTGTCTCGGCATAGCAAGCGTGGCTCTGGGGGGCGTCGGGGCCGTAGTCGTGCCCCCAGGAGTCGGCTTCGTTCAGGTGGCCCCAGAGGAACGTCAGGGAGGAATCTGCCGCCGCGGCCAGCAGGTGGGGGCGGACTGCCTGGTTGGCGGGGTAGCCGTGTGGCTCCAGCGGAATGCCGGGCGGGAGCGTGGTCCGGCCCTCGGGCCAGACGCGCTCGACGCGCTCGGTGGCGAGGATTGCGTGCAGCTTGTGATCGCCCTGAATGGCGGCGCAGGGCACCCCGGCGTCCAGGCAGCGGTCGAGCAGCGTGGGCGCCTGCACCCGGATCTCGCCGGCCCAGCCGGGAACGATGGAGGGCAGCGGACCGGGGGTGTGGGTGGTGAGCACCCGGTGGCGCGCCGGCAGGCAGCCGCTCAGCAGCGTGGCGAAGCCGGGGTAGGTAGAGGAGGGCAGGGCGCTGCGGCCGCCGTCAGGCGCCATCCCACCCTGCTGGCCGAGCGCCCACAGGTGCGGGGTCAGCTCCGGGCTGATCTTGCGATGCGGGAAGCCATCTAGACCGAGCAGGACGACGCGCGTGTCAGTCACGGTATTCTCCTCCGGGAGCGTGGCGGCAGGCAGCAAGCGGCGCGTCATTTCTCCAAAGGGAACACGCGCACGGTGGCTGGATCGACCCGGATCCAGACGTCACTCCCCGTCTCCAGGGAGAGCGCCTGGCGGCTGGGCAGGTCGGTATAGAGCCGCGCGGTCCGACCGTCGGCCTCGGTCGTCAGGTGTAGCCGGGTCACCGAGCCGTGGAACGTCTTGGCCTCCACGCGGGCGGGGTGCCCCCCCGGCTCCAGGCGGAGCTCCACGTCTTCAGGGCGGAAGAACGCCAGCACCGCGCGGCTGCCGGCCGGGGCGGCGACGCTGAAGGCGCTCCCCAGCCGCACCTGGCCGTCCTGGACCGGCAGCTCCAGCGCGTTGCGGCTACCCACGAACGCGGCACTGAAGCGGGTAGACGGGGCCTCGTAGATCTCGATCGGCGGGGCGAGCTGCTCGACCCGGCCCTGATTCATCACCGCCACCCGGTCCGCGATCGCCATCGCCTCCGCCTGGTCGTGGGTAACGTAGATGGCCGTTGTCTTCACCGCCTGCTGGATGCGGCGAATCTCGTCCCGTAGCCGGGCACGCACCAGCGCGTCCAGCGCGGACAGGGGCTCGTCCAGCAGCAGCACCTCGGGGTCCGGGGCGAGCGCCCGCGCCAGCGCGGCGCGCTGCTGCTGCCCGCCGGAGATCTGGTGCGGGTAGCGGTCCGCCTGCTCGTGCAGATGCACGAGCTCGATCAGCTCTGCGACGCGGCGCTCGATCTGGGCCCGGGGCCGCTTGCGCACCATGAGCGGGAAGGCGATGTTCTCGCGCACCGTCATGTTCGGGAACAGCGCATAGCTCTGAAAGACCATCCCGATCGGCCGCTCGCGCGTCGGCGCCAGGGTGACGTCCCGGTCGCCGACCAGGATCTGTCCTTGCTCGGGGCGCTCCAGCCCGGCAACCGAGCGGAGCAGCGTGGTCTTGCCGCAGCCCGACGGGCCGAGCAAGGCGACCAGCTCGCCCGGGGCGACCTCGAGCGAGACACCGTCCAGCGCCTGCACTGCGCCGAACCGCTTGCTGACGTTGCGCAGCACTACTCCGCTCATCGCGCTACTTCCCTTCCATGGCCCGTGCCCCTGGCAGCAGGCGAATCGTCTGCGCCCGATTCCAGTACACCGCGGCGGCCGAGATGACGAACAGCACGACGAAGGTGACGAAGGTGATCACGGCCAGCTCGTTGAACTTGCCCTGGGTGGCGCCGAGGGCGTCCACGCTCCAGAGCGGCACCGTTTCGAAGCGAGCGCCAACGAGGATCTGGGCCAGAGCGAACTCGCCGAAGCTGGTGGCGAACACCAGGATGCCGCCGGTGGCGATCCCGCTGGTGATATTCGGGAGCACCACGTGGCGGATGATCGCCAGCGGCGCGGCGCCACAGGTCTCGGCCGCCTCGCTCAGCCGGGCGATGTCCGCTGCCGCCATTGCGCCATCCACCGCCCAGTACAGAAATGGGAAGGCGATCGCGGCGTGGCCGAACAGCAGCAGCCAGGGCGTCCCCAGCAGGTGCGGGGCGACCTTGCCGACGAGCTGAAGGATGGCGAAGGCGATGACGATGAACGGGAGCGCGAACGGGATCGCCGCCGCCAGCTCCGTCAGCATCCGGATGCGCGGGTTGCGCACCCGCGCCCAGTACGCCGCGGGGACGACGAACGCGATGTCCACGATCACCACCGCCAGCCCGAGCCCGACCGAGCGCAGGAACGCCGCGACCAGCCGGGGATCGTCCAGCCCGTTGGTCCAGTGTTTCAGGGTATAGCCGTCGGGCAGGATGTGGGCGCGCCACACGGTCGCCAGCGAGTACAGCAGCACCGCCAGCACTGGCAGCAGCAGATAGATCGCCAGCGCGCCGAACAGGATGAGCTGGCCGAGCGGGGGCAGCAGCAGTCGGCGGCTCGCCGAAGCCCGGTGCGCGCTCACCGGGGCCTCCTCAGTCGGGGTTCGGAATCGGGGATTCGGAGTTCGGGGCTGGGGGCTCCGAACTCCGAATCCCGAACTCCAAACGGAGGATGTGCGGTAGTAGCCATCGCGCCCCTAGCGGAACCAGCGCAGCGCTCGGCGCAGCAGGACGCGGTAGATCAGCAGCGAGACGGTCGCCAGGACCATCAACACCACTGCCAGCACCGCTGCTCGCTCCTGGCCGAACGCGGAGGATTGCAGCGTTAAGCCGATCTGCAGCGTGATGAGCCGCACCTGGGTCGCTCCGCCGGTGCCGGCCAGGGCGAAGGCGAGCCCGTACAGTCCGATAGACCAGGTGAAGATCAGCAGCCAGCCGGCGGCGATGAACGGGCTGAGCACCGGGATCCCGACGTAGCGCCAGAACTGCAGCCGCGTCGCGGCTGCCGTCTGCGCCGCCTCCCACCAGTCGTTCCGCAGCACGCCCATGGCCGGGATGGTCAGCAGCACGAACAGAGGGACGTTGGTGTACAGGTAGCCGATCGCCAGCCCGGTGAACGAGGCCGGGCTGGGCGGATCGAACGGAATGCCGATGGCCTTGAGCATCAGCGTCACCATTCCGACGTTGCCGAGCGTGGCCAGGTAGGCGAAGCCGAGCCCGATGCCGCCGAAGTTCGCCGCCACGTTCAGCAGCGCCAGCCAGATCGCCCGCCGCGCCGGGAACATATGGCTGATGAACCAGGCCGCCGGCGTCCCGATCAGCATCGCCAGGGTGGCGGAGAGCGCCGCCAGCTCCAAGCTGGTCACGATCGCCCGCTGGTCGTTCCGGTTGCTCAGCACCTTGCCCCAGTTGGCCAGCGACAGGCCGGCCTCCGTGCTGAAGCTCTGGACGATCAGCAGCATGGCCGGGATGACCAGCAGCAGCGCGGCGAGCAGCAGCAGCGGCAGCGCCGGCAGCCAGGCGGCCAGCGCATCGCGCAGCGCGCGCGCCATAGACCGGGCGGGGGCGGAGCGCTGGGTCGCCGTCTGGCCCAGCGCTCCAGCCGAGGGCGCGGAGCCCATCGTCAGCCGCCCAGCACCCGCTCGTCCCAGACGGCGGCGACCTGCGCGGGCGATACCAGGTTCCAATCCTTGACCGTCTTCACGTTCGCGTAGGCGGAATCAGGCAGCCACTTGGCCTTGGCGCTGTCCGGGAGCTGCAGATCGCCCAGCACGTACCGCACCGGGCGGGCGCCAAACTCAGCGAAGATGAGCTGGGCGTCGTCGCTCAGCACCCACTCCAGGAACATCTTGGCCAGGTCCATCTTCGCCACGTTGTACTTGTTCACCATCAGCGCCGACGGAGCGTAGATGGAGATGCCAGGGATGATGACCTGCGTGTTGACGCCCTTCTCCTTCATCTTCGCCTGGGCGGCCAGCAGGTTGAAGTCGTACTTGATCTGAATCGGGATCTCTCCCTTCTCCAGCGACTCCTGGTTCCCCTCGGCCACGCCCTCGATGTTCGGGAGTAACTGCTTGGCGTACTCCACTCCGGGCACCAGGTTGAACTCATCCCCGCCGTGGGCAAACGACCAGGCGATGAAGCTCGTCGCGGCGGTGCCGCTCTTGCGCGGATCGCCCATCCCAATCTTGCCCTTGTAGTCCGGCTTCAGCAGGTCGTCCCAGGTCTGCGGAACGTTCGGGATGACGTCCGTATTGACGATGAACCCGGGGACGCCCGTAAAGGTCGCCACCCAGCCGCCGGTCTTCGCCTTCCAGCCCTCCGGGAGCTTCTCCGCGGACGGCGGTAGGTACGAGGGGACCACACCCTTCTGCTCGGCCACCGGGCCGTACAGCAGCCCTATGTCCGCCATCACCGCGATCGGGTTGTCCTTTTCCGCGTCGAACTTGGTGATCTCCTCGTTCGAGGACATGTCGGTGTCGGTACGATGGCAAGCGGACCAGCCGTTCTTGGCGCAGAACGCCTGGATGGATTTGCCGTAGTTGGCCCAGTCGTCTGGCATCCCGTAGGTCTGGAAGTCCGCCGCCTGCTCCTGGGCCTTGGACGGATCGGGCGGAGCGTTCCAGTCGCCCGCCGCCTGCAGCAGTGGCGCCGCCTGGCGCAGCGGGGCCGGCGCCGCCAGCGCTGGGGCCGCCAGCGCCGCGCTCAGCACCCCCAGCGCGGCGCCGCCAACGACGGCGCGGAGAAAGGCGCGCCGCTCCAGGCGCGCGCCGAAGAGATGGCCAGTGACCAACGGATCGAGCTCAGGACGGGGTTGCATCATGCCTCCTCCTTGAATGCCGAAATCGGGTCACGGATAACAGGCTGCGGACAGGCTGAGGGCGCTGGAGCGCCGGGAATGGGCGCGCGAGCCGAGCCGACCGGGAGCCTGAGCGCGGGGCGAGCGCGCTCCTTGCCACCTCATGGGCGAGTTCGCGCGGAGTCTAACACCGCGCCGACCGGCTGCATAGCCCCCGCTTTCGTCCGTCCCCCACACCCGCTTAACACCCCAACTTGTCCAGACAAGTCACCAGTATAGTTGTGGATGGCTCGGCTGTATAGCCCCTCGTTCCATCGCGGGGTGTGGCGAGAGGATAGCGGGGACCGATCAGATGGTCCTTAGCGCCGGGTGAACGGATGCTAAAGATCGGCTGTGGATTGGTTAAACCGAAGCTAGGCTGGCGGGTGGCGCGTTTGCATGATCAGGTGAATGACGGGCTGCGAGCGGCGGGGCGCTAGGCGGTCTGCTCCCCACCGTGGCCTCCGTCAGCCGCGTCGTGATGGGGGCGGGGCTCAGGGGAGCATCAGTCGCCCGGCCGTGGCACAGGAATCGCGGAGAACGTGGCTGGCGGATAGGGCAACTGCCTCCCCTGCCGAGTCATGGTACCCTGCTCTTCTGCTCGACCTGCGCGCGCTGCTCCTCCACGACCGCCTCGAGCACCTGTTTCGGGTTGCCGCCGCGCAGCTCGACCCAGGTAGCGGTGATGACCGCCTGGATCATCCCGGCCACCGGGGCGGCGAATAGCGCCCCCCAGATGCCAAACAGCTCCGTCCCGGCCACCAGCGCGATCAGGCCCGTGGCGGGATGGATCCCAACCGCCTTGCCCATGATTCGCGGCCCGACCACGTCGCCCTCGATGATATGTACGATCACGAAGTAGACGAGCACGATCAGCGGGTGGACCAGGTCATGAAAATGAAGCATGGCGATCAGGAGTGCAGCCGCACCTGAGATGAACACGCCCAGAACCGGGATGAACTCCATGAAGAATGCCAGCACGCCCAGCAGCACCGCGTACGGCACCCCGAGCGCCGCCATGCCCACCCCGACCAGTGTCCCGATCAGTACTGCCAGAGTGAGGACGCCGCGGACATAGCCGCCGACCACCCGATTGACCACGGCAACCAGCAGGTGGGCGCGGTAGCGCTGGCTAGCCGGCGTCTCCCGCTGCAGCCATTCGGCGATAGCGGTCCCGTTGACGGCGATATAGACGCTGAGGATCAGGATCAGGATGAGGTCGGTGACGACCCCGAACGCCTCGGTGAGCCAGCCCAGCGCACCGCTGGCGATGGTCGTGCCGGCCGCTTGTAGCTGCGCCAGCACCTGCTGCTGGAGGTCGCCCACAGCGCTCACCGGGACGCCGAAGCGGCCAAGGACCTCCTGCGCCTGGAGCTGGAGCGCCTGCACCTGCTGGGCGTAGGACGGCGCGGCGGCAACCAAGCTGGCGACCTGTGCTGCGGCGGTGAGGATGATCAGGACGCCCACTCCCAGGATCACGCCGACGCCGATCACGTAGGCCAGCCCAATGGCCAGCGGCCGCGGCAGCCAGCGCTCCAGGGCGTTGGCGAGGGGCGCCACCGCGAAGGCGATGACAATGCTGAACACGACCAACAGGATGGTCCGGGTGAAATGGGAAAGCACCCAGCCGACGATCAGCAGCACCACCAGCCAGGCCAGGATGATGAGTGGCAGGTACAGCGCCCGCTGCCAGGAGGCGGACAGCGCCGGAGCCGGGCGCACGACCGGCGGCTCGGAGGCAGGGGCTTCGGCGGACTCCACGATGACCGGCGGAGGCTCGCTCGACCGGATGTCCTTCCCGCGCGCGCTTGTTCGTTCTCGGGCCATAGCTTCTTCCCCCCACCCCGCCGCCTGCCGATCTGCGTTCCCGTCGCGCCGCGGATGCCAGCGAGCAGCTATCGTGAGGATGGAACTGCACCCGCCGTGCCGCTGTCCAGCACTGCCTCTCGCCCATCCGAGCGGGTATCCTTGCACTGCGCCGCACCATATCCGGCGTGCACAGCGAGCGCAAGCGGCCGATACTATGCTGAGGCCGGGGAGGAGCGGGTGGCTGACCGAGACCCACGAGCGCTGGCCGCTGAGCTGTTCGACGCGCTGGTCGTCGGCGGCGGGGCGATTGGGGCCGGCATCGCCCGCGACCTGGCGCTGCGTGGACTGCGGGTGGTGCTGGTGGAGCGGCGTGACTGGGCCTCGGGCACCTCCTCGCGTCCCACCCGCCTGATCCACGGTGGGCTGCGCTACCTGGAGCTGTTCGACTTCGGGCTGGTGCGGGCGGACATGCGCGAGCGGGAGATCCTGCTCCACATCGCCCCGCACCTGGTCCATCCGCTGCCGTTCCTGCTACCCATCTATCGCCGCTCGCCGCTCTACCGAGCCAAGCTCTGGACGGGGATGCGGCTGTACGACCTGCTCTCCTACGACAAGTCACTCCCGCCGCGCGCCTGGCTGCGCCGCCCCCGGCTCCTGGCGGAGGAGCCCGGGCTGAACGCCGAGGGGCTGCGCGGCGCCTGGCGCTTCTACGACGCCCAGGTACCCCTGGTTGAGCGCCTGGTGGTGGAGAACGTGGTGGACGCCGTCGCCAACGGGGCGCTGGCGGTGAACTACGCCACCGTCGAGCGCTTCCTGCGCGAGGGGAACCGAGTAGTCGGGGCGCAGGTGCTCCTGGAGGAGGGCCAGCGCTGCGCAGTGCGCGCTCGGATCACAGTCAACGCGACCGGTCCCTGGCTGGACCGCACCGTCGGCGAACTGCGTCGCGAGCCGCGGCCCTTGCTGCGGCTGACCAAGGGGGTCCACTTGGTTACGCCCAGCGGGACGCGCCACGCCCACGTGCTGTTCGCTGAGTCCGACGGCCGCCTCTTCTTCGTCGTCCCCTGGCTCGGCTACTCGCTGATCGGGACGACCGATACCGACTACAGCGGCGATCCCGGCGCGGTCGCCGCGACGCCGGATGACGTCGAGTACCTGCTGCGTGCCGCCAGCCGCGCCTTCCCCTATGCGCCGTTCCACCAAGTGTACTACACCTGGGCCGGGGTGCGCGCGCTGGTCCGGGTGGAGGGTGTGCGAGAGGGCGAGGTCTCTCGCAAGCACGCGATTCACGATCACCTGGCCCAGGATGGGATCGAGGGGGTCGTCTCGGTCGTGGGCGGCAAGCTGACTGCCTACCGCGGGATCGCGGAAGAGGTTGGCGATCTCGTGGCGCAGCGGCTGGGCGTCGAGCGGCGCAGTCCCACCGCCACCCGCCTGCTGCCCGGGGCGACCGCGGATCACTCCGCGCTCAAGCGCGAGGTCGCGGCGCTGGCGGCGGACGCGGGACTCGACAGCCAGGCGGCGAGCCATCTCGTGACCCTCTACGGCGCCCGGGCGCTGGAGGTGTTGGAGCTAGTCCGGCGCTCGCCGGAGCTGCGTCTCCCGCTGGCGCCCCATGCCCCGGACCTGCTCGCCCAGGTGGTCCACGCCGCCGAGCGGGAGCAGGCGCGCCACCTGGCCGACCTGCTGCTCCGCCGGGGGACCACCGGGTTCCTGCCGGACCAGGGGCTCGGGGAGCTGGAAACCATCGCGGAGCGGGTGGGCGCGGTGCTCGGCTGGAGCCCCGAGCGGCGTCGGGAGGAGGCGGAGCGCTACCGGGCCGAGATCCAGCCGATGCGGCTGGCCCGTCCCCCCTCCCGCCTGCCGGGTCTCGTGGCAGCGCGGGAGCGCGCCCAACGTGGCTTCTTCCGACTCTGGCACGGCGGCTGGCGGCTGCGCGCCCGCGGCTGGCGCTTCCGCCGGCCGGGCTCGGCGCTCTCGCCCCGGGATCCGGGTCGCGGGCCGCGGGGCTGACGGTGCGCATCCTCGCGCTGGACCAGGGGACCACGGGCTCGGCGGCGCTGGTGTTCGACGAGCAGGCGCGGCTGGTTGCCGCGGCTGACGGTGAGCTGCGGCAGCACTATCCGAGTGAGGGGCATGTCGAGCACGACCCGGAGGAGATCTGGGAGACGACGCTGGCGATGGCGCGCCAGGCGCTGGAGCGCGCCGGCGGGGCGGAGTGCCTGGGGGCGATCGGGATCACCAACCAGCGGGAGACGACGCTCGTCTGGGAGCGGGCTACGGGCCGGCCGCTGCACCGGGCGGTGGTGTGGCAGAGCCGGATCACCGCGCCGCTGTGCGAGGCGCTCAAAGCGCGAGGGCTGGAGCCGCTGATCCAGCAGAAGACGGGGCTGCTGCTGGATGCCTACTTCTCCGCCACCAAGCTGCGCTGGCTGCTCGACCGGATCCCGCATGGCCAGCGGCGTGCCGAGGCCGGGGAGCTGGCGTTCGGCACGGTGGAGAGCTGGCTGATCTGGAAGCTCACCGAGGGGCAGGCGCACGTCAGCGATGCCGCGAACGCCTCGCGGACGATGCTGTTCAATCTGCACACGCGAGCCTGGGATCCGGAGCTGCTGGCGCTACTGGAGATCCCGCCCACTGTCCTGCCACGGGTGGTCGGCAACGCCGAGGTGGTCGGCGAGTGCCGGCTATTCGGTCGGCCGGTCCCGGTGGCGGGCAGCGCCGGGGACCAGCAGGCGGCGCTGTTCGGGCAGCGCTGCCTGGCGCCCGGCGAGGCGAAGAATACCTACGGCACCGGCTGCTTCCTGCTGGCCACTACCGGCCAGACCCCGCAGCGCTCGGGCGAAGGGCTGCTCGCCACGCTCGCCTGGGTGCTGGACGGCAGCGCCACCTACGCTCTGGAGGGCAGCGCGTTCATCGCCGGCGCGGCGGTGCAGTGGCTGCGCGATGGACTGGGGATCATCCGCGACGCGGCGGAGACAGAGGCGCTGGCCGAGAGCGTGCCGGACAACGGCGGAGTGTACCTGGTGCCGGCGTTCGTCGGGCTGGGAGCGCCGCATTGGGACATGTACGCTCGGGGCACGCTCGTCGGGCTGACCCGCGCCACCAGCCGCGCCCACCTGGCCCGGGCGGCCCTGGAAGCGATCGCCTACCAGGTGCGCGACCTAGCCGAGGCGATGGCCCGGGCCGGCCAGCCGCTGCGTGAGCTGCGGGCGGACGGCGGCGGGACCGCCAACCGCTTTTTGATGCAGCTCCAGGCCGATATCCTGGGTATTCCGGTGCGGGTCGCAGCGCAGCCGGAGACCACCGCGCTCGGCGCGGCGCTCCTGGCCGGCCTGGGGGCGGGACTCTGGCGCTCGCCCGCACAGCTTCCGGATACCACCAGCGGTGGGCGACTGTATGAGCCGCGGATGTCCGCTGACCAGCGAGACGCGTTGTATCGCCAGTGGCTGCGGGCGGTCGAGCGCGCCCGCGGCTGGCTGGAGCCGGCGCCCGGTGGTTGAGGCCAGGGACAGGCCAGGTCTGCCTATGCCTCGGACTCGTCGCGCGGCTCGGAGCCGGGCTCGATCATTCCCTTGACGGGACGCAGCAGCCACAGGGCGAGCAGGCCGGCGACGGTGGTGAACACCGCCAGCGGCTCCATGCCCGCCCCGATGAGCAGCCCGATCGCAGCGACAAGCCAGATGCTGGCCGCGGTGGTCAGGCCGCGGATCGTGTCGGCGGTCTTCCAGATCGTCCCGGCGCCAAGAAAGCCGACCCCGCTGACGATCTGCGCCGCGATGCGGGCCGGGTCGCGCGCGGTGCCCAGCCCCACGTAGCCGTAGCCAGAGGCGATGGCGAAGCAGGTGGCGCCTGCGCACACCAGCATGTGGGTGCGCAGCCCCGCCGGCCGGTGGCGCCACTCGCGTTCCCAGCCGATTGCCGCCCCGAGCAGAAGCGCGAGCAGGACCTCACCCATCTCCCGCAGGCTCTGCGCGCTCACCAGATCCGCCAGGTTGACCGCGTTCATCTCCCCCACCTTTGGTCTGCCGCTACGGCTTGCCCGCGGACGCTGTTGCACGGCGAATGCCTGCCCCGGGCTCTGGTGGCCGGATGGTATGCTCCGGCTCGTGCGGACCGAGCTGGCGCCGGACGAGGCTGAGCTGCTGGAGGCGGCGCGCGCTGTCGCGCCCCGTGCCTGGGTGCCCTTCTCGCGCTTCCGGGTCGGCGCGGCGCTGGTCGGCGCCGACGGCGTGGTGTACCGAGGGGCGAACGTCGAGAACGCCAGCTACGGGCTAACCATGTGCGCCGAGCGGGTTGCCCTGTTCCAGGCGGTCATCGCCGGCGCTCGGCCGATTCGCATCTGCGCGGTCGCCTGTATCGACGCGCCGCCGGAGCTGGGCAGCGCCGGCCGGACGCCCTGCGGCGCCTGCCGCCAGCTCCTGGCCGAGCACATGCTACCGGACGGCCGGGTGGTGGTAGACGGCGCGGGTGTCTACACCATCGCCGAGCTGCTGCCCGAGGCGTTCCACCTGTAGCTCGGGAGCGGCCGCTGGCCGGGCCGGTTAGCGGATCTCGGCCACCCGCACCGGCCGATGCTCGGCCCGGGAGCGGTCGGCGGCGATGGCGATCCGCAGCGCCTCCAGCGCGTCACGGCCGGTGCAGGGGTTCTGCGCTCGGCCGCGGGCCAGCTCCAGGAAGTGGGCCAGCTCCGCGCGGTAGGCGTGGCCGAAGCGCACCGTGAAGTCCCGGTAGCCCGGCTCGCTGGGCGGGGGCACACCTGGCTCGACCGAACGGAGCGGGGTGTGGGCGTCCAGCCCAACGGCGATGCTCTCGCGCGAGCCGAACAGCTCCATCCGAATGTCGTAGCCGCGTGGGTCGTGGCGGCCGCCCGTCATCGCCACCAGCACCCCGTCGGCCATTTGCAGCACCGCCGCCGAGGTATCTACATCGCCGTAGCGGGCGAACTGCTCGAAGGCGCGGACGGTCCCGAGCGCGTAGATCTCCTCCACCTCGCCGCCGGTGACCCAGCGCAGGATGTCGAAGTCGTGGATGTGCAGGTCGCGGAAGATGCCGCCGGAGGCGGGGATGTACTCCTCGTGGGGCGGCGCCGGGTCGTGGCCGGCGATGCGGACGGAGTACAGAGTGCCCAGCTCGCCCTGCTCACGCATCCGCTTTGCCTCGGCGTAGCCCGGGTCGAAGCGGCGCTGGAAGCCGATCTGCAGCACTCCGCTCTGCTGCTCCACCCGGTCCACGATCGCCAGGCTGTCCTCCCAGGTCAGGGCGATCGGCTTCTCGCAGAAGGTGGGCAGGCCGGCGTCCAGGCAGGCGGTGATCAGGCTGGCGTGGGCGCTGGTGGCCGCGGCGATCACTACCGCGTCGGGCCTGGAACCGATCGCGGCGTCGATCGACATCGCCTGTCCGCCAACCTGCTGCGCCACGGCTGCCGCCCGCGCTTCGTCGACGTCTGCCACGATGAGCGTCTCCACGTCGGGATGCGCGGTGAGTGTGGTAGCGTGAAACGTCCCGATGCGTCCCGCGCCCAGCAGCGCGACTTTCATGCCCGTCTTCCCCCTTGGTCTGGGTGTGGGTGAGCCTGGACCCCGCCGCGCCTCTGCTCCCCTGGGCGGCAGGCGCAGCCGTGTCGGCCACAGCCGTGGCGGGATTGTACCGGCCGGCGTGGACCACGGGGCAGGCCGCTGCGCGGCCGGGGCCACATCCGACGGACGGCTGCCGCCGGGCGGTACACTCCACTGCGCTCGCGTGGGCTGTGGCCCACGCCTGGAGATTGCCGTGCTGCCAACCACACGCTCCAGCCTGATCGAGTCGCTCCTGTCCAATGCCTGGGCCGCGCTGCTCCAGGAGCGCGAGCCAGTGGCCTGCGCCGATAGCGACGTGGTCCACGCCGGGGAGCCAGGCGACGCGTGCAAGATAGCCGCGCGGGGCACCGCGGCGGTGATCAAGCTGCTCGGCGGCGAGGTCGCTGCCCCGCCGGGCGCTCAGGGCTCGCCACGGGCTATGGACCTGTTCCTGTCGTTGGCGCGCCGGGGCGCGCGCCTCCGCTAGTGCGCGTCTCCGGCGTCGCCCCCCGCGCCCCACTCTCCGCCCCCGGCCGGCGCGCCGTTTCGGGAGCCCGCGCCGCGCTGCCGACGTTCCTCGCGCTCCGGGGCGGCCTGGGGGTGGCGCTGGCCCTGCTCGCGCTGCCGCTCCTACTCACCTGGCCGCTCGCGCTGCACCTGGGGAGCCAGCTCCCAGGCGACCGGCCCGCCGACGCCCTGATTCACACCCACCAGCTCTGGTGGGTGGCGCGGGCGCTCAGCTCCCTCTCGAACCCTTACCAGAGTCCGATCATCCTCTATCCGGATGGGGCTCGGCTGTACTTCGAGACGCTGGTGCCGCTGGATGGGCTGCTGGCCTGGGCGCCGCTGCGGCTGTTCGGCCCGCTCGTCGCCTACAACCTGGTGCTGCTGCTGATGCTCGCGGCGAACGGGCTGGCCGCCTGGGCGCTGGCGACGCGCGTGGCCGGGAGCCGGTCCGCCGGCGCGGTCGGCGCGCTGGTGTATGCCGCCAGCCCCTACCTGCTAAACCACGTCCGCACCGGCCACCTGGGCGTGGTGTCGGCGTGCTGGGCGCCGCTGGCGCTGCTCGGGCTGCTGAACGCGCTCCGCACCCGCCGGCCGGGCTGGATCATCCTGGCCGGCGGGGCGCTCGCCGCCGCCGCCTACACCGACCTCCAGGCCGGCCTGGCGCTGGCGCTGCTGGCCGCGCTGCTGCTGGTCCGGGAGGTCCTCATCCGACCGCGACAGCTTGCTGGCAGCATCGCGGTGCTTGGGGCGAGCGGGGCGCTGGCGCTCGCGCTGGCTGCCCCACTGCTCGCCGGGGCGCTCGACGAAGCCCGCCAGGGCGCCGGGGTCATCCCTCCCGAGCGCTACGCGGTGCGCAACTCAGCCGATCTGCTCGCCTTCATCAGCCCTTCACCGCTGCACCCGCTCTGGGGTGGGGCGATGCGGGCCTGGTACCACCAGCGGCAGCTCGATCTGGAAGACGAGGCGGTAGTGTACCCCGGGCTGGCGGCGCTGGCGCTGGCTGCGCTCGGGCTCCGCTCCCGCGCCACCCGCCGGCCGTTCTGGGCGGTTGCCGCGCTGCTGCTGGCGGCGCTGTCGCTCGGCCCGCTGCTGCACCTGGGCGGCCCCGACGGCCTGCTGGCGCTGCCCGGCGGCATCCCAACGCCCTATGCGCTGCTGCAAGTGCTGCCCTACGTCGCCATTGGGCGCACCCCGGCGCGCTTCATGGGGATGGCGATGCTCTGCCTGGCCCTGCTCGCCGCGCAGGGCGTTGTCACCCTGCGCGAGTGGCTGCGCTGGCCAGCGCTGGCTGCCCCGCTGGCCGCGCTGCTGGTCGGCTTCGAGTTCCTGTCGCTGCCGTTTCCCCTCTCCACCCCACACGTCCCGGGCGGCTACCAGTACCTGGTCCAGCAGGGCTGCCGCGGCCCGATCCTGGAGCTGCCGGTGGATGCTGGTGGAGCTGACCAGAAAGCCCGACTGTTCTTCCAGACGCTGCACGGCTGCCCGATCTCGGGCGGCTATCGGGCCCGGGGA
Source organism: Pseudomonadota bacterium (assembly GCA_021325655.1). Classification (GTDB taxonomy): domain Bacteria; phylum Chloroflexota; class UBA6077; order UBA6077; family JAJPGT01; genus JAJPGT01. The sequence continues at coordinate 22,049 of JAJPGT010000070.1, forward strand.
GGCGACCAGACGAGTCTGGGGGCGCTCTGGCGGCGGGTGGCCCGGCAGGGCGAGACCACTTCCCCGCTGGCGCTGCGGCTCGGGGAGCGGGTCCGGAGGCTCGGTTTCCAGTATGTCGTGCTCTGGAAGCCGGCCTACGAGTCAGCCGAGGAGCGGCGGCGGGACGACGCGCTCGTCGCCGCGCTGTTCCCTGGTCCGCCGGTGTTCGAAGACGCCGAGACCGCGGTGTACCAGGTGGGCGACTGAGGCGCGGCGGCCGAGCTGGCGCCCGTGCTACCCTGGCACTGGAGACGAAGCGGAATGCCTGACGATCGGCCGCGAGCGCGGGTGCGGCGGGCGAAGATCATCGCCACGCTCGGCCCGGCCACGGACGGGCTCGAGCGCGACCTGGTAGCCGCCGGGCTGGACGTGGCCCGACTCAACTTCTCCCATGGCGAGCCGGAGGAGCACGCCCGCCGCTGCCGGGCAGTGCGCGCGGCGGCGCAGGAGCTCGGACGCAGTGTCGCGGTGCTCCAGGACCTCCAGGGGCCGAAGATCCGCGTTGGGCGGCTGGCCGGCGGCGGCCCGGTGATGCTCACTCCCGGCCAGCAGCTCTCCATCACGACCCAGGACGTGCTCGGCACCGCCGACCGGATCTCCACCACCTACCAGGGACTGCCCCGCGACGTGAAGCCCGGCGACACCCTGCTGCTCGACGACGGCCGGCTGCGGCTCGTCGCCACCGCCGTCGGCGACGACGAGGTGCAGGCGCGGGTGGAGGAGGGCGGACTGCTGGGCGAGCACAAGGGGATCAACCTGCCGGGCGTGGCCATCTCCGCGCCAGCACTCACCGACAAGGATCGCGCCGACCTGCGCTTCGGGCTCGACGAGCTGGAGGTGGACTACGTCGCCCTCTCCTTCATCCGCTCGGGTGACGAGGTGCGGGAGGCGCGCGAGCTGGTGCGCCACCTCGGCCACGACACCCCGCTGGTGGCGAAGCTGGAGAAGCGCGAGGCGATCGAGCATCTAGAAGACATCCTCGCCGCCGCCGACGCGGTGATGGTCGCCCGCGGCGACCTTGGCGTCGAGCTGTCGCCCGAGCAGGTGCCGCTACTGCAGAAGACTATGATCCAGCGCGCCAACGCCCGTGGGCTGCCGGTCATCACGGCGACCCAGATGCTGGAAAGCATGCGCGAGTCCGATACGCCAACGCGCGCCGAGGCGACGGACGTGGCGAACGCCATCTGGGATGGCACCGACGCAGTGATGCTCTCCGCCGAGACCGCGACCGGGCGCCACCCGCTACTGGTATTGCGAATGATGGACCGTATCGTCCGCGCCGCGGAGACGGCGGAGCTGCCGGAGCGCCCCTGGGCACGCCAGCGGCGCGCCGAGGACCGCCGGGCGCTGGGCCAGGCGGCAGCGGTGACCCATGCCGCCCGGGTCCTGGCTGAGGACCTGCGGGCGTGCGCCATCGTCGGTATCACTCGCACTGGCCGAACGGCTGAGCTGCTCTCGCGCGGGCGGGCCCGAACGCCGATTTACGCCTTCAGCCCGGACGTGGCCGTCTGCCGCCGGCTGGCGCTGTGGTGGGGCGTCATCCCGGTCTCGCTGCCGCTGGCGCAGGGGCTGGAGGCGAACATCGCGGCGATGGAGCAGTATCTGCTGGGTCACGCTGGAGCACAGCCCGGCGAGATGGTGGTCATCGCCGGGGCCCACCCGTTCGAGGCCGGAGTGCACACCAACTTTGTCAAGTGCCAGGTGCTGCGCTGAGCGCGGCGGGTTGGACAGCGTTCAGCGGGAGCGGGGCTGGCCCGTTCCCGGGCGGACGTAGCGGGCAGCGGCGCGCACCCCGCGCAACAGCGCCCGCAGCGCGGCGCGCCGCAGCGGGCTGCCGCCGCGCTGCTCGATCCACGCCTCGAACTCGTCCAGCACCTCCGCGCGAGTGCCAGGCGCCGGTTCTGGCTGGTGCGGTGGCGGCTGCTGGCTCGGCATGCTCCCGTCCGGGTGGAGTATCAGGTCGCGGGTCACGGCTCGCGCAGTTCTGACACCGGCGTACAGCGACATCAGCGCCCGGTGAGACCTGCCCCTGGGCGAGCCAGTGCATCATGGCCCGGGGCCGAGGAGCGCGGCGGAGAGCCTGACGTGAGGCCGCGGGCGAGCAGCGCAACGCCCAGGACGATCGCCGCATCGGCGAGGTTGAAGGCCGGCCAGCGCCAGCGGCCGAGCCCGAGGTCCAGGAAATCCGTCACCGTCCCCTGGCGGGCGCGGTCGAGCGCGTTGCTGGCCCAGCCGCCGGCGACCAGCCCGCCCCCAACGACACCGGCGGGGGAGGAGACGCGGCGCGTGAGGAACAGCAGCATCGCCGGGGCGAGCGCGGTTGCCAGGGCAGCCAGGCGCGGCTGGCGATGCAACAGTCCGAAGGCGATCCCCGGGTTCTCTACCCGGCGCAGCCGGATCCACTCGCCAAGCAGCGCCTGGGGGGCATCGGGGGCGAGACGGGCGCGCGCCGCCCGCTTGGTGCACTGATCCGCGGCGAGTACCGCGGCGGCGGCGAGCGCGGTCAGAAGCGGCCGCGGCACGCTAGTGGCAGGGCTTGGCCCGGCCGGCGTCCGCGGCGGTCTTGAAGGAGCTACCGCAGGCGCAGGTGGTCACGGCTTGCGGGTTGTGGACGGTAAAGCCGCCCCCCATGAGCGCGTCGACAAAATCGATCTGCGCCCCTTCCAGGTACTGGGCGCTGAAGGGGTCGACGACGACCCTCAGGTTGTCGCCGTACCCGAAGACGTAGTCGTCGTCGCCGGGCTGGTCCTCGAGGGCCATACCGTAGGAGAATCCTGAGCAGCCGCCCGGGCTGACGTAGACCCGCAGGGCGAGGTCCGCTCGTCCTTGCTTAATGAGCAGGTTCTTGAGCTGGTTTCGTGCGCTTTCCGTCAGCGTGATCGGCGTTGGCATCGCAATATCCCCTCTGGGAACGGGCGCTCCACTGGTACTATACCTGAGGCTGCGTGTGGTACTTGAGAACACTCATGCCGCGCCGCCTATTCCATCACCGCGGACACTGCGCTGGAAGGGGTCAGTGAACGGATACCCGCTGCGCCACCCCGGGCTGATGACCGACCTGTACCATCCGGACTCCGCCTACGTCGCCTGGCGGGCCGGGATGAACGGCGAGACGACGTTCGACCTGTATGCCCGCCGGGCGCCTTTCGGCGGCAGCTACCTGCTGGTCGCCGGCGTGGAGATGGCGGTCGCCTTCGTCCGCGAGTTCCGCTACACCGACGAGGATCTCCGCTATCTGTCGCAGATTCGCGACTACGACGTAGCGTTTCTCGACGTGCTGCGCAAGCTCCGCTTCACCGGCGAGGTGCTGGCGATGCCAGAGGGCACAGTGGCCTTCCCGAACGAGCCGCTGCTGCGCGTTACCGGGCCGTTCCGCGAGGCGCTGCTGCTCGAGTCTGGCCTGCTGCAGGCGATCAACCTGAGCACGCTCATCGCCACCAAGGCCTCGCGGGTGGTATGGGCGGCGCAAGGGCGTCCGGTGGCCGAGTTCGCCTTTCGGCGGGCTCAGGAGCCGTACACGGTCGCACGCTCGTGCTACATCGGCGGCTGTAGCAGCACCTCCTTTCTTGCCGCCGCCTACGACTACCGGCTCCGCGCCACCGGGACGATCCCGCACGCGCTGGTGCAGTTATTCGGAACCGAGCGCGAGGCGTTCGAAGCAGTCGCGGAGAGCTTCAACCGCTACACCCTGCTGCTGGACACCTATGACGTCCGGCAGAGCGTCGAGACCGCCATCGAGGTGGCGCACAAGTATCGGGATCGGCTCGGGCACACACTCGCGGCGGTGCGGCTCGACTCCGGCGACCTGGTGGAGATGAGCCGCTACGTCCGGGCGGCGCTGGATCGCGGCGGCCTGCCCGACGTGCGGATCCTGCTCAGCGGCGACCTCGACGAGTTCAAGATCCACGAGCTGCTTCAGGCGGGCGCCCCGGTGGACGGCTTCGGGGTTGGCACCAGCGTGGGCGTGGGCGCCGGCTCAGTGGAGCAGGACATCGAGGGCGGAACGCTGGGCGGCGTTTACAAGGAAGTCCAGTATGTCGACGCCTCCGGCCGCGTCCGTCCCACCGTGAAGGTGGCAGGCGATAAGAGCACCTACCCGGGCAAGAAGGAGGTGTACCGCGTGGGACGCTTCGAGTACGACGTGGTGCAGCTCGCCCACGAGCCGAAGCCGCCTCACAGCGAGCGGCTGCTCAAACCGGTGATCGTCGGCGGGGAGCTGGTGCCGGGCGCCCTGCCGCCGCTGTCGGAGGTGCGGGAGCTGGCCGAGCGCAACCTGGCCCAGCTTCCGGCCCCCTACCACGAGCTCGTCACCACCAAGCCGTATCCGGTGCGCTTCAGCCAGGAGCTCTGTGCGCTGCGCGATCGGACCATTGCCGAGCATCAGGCGCGCCTCCCCGGCAGTACCGGCCAGCGCAGCCCGGCCGAGGATGGCCAGGCGGGCGCCACGGTGGACGGCGCGTGACCTCCCGCGACGCCCCGTCCAACCCGGCGCTGCCGGCGCCCCCCGAGCCGCGCTGTGTCCGCCTCGAGCGCGAGGGACACCTGGCAGCGATCATTCTGGATCGTCCCCAGGCGCTGAACGCCATCTCCAGCCAGCTCGCCGCTGAGCTGATCGAGGTCCTCGCGGCGCTCCGTGACGATCACGACGTCTGGGTCGCGCTGCTCCGCTCCTCGAGCGAGCGCGCCTTCTGCGTCGGCGCGGACCTGAAGGAACGCCAGGGGATGGACCTGGACGGCTGGCGCCGGCAGCGGGCACTGTTCACTCGGATGTTCCGGGCGCTCTATGACCTGGAGATGCCGGTGATCGCGGAGGTAGCCGGCTACTGCCTGGGCGGCGGGCTGGAGCTGGCGATGCTGTGCGACTTCATCTATGCCGGCGAGCAGGCGGAATTCGGCCTGCCTGAGGTGCGCGTCGGCATCATTCCGGGCGGAGCCGGGACGCAGAGCCTGCCGCGCCTGGTCGGCCGTACGCTCGCCCGCGAGCTGATCTTCACCGGCCGGCGGATCAGCGCCCAGGAGGCGCAGCGGATCGGGCTGGTGAACCGGGTGGTTCCCCAGGCTGAGCTCTCGGCCGCGGTTCGCGAGGTCGCCGAGCAGATCCTGGCCAATGGGCCGCTGGCAGTCCGCCAGGCGAAGCGGGCGATCAGCCGCGGTGTGGACGCGGATTTTCTGACCGGCTGGGCCCTGGAGAGCGAGGCCTACACCGCGACGCTGCTCAGCGAGGATCGCGTGGAAGGCATCCGTGCCTTCAATGAGAAGCGCCGCCCCCGCTTCCGTGGAGTGTAGCGGCTCCGAGCGGCGTGGTCTGGCCGTGCTATGCTGGGAAAGGCTGGCCTGCCAGGCGTGGCAGCCGCTGGATCGGGGAGGTGGGCGATGTACATGGGAGAACCCGGGGCTCCGGGGCTGTTCGTGCTGCTCCCGATGCTCATGATCGGTGCGGGGGTGCTTGTCCTCGGGCTGGCGCTGCGCTGGCTCGGTGCACAGGAGGAGCTGGAGCGGATCGTCCTGGAGGCCCTGCCCGAAACAGAGGGATTGCCCGGCTGGGCGATCGCGGAGCGGCCCCCGCTCGCCAGCCGCCGGGTGGATCAGGATACGCTGTTGCGCGTGCTCGAGCGGCTCCGTGAGCGCGGGGTGGCAGTGCGCTGGTACGAGGAACTGGAGGCAGCGGGACCGGGCGGAGCGGTGCAGCGGGTGCGCTGCCCCGTGTACCGGCGCGTGCGCCGTGCCAGCAGCACGGAGTCGGCCGCCGACACCGCCGCCTGAGCGACCGCGCGGAGCGGGCGTACGAGGCGAAACCGCGGGTGCTCGCCCGCCAGCGCGAGCCCGCCTCAGCCGACGCGGATGTCCCGCGGGCAGCAGTGCCTCTCCTTCTGCCCGCGGCGATGCGTAGCGTCTAACGGCTTCCGCCCAGCGAGCTGGGCGATCAGTAGACGCGGCCGCGCTGGCGGGCGATGTCGAACTTGGCGGTGCGGGCGATCGCCATCACCGTCATCACCCCGGCCTGAAGCGGGTCGCTCACCACCAGGTCCGCCACCTTCGGCACCGAGCCCGCCATATTCAGACTGACCACCAGGATGCCCTGGGCCCGGATCTCCTCTACCGCGCGGGTGATCTCGCCGCCCATCAGCGCCCCGGCCAGGACGAGCGCGACCGCGCGGGGCAGGCGCGGAACCGCGCGCACCGCGGCGGCGATGTTTTCCTCCCCCACCAGAGGAATCGTGTCGACGCTGATCTTCTCGCCGCGGATGTTGTGGCGGTCCGCCTCGGAGATCGCTCCGACTGCCACCTGGCCTACCTGCGCTCCGCCGCCGATCACGATCACCCGCTTGCCGTACACCCCGGCCATGCTCGGGGTGCGCTCCACCGTGTCGACCTGCTCCAGCCGCTCCAGGTCGGAGATGAGCGCCTCGGTGTCTCCGTCGAACCGGTCGATCTCAAGATAGATTGCCGAGCGTGCCCCGCGCTCCAGGATCTCCACTGAGGTGATGTTGCCCTGGTGCGCCAGGATCACCCCGGTGAGCGCGTGCAGCACTCCCGGCCGGTCCGGGCCGCGGATCAGTAGCGCCAGCGAGGTGGTCGGAAGCTCTTTTGCCACGGGCGCACCATAGGGGCGGGCGCCGCTCTCCGTCAAGCTTCCCCTCTCGCCAGCCCGCTCGGTCAGCGCCGATAGCCCATTAGTACTACTCCCCTGTCACGTCCAGGAAGTGAACGTCTGTTATGGTGCGTTCGTTTCCTTGCGTAACAGCTCAGTAACAGGATTGAAGCATCGTGAAGGTTGATCGTCTGTGCCGTGGGCTCGCCGTTGGCGTGTCCATGCTGGGCCTGGTCGGGCTGATCGCCGTCCCGGCGTCTGCCAGCTCCGTTCCGCCGATCGTCCGTAAGGCGTTCCAGCGTGTGTGCGAGAACCCGCCTCCGGGCATGGCCTACTGCCACGCGCTGCGGCGCACCGACGTGGCCATGCAGCCGAACACGGGGGTGCCGCAGGGGTACGGACCGGCGGACCTCCAGTCGGCGTACAACCTGCCCTCGTCCAGCGCGGGCGTCGGCCAGACCGTCGCGGTCGTCGACGCATTCGACAACCCGACCGCCGAGGCCGACCTCGCCGTCTACCGGGCGCAGTTCGGGCTCCCGCCCTGCACCACTGCGAACGGCTGCTTCCACAAGGTCGACCAGAACGGTGGGACGAATTACCCGCGCTTCAACCTCGGCTGGGCGCAGGAGATCGCGCTCGACCTGGACATGGTCAGCGCCATCTGTCCCAACTGCCATATCCTCCTGGTCGAAGCTAATACCCCGTTCAACTCCGACCTGTACAAGGCGGAGGATCGCGCCGCGCTGCTAGGTGCCAACGCGATCAGCAATAGCTGGGGCGGGAGCGAGTACAGCGGTGAGACCAGCAGTGACAGCCACTTCAACCATCCGGGGGTCGCCATCACCGCGAGCACCGGTGATGGCGGCTACGGGGTGGAATACCCGGCCGCGTCGCGCTACGTCACCGCTGTCGGCGGGACCAGTCTCACCCGCGCCAGCAACGCCCGGGGCTGGAGCGAGACCGTATGGTACAACGGCCCCGGCAGTGGCACGGGCAGCGGCTGCAGCGCCTACATGCCGAAGCCGAGCTGGCAGACCGACACCGGCTGCGCCAGGCGCACCGTGGGGGATGTCGCCGCGGTGGCCGACCCGTATACCGGCGTGGCGGTGTACTACAACGGGGCCTGGATGGTGTTCGGTGGCACCAGCGTCGCTTCCCCCATCGTCGCCTCGACCTACGCGCTGGCGCAAAACCCGGCCGGCGCGGTGACCGATGGATCGACCCCCTACGGCCATCCCGCGAGCCTGAACGATGTGACCAGCGGCAGCAACGGCTCCTGCGGGACGTATCTGTGCCAGGGGCAGGTAGGCTACGATGGTCCGACTGGCCTTGGCACCCCTGATGGCGTTGCCGCCTTTATCGCGGCAACGTCCCTGCCAGCGGCGCCGAGCGACCTGGCCGTCTCCAATCCGAGCCAGAGCGCGAGCAGCCTCTCCCTGAGCTGGGCGGACAACTCCAGCAACGAGACCGGCTTCAAGATCGAGCGCAAGTCTGGCAGCGGCGCCTATGCGCAGATCGCAACGGTCGGCGCCGGGGTGACGAGCTACGCCGATAGCAGCCTGGCGGCAAACACGACATACACCTACCGGGTGCGGGCGTACAACGCCAGGGGCGACTCCGCCTATTCGAACGAGGCGAGCGGCACGACCGCCAAGGGCGCCTACCAGGTGTTCGACAACACCAGCGCGCGCATCGTCTACAGTGGCAACTGGCAGCAGCGCGCGGTCGCGTCGGCGATTGGCGGCTCGGTGAGCTACTCCGCCAGCCCCAGCGCCGGGGCGACGCTGACCTGGAACGGGACGGACCTGACGGTGGTGATGGTGACGGGGCCGCAGATGGGTATCGCCTACGTGGTGGTCGATGGGCTGATTCACGTGGTGGACCTGTACAGCCCGACGCAGCAGTACCAGCAGAGCGTCTACGTGCAGGAGAACCTGGCCAGTGGCCCACACACCGTCAAGGTCACCCCGGCCGGCGCGAAGAACGCCGCTTCCACGGGCAACACCATCGCGCTCGACGCGCTCGAGGTGCGATAGCGTCGGACGAGCGACGGCCAGCCGCTGGCGATTGGTGGGCAGCGTGCCGCGATCGGATCGGCTATCCTCCTTCGGACTGAGAGCCGGGGCGGATCGCCGCTGGCTGGCCGGGTGGCGCTGGCGGCTGCCCCGCGCGGGGGGACGACAGGGTGATTGACCAGGAGATCGCGAGCCGCTTCATCGCTCGGCACGCCGGCTCACAGCAGTGGCACGATCGGGCCCTGCATGTGCTCGCCGGTGGAATAGGGCATGACGTGCGCCAGGCGGCGCCGTTCCCGCTCTACATCGACCACGCCCAGGGCGCCCACAAGTGGGATGTCGACGGCAACCGCTACATCGACTACAACCTGGGCAATGGCGCGCTGCTGCTCGGCCACGCCCACCCGGCGGTGATCCGGGCGATCGAGGAGCAGGCTCCGCGCGGCACCCACTTCGGCAACGACCACCCGCTCCAGGTCCGCTGGGCCGAGCTGATCGTCCAGCTCGTCCCCAGCGCGGAGCGGGTTCGCTTCGTCAACTCGGGCACCGAGGCGAACATGCTCGCCGCTCGGCTGGCCCGGGCCTTCACCGGCCGTGGCAAGCTGCTCCGCTTCGAGGGCCACTTTCACGGCTGGCACGACGACCTGATCCGTGGCTTCCTAGTCCCGTTCGATATCCCCGGCTCCGTCGGGGTGCCCGATCGCGTCTTCCACGACGCGCTGCTGGTAGCGTGCAACGATCTGGAGGTGCTCGACCGAGCGCTGGCGGAGAACGGAGACGTTGCGGCGGTGATCCTGGAGCCCTCCGGCGCCTCCTGGGGCACGGTGCCGCTGGCGCCCGGGTTCCTCGAGGGGGTGCGCGAGATCACCCGGCGCCGCGGGGTGGTGCTGATCTTCGACGAGGTGATTACCGGCTTCCGCTGGGCGCCCGGCGGGGCCCAGCAGCGCTACGGGGTGCTGCCAGACCTCACCACCATGGCCAAGGTGGTCGCGGGCGGACTGCCCGGCGCCGCCGTCGCCGGCCGGGCTGACATCATGGACCAGGTCGCCTTCACCGGTGACAGCGCCCACGACCGCCGGCATCGGGTGCTGCACTACGGCACCTTCAATGCCACCCCGCTGACCTCCGCCGCGGCGATCGCGACGCTGGAGATCATCGCCCGGGGCGAGGCGACGGCGCAGGCGGACGCCATCGCCGCGGCGCTGCGGCAGGGCATGGACGAGATCCTCGAGCGCCGCGGGATCGCCGGCTACGCCTACGGCGAGGCCTCCGCCTGGCATATCTACCTGGAGAAGGCGCCGGGCAGCGGCGTGCGCGACCGCGCCGCGCTGCGGACGACTGACCCGGTGGTGCTCAAAGGCATGCCGGGCGACCTGGTGATGGCGGTTCAGGCCGAGCTGCGCCAGCGCGGAATCGAGGTGATGTCCGGGCTGGGTGGTCTCACCTCGGCGGCGCACACCGAGGCCGACGTCGCGGAGACGCTGGCGGCATTCGACGCTGCGATGGCGGAGCTGGCCGGCCGCTGCGTGGCGACCCTGTAGCATGAGCCGGGGTGCAGAAGCGCGGCAGCCCCTGTCCGTCGAGGAGGTAGGGGAGCGCCCCGCCGGGAAGCGCGAGTACACCATCCGGCTCAAAGTCCGCCGCTACGAGGTGGACTCGTTCGGTCACGTCAACAACGCTGTCTACCTCAACTGGATGGAGCAGTGCGCAGTCGAGCACGCCGACAGCCTGGGGCTGACAGTGGAGCGGATGCGCGAGCTCGGCGGTGTCTTCATCGTCCGCCACCACGATGTCACCTATCACCGCCCGGCCCAGGCCGGCGACGAGCTGGACGTGACCACCCGGATCACGAGCCTGGGCAAAGTCCGCGCGGTTCGCGAGAACACGATTCGCCACGCCCACACCGGCGAGCTGCTCGTGGAAGGACGGACCGAGTGGGCCTGGATTCGCTGGTCTGACCTGCGCCCGGCGCCGATCCCGCGCGAGGTCCACGAGACGTTCCCCGAGGAGTAGCGGCCGGCGGGTGCTCCACCGCTGGAACGACCACCCGCTCCGGAGCCTCTTCATCCAGGTGCCGACGGGATGCCGCTTGCGGCGGCCAGCGCCCGGGGCTACAACCCTGGTGGCGGGCGCTCGATTGCGCGGCTGGCGCCACCGGAGGCAGTGTATGCGGTTCGATCCGTCCCTCTCCCGCGAGGCGGTGCTCGTGAGTCTGCGCCAGGAGGCGGAGCAGGTCTACGGCGCGGAACGGCTGGCCGAGCTCGCGCCGTTTGTCGAGGTGGCGGCGACAGCCCTCTGGCGACTAGCCCAGGCGCCGCTAGAGCCGACCGAGACAGAGCCGGACCTGCTGGCCAGCGGAGGGCCCCGTGGCTGAGCTATGGGAGCGCTCTGCGGCCGACCTTGCTGCGGCGATCCGCGCCGGCGAGGCCTCGGCAGAAGAGGTGGTGCGGGCGCTGCTTGGGCGCATCGATCGGCTGGAGCCGCGGCTGCGCGCCTGGGCGACCGTGGATGAGGAGGGGGCGCTGGCCGCCGCGCGGGTCTGCGATGCCCGCCGCGGAGCGGAGAGCGCGCTGCCGCCGCTGCTCGGCGTGCCATTCGGCGCCAAGGACATCTTCTACAGCCGCGGGCTGCGCACGGGTCTGGGCACGGACCTGTTCGACCGCTTCGTGCCCGACTACGACGCCGCTGCCATCGAGCGGCTGCGCGCCGCCGGGGCGATCCTGCTCGGCAAGACGGTCACGACCGCATTCGCCTACGTCGATCCTCCGCCCACCCGCAACCCCTGGGACGCGTCCCGCACCCCGGGCGGCTCCAGCTCTGGCGCCGCCGTGGCGGTGGCCGCCCGGATGGTGCCGGCCTCGCTCGGGACGCAGACGGCTGGCTCGGTGCTGCGCCCGGCGGCGTACTGCGGGACGGTGGGGCTGAAGCCCTCGTTTGGCCGCATCAGCCGCCACGGCGTGTTCCCGGCCGCCTGGTCGCTCGACACGGTGGGGGTGCTGACCCGCACCGTGGAAGACGCCGCGCTGTTCCTGGAGGCCATGGCCGGCCACGACCCGCGCGATCCGCTGTCCTCCCCCGAGCCAGTGGACAACTACCTGGCGGCTGTCCGCCACCCCCTGCGGGCTGCGCCGCGCCTGCTGGTTCTGCTGGACGTGCTCGACCGCGCCTCGGCGGTGATGCGCGCCCACCTGGACGACCTGGCGGGTCGGCTCGTGGCGGCCGGGGCAGAGCTGCGCGAGGCGCGCCTACCGTTGGACCTGGACCTGGCGCTGGCGACGCACCACGTGACGATGCAGACCGAGATGGCCGCGACGCACAGCTTCCTGCTCGCCCGCCATACCGACCGCTACCCACCGCGCATCCGCGCCTACGTCCAGACCGGGCAGCTCCTCCCCGGCGCCGCCTACGTCCACGCCCAGCGGCTGCGGCGCCGCCTCCGCGCCGGCGTCGACGACCTGTTCGCCCAGGTCGACGCGCTGCTCGTCCCGGCCGTCTCCGACCAGGCGCCGGACACGAGCACCACCGGCGACCCGACCTGCCAGGCGATCTTCACCTTCCTGGGCCTGCCCGCGATCGCGCTGCCCACCGGGCTCAGCCCCGACGGGCTTCCGCTCAGCGCCCAGCTCGTCGCGCCGCGCTTCGCCGAGGCCTCGCTGCTGGCCACCGCCCACTGGGTGGAGCAGACGGTCGGCTTCATCGGCCCGCCGCCGCTGCCGTAGCCACGCTCCTGACAGAACCCGGCCGCCGGCTGCTCGTTCCACCAGTGAACGCGCCTCCGTGCTGGCCGAGGTGGCACCGAGTGAGATGCCTCGCTGCGCACATGGTTCTGCTGCTGGCCGCTCTGCTGGCAGCCTGCACCGCTGTGCCCGCGGCCCCGACTCGGGCCCCTGACCCGACGACAGCCGCTCAGCCGACAGCGGCTGCTATGAGGGCGCCCGTGGCGGCCACCCGGGCAAGCGCGCCCACGGTTCCGCCCGCTGCGCCGCCAACCCCGACGCCGGCCCACGCTCCGGCGCCTCCACCCTCGCCCTCACCCACGCCGCTACCTGCTATTACGGTGGAGCAGCCGCAGCCGGGCCAGGCGGTGACGGGTGTGCTCCACGTCGAGGGGACCGCGAGCGTGTTCGAGGCAACGCTCCAGCTCGAAGTCGTCGCCCATGGCCAGACTCTCAGCCGGAGAGTCGTGATGGCGAGCGAGGGGGCGCCCGGCCGCGGCCGGTACGTGGCCGACCTGCCGGTGCCGACGCTCTCGCAGCCAATCGATGCCACGTTGCGTGCCTTCAGCGCGAGCCCCAAGGACGGCAGCGTCCAGAACCTGGTGGAGGTGCCGCTGCGGCTGCTGCCGAGTGGCGCCCCGGCCGGGCAGCGCGCGGTGCTGGTCTACTTCGTCCGCCTGGCCAACGGTGTCCCGGAGTACGTCCCGGTCCAGCGCGAGGTCGGCCCCACCCTCGCCGTCGGCGCCTCGGCGCTCCAGGCGCTGCTGGCCGGGCCGACGGCCGAGGAGCAGGCGCGTGGACTCACCACCCCGATTCCACCTGGCGCCCGCCTCCGCTCGCTGGCGATCGTGGATGGCACCGCGACCGCCGACTTCAACCGACAGATCGAGGCCCAGGACGAGACGCAGCAGGTCCGGGCTCTCCGCCGCTGCATTGAGCTCACACTGCTCCAGTTCCCTACGGTACAGCGGGTGGTGATCGCCGTCGAAGGCCAGACGACGGGCGTTCTGGAGGTGACAGGGCCGTAGCTCTGCCCTGGCCCGGCCGGCGCCCGTCAGCGCGCGGGGGCCGTGTCCACCGCCGGCCGGCGCAGCAGCGCGCAGCAGGCGGCGGCGGCCAGGCAGCACAGGGCGGCCGCGCGGAACACGGCGTGGAACACCGCCAGCGTGGCGCCCTGGACGGCCTGCTGGTAGCGGGCGACCCGTGCGGCAGTGGTGGCCGGATCTTCACCGGGCTGGGGCAGCGGCAGGGCGAGGGTGGCGGTCAGCTCGTGGAACAGCCCCAGGCCGTAGTGGGTGAGCGCGCTCAGCGCGACCAGCATCCCGACGACACGGAGCACCGTGATCCAGGCGGCGGCGGTGGCGGCGCGCTGCCGCCCAGCGTGGGCGACGGCGGAGGCGGTGATCGGAGCGATGAGCAGCCCGAAGCCGAGGCCGGCGACGACGAGATCGAGCGTCTGGCGGGTGTTGGCAACGTCCGCGTCCCAGTTGGCGATGCCCCACAGGCCGGCCGCGGCGACGGCCGCTCCGACCACCCCGACTGCCGCGACGCCGAGCCGCTGGGCGAGCAGCCCGCCCAGCCAGGCCCCCGGCGGGATGAGTGCGGTCATCCGCAGCAGCAGCAGACCCCCGTCGACCGGGGAGCCCGCCTGGACGGTGGCGAGCCAGAGCGGGACGTCAACCATTGCTACGATCAGCGCCGCACCGACGAAGAAGTTGGCGGCGTTGGCCGCAGCGAAGCCAGCCTGGCCGAGCAGCCGCAGGTCCAGGAGCGGCTCGGCAACCCGCAGTTGCCAGAGCGCGAAGCCGGCCAGGGCGACGAGGGCGGCGAGCAGCAGCGCCAACTGCTGCGCGGACAGCGCGGTGCTGGTCGCCTCGCCGCTGAGCCCGTAGGCCAGCAGTCCGAGCCCCACCGTGGCCAGCGCCGCGCCCGGATAGTCCACCCGCCCCTCGCCCTCCGCCCGGTCGCGCGCCGCTCCAGCGCGCCAGGCGAGCGCGAGCAGGGCGAGCAGGAGGGCGACCAGCAGCAGGTTGAGGTAGAAGATCGAGCGCCAGCTCAGCCAGTGCAGCACCGCGGCGCCGTACAGCGGCCCGACCACGCCCCCTGCCTCGGCCAGCCCGAGCAGCAGCCCGAAGCGACCGATCTGGACGAGCGCGCTCTGCCGGCTTCCGAGCAGCCCGAGCGCGACCGGGAGCATCGCTCCGCCTCCCAGTGCCTGGAGGCCCCGCGCCAGCACCAGCCAGTCCAGCGAGCGGGCGGCGCCGCACAGAACGGACGTGCCCGCGAACAACACCAGGCAGGCGACGTAGACCGCCAGGTGCCCGTAGCGATCCGCTACCCGGCCCACCAGCGGTAGCGCGACGGTGTAGCCGATGAGATAGGCGGAGACGATCCAGGCGGCCTGGTCGAGCCGGGTGAATGGCACGTCCAGGTCCTGGATCATTGGCGGGAGCGCGGTGACGACGACCGTCTGGTCCAGCCCGCCCAGGAACACGCCAGCGGCGAGTGTGGGAAGCAGCAGCCGGCGCGCCCAGCCCGGCGTCGCCGTGCCTGCCGCTGGCAGCATCCCCACCCCGGCCTTGTCAGGACGGACGCTCGATGGTGACATCCTGGTTGAAGCCGCTCAGCGTCAGTGTGCGGACGATCGCCGCCGGCTCGCCCGTGGCGATCGGGCCGCTCAGCCGCACCTTGCGCACCAGGCGGTCCACGGTCCCGATCCAGACCTGGGCCTGAACCGGGTCGCTCACCGGGGTCCCACCGAACAGCGCCGTCAGATCGGCCGGGTTGAGCGTGCCGGAGAGCACGTCGCTGTCGACCCCGTCCACCTGCTCCCGCGCTCCCGCGGTGGGGTTTTGCAGGTCGCGCAGCAGCAGCGGCGCGCCGTGGTCCGGATCCAGCATCGCCAGGCTCCCGATCTGCAGCATGAGCGGCTCGAATTTCCCACTGAACGGGTTCTTCAGGAAGCGCTCCTTGCCCAGGACCACCAGCTCGCTGTCCACCGGCGACTGGCCAAGCCGCGCCTTGAGTCTGGCCTTGAGCTTGTCGGGCGCGACGACGTCGCCCTCGGCGCCCAGGAGCTGGAAGCCGAAGCCGGTCGGCTGGGGCTGGCCCTCGATACTCAGGATGAAGTGCGCGCTCTTGAGGCCGGCCATCGCCGCGGCCGACTGCTGTGCGATCTGTGCCGGGGTGGGGGTCGGCGTGGGCGGTACCGGGGTGGGAGGCATGTTACCGCCCAGCCCGCCACAGCCCGCCAGCGCCAGCGTGGTCAGCAGCGCGAGCAGCAGCATCCAAGGCATGCGTGTGTCTCCTGTGCCAGAGCTGCACGGCAGCCAAGCCGTCAGCCCGGGTCTGCGATCTCCCGCGGCGTCCAGCCGCCGTCCCCGGACTCCGGGCCCAGCCAACCCGCTCCTCCAACCGGCGAGCACAACGCGCGGATTGCTCTGTCAGCCAGCACTCCAGCATAGCGCGAAGGGCGGGGTGAACGCAGCCACGCGCTCGACCCGACATCCCCCTTCCGGCCAGCGCGGGGTGAGCCGTTACAGAGCTGCTACAGTCCCGAACAAGCCTTGATAACTCCTAGGGTGTTGACACGTCGCGGTGCTATGATCTCCATCCGAACGCAGCCCCGCGTGGAAACGGGGTATGCTGACGGTGAAGAGCATGGTAAGCAAAGGAGCCTCAATGACGCGGCGACATGCCTGCCAGAACTTTTGGTCCTGTGGGAACTGTGGCGCCTGGGTGTGTGGACTCTGTCTCCCGTCGCACCGCTGCGGCGACGGATAGCTCGCCCGGCAGCCACGTCCCAGGCGGGCTGCCCCGAGTGATCCCTTTCCCCTCCTGAGATCCCTCGCTGTTTTCCCGAAGTGAAGATGTGGTAACCTCGCGGCGAGACGCTGAGGAACGCATGACGCTCGACCGCGCTCCGCTGTTTGCCGCGTTGCCCCGCCGCCACCTGGAGCTGCTGGCCAGCCTGGCGCGGCGCCGGGTGTTTCAGCGCGGCGACACGATCTTCCGCCATGGCGACATCGGCAGCTCGCTCTATTTCATCGAGAGCGGACGGGTCAAAGTCGTTGTCACCTCCGAGCAGGGCGAGGAGGTGCTGCTGGCGGTGCTGGGGCCGGGCGAGGTGTTCGGCGAGCTGTCCGTCTTCGACGGTATGCCCCGCTCGGCGACAGTGATCGCGCTTGAAGACCTCACCACGCTCGCGCTGGAGCGGTCGGCCTTTCAGGAGTACATCCGGCGCGAGCCCGACATCGCGCTCCACCTGCTCGCCGTGCTCAGCCGCCGCATCCGCACCAGCGACACGATGATCGAGGACTGCGCGTTCTACGACGTGCCCGGCCGGTTGGCCAAGAAGCTGCTGGACCTGGCCGAGCAGCACGGGAAGCCGACGCCCGAGGGGATGGAGATCAACCTGCGGCTGACCCAGCGCGAGCTGGCCGGGATGGTGGCCGCCAGCCGCGAGAGCGTGAACAAGCACCTGGCCTACTTCAAGGTGAAGGGGCTGGTGGGGGTGCATCGCGGCCACCTGGTGATTCGCAAAGCCGAGGAGCTGGCCCGCCGCGCCCGCTGACCCGGCGCTGCCAGGGTGGGAGCCCGGCTGCAGTGGCCTCGCTGCGCGACGGTTTCACAGACCGTTCACCGTCTGCCCCTACAGTGGCCAGCACAGCGAGCCGACGTGCCGGAAGGTCCCCCCTGAGCGATCTCTTCTCCGTTACAAGCGTGCCCGAGTCTGACGGCCAGCCGCCGCGAGGCCTCACAAGCCGGGAGTACGAGGTGCTCCAGTTGATCGCGATTGGCCTGAAGGACCGTGAGATCGCGGTGCGACTGGGTATTTCGGTGCGCACCGCCGAGAAGCACGTCGAGCACATCTTCCGCAAGCTCCGAGCGCGCAATCGGCTGGAGGCGGCTCGGATCGGCAGCTTCGCCAGCACCGGGCTACTGCCGCTCGCTCCCAGTCCATTGGTCGAGACGCGGGAGTCCGGCGCCCAGGCGTGAGCCGACTCGCCGTCGGGCGCTCGCGCGACGTGGTACAACCATTGTGTCATCACTGGTGGGCAGCGCGACGGGGAGGGAACGCGGAACCCGCGCAGCCCTGTCCTACTCCCTGCCCGAGGGGCGCGGTTTGGAGATTCTCCCCGGCGTGCATCGGATCGGCGTCCTCGGCTCGTCGGTGTTTCTACTGGAGGGCCGCTCCCTGGTGCTGGTCGACGCCGGCCCGCGCGGGAGCGGCTCGCGCATCCTGCGGTACCTGCGCCACATCGGTCGCTCGCCCAGGGAGCTCGACCTGATCGTGCTGACGCACTACCACCCGGACCATGCCGGGGGCGCGGCGGAGCTGGCGCGGCTGGCTCGGGCGCCGATCGCCGCCCACGTGGCGGAGGCCCCCTACCTGCGTGGGGAGATCGGCATGCCCAATCCGTTCGTCCGACACCAGGCACTCGCCGCGGCGGCCAGCCCGCTGCTGCCGTGGATCATGCCGCAGCCGGTGCGGGTAGACGTGGAGCTGGAGGATGGAGATGGGCTGCCCGGGCTGGAGGGGCTGCGGGTGGTGCACACGCCCGGGCACACCCCGGGCAGCATCAGCCTGTACGCGCCCGCGCGGCGACTGTTACTGGTGGGAGATGCGCTAGAGTGGAAGCGCGGGGAGCTGCGGCTGCCCTCGCGGTTCTTCAGCGAGGACCTGGAGGAGGCGGCGCGGTCGGTCCAGAAGCTGGCCAGTCTCGATGCCCGGACGCTCTGTTTCAGCCACTTCCCACCCGCCGACCAGGCCGCGCGGCGGCTGCGCAGCCTGGCGGCCGGGGCGTAGCCTCGGCATGATGCGAGTCATGGAGCAGAGACGAAGGTGACGCAGACGAGCCCCGAGTCAAAAGTGCCGGGCCCTGAGCTGGTGAACGGAACGGCTGCCCCGCTGCCGGCCGCGCTCGACGTTCCCGAGCCCGGCCCGGCGCTGCGGGTCGGCACGCGCCCACCGAGCAGCCCGCCCGATGCGCGCGAGCCGGGCCTGGGCTACGGCTGGGCCCGAACCCCGCTCGCCGCGACGGTACGGCGTGTCCTCCAGCCGGCGGTGGTGCCGCTGCTGCATGCGCTGTACGGGGTGGATGTCGAGGGGCTGGAACATCTGCGGAAGCTTGGCGGCGGGGTGATCTTCACCGCCAACCATCACCACCACCTGGATGCCGCGCTAATTCTGGCCAGTCTGCCCGCGTCGTTGCGCGAGCGGCTGCTGGTGGTGGCCGCGGCCGATACGATCTTCGCCAGCCCGATCCGCGGGGCGATCGCCGCGCTGCTGGGAAATGCTATTCCGCTGGAGCGCGAGGGCTCGCTCCGCCACAGCCTGGGGCAGCTCACCGAGCTGCTCGCCGAGGGCTGGTCGCTGCTCATCTTCCCGGAGGGGCGGCTGACCGTGGGCGGGCCGCTGCGCTCGTTCAAGGGCGGCACGACCCTGCTGGCGATAGAGTCCGGGGCGCCGGTGGTGCCGATGTGGCTGGGCGTGCGCCGGCCCGGGCTGTGGGAGCGGCGGCTGGCCCGCGGCCGGATGGTGCTGCGGATCGGCGTCCCGCTAACCCTGGCCCGCCACACCGGCCACGCGGCCAGCGCGGAGCTGCTCGAATCCGCGGTGCGCACGCTCGCCCCGGCCGAGCCAGGACGCGGCAGCGGCGCCTTCGACCCGGCCCGGCCCCGCTGACCCCGGGCGCGGCCCTGGAGCCGCGTGCCGCGGCCCAACGCCTGCCCCCCCTATGCTGGGGTACACCGCCCTGTCACTTCGGAGGCCACGCGGATGATCGCCGCGAGGCTGCGATCGACGTCCGCCTCGGTGGTCGCCCAGGACGAGACGCTGATGCGCATCGCTGTCTGCCCCTGCCAGACGGTCCCGCCGCACCAGCAGGTGCCCTCGCGCTGGACCCCGGCGATGACCCGACGCGTGGTTTCGACATCGCCAAAGGAGACCAGCACCTGGTTGGCGACAACCTCGTTGAGGACGTCGTAGCCCGCGGCGGCGAGACCGGCGGCAAAGCGGCGCGCCAGCCGGCAGGTGCGCTCCACCAGGTCGGCCACACCGGCCCGTCCGAGCGAGCGCAGCGCCGCCCACACCTCCACCACGCGGGCGCGGCGCGAGCACTCGGGAGTGTACTGGCCCGGCTCGCGCTGGCCGGTCGCCGCCAGGTACGCGGCTGCGGTCGACATCGCGGCGCGCAGCGGCTCCGGGTCGCGACAGAACACCAGCCCGCTGTCGTACGGCACGTTCAGCCACTTGTGGGCATCGGTGGCGAGGGAATCGGCGGCGTCGATCCCGTCGAGCAGCCCGGCGCGCCCGGGAGTCGCCGCGAGCCAGAGGCCGAACGCGCCGTCCACGTGGACCCACGCGCCCGCGCTGCGAGCCGCGGTGCAGACCTCGCGGATCGGATCGACCGCGCCGGTGTTCACGTTGCCGGCCTGGAGGCAGACAATTGTTCGCTCATCAAGCCTGGGCAGGTCCGAGGCGCGCATCCGCCCCTGGCCATCGACCGGGACGCGGACCACCCGCTCTCGGCCCAGCCCGAGCAGACTCAGCGCCTTGAGCAGGCTCACGTGCACCTCGTCGCCGACGACGACGGTGAGCGGCGGGGCGCCGAACAGGCCCTGACCTTCGACATCCCAGCCGGCGCGGGCCAGGAGCGCGTGGCGGGCGGCGGCCAGGCCGCTCAGGTTCGCCATGGTGGCGCCGGTGACGAACGCCCCGCCAGTCCCCGCCGCCAGGCCGAACAGGTCGCGCAGCCAGCCGAGGGTGATCTCTTCCAGCGCCGCGACGACCGGCGACATCACCACCGCGAAGCAGTTCTGATCCCAGGCCCCGGCCAGCCAGTTGGCGGCCAGCGCGGCCGGCAGTGACCCGCCGGTGACGAAGCCGAAGTACCGCGGACCCGCCGAGGCGACGGTCGCCGGCGAGCCGTACCGATCGAGCAGGGCGAGGACCTCCTCGGGATCACTGGGCTCGCTCGGCAGCGGCCCGCCCAGCTCCGGAAGCTGCCCCAGCGCTTCGGCCGAGGGGATTACGGACCGATCAGCCAGCCCGTCGAGATACTGGCTGGCTCGCTCCGCCGTCTGTCGCAACAGCTCGCGCATCGCATCACTCCTTACCAGATCCCACGCCGCCGCAGGGGCATCGCGGCGGTGAAGATCTCCACTCCCTCATCCGCTCGGCACAAGGCGAGGCCGTCGGGCCAGGAATGCCAGATCCGGGGTGCTGCCCCGCGCGCTACTCGTCAGGGTGCGGCTCGCCGGTCTCGCGTGGAAGGTCGTCGCGGTTGCCCCACTCTGCCCAGGAGCCCTCGTACACCTGCACGTGTGGGTAACCGAGCATCGTCAGCGCCAGCGCGGAGTGCGCCGCGCGCACCGCGCCGTGGCAGTAGGTGATGATCCGCTTGTCGGGCGTCGCCCCGGCCTGCTCGTAGCGCTGGCGCATCTCAGCATCGGAGCGGAAGACACGCGTGCCGTCCCAGTCCAGGTTGTCCTGCCAGAACAGGTGTGTAGCGCCCGGCACACGGCCGCCGTGGCGCGAGCGGACCTCTGCGCCAGTGTACTCGCTACGGCGGCGGACATCGGCGACGATGGTGCACGGATCGTGCCGCGCTGCCAGCACGGTCTGGGCGTCCACCAGCAGCTCCGGCCGCTCGCGCCCGGGCCGGCGGCTGAAGCGTGCTGGCGGGTAGGCTGGGACTTCGGTGGTCGTCGGTCGCCCCTCGGCGATCCACTTGGTCCAGCCGCCCTCCAGCAGGCGGACCTGCTCACCGTGTCCGTAGCGCTCCAGCGTCAGCCAGAGCCGCGAGACGTAGTGGCCGCCCTCGTCGTCGTAGCCCACCACCAGCGTCTCGTCGCCAATGCCCAGCCGCTCCATCGTCGCCGCCACCGTCTCGAATGGGGCGATCCGGTACGGGCCGTTGGGCACCGCCACCGACAGGTCCTGCTCCCAGTTCAGGTAGACAGCGCCCGGGATGTGCCCGGCGCGGTAGGCGTCGGAGCCCGGCCGGTCGAAGTAGTAGCGGCAGTCCACCACCCGCACGCGGGGGTCGGCCAGGCGCTCGGCCAGCCAGTCGGTGCTGACCAGGAATCGCTCGCGCATCGTCAGGTCCCGTGTTCCAGCGTCCCGAGCGCCGTGCGACAGCCGCGGCTGTCGCGGCCCGAGCACCAAGGTTGTAACACGTCGGGCTAGAGTGGGCCTGGACGCCAGAGCCCGCGCAACGCCCGGCTCGCCGCGAAGCGCCATAGATCCGGGTTGCGGGCGAACAGGCCGAGCGCCCAGCCGAGCGTGAAGTTGGTCTGCAGCCCCTGGGCGAGCTGCGCCGGGGTGAGGCGCCGCAGCAGCGCGACGCGGCGATCCCAGGTCGCGTCGTCGTACTCCGAGAGCCGCCGGCTGACCTGGAACGCCACCTCCATGTTGCGGCCCCAGCGGCGGCGCCAGGCGCGACTGTAGCGGTCCAGCGCGCGCGCCGAGACGTCCCCGCGCTGGAGGGCCATTGCCACCGCCTCGCCAGCCAGGCGGCCGGCCTGGATTGCGAAGCGGATGCCTCGCCCACCAGCGCCGAAGCCTGCCCGCCAGCGTCCCCTACCAGCACCAGGCCGTCCGCCGCCAGCGTTCGCCGGGGCGGATCGAGCGGGATCAGCCCGGTGTGGTACTCGATCGGGCTCGCGTCCCGGAAAGCATTGCCGAGTGCATCGCTGGCGAGGAGCCGCTCCAGGTGCTCGCGCGGATCGGCCTCGGAGTCGGGCCGCAGCACTCCGGAGCCGACTCGCACCCGGCCGTTGCCCCGCGGGAAGGCCCAGGCGTAGCCGGTGGGCGCGTAGCGGCTCCCCACCAGCAGCGCTGCGAGTGACTGGTCGTAGTTCGGGGCGTACAGGTCGTACTCCGCGCCGAAGCCCAGCCGGCCGTGCTCCGCGCCCAGCCCCAGCTTGCGCCCGATGATCGCCGCGTGCCCGCTGGCGTCCACCACCACGCGCGCGGAGATCTCCAGCGCCGCTCCCCGGGCATCGAGGCCGCGCACGCCCACCGCCGCGCCGCCGCGCCGCAGCGGCTCGCGCGCCGTAGTCCTGAGCAGCACCCTCGCGCCGGCCGCCACGGCCTGCTCGCCCAGGTACTGGTACAGCCCCCGGACGTCGGTGACGCATAGGCAGGGCGTATCGCCAAAGTCGAAGTCCGCCTGCACGCTCGGTCCGAGGAACGCGAGACGCCGGACCTGGTGGTAGAGTCGCTCCGGGATGCCGAGCGCCCGCAGTTCCGGTACCCAGCTACCGCCGCTGGTGCGAATCGGCCCGCCCAGCTCGCCGTTCTTCTCCAGCACCAGCACCCGCCAGCCGGAGCGGGCGATCGTCGCCGCCGCGGACAGTCCCGCCGGCCCCCCGCCGACGACAATCACGTCGGTGTCTCTCACAGCAGCCCCTGCTCCGCCAGCCAGCCGACCACCGTGTCCGAAGCGTCCGGCGTTCCGCCCGGCGCCAGCTCGCGGCTGCCCTTGCTGCCCAGGTCCAGCCGCACCCCACGCTCGGTAAGCAGCCAGAGGCCGCTGTCTGGCTCCGTGCCGAGATCCTCGGCCAGCCTTCGGAGGGTGTCGGGCGTCATCGCCACCGGGGCCTCGCTCGGCCGCAGGTCGGGGACCGACACCTGGTAGATCGCTAGCCGCTGCGGGCCGCGGCGCGTCTTGTCGCTCGCCGTGAACACCTCGCGGTAAGCGGGCGGCTCGAGCGCAGTGTCGAACGCCAGCGAGGTGAGTCCATAACCGCCAGTGAGGACCAGGTAGGGCTGCTGCTGGACCGCCAGGCTGTAGCGCAGTAGATCGTCGCCCAGGCCGATATAGGTCGAGGTCACGTTCCGGCGCTGAAAGATGGCGATGTGGATCCAGCTACGCCCGGACTGCGCCAGGCGCACCAGGTCTTCGGCGGTCAGCGGCCGCTCGGTCGGCAGCAGCCAGACCGGGTAGTCCCCACCGCTGCTGAAGTGGAGCCAGGAGCTGAGGCGGTAGTGGGCGATGATCGGAGTGCCGGGCGGGACATGGGCGTGGAGCCACTGCGCGGCGCGCAGTCCCAGCTCGTCATACACCCGCAGCTCCTCGTCGTACGGGGCCGGCTCGGCCGTTGCCAGCATCAGCGCCGCCCCGGCCAGTCCCGCCGCCAGCGCCAGGGCGGGCGCTCCACGCCGCGAGGCCATCCGGAGGGGCAGCCGAGCGGCGACTGCTTGCAGCGCCCAGGCGAGGCTGCTGCTCACGGCAAGGGTGGAGAGGGCGCACAGGGGCAGGAAGTAGCGCGGATTCCAGTTCAGCAGCGCCGGCGGAATGAGCTGAGGGAGCAGCAGCAGCGCCGCGAGCGCCAGGACGCGGTCGGACCGTGCGCCACGGATGGCCCGCGCCAGGACCACCAGCCAGGCGGGCAGCAGCGCCGGCCAGAGGGAGACGGTGTCGATCAGGCGATCGTCCCAGTAGCGTGCAAGCTGGCTCCCTACCGCGGAGAGGTCGACGTCCCGACCCAGGCCGAGCGTACCGACGAACACGACGGTGGCCGCCAGCAGAAGGGCAGCGACACCGGCGGTCGCCACCAGCGTCACCGCAGCCGCGCCTCGCCCGCGTTCCGGGATCAATGGCGCGATCGCCGCGGCGACGCGCGCCGCGACCGGGAGCGTCACCAGCGCTCCCAGGAGCCGGAGCTGGGCTGCTGAGCCCATTGCGTCCATCCACGACGGCTCCGCCAGGAGCCCGTCGTACACGAGCTTGGGAGCGACCAGCCCCAGCACCACCCCGAGGCTGAGCGCCGCCCCGAGGAAGTGGCGCCGGGTGCGCCAGGCTGGGACGAGCGCCAGCAGGACCAGCGGCAGCGGCAGCCACACCAGCGCCGATTCGCGGACCCGCTCGGCCAGGCCCAGGCAGAGCCCGGCCGCGACGAACCAGCCGGCGCTCGGCCGGGAGGCGGCACGGTGGAACGCGGCCAGAAAGGCGAGCAGCAGCGCCGTCTGCAGCACGTCCACGTCCAGACTCAGTACCAGCCGGCTGGTGAGCGGGAGCGCCAGCAGCAGCGCGGTTCCGACCGTCGCCGCGACCAGCCCGTAGAGCCGCCAACCAAGCGCGAACGTCGCCGTGCCGCAGGCGAGCAGCGCCACCCTGGCTGCCCAGGCGGCAGCCTCGACAGAGACGCCGGCAAGCTTCCAGGCGGCGGTGAACAGCAGGGGATACCAGCGCCAGCCGGCCAGGATCGGCTCGACGTGGGTACCGTCGAAGGTGAATCCCCGGCCCTGGTAGGCATCGAGCGCCAGCGACAGGTACTGCGCCGCGTCATTGTCCACCGGCTCGGGCGCCGCAAGCAGGGTAGGGAGGGCGAAGGCGAGCGCGACCCCCAGAGCAGCGAGCGCGAGGAGGGCGGACAACGCGCCGCGGACGCCGGCGGCTTCGGCCCGAGCCGGCTCAGCGCCCGGCGCCAGCAGCGGGGGGCTCGGGGCGCGGAACGCCGTCCACCTCAGGTCAAACACGTCACAGCGAGAACAGGGCAGTGTAGCAACGCCCGGGAGCCAGAAGCAAAAGCGATGCCTCCCCTCCTTCCCCAACCCGCGGAACCGGGCGCGACAGGCCCGGCGCGGCGAAGGCGACGTCTACGGTGTCTGAACCGGTAGCTCGTAGACAGCGCTGCCATTCGGCAGCGTGAGCGGCTTGCCAGTATCGGCCTCACGCCAGCGGAGCTGCACCCGCGCCAGGGCGCCGCGGTCGGCCGGGGCGAGCGGAAGACTGAGCTCCTCCAGGACTTCCTGCCCCTCCTTCCACTGCGCGGTTCCGTAATAACTCCGTGTCGCCGGGCCCTTCTGCTCGGCCAGTCGGCGGCCATCCGCGCCGACCAGGCTGACCAGACGGAGATAGTCGTGCCCCGGCGGGCCGGCGACGCGCCACCAGAGCCTCAGGGTGATGCCACTCTGGGTGGGGTGTATCTCGTAGCCGCCCAGGCGCAGTACTCCGCCAAAATCAGCGGCCGCCGACTGGGTCGGCCGCGGCAGGCTCTTGGTGGCGACGAGCACACTGTCTTCGATCAGCCAGAGGCCGTAGGTTGGGGCGAGGCGCAGCGGGCTGAGCTGCTCACGGGGTAGCTCCGCCGCCACCCCCTCCTCGGTGGTGTCCAGGACCCACCAGTCCACCTCGCCGGGACGGGGCTTGAGGATGCGGACGTACTTGAAGGGGAAGATCCACACCTTTTCACGGTCGGCGAGGTGGACCGCGACGTTGCGGGTGGCGGCAACCGCGGCCTCCGGCGGGATGGCAGCAACGGCGCGGGCTAGCGGACCCGAGGCCTCGTCCCAGGTGATGTGTCGTGGATCGTACAGCCCACCGCCCGGGAGCTGGCTGCTGGCCAGGTAGGTGGCGAGGGTGAGCGCGCCCATCAGCCCCAGCCCGATCGCCCGTCGGCGCCCGCTCCCGAGCGCGGCGAGCCCTTCGACCGCGGCGACCCAGACCAGTGGGATCGCCGGGGTGATCCGCTGAGAGATGATGTCTTGCTCATAGTGCTGGAGCAGCAGCACCCCACTGGTGGGCAGCGCGGCGACCAGCGCCTGCGGCGCCAGCAGCGGCAGGCCGGCGGTGGGGAGCAGGAACCAGCGGGCCAGCCCCGGGCCGCGTTCGATCACTCGCTCCAGCGCCACCCGCGGATCCGCCATCACGTCCGAGAACTTGTCCAGCGTGCGATTCCCCGCCTCGGGCAGTGTCCGGGCCAGATGGTGCGCCGGCATGAACACCAGAGCGGCGAAGCCGAGCCAGGCGGTGGCCAGGCCGGCCAGCAGCAGCCCGGAGCGGGGCCGACGGTGCAGCAGGAGCAGCAGGCCGAGTCCGAACAGCGCCAGCGCAGAGGTCTCTTCGATCAGCAGCGTGCTGGCAGCGACGAGCGCTCCACGCCAGGGCCGCCCGGTCAGGATGAAGTATGCTCCGAAGACGAGCGGCACCGTGGTGAGCGCCACGGGGTAGAAACCAAAGAAGAGGATGGCGTCGGACAGGTTCGGGGCGAGGTAGAAGCCGGCTGGAACGACCAGCGCCCCCCAGGGGGTGCCCAGCCGGGCGCGGGCGAGCAGGTACAGCCCGAAGCCGGCCAGCGCCAGCGCCCCTTGCTGCAACGCGACCAGCAGCCGCGGGTCGGGCACGAGCCGGAACAGCAGCGCCAGGGGCAGCAGGACCGGGGCGACGTGCTCGGCCAGGTGGCTGGTGTTCCGATACAGCAGGGTGGTCTGGTAGGGCCGCCCCTGGCCGGTGTTCCAGAGCACGTTGGCGTAGGTGGCGAAGTCGCGGAAGTTGTGGCGGTGGAAGGTGTCGTACTCGGCGATGACCAGGTAGCTCGCCAGGGCCCAGAAGCCGAGCGCCAGGGCCACCGCCACGGCCAGCGCCGCCCGCTCGCCGGCCAGCGCCACCGGGAGCGCCTCGCGGAGCCGCAGCGGCCACCAGCGGGGCTGGGAGACGACGATCCGGCCGAAGCTCACCAGCCACCCCCGCGGACGCGGCGACGCGCCAGCCCCGCGCCCCTGGATGGAAGGGTGAGCGGGACACGCTGGCAGCAGGGGCGGAGAGTGTCGATCATCGCGCGGATGAGCATCACGCGGCCAGCTCTTGGGTATTCCGCCGCGGCCGGCTGCGAGCCGCGAACGAGCCATGCTAGCCGAATCCGGCCGGCCGCTACCATGAGAGCTCCAGCTCGACCGCGCGTGCCCCGTCCGCGAGTAGCAGTGGCTGGCCGGTCGCCGGATCGATCCAGCTCAGCCGGAGCCGGGTCGCTGCCAGGAGTGCGTTGGCCTCCAGCGGCACCTGCACGTCCTCGACCACTATCTGGCCTGCCTTCCAGTGAGAGGGGCCGAAGAACCCGCGTATCCAGGGGCCGTCCTGGCTGGCCAGCACCGCGCTGTCCGAGGCGATCACCTCCAGCCGCCGAATGTACTGCCACGGTATAGCCTGGTCCAGCCGCCAGCTCAGCCGCGCCTCCACACCGCGAGCGCTCCGCTGCGCGTCGTAGCCGTCCAGGTGCAGCACCCCGCTGAACACGAAGTGGGAGGGGATACGGGGCTGGGGTGGGTGGTCCGTGGCGACCAGGACCGGCTCGCCGGGAAGCCAGAGCGCGTACGGTGGGCTGACATGGAGCGGACTGCGGCGGTCGCTCAGCACCTCCTCGCGGATCTCCGGCGTGTTGAGGTCCAGCACATACCAGTCCAGCCGCCGCGTCGGCCACAGGCGCTTGCTGTAGTCGTCGTTCGCGATCCAGATGGCATCCCGGTTTGCCAGATGCACCACGATATTGCCGGCCGCGGCGACCGCGGCCTCTGCTGGCACCGCCGCGACCGCGCGCTGCCGCGCCTCGGATCGCTCATCCCATTGGGTCAGATAGCTCTTCGAGCTGCCTCCACCGGGTAGGTCGCTCTGCTGAATATAGCTGGCACCGGTCAGCAGCACCAGCAGCGCCAGCCCCAGTAGCCGTGGCCGGCCGCCGCGCAGCGCCGCCAGGCCCTCGGCCGCGCCGAGCCAGAGTAATGGAATGACCGGGGTGATCCGGTGCGAGTGCACTGTGTCGTCGGTCTGGAACAGGAGCACGCCTACGGTGGGCAGGCTGGCGATCAGCATCCGCGGCGCTAGGAGCGGCAGGCCGGCCGTGGGGAGCAGCAGCCAGGCAGCCGCGTCCGGACCGCGCTGGGCGAGCAGCGTCCACGCCTGGCGCGGATCGGTCAGCACCTCGTCGAACTTGTGCAGAACACGGTTCTCGGACACCCCTGGCGGCCGGAAGGCGGGCATCACCACCAGCGCGACGAGTGCCAGCCAGGCGGCGGCGACGCCCGCGACAGCCAGCCCCAGGCGCGTCTGTCGCCGAGCGAGCAGCAAGAGGCCGATCCCGAGCAGCGCCAGCGCCGACGTCTCCTCCAGCAGAAGCGTGGAGCAGGCGACCAGCGCCCCGCGACGTGGACGGTCGGCCAGGATGAAGTACGCTGCGAACGTGAGCGGCACCGTGGTGAGCGCGACCGGGTAGAAGCCATTCAGGGCGATCACCTGGGACAGGCTGGGGGTGAGGTAGAACGCGGCCAGCACGAGCACGCCGGCCCAGGGGCTCGCCAGGCGACGCCGTGCCAGCAGATAGATGGGAGCACCGGCCAGGGTGAGCGCGGCCAAGTGTAGCAGGATCAGCCAGCGTGGATCGGGCAGCAGCCGATACAGTGGCGCCAGCGCGAGCAGGACCGGAGCGACGTGCTCGGCCAGATGGCTGGTGTTCTTGAGCAGCAGCGTCGTCGCGAAGGGGCGGCCGTGGGCAGTGTTCCAGAGGACATTCTCGTAGATGCCCAGGTCGCGGTAGTAGACGCGGAAGTTCGTGTACCCAGAGATCGCCAGCGTTGCGCACGTCACGAAGAACGCCGCGCCGAGCACAACCGCCGCCAGGGCCGGGGCATCCACCCGGACGCGGGGCGTGGAGAAGCTACGCGCCGTGGTCGATTCCTGCCGCTGAAGCGTAGAGAGCCCGGCCGTCATGGCGTGGCGCCGGCCCGCCATTGGGCTGGAAGGTGTGTGAGCAGCATCCGCGCGGGCAACGGAAACAACGGAAACAATTGGACAGCCTGCTCGCCGGAATGGACAATAGGCCGGCCCGGCGCGGCGTGGCTGGCCACGCCTCCACCGAGCAGCGCTTCATGATAGCGAAGCGCGCGAGCGCGCCAGCGAATCGCCGCGTGGGCGGCACGTCCGGCGACGTGACCGGGCGGGAACGGGATGTGATGCGCGTATCGCGGTGGTGCAGCGCGGTTCGCAGTACAATGGCGGCGCTTTCGGGGTTACGGGCGCTGCCGTATGGTCCCCGGGGTACGGCCAGCCGATCGGCGGCCAGGCTGGATGCGCCGCGATTCGCGCCTGGGAGGGCCCGGGTGATACGAGGGAACGCTCTGGTCGCACAACGCTGCTGGCGCGGAGTGGCCGCGGGCCTTGGCGTGCTCCTCGTCGTGCTCCTGGCCGCGTCACCCGCGCTCAGTACGGCCTCCTCCACGCAGGTGACTCCGTCGGCTGAGCCGACGGACCCGCGCCGGTTCGCCAGCGGCTACCGCGTGATCGACGACACAATCTGGGATTACTTCGTGCATCGCGGCGGAGTGGACACGTTCGGGATGCCGATCTCGAACCGCTTCCTGTTGCAGGGTTTGCCAGCGCAGATCTTCCAGAAGCATGTGCTGCAGGTCCAGCCGGATGGGTCGGTCGCGGTAATGAACCTGCTCGACGATTTGCTCCCGTACACCCGTTTCGACGGCCGCACGCTGCCCGCGGCCGATCCCCGGCTCAGCTACTTCATCCCGGACCCCGCGCGTCCCGACTACGACGCCGCACTGCTGCAGGCGGTGAACCTGCTGGTCCCGGACCGCTGGCACGACCTGCCAGTGAACTTCAAGAGTACGTTGTTCTCCAGCGTGCTGCTCAGAGACGCCTTCCCGTCTGGCGGCGGCGACGAGGGCCTGCTGCCGCTGCTGAACCTGGAGATCTCTGGCCTGCCAACCAGTCTGCCCACGCCAGACCCCGCCAACCCGCACCTGGTCTACCAGCGCTTCCAGCGCCTGGTACTCGTGTACGATGGCACGACCGGGATGACGTGGTCGCTGCCGATGGCCGAGTACTTTAAGGCGCTGCTGCTTGGCCAGTACCTGCCCGCGGATCTGGCGCAGGAGGCGGCCGCCTCACCCTACGCCCACCAGTACCTGCTGACCGGGCCGCGCTCTCTGGCTCGTCCGGCCGCGCTGCCCACGACGGACCTGACCGGCGCCTTCAACCCAGGGGACACCGGCGCGCCCGTCTCCGCGTTCTCTGCCCCGGCCGCCACGCCCAGCGCGGTGGCTGCCGTCGGGGGCTGCCAGGGCGATGAGAAGATCAGCTTCGCACCGGCGGATCCGCGCCCGGGTGACAACGTCCTCATCGCCGCGACCTCGGCGCGGCTGCACGCCAACGTCCAGCTCCTCGGCAGCGATCACGCGACGCCGGTGCGCGCCGAGCCCCGCCCCGGGCAGCTCGGCTGGGTCTGGGAGTGGACCGTGACTCCGGGCGAGAGCGGTCTGCAGGTCTACAGCTTCTACGTAGACACCGCGACGCTCTGTGCCACCGCGTCGTTCATCGTCGCCACCCCTCCGGCCACCCCGACGCTCGGCCCCGTCGCTCCCGTCCTGCCGGCCCGGACCGCCACCCTGGCCCCGCTCCCCACCCTGCCCCTCGTGAAGACGCCCACCCCGACCTCGACGCCCACGGCCACGAGTACACCCACCGCGACGCCGACGCCCACCGCCACCGCGGCCCCGAGTGGCTCCCGCTCCCAGGTGACCCTGTCCAAAAAGCAGCTTCGCGGCGACGGCCAGGATAGCGTCAGCGTCACGGCCACCCTGCTGGATGCCAGCGGGCGACCGGTGCAGGGGGTGTATGTCCAGATCGGCGCCAAGTCCGGGCACGCTGGGCGCGACCCGGTCAACGTGAGTCAGCCCAGCTTCTTCACCGATCGCGATGGTACGGTCACTGCGACGATCACCGCCTGTCTGTACGTCAACGCGCCCCAGCCGGTGTCCGATGTGGTCAAGGTGGGCGCCGGGTACAGCGACGCCGACGGCAGCCTGGAAGGGATGGGCCAGCCGCAGCTCCTGACTGTGAGCAGCACTAACCGCCGCTGCTCCTGAAGCCATGGATGAGGAGCCGGGGGCGATGAGCCCCCGGCAAGGAGCGGGGGGTGCCGGGGGCCAAATGGCAGTCCGCGCCCGCCCGGCCTGGGCCGGGCGGCGCTCTTATCCGCCTGCCAGGCCGGCCAGGGTCCAGGCGAGCCCGGGCACCAGCCCGAGCACGACGACCGCGATTCCGGCCAGCACCACCGCCGAGCCGACCAGCGGCCGGGCGATCTCCACCTGGCGCGCGGCGGCCAGTAGGTCCGGCAGCGCCCGTAAGTAGTACAGCACCCCGGCCACGCCGCCCAGGACGGCGATGACCGTTGGCCAGACGCCAGCGGCGTACCAGGAGGCCCACAGCACCGCCAGCTTGGCCCAGAAGCCCGGGGCCGGCGGGATGCCGGAGAGCGACAGCAGCCCCAGGGCGAGCCCGGCGGCGCGCAGTGGGCCGAGGCGCTCGGTGGAGATGAGGCTCAGCCCGAGCGGGCCAGTGCCGCGACCGGCGAGCGAGGCGAAGATCAGCAGCGAGGTGGCGGCGTAGGTCACCACGTAGAAGATCGCCGCGGCGCGGCCGTCCGGCCCGCAGCCCAGGGCCAGCGCCGAGAAGCCGGCGTTCACCACCGCGGAGTAGGCGAGCATCCGGCGCAGGTCGCGCTGCGCCAGCGCCCCGAAGGTGCCCCAGGCGATGCTCAGCACCCCGATGGCGATGAAGACGTGATTGAGTACGCCCTCCACCCCGCTGATCAGCCGGGCGAGCGCGATTACCGCGCCGAGCTTCGCCGTCGCCATCGCGTAGCCGGCCACCGCGGGCGGGGCGGCGGTATAGGCGTCGAGCAGGCCCCACTGGAGCGGCACCACTGCCAGCTCGAACACCACGCCAAGCGCAATCAGCACCACCCCCGCCTGGAAGAGGACTCCGCCGCCGAGCAGCGCCCCCGGGCCGGGTAGCGCAAGCGAGCCCGTGCTCAGGTAGAGCAGCCCGATCCCGTACAGGAACGACGCCAGGCTGATCGCCGCCAGCACGAAGTAGCGGAACGCCGCCTCCAGCGGCCGCTCCCCACTACCGAGCGACACCAGCACTGCGACGC
This sequence comes from Pseudomonadota bacterium, assembly GCA_021325655.1. Lineage (GTDB taxonomy): Bacteria > Chloroflexota > UBA6077 > UBA6077 > JAJPGT01 > JAJPGT01. The sequence continues at coordinate 54,142 of JAJPGT010000070.1, forward strand.
TGAGTGAGAGCGTCTCCAGCCCGAGCACGAGCTGGAGCACATCGGTCCCAGTCGCCAGTGCGATCGCCCCGGCAGCTCCAAGCAGGATGAGCGCGACGACCTCCGGCCGTTGCGTCGGCCGCTCCAGCTCCAGGCTCGGCACGAGCAGCAGCCCCACCGCGGCAGCGACCGCGATGGCGCCAACGGCCAGCCGCGCGACCGGGCCGCCACCCAGCGTCGTCGCGACCGCAACGATCAGCGCGACGATCCCGATGAGGGGCGCCGTGGTCGCATTGCTGGCCAGCGCCTGGACAAAGCCGAGGACGACGACGGCGCCGAGAACGAGCACCACGATCGCAAGCTGTTCGGGAGTCAATGCAATGTTCACAGGCGTGCCGCCAGCAGCAGGATCACCGCCACGCCCAGCAGCGAGGCGAGCGCGTAGCGGGTCAGCAGGCCGGTCTGGAGCCCGGCCAGGCCGCGCGATAGCGAGTAGCCGGCCTGGCCGAGCGCGTCGGCCCAGCCGGTGCCGACCTCGGCCGGAGTGGCGCCGGGCGCGCTCTGGACGATCGGCCAGGATAGCCCGATGCCCGCCAGCCCCAGAACCGCTGCCGCCAGACCGGTTGCCGAGAAGGCGCGCAGCGGCTCGATCGCCCCGAGCACCGGGGTCAGCGCCCGCGACAGCCCGCCCCCAGGCCATTCGAAGTAACCGGCCACCACTGCCATGATCGCCAGCGGCACCAGCGGCCAGACCTGGAGCGCTGGCTCGTGGTGGGGATGGGTCCGCTCGGGGCCGAAGTACACCCCGAACAGCAGCCGGCCGATGTACAGCCCGGTGACGAGCGCCCCGGCCAGGAGCAGGTAGCCGATCAGCGGGTTCTCCCGCAGCCCGGCGTCGATGATCGCGTCCTTGCTGAAGCCGCCGCTGGTGGCCGGGAAGCCGATCAGCGCCAGCGCGCCGACCAGGAACGTTCCGAAGCTCACCGGGAGGCGGCGACGCAGCCCGCCCAGCCGCGCCAGGTCCTCCTCGCCGCCCGTCGCGTGAATCGCCACGCCAGCGGCGAGGAACAGCAGCGCCTTGAAGAAGGCGTGGGTGAACAGGTGGAAGATGCTGGCGAACGGCGCGGCCAGGCCGGCCGCGGCGAACATGTATCCGAGCTGGCTGATAGTCGAGTAGGCCAGGCCGCGCTTGAAGTTGCGCTGGAACAGGCTGACGATCCCGCCGCCGAGCATGGTGAGCGTCCCGAGCCAGGCGGTGACAAGCATCACGCCCGGCGCCAGCTCCAGCACCGCGTGGGTGCGCACCAGCAAATAGACGCCCGCGGCGACCATTGTCGCGGCGTGGATCAGCGCGCTGACGGGCGTCGGGCCAGCCATCGCGGTTGGGATCCAGAAGTACAGCGGCCCCTGCGCCGACTTGGCTGCGGCGGCGATCAGCAGCAGCCAGGCCAGCAGCGCCGCCCCGCCGAGCCCCGCCGTGCACCGGGGAGTACCGAGGGTGGTCAGGTCGCCGCAGCCGCTCGGAACGATCACCGCAGCCAGCAGTAGCGCCGCGTCGCCGAGCATGTTGGCTGCCAGCGCGTCCAGCCCGGCACGCAGCGTCCCCGGCCGGTCGCGCCAGAAGCTGATCAGCAGGAAGCTGGCCAGGCCGACCCCGGCCCAGCCGACCAGCAGCACCCCGAGTGTCCCGCCCAGCACCAGCAGCGCCATCGCGGCGACGAAGAAGTCCAGGTAGCAGAAGAAGCGCCGCTGGCCGGGATCGCCCTCCATGTAGGACAACGAGTAGACGTAGACGAAGAACGAGACGAAGCCGAGAATCGCCAGCATCAGCGCCGCCAGGGCGTCGGCGCGCAGGTGCAGCGAGCCGTCCGGCAGGAACGGGGCCCAGTTGGGGATCACCACGTCGCCCGGGACCGCGCCGGTGGCGAACCAGGCCAGCGCCGCCAGCAGCATCACCAGCGGCCCCCAGATACTGGCGATGCCCGGCCGGCGGCCGACGCCGGCAGCGGTCAGCACCAGGCCCGGCAGCGTCAGCACCCAGGTCCAGGGAAGCAGCGCGCTCATCCGCGCACCTCGCGCGTCTCGTCCACGTCCGCCATCACCTGGTCGCGGTACAGCGCCAGCGCCAGCCCGAGCCCAATCACCGCTTCCGCTGCGGCGATCACCAGCACGATCAGCGCGATCGCCTGCCCCAAGACCTCGCCCCGGACGCGGCCGCCGAGCACGATCAGCAGGTTGGCCGCGTTCAGCATGATCTCCACCGCCATCAGCACCGCCACCGGATTGCGCCGCAGCAGCACGCCCGCCGCGCCGAGCGCGAACAGCGCCGCGGTGGTGGCGAGCACGATCGCCTCTGCGGTCATCGCTCCACCTCCTGTCGGCGCCAGATCGTCACCGCGCCGATGATCGCCACCAGCAGCAGCGGCGCGGTCAGCTCGAACGGCACCACCAGCGGCTCGAGCAGGGCGCGGCCGATCGGCGCCACCCCGGTGGCTGGCTGCGGGGCGGGGGCCGGAAGCTGGACGGAGAGCACCGCGCCAAGCGCGAGCAGCAGCGCTCCGCCACCGACGAGCGCGGCGATGATCCGCGAGGACGTCGCCGCGCGCTCGATCCCGCCCGCAGGAAGCAGCGCTACGACGAACAGGAACAGCACCACGATCGCGCCGGAGTAGATCAGCAGTTGCCCGAAGGCAATCAGGTCGGCGGCCAGGAGCAAGTACAGCGCGACGATACTCAGACTGTGGATGAGCAGCGCGACGGCGCCATGCACTGGCCGCCGCGCGAGTATCACGCCGAGTGCGCTGACCAGCGCCACGGCGCAGCCGACAATCAGGGGAACCAGCAGCGCGTCCACGTCAATCCTTCTCTTCGCTCATAAGCGCGGGCCCGGCCCTGTGCTCAGTGCTCCGCCTGGCCAGTGTTGGCGCCGATCGGGTGATGCGTGCGGTAGACCGTCCCGAGGTCGTCCTCAGGGGGCACGTCGATCACGCGCGGCTTGTCGACGTCCGGATGATACTGCCGCCGCGGCGCGTACTTCTCCGGCTCCAGCAGCATCTCCTTGGTGTAGACGAAGTCCGGCCGGGCGAAGTCGGACAGCTCGTACTCCGGCCCGAGCTTGATTGCGTCGACCGGGCAGGCCTCCTCGCAGTAGCCGCAGAAGATGCAGCGGATCATGTTGATCTCGTACACCTTCGCATAGCGCTCGCCCGGCGAGACCGGGTGCTCAGGGTCGTTCTCGGCCGGGATCACCAGGATCGCCTGGCTGGGGCAGGCCGCGGCGCACAGCTCGCAGCCGATGCAGCGCTCCAGCCCGTCCTCGTGCCGATACAGCCGATGCCGCCCGCGGAATCGAGCGGGCAATGGCCGCTTCACGTCCGGGTAATTCAGCGTCACCGGGGGCCGGCCGACGTGCTTCAGCGTCGTCCACATCCCCCGTGCCAGTGCGCGCAATCCCTCGAACATCCATCCTCCAGGCTGAGGATTCTCGGCGTCAGCTCTCGACGTTCAGCCAGGGCGTCGGCGGCAGCAAGCTCGCCATGCGCCGCTCGGTGTCATCCTACCGCCGCGACCGCGATCGCCGTCACCGCGACGTTGGCCAGCCCGAGCGGCAGCAGCACGCTCCAGCACAGCCGCATGAGCTGGTCGTAGCGCATCCGCGGCAGCGTCGCCCGCAGCCAGACGAACAGGAACAGGAACAGCAGCATCTTGATCAGCAGCCAGTGCGGGCCGGGCAGGATCGGGAACGACCAGCCACCCAGAAACAGCGTCGCGGCGATCGCGGAGACCGTGATCATGTTCACGTACTCCGCCATGTAGAACATCGCGAAGCGGAAGCCGCTGTACTCGGTGTGATAGCCCGCCACCAGCTCCGTGTCCGCTTCGGGCAGGTCGAACGGAGCGCGGTTCGTCTCCGCCACCGCCGCGATCAGGTACAGGATGAAGCCGAGCGGCTGCAGGACGATGAACCAGATCGCGTGCGCCTGCTCCTCGACGATGACGCCCAGCGACAGCGTCCCGCTGATAATCACCACGCCGACGATCGCCAGGCCCAGGATCAGTTCGTAGGACACCACTTGCGCTGTAGCTCGCAGCCCGCCCAGCAGGGAGTATTTCGAGCCGGAGGACCAGCCGCCGAGCACGAGCCCGTACACCCCGAGGCTGCTCACCCCGATCAGGTACAGCACGCTCACCGGCACGTCGGCGATTCCGAGAGGGACCCGGAGGCCGCCAACGCTCAGGGTTGGCCCAATCGGGATCACCGCGAACGCTGCCAGCGCCGCGAACAGGGCGATCGCCGGGGCGAACGGATACAGCAGCGTGTCGGCCGTAAACGGGGTGATGTTCTCTTTGAAGAACAGCTTCACCGCGTCGGCCAGCGGCTGGAGCAGCCCGGCCGGTCCGACCCGGTTGGGGCCAATGCGGACCTGGAAGCGGCTAATGACCCGCCGCTCGAACCAGGTCATGTAGGCCATGCCGGTCAGCAGGATGCCGATCAGCACCACCGAGCGAATCAGGGTAACCAGTACGTCAGCCATGGCTGGCGCCCACTCCTGCGAGGACGCGCCCCTGCCCGGGAAGCCCGCCCGAGAGCGCCGCGGCGTAGCCCCGGTGTGCCTCGGCCAGCGCCGCCCGTACCTGAAGGATGTCCGGCCGCAGCGAAGCGCCAAGCTGCCCGGCCAGGTGGGCCAGCAGCTCCCAGTCCATGCGCGCCTGTGGCGGCGCCCCGCCGCCGACGTTGAGTGGCTGCACCCGCCCCTCGAGATTGGTCAGCGAGCCCACCTGTTCATACGGGTGTGCCAGCGGCAGCAGCACCTCTACCTGGCCCAGGTCCTCGGGCAGTGTGGTGGCGGCGACGATCCGCCGCGCCGCGCCGGTCTCCGGCCACGCCTCGTCACCCACCAGCAGCAGCGTGCGCACGTCCACCCCGCCCAGCCACGTGGCCGCGTCCGCCCGCGCCAGGTCCGGCGCCAGCTCCTGCGCTCCGCGCCCGTTGGACGCCAGCGCCGGGGCACCGACCATCCCGCCGCCCTCGCCGGCCTGGAGCAGGCGTGCCAGTGCTTCCAGCGCCGCGAGCCCGCGCGCCTCCCGCGCCAGGTGCAGGCCGGCCAGCAGCGTCGTCGGCCGACCCTCCAGGTGCTTGCGCGCCGCCGCGATTTCGGCGGGCGCCGAGCCGCCGCCGAGCGCGGTGGCCAGCGCCTCGAGTACCGGCGTCTCCGCGCCGCGCTCGGTGCGGATCCAGGCGGCGGTATCGCGATAGAGCCCGTTGCCGGCGCCGACCACGACCAGCTTCGCTCCGTTGCGGACGACGGCGCGCCGGATCCAGAGCGCCAGCACCGGCAGCTCATACCAGGCGTCCAACCCCGCCAGGACGATCGTCTTGCTCTTCGGGATGTCCGTGATCGCTCCCTGCACCGGCCAGGGGGAACCGACGGTTGGCCAGAAGGCCGCCGGCGCCGCTCCAAGCCGCGGCCGCAGGACGTCGGCGAAGACCCAGATCGCCTCGTTGCTCAGCGCCGGAGACAGCAACGCCGCCGCGCCGGGCTCGCGCAGCAGCTCGGCGGCGCGGGCAAGCGCCTCCCCGAATGCCGCTGGCACCAGCGCGCCGCCGCGGCGTACCAGCGGCTGTACCGCGCGGCGCTCCCGCGCTGGCGGCATGGTATCGAAGCGACCGTAGTCACACAGCCAGCCGTCGTCCACCGCCGGGTTCTCGCGCGACACCAGCCGCAGCACCCGGGCGTCGCGGCTATGGATGGAGATGTTGCAGCCGACCGCGCAGCCGGCGCAGGTGCTCGGGGTGCGGCGCAGGTCCCAGGGGCGGGCGCGGAAGCGATACTGGCGGCTGGTCAGCGCTCCCACCGGGCAGAGCTCAATGGTGTTGCCGGAGAAGATCGAGTCGAACGTCTCCCCCTCCAGCACCCCCACCTCGCTCACCCCGCCACGGTTGATCGCGACGATCGCCTCATCGCCAGGAATCTCCGCCTGGAAGCGGGTGCAGCGGTAGCAGAGAATGCAGCGCTCCTTGTCCAGCACGATCCGGTCAGACAGCGGGAACGCCTTGTCCTTGTGGACCTTGTCTTCGGTGAAGCGGCTAACGCCCAGGCCGTACGCGAAGGCGTTGTCCTGCAGCGGGCACTCGCCGCCCTTGTCGCAGATCGGGCAATCCAGCGGGTGGTTCGCCAGCAGCAGCTCGATGACCCCATTCTGTGCGGCGATCACCTCGGGGGTGTTGGTGTGCACCACCATCCCGTCGGCGACCGGGGTGGTGCAGGCCGTCTGCAGCCGCGGCATCTTCTCAATCGACACCAGGCACATGCGGCAGGCGCCGACCGGCTTCAGCTTGGGGTGGTAGCAGAAGACCGGGATCTCCAGGTCGATCTGCTTGGCGGCCTCCACCAGGAGCGTCCCTTTCGGAACGCTCAGCGGGCGCCCGTTGATCGTCACCGTTACCAGATCAGTTGACACGATGCTCCTCGTCTCCGCCGTGCGCTAGTTCCAGCTCGGGAAGGGGCAGCGGCCCAGCTCGATGTGGCGGACATACTCCTCTCGGAAATGGCGAATCGTCGCGGTCACCGGGCTGGTCGCGAAGTCGCCTAGCGCACAGAGCACTTTGCCGTTGATCTCGCCGGAGAGCGACAGCAGCAGGTCGATGTCCGCCGCCGTCCCCCGGCCCTCCTCCAGCCGCACCAGCACCTTGTGGAGCCAGCCGGTGCCCTCGCGGCAGGGAGTGCACTTGCCGCAGGATTCGTGGCGGAAGAACTCCTCCATCCGCGCGGCGGCGCGGACCATACAGGTCGTCTCGTCGAGCACGATCAGGCTGGCCGAGCCGAGCATCGACCCGGCCGCGGCGACGGAGTCGTAGTCGAGCTTCGTGTCCAGCTTGTCCGCTGGCACCACCGGTGCCGAGGCGCCGGCCGGCAGCACGCCCTTTACTGCCCGCCCGCCGGGGACGCCGCCGCCGTAGGTGTCGATCAGCTCGCGGAAGGTGACCGCGCCCAGCGGCAGTTCGTAGTTGCCCGGTCGGTTCACTCGGCCCGACAGGCAGAAGATCTTCGGCCCCGTGTTCTTCGGCGGGACGCCGATCGTGGTGTACCAGGCGGCGCCGTGGCGCAGGATGAACGGCACGTTGGCGATCGTCTCGACGTTGTTCACCACGGTTGGCCGCCGGTACAGGCCCTCCACCGCGGGGAACGGGGGCCGGGAGCGGGGCATCGGCCGCCGTCCTTCCAGCGACTCCAGCAGCGCCGTCTCCTCGCCGCAGATGTAGGCGCCCGCGCCGCGGAAGACGTGGATCTCTAGGCTGTACTCCGTCCCGAAGATCTTGTTCCCGATCAGCCCGGCTGCCTTGGCCTCGGCGATCGCCGCGTCGAGCCGGTCGGCGGCGACCGCGTACTCGCCGCGAATGTAGATGAACGCCACCCGCGAGCTGATCGCGTAGGCGCTGATCGCAATCCCCTCGATCAGCAGGTGCGGGTTCGTCTCCATGATCTCGCGGTCCTTGAAGGTCCCTGGCTCCGACTCGTCGGCGTTGACGCACAGGTACTTGTCGCCCGGCCCCTTGGGAACGAAGCTCCACTTCATCCCGGTTGGGAAGCCGGCCCCGCCGCGGCCGCGCAGCCCGGACGCCTTCACCTCTTCGATGACCGCCTCCGGAGTCATCTCCGTGGCGACCTTCTTCCAGGCGGTGTAGCCATCTTCCGCCTGGTACTCCTCGAGCGAGAGCGGGGTCGGTCGCCCGGCATGGGCCAGCAGCAGCGGCTGATAGTCGCTCATGCCGCGCTCTCCCGCCCCTGCTGCCGCGGCGCGTTCAGCTCCTGCAGGAGCTGCTGGGTCGCCTCCGGGGTCAGGGACTCGCGATACACCTCGTTCACCCGCGCCATCGGGGCGCGATGGCAGGCGCCAAAGCACTCCGGAGTACGGATCAGCGTCACCTCGCCATCCGGGGTCGTCTGCCCCGGCGCGATACCGAGCCCAGCCGACAGGTCGCGAAGCAGCCGCTCGGCGCCGGCCAGCGCGCAGGGAAGCTGTACGCACACCTCCACCCGCACCCGGCCCTCGGGCTCCAGGCGCAGCATGGAGTAGAACGTGGCCAGCTCCCAGGCGGCGGCGTGAGATACCCCCACCAGCTCCGCCACCTCGGCCACTGCTTCAGGTGGCAGGTAGCCACGCTCCTCCTGCGCCAGCTTCAGCGCCGGTAGCAGCGCCGTGCGCCGTGACGGATAGCGCTCCGTCTCGGCTCGAATCTTCTCCTGCGTCTCCGCGGACAGCATCATCTATCACTACCAGTCTCTCATCCCACGTTCCGAGGCCGTGCCGTGGCCAGCGTTATCGCCGGCCCGGGGGCGCACAGCTTCGGAACGGAATCTAGCGGTCGACTTCGCCAAGGATGGGATCGACGCTGGAGATGGTCGCGATCAGGTCGGCCACCATCCCCCCCTCTGCCATCACCTTGAGGGCCTGGACGTTCGCGAACGAGGGGGCCCGCTCGTGCACCCGCACCGGCCGGCCCGAGCCATCGCTCACCACATAGAAGCCGAGCTCCCCGCGTGGCGACTCGACCGGGACGTACGCCTCGCCCCTGGGCGGCCGCATCCCCTCGGTGAACAGCTTGAAATGATGGATCACCGCCTCCATCGAGTGCGCCAGCTCCTCGCGCGGCGGCGGCATCACCTTGCGATCGCTCGTCCTGACTGGGCCCTCTGGGAGCCGATCGAGCGCCTGCCGGGCGATCCGCACCGACTGGCGCAGCTCCGCCACCCGCACCAGGTAACGGTCGTAGCAATCGCCGTTTCTGCCAGTCGGCACCTCGAAGTCGTACGTCTCGTAGCCGCAGTAGGGCTTCGCCTTGCGGATGTCGAACGGCACCCCGGTGGCACGCAGGATCGGTCCGCTCACTCCCCAGGCCAGGCACTGCTCGGCCGTGATCCGCCCGATACCGACCATACGCTCCTGGAACAGCGGGTTGTTCGTCAGCAGCGACTCGTACTCGTCGATCCGCTCCGGCATGATATCGAGGAACTTCGCGGCCCGCTCCTCCCAGCCAGGCGGAAAGTCCATCGCCAGCCCGCCGGGGCGGATGAAGCTGGTCATCATCCGCTGCCCGCTCATCTCCTCGAACAGGTCCAGGCACTGCTCGCGCTCGCGGAAGCAGTACAGGAACACCGAGCTGGCGCCCAGGTCGAGCGCGGTCGTCCCAAGCCAGACCAGGTGCGAGGCGATGCGGGTCAGCTCGGCGAGCAGCACCCGCGCCACGGTAGCGCGGGGGGGGATCTCGCACCCAAACAGCTTCTCCACTGAAAGCGCGAAGGCGAGGTTGTTCCCGAGTGGATTCAGGTAGTCCATCCGGTCGGTGAGCGTCACGCCCTGCAGGTAGGTCTTGGCTTCGAACGTCTTCTCGATGCCGGTGTGCAGGTAGCCAATCACCGGCTGGCAGGTGACGACGATCTCGCCGTCCAGGTCCAGCTCCAGCCGGAGCACCCCGTGGGTCGACGGGTGCTGCGGCCCCATGTTGATATGGAGCAGCTCGCGCTCAGGAGTAGGCGGGCGGGTATCCGTGTCAGTCGCCATATTGCTCCTGCCGTCCCTTCGAGAACTCGACCGGCTCCCAGACGATCGGCGCGTCCCGGCGAAGTGGGTGGCCGTTCCAGGTATCCGGCAGCATGATCCGCTCCAGCTTCGGGTGGTCGGTGAACACGACGCCGAACAGGTCGAACACTTCGCGCTCGTAGAAGTTGAGCCCCGGGAACACCGAGACCCCGCTGGGAGCCATGCCGGCGGTGCGCGCCTTCAGCCGGAACCAGGCGTTGTCCGTAAGCGAGTGCACCAGGTAGTTCAGCTCGAAGCGGTCCTCCCGCTCCGGGAAGTCCACCGCGGTCAGGTCGACGAAGCGCTGATAGCCCAGTTCGTCGCGCAGCAGCCGCAGCGCGGCGACCACCTGGTCGACCGGCACGCAGGCATAGGGGATGTCGTCCCGGCTAACCCCGGTCTCCACGGCAGCGAAGGCCGCCTGGAGTCGCTCGGCGGCGGTGTTCATACGTTGCGTGCCTGCCCGGCGCCGATCCGCTCCTTCAGCTTCAGGATGCCGTCGATCAGCGCGTCGGGAGTGGGCGGGCAGCCAGGGACGTAGACATCCACCGGGACGATCTTGTCCACTCCCTGCACCAGAGCGTAGTTATTGAACACGCCACCGCAGGAGGCGCAGTCGCCCATCGCCACCACCCACTTTGGGTCGGGCATCTGGTCGTAGATCTCGCGCAGCACCGGCGCCATCTTCTGCGACACCCGGCCGGCGACGATCATCAGGTCCGCCTGCCGCGGGCTCGGGCGGAACAACTCCGAGCCAAAGCGGGCGATATCGAAGCGGGAGGCCGAGGCGGCCATCATCTCGATGGCGCAGCAGGCCAGCCCGAACAGCACGGGCCAGAGCGACTTGTCGCGACTCCAGTCCTGTAGTCGGCTCAGCACAAAACCCGGCGCGCCGTCGCGCTGCGCGGATGTGTCGCGCACGGGAAGCTCGATCGACATCTTATCGCCACCTTAGCGCCCCGCGGCTGCGGGCATACACGTAGCCCACACCGAGGACGATGAAAAAGCTGACAATCGCCAGGATCGCGCTCCAGCGCAGCTCGCGTAGCACCGAGGCCCAGGGATAGAAGAACAGCGCCTCGACGTCGAAGATCAGGAACAGCATCGCGACGAGCGCGAAGCGGACCGGCCAACGATGCTCGGTGCTGACTGGCTCGGAGACGCCGCATTCATACGGCTTGTTCTTGGCCGCCGATGGATGGCTCGGCGAGAGCTTGCCTGCCACCAGCACTAGCGCTGCCGAGACCAGCGCTGCCAGGCCGAGATAGATTGCGAGAGCCGCGTAACCGGCCATGCTCAATCCTTCGCCAGCGCGAACTGGCCTGCTCGGGCTCTCTGAACGTCACTGGGCGATCAGCAAGCGGAGCGGGCAGTTCGCCGCGCTCACCACCAGAAGGCCACGCAGAGGGCAAGCCGTGGCGAGGCCACGGCCCTGTGGCGCACTCGAAGTATAGGCAGGCTTGTGAAGAGTCGGCAACGAAAGACTTCCTCGCGGCTGCTCTGCCCGCGAGGAAGCGGCGCTGGCCCGTTCGCCCGTCAGGTCCAGCGCGTAGTCCTGGTAGATGGTTGTCTCGGCGAGGCCGCACGAGCGGTACAGCGCGATCGCCGGGGCGTTGCCGACCTCCGCCTCCAGCGTGATCGGGCGCAGCCCTCGTCGCGCAGGGTGTGGAGTATGACCAGCAGCATCTCCCGCCCGTAGCCGCGCGACGACAGGCGGGCAGTATCCTGAAAGCGTCGATTCCAGCCCGCCCATCCGAGCGGGTGATCTTCAGCATTCCGACAGGACTGCCCTCCACCAGGCCGAGGGAGAGCTGCTGGTTCGGGTCGCGCAGGTCCGCTCAATCCCCGGCCGAGCTTCTTCGGGCATCTCCCTGAACACGTGGCGCGCAGCCGCACCAGCGTGCCCAGGTCCCCGCCCCCGGCCGGTTCCAGCCGGACGCTGCCCTGCGTCGGTAGGGGCGGGGCTCGGCCAGCACCAGCCGCAGCTCCCCGGAGCGGTAGCGGGCACCGATGGCGGCGACGAACGCCTGGCCAGAGCGCGACGCTGCCTCGCAGATGAGCAGCACTTCTCGCGCGGCGCACGGCGGCGGAGAGGCGGCGGTGCAGCGGGTGCACCATCTCGCGCAGCTCGATCTGGGCCTCAGGTCCAGCCCGGCGAAGCCGACCAGGCCACTGTCGAGGGAGCACAGGGCGTAGGTCGTCTGGTCGCCTGCCTGCTCGGCGGTGACGTCCAGGTGCAGTTCCAGGTCGAGTCCCTCCTGGGCGTCGCAGATGGCGGCGAGCCGGCGCACCGCCGCGCGGTCGGCGTCCGTCAGGAGGGGGCGGGTGGCGAGGCCCAGCGCCCAGCGCTGGCGCACCGAACCCGCTCGGCGGCGCGTTAGTAGGTGCCCTTGAACAGTCCGCCGTCGACCAGCAGGGTGACGCCGGTGATGTACGATGCCTGCTCCGAGGCGAGGAACACCGCCGCGGCGGCGAACTCCTCGGGCCGGCCATAGCGGCCGGCTGGAATCTCCCTGGCCCAACTGGCCCGGATCTCTTCCTCCGACCTGCCGGTGCGCCGAGCGGTGTCCGCGTCGAGCTGCTCGACTCGCTCGGTATGGATGCGGCCGGGGGCGAGGTTGTTCACGGTCACCCCGTCCGCCGCGACCTCGCGGGCGAGGGTGCTGGCCATGGCGGTGACCGCGCTGCGCAAGGCGTTAGAGAGCATCAGGTTGGGAATCGGCTGCTTGACCGAGCTGGAGGTCGAGTTGATGATCCGCCCCCACTTCCGCTCGCGCATCCCCGGCAGCACCATTCGGGTCAGGCGTACCGTGTTTAGCAGCAGCAGGTTGAACGCGCTCTGCCAGGCGGCATCGTCCAGCTCGTCGAACGTGCCCGGCTTCGGCCCACCGCTGTTGTTGAACAGGATGTCCACCTTGCCGAAGCGTGTAAGCGCACGCTCCACCACTCGGCGCAGGTCATCCTCACGCATCACGTCGGCGGCCAGCGCCTCCACCTGACCGCCCGCGGCCCGGATCTCCGCCGCCGCGCGCTGAATGTTGCCCTCGTCACGCGAAAAGATCACTACTCGGCAGCCCTCGCGGGCCAGGCCCAGGGCAACCGCCTTGCCCAGCCCCTTGCTGGCCGCCGAGACGATGGCGACCTTGCCGTCCAGCCCGAGATCCATGCTCTCCTCCCGTCTGCTGCCGGCGCGAGGGTAACGGAGCGGCGGTGGCTGTGTCGAGTCCTGGCGCACGCATCCATCGGCCGGATCTGCCCGAAAGTCTGGGAAATCCGGGACGAACGTCCCTGGTGATCTGTAAATCTGTGAAAGGCGTGGAAACTCCATTGTTTCCGCCGTTAACGCTGTGCTACGGTCTTCGGCCGCTCGGCCGCCCGGCAGTCCCTGCCCGGGCCGAGTCCAGTCCATCGGCTCTCTGGAGAGGGCCCAGTAAGGAGTCTTATCTTGCGGTTCGTCCCTCGGCATGCAGGACGCATGCGTCCCTTGGTGCTCGCCGCGGCAGCGCTCACTGCCGTGCTGGCGACCACGGTCGTCGCTTCGGCGGCGTTGGTCGCCCAGGTGAGCACGGACCCCTACACTACATCCAATAGCCAGCACGCGACGGAAGTAGAGCCGGGCGCCTTCTCGTACGGTTCTACTACGGTGATGGCGTTCCAGGTCGGCCGCTTCTACGACGGCGGCGCGACGAATATCGGCTTCGCCACCTCCACGGACGGCGGGGCAAGCTGGACCCACGGCTTCCTGCCAGGGATCACCGTGGCGGGCGGCGGGCATCACGACCGAGTGAGCGATCCCGCGGTGGCCTACGACGCGAAGCACAAGGTCTGGCTGATCTCCTCGCTCCCGCTCGATCAGAGCCCCTCACTCAAGGGCGTCGCTGTAATTGTCAGCCGCTCGCTCGATGGCGGGCTGACCTGGAGCAATCCGGTGGTGGTGTCCACCGGCGGGGACCTGGACAAGGACTGGATTACCTGCGACAACACCCCCACCAGCCCGTTCTACGGCAACTGCTACACCGAGTTCGACAACTACCAGGCCTTCGACATGGTCAAGATGAGCGTGTCGTCGGACGGCGGCCTGAGCTGGCGGGGCGCGCAGACCACCGCCAACCGGGCGAAGGGCCTGGGTGGCGTGCCGGTGGTGCAGCCCAATGGCAACGTGGTAGTACCGCTCTCGGATTCGCGCGAAAACTCCATCCTGGTGTTCGGCTCGACCGACGGCGGGCGAAGCTGGACGGCGACGCGGACGATCGCCAGGGTCAACGACCACACCGTAGCGGGTGGGCTTCGGACCGGCCCGCTGCCTTCAGCGGGGATCGACGCGTCCGGCAAGATCTACGTCGTCTGGCAGGACTGCCGCTTCGAATCCGGCTGCACCGCGAACGACATCGTCATGAGCACGTCCATCGATGGCAAGAACTGGACGCAGCCGGTGCGCATTCCGATCGATCCGGTTGGCAGCGGGGTCGACCATTTCCTTCCCGGCCTCGGGGTGGACGGCGCGACCTCCGGGAACAGCGCTCATCTGGGGCTGACCTACTACTACTACCCCAGGGCGAAATGCAATGTGTCCACCTGCCAGCTCATGGTCGGCTTCGTCTCGTCGATCGACGGCGGCCATACCTGGAGCGCCACGACGCGGCTCGCGGGGCCGATGGCGATGAGCTGGCTGCCCAGGACCTCGGAAGGCCCGATGGTGGGCGATTACATGGCGACCTCGTTCTCGAACGGCCAGGCGATCCCGGCCTTCATCGTCGCCAGCGCCCCCAAGGGCTCCCGGTACGACCAGGCGGCGTACTCTGTGGTTGGCGGGATCACCCCAACTGGTGGGCACCTGGTGGCCGAGCCGAGCGACGTAATCGGGCTGGCCAGTGCCACCTCGGACCACGCGCTGGCAGCGGCGGACCTGGCGCGGCGCTAATATCGCTCTGCCCCTGTCTCGCGCGACGAGCGGCCGGCAGCATCGCCGGCCGCTCGTTTGCTTGCTGGCGTGGGTGCCCTGGCAGCCGTCGGTCTTGGTGGCTAGAGGCGCGCATGCCCACCTGTGGCGACGAGCGCAGTGCTCTTCAGGCGCGGCGGGCGCACAGTATGGAGGGTGTACAGCCACTGGGCGTGCCGAAATAGCTCGGCCGTGGCGACGCTGGAGTTGGGCCGCGGGTGATGGCGTGCAGGGAGCTGTGCCGCGGCCAGGCCGGATGGCAGGCTCAGCCAGCGGCGCCGTAGATCAGCCGATAGCGGCCGTAGTTGGCAAACACCTTCTGTACGTAGTCGTTCGTCTCCTGGTACGGGATCCGCTCGGCCCAGACATCCATGTCGTCCGAGCCGTAGGCGGCGAGCCAGCGCGCGGATGCCCCGGGGCCGGCGTTGTAGGCGGCGATGGCTGGGTAGAGCCGGCTGTCGAAGCGGTCGAGCAGGTCCTTCAGGAACAGTCCGCCGAACTCCAGGCTGACGACCGGGCGGTAGAGCTCGTCGGCGTTGAAGTGGTCCCAACCGAGCTTGGTCGCGAGGATCTGCCCGGTAGAGGGGATGACCTGGGTTAGTCCCCGGGCGTCGGCCGGCGAGTGGGCGAGCGGATCGTAGGTCGACTCCTGGCGCACCAGCGCTGCCAGGAGCAGCGGATCGATGCCCCGTGCCTCCCGCTGGCTATCCAGCAGCTCCGGGTAGGCGAGCGGGTAGGCGAGCCGCTGCAGTGCAGCGGGAGCGGCGAGCAGCGACTGGCCGGTCGCCGCCAGCGCCCGCTGCGCCAGGCTGGCCGACAGCTCGTAGGCACCCCGCGCCTGCAGAAGGCGAGCGAGCACGAACAGGTGGCCCGGCTTGCCGGCGTAAGTGTCGCTCAGGTCGTCGATCTCCCAGCGAGCCCGGGTGCGCTGGCCGAGGCGGAGCAGGGCGTCGGCACGCTGGAAGCGCGGGTCCGCAGTGATCGAGGCTTCCAGGTTGGCCGGATCCTCGCCCTGCGCTCTGAGCCAGTCGCCCGCGTCGTCGCCGGCGGCATCCGAGACCGGCGCTGCGGGGCCCATCACCCCGGCGTCGTTGCCGGCCAGCAGGTCGCGTGCCCGCAGCCCGGCGAAGCTGTCCGGCGCGGCGTCGCGCGCCGCCTGCCAGTCGGCGCGGGCCCCATCCATGTCGCCCCCTTGCGCCCGCGCCTTGCCACGCCAGAGCAGCAGGCGGGCGCGGGCGTCGGACTGCTGCTCAACGTTAAGCGCCCCGTTCCAGGCTTCGACCGCCCGTCCCGGGTCGCCGGCCAGGTACCAGGCGAATCCGTGGCGGAAGCGCGCGTCCCGAGCGGCTGCGCTGCTCGGATAGGCGGATTCCAGGCGGGCGTACAGCGCCGCGGCGGCGGCGAACTGCTCCGCCCCTTCGCGGGCCTCGCCCGCCTTCAGGAGCGCGGCTGGCGCCACGGAACTGCTGGGCCAGGAGTCGGCGACGTCAATCAAGTCCGCAATGCCCGGCTCCGTCGCGCCCACGCGCACCCGTGCCACCCCGCGCTCGTACGTGGCCAGCGGCGCTTCTGGCCCGTTGGGGTTTTGCGCCAGTGAGCTGTCGAACGCCCCGATCGCCTGGCTGTAGCGACCCTGGTTCAGACGCACCAGGCCGGCCTGGTACCAGGTGATCTGGTCACTGGCGCCCATCTCATTCAGCATGTCCAGCGCCTGCGGCGCCCGCTTGCTTTCCGGGTAGTCCACCACCACCTGGGTGAGCCGCTGGATGGCGCGGTCGGTGCGCCCGGCGTCGCGGTGCACCAGTCCGACGCTGTACAGTAGCTCGGCGGTGTACCAGCGAGTGCGCGACTCGCCCAGCAGCGTGCTGTAGACGTCGAGCGCCGCGGCGTCGTTCCCAAGCTTGACGTAACTGGACGCCTGATGCTCGAGGGCGTCGAGCCGAAGGAGGCGCGGGGGATTCGCCGCGAGCACCGCTTGCTCCGCCTTCACCACCTCGGCGGGCTGGCCGAGCGTCCCGAAGCATTCCGCCGCCAGCGAGTAGGCGTGGGCGGCGAGCAGTGGCTTCGCCTCGGCGAGCGTCTGGAAATCGTCCACCGCGCCCTGGCAATCGCCCAGCCCGCGCCGGGCAACGCCGAGCAGCAGCAATGCCTCGGCGGCCTGGCTGGTGTCCGGGTAGCGGTTTCGGAGCGTGGTCAGGCTGTCCAGTCCATCCTGGTAGCGGCCGTCCAGCACCGCGGCCTGGCCGCGGCGGAGCAGCGCCTCTGCGGCTACCGTTGCGTCGGCGTGCTCGACGTACGGGGCGAAGGCGTCGTCCGCCCGGGCGTAGTCGCCATCACGCAGGAGCGTGTAGCCGCGGCTGAAGTCCGCGCGGAC
The DNA here is from genome assembly GCA_021325655.1 of Pseudomonadota bacterium. Taxonomy (GTDB): domain Bacteria; phylum Chloroflexota; class UBA6077; order UBA6077; family JAJPGT01; genus JAJPGT01. The sequence goes on from JAJPGT010000070.1 coordinate 71,016, forward strand.
CGCGTCGGGCAGCGGCGGCGCGTCGGGCGGTAACGAGATCGCCCCCTTGATTCCGGCCGGGGCGGCCGCGCGAGCGACCGGCTCGGGGGCGAATGATGCCTCAGCCGCGCGTGAGGCGCCCGCCATCGGACGCGCCCAGGCGCTCGACGCGCTGGCGATGACAACGGTGAGCAGGGTGAAGAGGTGGAGAGGGAAGAGACGCCAGACCATGAGGACCTCGCCGGAGACCCTCAGGCTACCAGACGGGGCGCCGGCCGGGCAAAACCCGTCATCACGCTACGCCAGCAGGGCGCGCCGCGCTACTCAGAGCGCGGCGGAGCTTCAGGCGTCGCGGCATCCAGCCCCAGCTCGCGGCAGCGCTCGGCCACCTGGCGCAGGTCGGCGAAGAATGATTCCAGCACCCGGTCGTAGCTCTCCGGAGGTTGGATCAGGATGTAGGCTGGGTGAAGCGTCGCTAGGACGTGCGGGGCCGTGTCTGACTGCTGCCAGGTGCCGCGCTGCTGGGTGAGCCGAAACTCCTTGCCGAGCAGCGCTTTGGCGGCAGTGGCGCCCATGCAGACGATCACCTGGGGATGCAGTAGCCGGAGCTCGTGCTCCAGCCAGGGGCGGCAGGCTTTGATTTCGCTCGCCTTCGGGGCGCGGTTCTTCTTGCGTCCCCCCTGCCACTCCCACGGGCGGTGCTTCACGATGTTCGTCACCCAGATCCGCTCCCGCCGCAAGCCGGCCTGCTCTAGCCCCCGGTCGAACAGCCGGCCGGCTGGGCCGACGAACGGCACCCCTTGCTGGTCCTCCTGCTCGCCCGGCGCCTCCCCGACGACCATGACCCGGGCGTCCGCTGGGCCAACGCCAAAGACCGTCTGCGTCCCGATCTCCCCCAGGGGGCAGGCGCGGCAGTCGCGGGCAGCGGCGCGGATCCGCTCCAGCTCCTCCGCGACCGGGAGCGCCTGCGCGCCCAGGAAGGAGATCTGCTCTGGGGGATGTAATGGCCTGGCCATGTCGTCCTCGCTGGCAGCACATCCCGTGCCGGGCCCTACCCGCGTCAGGGGAACAGCAGCCGCTTGAGTCCGACCAGGATCATCCCCACCGCGCCCAGGGCGAGGATCGGCGCCAGGCAGGACAGGGGGCTGACGATGGGAATGCCGCTGGGGAATCCGGGTGGAGGTGTCGGCTGCGGGATCAGGCCGGGCTGCGAGAGCAGGCGGAGCACGAGCAGCATTCCGAGTCCGGCCAGCACCAGCCAGAGCCCGGTAAGCCGATCCTCAGAGGGCATCGTCGCGCTCAGGACTCGACGTGCCGCGCCGCGGCGGGCGCCGGGCTTTGCTCCGCCAGGCGGGCCAGATCGTCGTCGCGTAGCTCGCGCTCGAGGTTCAGCCGCAGCCGCAGCAACTCGCGGAATGCGCGGGCAATCACGTCCACCCGAGCTCCGGTGGGCTTGCCAGCGGGGCGGGGATAGTGGCTGGCACGGAGCTCCCGGATGCGAAATCCCCGCCGCCGCGCCTTGATGAGAAACTCGGCGCTGAAGGTTGCCCCGGTGCTGTGAATGCGTGAGCGCGTCCACACCGAGCGCCGAAACAGCTTGAAGGCGCAGTCCACGTCGCGAGCGGTGTAGCCGAACAGCAACCGGACCAGGCTATTCCAGCCCCAGCCGTAGACCCGGCGCAGCAGGGGATCCGAGCGGGGCGATCGATAGCCGATCACCAGGTCCGCTTCCTCGATGAGGGGCAGGAAGTCGCGCAGCTCGCGCACGTCGAACTGCTTGTCGCCGTCGGTGAGAAACAGCAGCTCCTTGGTCGCGGCGGTAAAGCCCGTGGCGAGCGCCGCGCCGTAGCCACGGTTGACCGCATGGCTCACGCAGCGGACACGCGGGTTCTCGGCGCTTAGCTCGGCGACGACCTCCGCAGTGCGGTCACGGCTGCCATCGTTGACGACGATCACCTCGTAGTCGGGGCAGAGGAGCTCGAGCGTGGAGACGACCGACGCGACCGTGGCGCCGATGACCTCTTCTTCGTTGAAGGCCGGCAACACCGCCGAGATGCTGGTCACACGCGCTCCCCTTCGCCAATCGGACGAAATTCTATCAGGCCCGCCGGAGGCGCCCCAAAAGATTCGGGACCAATGGGCACACCATCGCGTCCAGGAACAGGGGGCAGAGCGCTGCTCAGCCGAGAGGCTACACTTCCTGCCAGCAGCCAGGCGCGCTGTGGGAAAGGAGGGCGCCTCTCGTGCGCGGAACGCCTGCTCGACAGAAGATTGTCGCCCTGGCAGACCTGGCAGAGCGGCTCCGGGCGGCGCGTGCTGCTGGGCGGCGGATCGTCCTTACCAACGGCTGCTTCGACCTGCTCCATGTCGGACATGTCCGCTATCTGGAGCAGGCAGCCGCGCTCGGCGATTTGCTGGTCGTCGCGGTCAACAGCGATGCCTCCGTCCGCGCCTTGAAGGGCCCCGGCCGTCCACTGGTGGCCGAGCAGGAGCGGGCGGAGGTGGTGGCGGCCCTTGCCGCCGTGGACCTGGTGGTGCTGTTCAGCGACCGCACCGCCGAGCGGCTGGTGGAGCTCCTCCGGCCAGCCGTCTACGTGAAGGGCGGCGACTACCAGATCGAGCAGCTTCCCGAGGCCGCGGCTGCAAGCGCGCTCGGGGCGGAGGTGCGGCTGCTGCCGCTGCAGCCGGGCCACTCCAGCAGCGAGCTCATCCGCGCCGTTCTGAGCCGCTACGCTCCCAGCGCGTCTCCTCCAGCAGATGCCGCCGCGCGGTAGCGCCAGCGGTCCACCACCGGCAAATTCCCACGTGTGCCCTATTTGTCGGCATAGTTCTTGCAGCACTTACGCGACTCTCCGGACCCAGGGGCAGCCCGTGGACTGACTTGCTGCGCGGAAATGCGTTACCCTGACCGTTCGTACTACCCGTGTGCCAGAGAAGCGGGAGTCAATGGCACCTAGAGGGACAGCGCGGCCCGGAATCCCGGTCCGGGCGATAGGCGATATCGAGCAGATGGCCGAACAGGATGCAGGAGGAGGAGTAGCGGCAGTGGCCCAGACGCAGGCAGCGATGAACTTGGTGGCTCAGCGGCAACTGTTGACAGCCCTCCGGACAGCCCGGAAGGGCGATTTTAGTGTGCGGCTTCCCCTCGACCAGACAGGGATCGCTGGAGAGATCGCTGAGGCGTTCAACGACCTGATCGAGCTCAACGACCGAATGTCCAAGGAGTTTGCTCGGGTCAGCTCGGTGGTTGGACGAGACGGCCGAATTACCCAGCGCGCCACCCTTGGGGACGTCTCGGGCGCCTGGGCTGGCTACGTCGACGACCTCAACGCGCTCATTGCCGACCTGTCGCAGCCGACGATCGAGATCACCCGCGTGCTCGACGCCGTCTCCAAGGGCGATCTTTCCCAGCGGATGGCGCTGGAGATCGACGGCCGGCCCCTCAAGGGTGAATTCCTTCGCTCCGGCCAGATCGTCAACACGATGGTGGACCAGCTCAACGCCTTCGCTTCCGAGGTCACCCGGGTGGCGAGAGAGGTCGGCCTAGAGGGCAAGCTCGGGGGCCAGGCCCAGGTCAAGGGCGTCGCCGGGACCTGGAAGGATCTGACCGACTCGGTCAATCTGATGGCGGGCAATCTCACCAGCCAGGTGCG
>JAJPGT010000008.1 GCA_021325655.1 Pseudomonadota bacterium
ACTTTGACCCGCGCTTCGGTCTTGTGAATGTTGGTCACCAGCACGTCGAAGCGCCCCGACTGCAGCCCCGGCACCATGCTCTCCCACGGCCCCTCGACAAACTCGATCTTGTCGATGCCCAGGCGCTTCATCGCCTCGGAGATGATGTCGTAGTCGATGCCTTTCCGCTCCTGGCTCCCCTCCGGGTGCCAGTTGTAGGGCTGGTCGTTGGTGATCCCCAGCTTGATCCCGTTCTGCTTCACCCGGTCGAACGAGCCGTCGCCGCCAACGCCGGGCTCGATCCCGAAGACGGTCGCCGGGAGCGCTCCGGCCGGGGTGGCGCCGGGGGCGGCTGTGGGGGCCGGGCCGGCCGCGGCCGTGGTCGGCGCGGCGGCCGGGGCCGAGGTAGCGGCGACAGGAGCGGTGGTCGCGGCCGCCTGGGCCGGGGCTGACGTCGCCGCGGCAGCGGGCGCTCGCGTCGGCGCGGCAGCCGCCGGCGCGCTGGTGGGCGCAGCCGGGACGGCTGTGGGGGCAGCCGGGGCGCTGGTTGGGGCGGCCGGCGGTGCGGAGCTACAGGCAGCCAGCACCAGCGCCAGGACCGCGAGCAGGGAGGGGAAGCTGATCAGTCTCGGTCGTGTCGCGTTGCGCACGGTCTCTCCTGTTCAGTGCAGTATCGGCGTGACATTACAACGGCGTGCTCGTCCGCGGATCCGTGGCACTTACCTCCGAAGCAGTCCTCTCGCCACTCCGGTTCGCCAGGGCACGGCGCGGCTGTCTGTTCCGGCGCTGGGCGCTGCTCCTGGCTGTCGGAGGGCGGCTCAGGTCGACCATCGACAGGGGTGAGTGTAGCCAGCCAGGCGCGAGAGGGCAATCGCCGCGAGCCGCGGCTGTGTCGGGAGTGGTGCAGCAGTGGTGGCAGGCAAGCGGTGGCCAGGAGGTAGACTCGGCTCGTATGGCTTCCGCACGCTGGATCGCCCATCTGGACCTGGACGCCTTCTTTGCCGCCGTCGAGGAGCTGGAGAACCCGTTGCTGCGTGGCAAGCCGATCATCGTCGGCGGCGACCCGCGCGGCCGCGGCGTGGTCGCCTCGGCGAGCTATGCCGCCCGCGCCTTCGGTGTCCGCAGCGCAATGCCGGCCGCCACCGCGCTCCGCCTGTGCCCGCAGGCGATCTTCCTCCCCACCCGCCACGAACTGTACAGCCAGTACTCGCGGCGGGTCATGGCGCTGCTCCGCGAAGCAAGCCCCCGCCTGGAGCAGGCCTCGATCGACGAAGCGTTCCTGGACCTGAGCGACGCCGTCGACCCCGAGGCGCTGCTGCGCCAGACCCAGGCGCGGGTGCGTGACGAGCTGGGTCTGTCCGCCTCGGTCGGCCTGGCGCCGTGCAAGCTCGTCGCCAAGATCGCCTCCGACCTGCGCAAGCCGGGCGGGTTCGTGGTGGTGCGGCCGGGCGAGGAAGCGGCGTTTCTCGCCCCGCTGCCGATTGAGCGGCTCTGGGGTGTGGGGCCCAAGACCGCCGCCCGGCTGCAGGAGCTGGAGATCAAGCGGGTGGGCGACCTGCAGCGGCAGCCGCTGGAGCTCTTGGCAGCGGAGTTCGGACCGCGCTGGGCGCGGGAGCTGCGCGACCACGCGCTCGGCCTGGACGACAGCCCGGTCGAGACCGAGCACGAGACGCGCTCGATCTCCGAGGAGCAGACCTTTCCGCGCGACGTCCGCGCCCGCCGGGCGCTCTGGGAGGCGCTGTGCGAGCTGAGCCAGGGCGTGGCCCAGCGGCTGCAGCGGGAGCGGCTGGCTGCCCGCACGGTGACGCTGAAGCTGCGGCTGGCCGACTTCACCACGCGCACCCGCGCCCGCACACTGCCGCTGGCGGTGGACGACGCCGAGACGATCGCCTGGGAGGCAGGGCTGCTGATGCGCCGCGCCTGGACGCCCGGCCAGCCGGTGCGGCTGCTCGGGGTCCGCGCCTCCGGCCTGGTCCCGGCACCGGGCCTCCGCCAGCTCTCGCTCTTCGCGCCCGACGTTCCGACGCCCATCCCCTCGGACGCCCCCGCGCCAGCCCAGCCCGCGGAGCGGTGACGCGGGGTGTGATCTGGTATCTTGGGACGGAGACCCCGGGAGGAGGTTCACCATGGCTGCGGAACGTCGGGCCGACGTCGTCTGGGAAGGCAACCTGGTCCAGGGCAAGGGGACGATCACCAGCACCGGGAGCGGCGCGCTCAGCAACCTGCCGGTCACCTGGGCGTCCCGCACCGAGCGCTCGGACGGCAAGACCAGCCCGGAGGAGCTGATCGCCGCCGCGCACGCGAGCTGCTACTCGATGGCGCTGTCGCACATCCTCAACGGGAAGGGCACCCCGCCGGAGCGGTTGGAGACGAGTGTGGTGGTGACGTTCGCCCAGCTTCCCGAGGGTGGCTGGGGAATCACCCGCTCCGCCATCACCGTCCGTGGCCGGGTCCCCGGCATCGACCAGGCGGCCTTCCAGGAAGCGGCGAACCAGGCCAAGGACGGCTGCCCGGTCTCCAAGGCGCTCAAGGGCAACGTAGAGATGAGCGTCGAGGCCACCCTGCAGCAGTAGCCCCGCGCCCGGAGTCCCGAGTCCCGAGCCCCGGGTGCTTGCCCGCGCGGCCCGGGCTCGGGACTCCGGATCTGCAAGGGAGAGGCCCGACGGCTCGGCGTTGATCCAAGGGGTGGCTCGTGCCCCGCCGTATCTCCCTCCGCCGGTCTGTCTTTGTCGCCGTTGCCCTGCCGGTCCTCTCTATCCCGGTGCTCCTCTCGCCACCGGCTACTGTCCAGCTTCCCGTTCCCATCCGCACGGCCGCTCCGTCAAGTGATCACCGGAGGGGTCGGCAGCCCCAGCCTTGGCCGGTACTCCCCAGGTCCTGGGCACCCCACCCCCGTGCCGTATGTAACGGTGCCCCCGGGATCCCGGCGATCCAGCCAAGCCTGCCAGGCAGTATCCCGGCGTTTACTGCCGCGGATGTGGCGGCCTCCGTGACCGCGTATCCCGAGATGGATGTGGATCCGTCGAAGCCCCCCGGTCATCACAAACGTCAAGCTCCTGCCGACTCGGACGTGAACGCTTACTTCCACACGAGTATCAGGACCCGGAGCCCGAAGCCGGCGGGTACACGGTCCTCGTCCCGGCGCTGCCGGGCTGTTTCACCGAGGGCGATACGCTCGAGGCAGCGCTGGACAACGACCGCGACGTGATCGAGCAGTTCGTTGCCGCGCTGCGCGACCAGGGTCTGCCAGTCCTTGAGGAAGTCAAGCCCCCGGCTGGAACGGGTCGAGGTCGCGGTCTAGCACGATGCCGACGACCAGTGGTGAATTGGTCTATCCTTCCTCACTGCCGATCGCACGCTCTACGAGCGTATCCGGACGGCCCCGGGCGTGGTCTGGAGCGAGGACTATGCCCTCGAGTAACGATGACTGCTGATCGGAGTGTTGTGTTGTCCGAGCTGGCGTGGCACACGGCTGCCGCCGGGATGGCGGCGAGCTACCCGGTGGATCGGCAGGGTTTCGCCGTGGTGGTGCCCTCGACCGAGAGCGGGGAGGATCGCGGCTGCCTGAGATCGGTCGAGCAGCGGGCACCCGCGGGGATCGAGCGGAAGCTGGCGGCGCGGCGATGATCGATCTTGTCGTCGTTGGCGCGGGGATCGTCGGGCTGGCGACCGCGCGCGAGCTGCTGATCCGCTACCCAAGGCTCCGGCTGGTGGTGCTCGAGAAGGAGCCGCGCATTGGGGAGCACCAGACGGGCCACAACTCCGGGGTGATCCACTCCGGGCTGTACTACGCGCCCGGCTCGCTCAAGGCGCGACTCTGTACTCAGGGGCGTGACCTGCTGTACGCCTACTGCGACGAGCATGGCATCCCCTATCGCCGGGTCGGCAAGGTGGTGGTGGCGCTGGACGAGTCCGAGCTGCCGCGCCTGGAGGAGCTGTATCGTCGCGGCACCGCCAACGGCGTCCCGGGCCTGGAGCTGATCGGGCCGGAGCGGCTGCGCGAGCTGGAGCCGCACGCGGCCGGGATTCGGGCGATCCTGTCCCCGATCACCGGGATCGTCGACTTTGGCCAGGTCGCCCAGTCCTATGCCCAGGAGGTCCAGGCGCGAGGTGGGGAGATCCGCCTGAACCACACGGTGCTGGCCCTGGCGCGACGTGGGGGGCAGGTGCTGCTGAAGACGTCTCAGGGCGCCCTGGAGACCCGCGCGCTCATTACCTGCGCCGGGCTGTACTCCGACCGCCTGGCCCGGATGACCGGGGCCCCGGAGGACCCGAAGATCGTTCCCTTCCGCGGCGACTACTACGTGCTCCGGCCCGAGCGGCGCTGGCTGGTAAAGAGCAACATCTACCCGGTGCCGGACCCGAGCTTCCCATTCCTGGGGGTCCACTTTACCCCGCGCATGGACGGCAACGTCTGGCTGGGGCCGAACGCAGTGCTCGCCTTCGCCCGCGAGGGCTACCGCCGCTGGGATGTAAACCCGGCCGATCTGCTCGACGCCCTCCGCTACCCGGGCTTCCAGGCGCTGGCGCGCAGGTACTGGCGCACCGGCCTGGAGGAGATGCTCCGCGACTACAGCAAGAGCGCCTTCGTCCGCGCGCTCCAGCGCTACGTGCCGGAGCTGCGGCCGGAGGACGTGCTGCCCGGCCCCTCCGGGGTACGGGCGCAGGCGCTCTCGCGGGACGGGAAGCTGGTGGACGACTTCGTCCTCTCCAGCGCCGAGGGGGTGATCCACGTCCGCAACGCCCCCTCGCCGGCCGCGACCTCGTCGCTGGCGATCGGCAAAGCGATCGCCGACATGGCGGACGAGCGCTTCGGGCTGGCGGCGCTGGACGCCGGGCGCCGGCCGGTATCGCCAGGCTCCTAGCCGCGCCGACCCTGCGGAAACCACCGTTCGTCCTGCCGCGGACTTGCAGAAGGGCGTCTTTTCCGGCAAGCCCGCGAGATGCGGTATGGTTGACACAACCCCGGGTAGGCCGCATAGTGTCCGGGCGGCCCGGCAGCGGCCGCGTGACCCCGGCTCGGGACGCGCAACCCGGGACCCGGAGTATTGGACTCGGAGAACGGGATGACCAGGCCCAGCACGGTTGGAGAGCTGCGCAAGAGCGGCTACCAGAGCAAGTCGGTCAAGCAGGAGCTGCGCGACAACCTCATCGCCCGGCTCCGCCGCGGCGAGCCGCTCTTTCCCGGCATCGTCGGCTACGAAGAGACGGTAATTCCCCAGATCGAGAACGCGATCCTGAGCGGGCAGGATATAGTCTTCCTTGGTGAGCGTGGCCAGGCCAAGACCCGCATGGCACGACTGCTCGTGGAGCTGCTCGACGAGGAGCTGCCGGCGCTGGCCGGCTGCGAAATCAACGACGATCCGTTCCACCCGATCTGCCGCGCCTGCCGCATCCGCCTGGCCGAGCAGGGCGACGCCACCCCGATCACCTGGCTTCCGCGCGACCGCCGCTACGGCGAGAAGCTCGCGACGCCGGATATCACCATCGCCGACCTGATCGGCGAGGTCGACCCGATCAAGGTCGCCGAAGGGCGCTACCTCTCGGACGAGCTGACCATCCACTACGGGCTGCTGCCACGCAGCAACCGCGGCATCTTCGCCCTGAACGAGCTGCCCGACCTGGTTGAGCGAATCCAGGTTGGCCTGCTGAACATCATGGAGGAGCGTGACGTCCAGATCCGCGGCTACAAGGTGCGCCTGCCGCTAGACGTGTACATCGTCGCCAGCGCCAACCCGGAGGATTACACCAACCGCGGCCGGATCATCACCCCGCTGAAGGATCGCTTCGGCTCCCAGATCCGCACCCACTACCCCCGCCGGGTCGAGGACGAGGTGGCGATCATGGAGGCCGAGCGGACGGTGTTCCCCGATGACGGCTTCAAGACGGTAGTGCCGCCATACATGAAGCAGATCATCGCCGAGCTGACGCATCTGGCCCGCCGCTCGCCGGAGATCAGCCAGCGCTCCGGTGTCTCGGTGCGCGTCTCCATCTGCAACTACGAGAACCTGCTCTCCAACGCGCTCAAACGCGCAATCCGCCTGGGCGAGCGCGAGGTGGCGCCGCGGGTGAGCGACCTGGAAGCGGTCATCGCCTCTACCACGGGCAAGATCGAGCTGGAGACGCTCGGCGAGGGCGGCGAGGAGAAGGTGTTGAACAAGCTGGTGCAGCGGGCGGTCCTGAATGTGTTCAACCGCTGCTTCAGCGCCGGCGAGCTGGACGATGTGCTGAGCGCCTTCCAGCGAGGGCTGAAGTTCGATGTCTCCGAGAGCATGCCCTCCCAGGAGTACGTTCGGCAGCTTGGCGAGGTTCGCGGCCTCCAGGCGGCAACGCGGAGGCTGGGCGCCAGCGACCCCGCCAGCATCGCCTCCGGGGTGGAGTTCGTCCTGGAAGGGCTGCATCTGAACCGCAAGCTGAACAAGGAGATGCAGGCGGGGAAGTACCGCTATCGGGGGTGAGGCAGCGGCCGTCCCTTCACCCCGGGGCGGATCACGGCTCGTTGCTGGCTTGGAGGCTCCTATGCTGATCCGATACTCGCGCTGGGATGGCTCGCAGCAGCTTCCCGATCTGGACGCCGACGACCTGCTGCAGGCGATGTCCGACGACCTGCTGGCGGACGGCGATCTCTGGAACGCGCTGCGCCGGCTGCTCCACCAGGGGGTGCGGGACCCGAATGGCCAGCGGCTGCCCGGGCTGAAGGACCTGCTGGAGCAGCTTCGGCGCCGGCGCCAGCAGCAGCTCGACCGCTACGACCTGGGCTCCACCTTGCAGGACATCAAGGAGCGGCTGGAGCGGATCATCCAGACCGAGCGCGAGGGTATCCGCCGCCGGCTCATGGACGGCCGCGAGCGCGTCCAGCGTGGCGAAGTGCCCGAGTCGATGCAGAAGGCGCTCGAGCGCATGGCCGCGGAGCGGCAGCAGACGCTCAGCCAGCTTCCCAAAGACCCGGCCGGGCGCATCCGCCAGCTCCAGGACTACGAGTTCATGGACCCGGAGGCGCGCCGGCAGTTCCAGGAGCTGATGGACTCGCTCCGGCAGCAGATGCTCCAGCCCTACCTGCAGGGGATGCAGCGGGCGCTCCAGAATCTCACGCCGCAGGACCTGCAGCGGATGCGCGAGATGCTGCGCGACCTGAACCGGATGCTGCGCGAGAAGCTCCAGGGCGGCCAGCCCGACTTCCAGGCGTTCAAGGACAGGTGGGGGCAGAACTTCCCCGGCGTCAACAGCCTGGAGGAGCTCGTCGAGCAGATGCGCCAGCAGATCGCGCAGATGCAGTCGCTGCTGGACAGCATGTCGCCCGAGCAGCGACGCCAGCTCCAGGAGATGATGGAGTCGCTGCTGCGCGACGACCGGCTCAAAGCGGAGATGGCCCAGCTCGCAATGCACCTGGACGAGCTGGCGCCACTGGACGACCTCCGCCGTCGCTACAACTTCCGCGGCGACGACACCCTGAGCCTGGAAGAGGCGATGAAGCTGATGGAGGAGCTGCAGCAGCTCGACCAGCTCGAGCGCCAGCTCCGCCGGGTGCAAGACCCCAGCGACCTGGACAAGATCGACCCGTCTCAGTTAGAGCAGCTCCTGGGAGACCAGGCCGCCGAGCAACTGGATCGCCTGCGCGAGATCACCCGCCGCCTGGAAGAGGCCGGCTACCTGGAGCGCAAGGGTGACCAGCTTGAGCTGACCGCCCGGGCGATTCGCAAGATCGGCGACAAGGCGCTGCAGGACATCTTCGCCCACCTGAAGCGGGACCGCTTTGGCCAGCACAAGCTCGACCGACGCGGCACTGGCGGCGACCGCACCGACGAGTCCAAGCGCTACGAGTTCGGTGATCCCTTCCTGCTGGACCTGCGCGAAACCCTGATGAACGCGGTTGAGCGGGCCGGCCCGGGCACCCCGGTGCGGCTGGCTCCCGACGACTTCCAGGTCTACCGCACCGAGCAGCAGACCCACGCGGCGACCGTGGTGATGCTCGACATGAGCCGCTCGATGATCTTCCGCGGCTGCTTCCTGGCCGCCAAGAAGGTCGCCCTGGCGCTCAACGCCCTCATCAAGGGGCAGTTCCCGCGCGACAGCCTGTACGTGATCGGCTTCTCGCTGCACGCGCGCGAGTTCAGCCCCGAGCAGCTCCCCACGCTGTCCTCCAGCGAGTGGAACTATGGCACGAACATGCACGAGGGCTTCCTGCTCTCGCGGCGGCTGCTCGGCCGGCACAAGGGCGGTAACAAGCAGATCATCATGATCACCGACGGCGAGCCGACCGCGCACCTGGAGGGCAATGAGGCGCAGTTCTCCTACCCGCCCACCTACCGCACGCTCCAGGAGACGCTGAAGGAAGTGCAGCGCTGCACCCGCGAGGGGATTGTTATCAACACCTTTATGCTGGACCGTGGCGAACTGCTGACCTCGTTCGTGGAGCAGATGGCCCGCATCAACAAGGGCCGCGCCTTCTTCGCCACGCCCGAGCGCCTGGGTGAGTACATCCTGGTGGACTACGTGAGCTCCAAGCGCCGGGCCATCTTCTAGCGCTTGCTGCCGCCATAGTCGGGTGCGGCAGTGGGGTGTGACGTGCCCGTGACACGCAGCCTGCTCCACGAGCAAGCTGGCTGGTGTAGGCTACCGACTGTCAGACGCGGCCAGCTTCGCACAAGCGGCCCGTCTCGGCGGGAGGCCGATCCGCAAGGAAACACCGCCGGATTGACGAATCGGGGGCTTCGGCCAGGGCCCCGTTCGGTGTCTGGCCCGCGGCCCGAGGGGCGGAAGCTTCTCGGGCCGTTTTGTGTCTCGCACTCGCCCGGTGCCCATCCCCACGCCCCCGCCCGGATCCGGCCGCGCTCCCGCGCAGGGATTGACCGGAACGGGAGTCCGAACTCATAATGCGCGACAGCGGTTGTACCACTGCTGGTGCGAGGCCTCGTCCCCGGCGCCGGTCTCGAACCGCCCAGGGCACACCGTTACCTGGTCGAAGTGAGGTGAAACGGTGTCCGTCCAGACGCGTGGCTCATCGTCCAGCTACCTGTTCGCGGCGCGCATGGATCGCCGCAGGTTTCTCAGGATGGCGCTCGGCACCGCCGGGCTCGCCGCTGTCGGTGCTACCGTTGGCTTCTCCCCGGCTCCGTCCCGGGGCGCGGCGCCCGCAGCCGAGGGAGGGAAGCTCGAGATCTTTAGCTGGTGGACCGCTCCGGGTGAGGTCGAGGCGCTCAACGCGCTCTACGACCTGTACAAGCAGCAGAATCCGGGGGTGGAGATCATCAACGCCGCGCTCGCGGGGGGCACCGGCGCTGGCGGCAACATGAAGGCGGTGCTCCAGACCCGAATGCTGGCCGGGCAGCCGCCCGACTCGTTCCAGGTCCACCTGGGCCACGAGCTGATCGACAGCCACGTCAAGGCCGGCCGGATGGAGCCGATCGACGACATCTACGCCAGCCTGGGCCTGAACGACGTCTTCCCGAAGGGCCTGCTGGACAACTCGTCGTACGACGGGCACCAGTGGTCGGTGCCGGTCAACATCCACCGCTCGAACATCCTCTGGTACAACACCAAGATCTTCAACGACAACGGTCTGACGCCGCCGGCCACCTGGGACGACTACTTCGCGATCGCTGAGAAGCTCAAGGCCAAAGGGATCGTCATGGCGGCGCTCGGGGAATCGAGCCCCGGCGAAACCGGGCACTACTTCGAGACGGTGCTCCAGAGTGTGCTCGGCGCCGACGCTTACAAGGGCCTGTGGACCGGCGCCACCGCGTGGACCGACTCCCGCATTACCGACGCGCTCAACATCATGAAGCGCATCCTGGACTACGCCAACCCGGACTACCTGTCGGTTGCCTGGGGCGACGTGGCCGAGATGGTGGTCAAGGGCACTGCCGCCACCCAGATCGACGGCGACTGGCGCAACGGCTACTACAAGGGCAAGCAGTTCAGCGACTACAGTTGGGTGCCGGTCCCGGGGACAAAGGGCATCTACTCGGCGCTGGCCGACTCGTTCGGGCTGCCCAAGGGGGCGCCCGATCGCGACAACGCCATCGCCTGGGTCAAGCTCTGCGGCACCCGTGAGGGACAGGACGCCTTCAACCCGCTCAAAGGCTCCATTCCCGCCCGCACCGACGCCGGGCAGTCACCCAACTACGACGACTACCAGAAGCAGGCGATGCAGGACTTCAAGACGAACACGATCGTCCCGAGCGTGGTCCACGGCTTCGCTGCGAAGGAAAGCTGGGTGACGGACTACGTCAACGCGATGAACGCCTTTGCGACGAACCGGGACGTTGCCGCGACCCAGAACGCGCTCGTCCAGGCAGCCGCCGATGCCGGCGTCGGTTCCTGATTCCACGCGCGCCCGCGCACAGGCCGGGGGCGGGGCCATTCCCGCCCCCGTCGCCGCCCGGCGCGCGCCGTGGTCCTGGCTGAGGAACGATAACTTCTGGGCGATCGCCGTCCTTAGCCCATCCCTCGTAGCCGTCGCCATCTTCATCTATGCGTTCATTCTCTGGACCATCTACATCTCTCTGGTTGGCTGGAATGACATCGTTCCCAACTACGAGTTCGTCGGGCTGCGCAATTTCCAGCGGCTGTCCCAAAACCCCCGCTATCTCATCGACCTGGCGAACACCGCCAAGTTCACCGTACTGTTCATGGCTCAGTGCATCGGGTTCGGGTTCTTGCTGGCGGTCCTGCTGGACCAGCGGATCAAAGGGGAATCGATCTTCCGAACGATCTACATCTTCCCATTCGCTATCTCGGCGATCGTTACTGGCGTAGCCTGGCGCTGGCTGATGTACCCCAACTCTGGCATCAACCTGCTATTCGACTCGGTCGGCCTGGGCATCCTGAAAAACTCCTGGTTTGCCGATCCGAACATCGGCATCATGGCGGTGTCTATTCCGGCCGCCTGGCAGATGACGGGCTACACCATGGCGCTCTATCTCGCTGGCCTGCGCGGCATCTCTCAGGAGCTGCGCGAGGCCGCTAAGATCGATGGTGCCTCGGGCTGGCAGTTCTATCGCTACATCGCGGTTCCGCTGGTGACCCCGGTGACGCTCACCGTGTTCGTTATCTTGGGCGTCATCTCGCTGCGATTGTTCGACCTCACCGCGGCGATGACCTCCAGCGGGCCGGCCTTTGCCGACGACACCCCGGCCTTCTTCATGTTCCAGGCCACCTTCCAGAAGAACAATTTCTCCCAGGGGGCATCTATCGCCGTCACGATGCTCATCCTCGCCGCCGGGCTGATCATTCCCTACCTGCGCAGCATCCACCTGGAGGCCCAGCGGTGAGGGCGCTCGCGCTGAGCCGGGTCGCCATCTACCTGGTACTGATCGCCTTTGCACTGTACTTCCTGATGCCGATCTACGTCCTGGTCGTCACCGGGCTGAAGCCGTTCTCGGATGTGTCGTTCATCGACATGTGGCATCCGCCGCGCTCGCTGTATCTGGGCAGCTTCGCCACCGCCTGGCCGCTAGTTTCGGCGAACTTCTGGAACAGCTTTCGGATCACGGTGCCGGCGGCGCTCATCTCGTCGTTGATCGGTTCGATGAACGGCTACATCTTCGCCAAGTGGCGCTTCCGCTACTCGAACCTGCTCTTCATGCTGGTGCTGTTCGGCATCTTCCTGCCGTACCAGGGGATCCTGATTCCCCTGGTGCAGATACTGCAGAAAGTGGGGCTGTACGGCTCTATCCCGGGGCTGATCTTCGTCCACTGCGTTTTCGGGATGCCGATCACCGCGCTAATCTTCCGCTCCTACTTCGCCACTGTGCCCGATGAGATGGTGGACGCGGCGAAGATCGACGGCGCCGGCTTCTTCGGCATCTACCGCTGGATCATGCTCCCGCTATCCATGCCGGCGTTTGCGGTAGCGTTGATCTGGCAGTTCACCACCATCTGGAACGACTTCCTGCTCGGGGTAGTCGTGCTGAGCAACCCGGCACTGGCGCCGATCACGGTGGCGGTGAACAACCTTGCCGGCAGCTTCTTCGTCCAGTGGAACGTGCAGATGGCC
The DNA here is from genome assembly GCA_021325655.1 of Pseudomonadota bacterium. GTDB lineage: Bacteria > Chloroflexota > UBA6077 > UBA6077 > JAJPGT01 > JAJPGT01. Next base: position 11,978 of record JAJPGT010000008.1, read on the forward strand.
GGGGCCGTGATCGCCGCTGCCCCGACGATCGCGGTGTACCTGCTGCTGGGCCGCCTGTTCATGCGCGGCCTGCTCGCCGGCGCGCTGAAGGGCTGAGCCGCCGACACACCGGGGACGAGCCAGGCCGAAAGGCCCGGCTACGCCTCGGGGCGTACCCAGATGTAACCGGCCGAGCGGTCGCCCAGCACGACCGAGCGGTCGCCGACGCGGATGGTGACCGTACCGTTGTAGCGCGCCACGTCCTCCACCACGATTCGCGCTCCGGGTTTGACCCCGTAATCCTCCAGGAAAGTGAGGAGCTGCAGGTCCTCTTCTGCCTCCTCGTGGATGCGGGTTACCTGGCCACGCTGGCCAGCCCTCAGGCTGGCCAGTGGCGCCGCCCCGGTTTCCTCCTGTTCTACCCCGGGCATCGGGTTGCCGTGCGGGCAGGTGCGCGGATTGCCCAGCACCGCCAGCAAGCGCTCCTCCACCCGGGGCGAGATGGCATGCTCTACCCGGTGCGCCTCCAGGTGCGCCTCGGCCCAGCGCAGGCCGAGAAGGTCCACCAGCAGGTGCTCGGCGAGCATATGGCGGCGGACGATACTCTCGGCCAGCACTCGGCCGCGCTCAGTGAGGTGCACCTCCTTGCGGCCATCAAGCGACACCAGCCCGTCGCGGCGCATCCGCTGCAGAGTGGCGGTGACCGTCGGGGCACTGACCGCGAGCTTCTCCGCCAGCCGGGCGCCAAAGACGGGCCGGCGGTCGCGGTTCATGTAGTAGATGGTCTGGAGATAGTCCTCGACAGTGGCGGTCGGCTCACCGCTTGCCACCGCCCTGCCATTTCGATCGTGCTCTGCCATTGGGACGGCGCTCCTCGCGCTGGCGGACGCCACCGGAGCCGCGGCCCGCGGTGGGGAGCCGAGAGTGCCACGGGCTCGGCCCGGCGCTATACCCCTATGGTACCCCGCCGGGGCGGCACCGCGAGGTTCCCTGAACAGACGCGAGGCGGGCCTTACGCGGCCCGCCTCAACGTGCCTGGAAGCTAAGCTAGCGCGCCGGGACGCGCGCCGGGTACACCGGGGTGAGCCAGTCCATGTACTTCGGGTTGCGCCCGCGGATCACGTCGAAGTAGCTCGCCATCATCTGGCGAGTGACCGGTCCGACCGTGCCATCGCCGATGGCGCGGTGGTCGACTTCGATAATCGGGGTGACGTGCGCCGCGGTGCCCACCATGAACAGCTCATCCGCGGTGTACAGCTCGTTACGCGCTACCTGTCGCTCGACCGTCTCGATCCCCAGCTCGTCCCGGGCGAGCTGGATGATCGTGTTGCGAGTGATGCCCACCAGGATTGTCTCCGACTCGGCCGGGGTGACCAGCCGGCCGCCTTGCACCAGGAACAGGTTCTCCCCCGAGCCTTCGCACACCGTGCCCTGGGTAGTGAGCATGATCGCCTCGTCGAAGCCCGCGTCGTTGGCCTCGGTGCGGGCGAGCGCGTTGTTGATGTAGATCCCCGTCACCTTGCCCCGGGCCGGAATGGCATTCTCGTCCACCCGGCGCCAAGAGGAGACTCCCACCCGCACCCCCTGGTCGCCCAGGTACAGCCCCAGCGGGACAGTGAAGATGGCGAAGTGGTCCTCCAGGTCATGCAGCCGTGGACCCAGGTCCAGGCTCCCCTTGTAGGCGATCGGCCGGATGTACATGTCCTCGCGGTAGCCGTTACGCTCGATCAGCTCGCGGGTGATCTCGCAGAGCTGCTGCACGTTGTACGGCAGGCTGATGCGCAGCATCCGGCAGCTGCGTAGGAGGCGCTCGTAGTGCTCGCGGAGGCGGAATACGTAGAGCTGCTCAGCCTCGGGATTCCAGTTGCCGCGGATGCCCTCGAAGCACCCGGTCCCATAGTTGAAGGCGTGGGTCATAATGCTGACCTTGGCCTGTGAGATGGGGACGAACTTGTTCTGGAAGAAGGCGAATGGCTCTCGCTCCACAGTACTACCTCCGCATCTGGCTGACGCCGCTCAGATTATAGCGAGCGGCTCGTGGTACTGCCGGGTCCGCCGCTTTCCCCGCTCAACCTTGCTGAACGCCCGCGCCAGGCGGGCAACGGCGTCTTCCAGCTTATGCGGAGCAGCGTTCGAGAAGTTCAAGCGCAAGGTGTTGTGCACGTCGCCGCGGGGATGGAACGATTCCCCCGGCACGAAGGAGACGTCCTCCTGCGCCGCTTCCCGGAAGAAGTCCAGCGCGTGGCAGTCGGGCGGGAGCGTAGCCCAGACGAACAGCCCGCCCTGGGGCCGAGTCCAGGTCACCTCACCGTCGGGGAAGTGGCGCGCGAGCGCCGCCAGCAGCGCGTCGCGGCGCTCGCGATACACCGGGATCAGGCGCTGGACGTGTGGCTCCAGAAACCCGGCGCGGACAACCTCGAAGGTGACCATCTGCTGGAACATGCCGGTGTGCAGGTCCGCCGGCTGCTTGGCCAGGACGAGCTTGTCCAGCACCGGGCGCGCAGCGACGATCCAGCCGAGGCGCATCCCGGGATCCAGGATCTTCGAAAAGGTGCCCAGGTAGATCACCCGACCGTCCGGATCCAGTGCCTTGAGCGGCGGGATGGCTTGGCCCTCGTAGCGCAGCTCGCTGTACGGGTCATCCTCGATGATCGGGACACCGTAGCGCTCCGACAGCTCCAGCAGGTGCTGGCGACGGGGCAGCGACAGCGTCCGGCCGCTCGGGTTCTGGAAAGTCGGCACCAGGTAGATGAACTTCACCACCTCGCGTGCCAGTAGCTCCTCCAGCGCGTCGGTGCGGACGCCGTCATCATCCGTTGGCGCTACCAGGAAGCGGGCCTGGTAGGAGATGAACGCTTGCAGCGCCGCGACGTAGCTAGGGTCCTCCACCACCACCGCGTCGCCCGGGTTGATGAACAGCCGGCCCACCAGATCCAGCGCCTGCTGCGAGCCGCTGGTGATGAGGACCTCATCGGGTGTGCTACGGATGTTCCAGAGGCGCGCCAGCCGGGCGGAGATGAACGCCCGCAGCGGCTCATAGCCCTCCGTCGCGCCGTATTGCAGCGCCTGCTCGGGGGCGTTCTCCAGGACCAGCTCGCAGGCCCGGCGCACCTCGTCCACGGGAAACAGCTCTGGCGCCGGCAGGCCGCCTGCCAGGGAGATGAAGTTCGGGCCTCCGGACACCTTCAGGATCTCGCGGATGCCCGAGGCGTTCAATCCGTCGCACCGCTCCGCGTAAAGCTGTTCCCACTGTACCGCCATGCGCGCTCCCGACCACCATACTCGTACCTGCTCGCTAAGAAAGACACAGCCCCGACGACAGGCTGCCGTCGAGGCCTCCCAGGCAGGGTGGCATACTTCTAGCAGGGTACCATCCCACCCCTTCCCTGTGCACGTCTAACACCCTTCAGAAAGGCAGCAGCGCGAGGCGGAGCGGGAGGAGGCGGATCGGTAAGCCCATCCCGCCGTGCCGGCGGCGCCCAGCAGCCGGATCCGCTCGCGCGCCGCGGTAACCACCGCCTCCTCCGCCTCGGCCAGCACCTGGCTGGGCCGGCTGGCGCCTGCACCGAGCGCCTGGCGCGCGCCGCCAACGAACGCCCGATTGATGACGTGGGCGATGTTCACCTTGGCCACCCCCAGCCGAACGGCCCTGACGAGCGAGGCTTCGGTGACGGAGGAGCCGCCGTGCAGGACGAGCGGCACGTGGACCCGCGCGGCGATCTGGCGCAGACGGTCCAGATCCAGCTCCACCGGCGCCGGAGGCGGCGTGTGGACGTTGCCGACCGAGACGGCGAGTGCATCGACCTGGGTGCGGTCGACGAAGGCGCGCGCCTCGTCGGGATCGGTCATCCGGGCGGCAGCCGCGGCCACGGTGATGCCCTCCTCGGCGCCGGCGATCGGGCCGAGCTCCGCCTCTACTCCCGCGCTGCGCGCCCTGGCCACGGCCACCGCTTGCCGCGTCAGCCGCAGCTTCTCATCAGGCGCAAGCAGCGAGCCATCCAGCATAACTGAGGTGAAACCGGCCGCCAGGCAGGCAGCCACTTCTTCCAGGTCCGTGCCATGGTCCAGGTGCAGCCCGATCGGTACCCGAGCGGCGTTCGCCTCCACCCGCACCACCGCGGCAAGCGCCTCCAGTCCGGCGGCGCGCAGTCCGACCGGCCCGGCCTGGATGATGACGGGCGCCTGCTCCTCGACCGCCGCCCGGATGAGCGGCCGCACCAGCGCCACGGTGTCGAGGTTGAACGCGGCCAGGGCGTAGCCCCCGGCCCGCGCCTGCGCAAGCAGCGGCGTCGCGTTGACGAGCGGCATCAGGCGGACCGTAACACCTGCTCACCGGCGGTGGCGCTGGCGTAGCTGCGAATCCGCTGCTCGGCGAACAGCCGCAGAAAGGTATCGATGACACGGGGGTCCCACTGCGTGCCCCTGCCCGCGAGCAGCCGCCGAACAGCCTCCTCGTGCGGTAGGCCAACCCGGTACGGCCGGGTGGTGGTCATGGCATCGTAGGCGTCCGCGACGGAGATGATCCGGGCACCGAGCGGAATCTGCTCGCCGGCGAGGCCATCGGGATACCCGGTGCCATCGAACGATTCGTGGTGGGCTCGTACCCAGCGGGCGACATCGCGGAACATCGTGAAGTGCTGCAGCATCAGCCCGCCCGCCACGGGGTGGCGGGCCATGTGCTCGCGCTCTTCGGCCGTGAGCGGACCGGGCTTGAGCAGCACCTCGTTGTTCACCGCGCACTTGCCGATGTCGTGGAGCCGGCCGGCGAGGTGGACCAGGTACGCCTGGTCGGCCGGCAGCTTCAGCTCCAGCGCGATCCGCTCGCTATACTCACCCACTCGCAGGGAATGCTTGTGGGTGTAGTAGTCGCGCTGGTCGATGATCTCGGCGAGTTGGAACAGCGCCGCGCGCGTCTGCTCTTCCAGCTCGACGGTGCTCTTGAACGCGAAGTAGATCGCGACGAGCGGCACCGCGGCCAGCGCCACGGTCCAGGGCGCCACGGTCCAGAGCTCCGCGAGCAGCAGGCCGACGAAGATCGTCCCGAAGTAGGCCGGCAGCGTGTGGCGGTTGCCGAGCAGCCAGACGTGGAACACGGGCAATCGCTCGGCGGTGGCAACGATCGTCGCCACCGCGCCGGTGTTAACGACGAAGTATTCGAGGATCGCGGCCACCAGCCAGGCCAGCCGCGCCGGGGTGACCGCCCCCTCGGCGCCTCCCCCGCCGACGTTCCAGACGACGCCAGCCAGCCCCACCGCGACCGCGTACTGGCAGACGTTGAACAGGTTCTTGAACCAGGGCCGCTGGCGTGGCCGGAGCACCCAGACGAGGCCGTAGGAGAGCGTGGCGACGAGCACCGCGGCCGCGGGCGGCAGCAGCAGGAAGGCGGTGACGTACACCGCGCTGGCGACCGACGTCTCCTGGCGGTGGTGCTCGCGCGCGGAGGGGAGCCGCAGGACGTAGCAGTTCGCCGCGGCCCCGCCGATCACCAGCACGCCGGCGGCCAGCACGTCGCAGCGTGCCTGGCGCGCCAGGAGCAGCGAGGCGGCGATGACGATGAGGCCGGCAACGACAGTGACGAGCCAGACGATCACCGCTGCTCGCGGAAGTGTTCTCACGCGGCCTCGATCTGGGCAAAAGTGCGCACGGTTATATACAGCGCCAATCTGGCGGTACTCAATAGGTTCGGCCGGTACCCCGTAGTACTTAGCGGCGAGGAGCGCAGCGCAGCCCTCTCGGCCGGACTGAAGGGCCCTTCAGTCCGGCCGAGAGGGCGCCAGCGGTAGCTGGAGCACGAAGCGCGCGCCGCCAGCAGCGCGATTCTCCGCCCAGAGCCGCCCACCGCTGCGGATCGCCCACCGCCGCGCGAGCGAGAGCCCGAGCCCGCCCGAGCGCTGGCGCGCTGCGCTCGTCGCGGCGCGGAAGAACGGGGCGAAGATCTGCTCCAGCTCCCCTTCTGGGATTCCCCGGCCCTCGTCTTCCACCACCGCCACTGCTCGGTCCCCGTGCGGCGCCAGCCGCGTCGCCACCGTCCCTCCTTCCGGGCTATGCTCCACCGCGTTCCGCAGCAGGTTGTCCAGCAGCCGCTCGAGCACGCGCTGCCGGCCGATGACCGCCAGCGGTGCCTCTGGCGCCTCCAAGGCGATCGCCACCTTCCGCAGCTCGGCCATCGGCTGAACCCGCGCCACGCTCGCCCGCAGCAGCGCCGCCAGGTCGACGGGCACCTCCGGAGAGGAAAGGGGCGCTGCTTGCCGCTCCTCGGCCGCAGCGTCCAGAACGCTGTCAGCGAGCTCTAGCGCCTGTCGGCACGCCTGTTGAGCCTGAGCAATGACGTCATGCCCTGCCGGAGCTGCTGTCTGCGCAGCCAGTGCCAGATAGCCCAGCGCGGTGTGCAACGGCCCGCGCAGGTCGTGCAGATACTCGGCCAGCGTCTGCGGTGACAGCCCGCCACCCTCCGCGAGCTGCTGCGCGGTCGCGAACGCCGCGCTCACGTGCTCGCCGAGCAGGCGGAGCATCTCGACGTGGCGCGGTGCAAAGGCGTCGGCGGTAAAGCTGGAGCAGGCCAGCACGTACGTCACCCGGCCGCTATGTTCGAGCGGGAGCGCGACGAGGGACCTGGTCACGGGGTAACGGATCGGCTGGAAGCGGGGGTCCCGCCGGGCATCGGCCACGACGACCGAGGCGCGGTGGGCGATGGCCCAACCGACGGCGCCCACTCCTGGGGCGAAACGCGCTGGCAGCAGCGGGTCGCGCTCGCGCCAGGCCAGCCGCACTGCCTCGTCCGTAAGGGGATCGACCAGGAAGAACGCCGCGCGATCGGCGGGCACCAGGGCGAGCACCTGCTCGAGCGCCAGGCCAGCCAGCTCCTCCGGAGTGCGACTCACCGCGGCGCGGGCGATCACCAGCGCCGCATCCAGGACCAGCCGCAGCTCGGTGGCGCTGAGCGCCGATTCTACCGCCATCGCTTAGAACAGTTGGTAACCGGCTTCGCGCACGGTGGTCAGATAGCGCGGCCGCTTGGGGTCCGGCTCGATCTTCCGGCGTAGCCCGACGATGTAGCTGGCAACCGTCGCCTCGGTCTCCTGAGTGGCGTTGCCCCAGAGGGCGACCTGGAGCTCCTGCCGCGAGACGGGCCGGCCCGCCGATTGCGCCAGTCGGGCGAGGAGGCGGCACTCTGTGGGCGTCAGGGAGACCTGTGGGCGGTCGCCGAACCGAGCGGTCTGGCGGAACAGGTCCAGCACCAGGCAGTCCACGCGGATGATGCCCAGCTCCTCCGTGCGCACCGCGAGCCGCGCCCGGCGCACCACCGCCTCCACTCGGGCAAGCAGCTCCGCGGGCTCGAACGGCTTCGGGATGTAGTCATCCGCCCCGGTGCGCAGCGCCCGGACACGGTCCTCTACCCCGGTTTTCATCGCCGACATGGCGATGATGGGGACGGGCGAGCGCGCCCGCAGCGCCTTGCACAGCGCATAGCCATCCAGATTCGGCATCAGCAGGTCGGTAATCACCAGGTCGCACTCAGGGGCCAGTGCCCGCCCCTGCTGCCCGTCGCACGCCTCCACTACCTGGTGCCCCCCCACGTCTTCGAGCACGAACCGCAGCAGACGTCGCGCAGCCGCGTCGTCCTCAACGATCAAAACCCGCATGCGTCCCCCGGCCAGGCGGCGAGGAGAGAGCCATCGGGCAGCCCATGCACGTTTCCAGAGCGAGGGGACGGTGGTCGGCGATAACGAGATGAGGGCGCAGCATGACGCATTCGACTTCTCCTGAAAGGATCTCGATCGCGCGCATCCATGCAAGGCGCCGCCAGCGTTCCCGAGCACGCCGTCCACACCCCTGGTGCGGGAATCCTGGCCAGCCGGCCGTATCCAGAGCACGCACCGCGACAAGCGGCAACTATATAGGGAAATCCCTATCTGCCTGACAAGGGTGAACCCGCTGCATTAGACATTCTCTATCTGCGCGGCAATAGGTCCGAAAGCCCCTTCCTTTCATGCCCGATGGTCCTCTATCCTGCTGCCCGTTCGGGGCGCGACGCGGCACAAGCCGCGCGAGACCGAAAACACAAGAGGGAGAGAGTTCCAATGCAGTGGGGTATCGTTCGGCGGTTCGCCTATCGTGGGCTGGGCTTCGGACTGCTAGTGGTTGGCCTGGTGATGGCGGCCGGCGCGGGCAACACCTGGGGCTAGGCTCTTCCGTGCGCTCGGGATGGGAGGGCATCCCGAGCGGACACTCGATCCGAACACAGGGGGCGTGCTGGCGGGCACGCCCCCTGTATGTTTGGTGTGGGACAGCCAGCAGCCGACTGCACCGCCGCGCCCTTAGCGCCGCGTCTGGCGCCAGCGCTGGTATTCGGCCCGCGTCGCCTCGCCGGCCGGGTAGGTGCCCGCGAGCGGGGCGCCGCCGGAGATCTTCTCCAGGATGAACGCCTCGAGCTCCTCCTGCTCCAGCGCGCTCTTCGCCACCTCGGCCGTGAGGTGGCGCGGGATGACTACCACCCCGTCACCGTCGCCGACGACGATGTCGCCGGGATACACCGCTACATCGGCGCAGGCGATGGGGATGTTCACGTCCGCGGCGTGGTGCAGGTGGAACGTGGCGTTCGGGTGCTCTCCCCGCGCGTAGCAGGGCAGACCTACCTGCCGGATCCCGGTGCCGTCGCGCACCGCACCATCCGTCACTACCCCCGCCGCGCCACGCTGCTTCAGCCGCATCGCCAGAATGTCTCCCAGCAGCGCGGCGCGGATGTCGCCCCGGCCATCCAGCACCAGCACCTGGCCGGCGCTAATGGTGTCGAACACCTTGCGGTGCGGGTAGTCGGGGTTGGCGAGTAGCTCCGGCGTGTCGACGTCCTCGCGGATCGGGATGTAGCGGATGGTCACTGCCTCGCCGACCATCCGACTGTTCGGGACGATCGGGTGGACGTCGGTGAGCGCCCGGTTGCGAAAGCCGAGCTTGTACAGGACGGTGGCAAGGGTGGCGGTGCTGACGCGCCGCAACTGCTCCAGCGACTCCGCCGGGACAGGTGCGAGCCCAGAAATCTCCATCATTGTTCTCCTTGATCTCGCCTGGCCGGCCCTTTATCGGCTCTTGCCGCGGCCGGCGATGTCCCAAACCGTTTCCAGCACGCCGTCGCGGACCACGAAGTAGCGGTCGTGCAGGTTGATCGTCGTGTCGCCGTGGGTTGGCAGCAGGAACAGCTTGTCCCCCGGCGTGAGCGGTACAGACGGATCGTCCAGCTCGACGGTGGCGTGCTCCTCGGACAGCTTGGTCACCCGGGCGCCCGGGACGTCCAGCACGTGAGGCAGGCCGAACTCGTGGGAGATCGCCTTCATTCCCACGTCCAGGATCACCCTGTTGGGGCGGGGGCGGCTGACGACGCTGGCAAGCACGGTCAGCGCGCAGGCGAACGGCAGGCCCAGGTCACGGTAGCGGGCATCCATGGTAATGTAGGAGCCAGCCTGAAGCTCGGTCACGCCGGGGTAAGCGCCGGTGATATCGAAGGTGCCGGTGCCGCCACCGGAAACGATGCTGGCCTCCAGCCCCTTGCGTCGGAGCAGTTCGGCCGTCTCGGTGAGCAGCCGCATCGACTCCCGCGCCTGGCGGACCTTCTCCTCGCGGTCCGGGACGAACATCAGGTGGCCCTCGTAGCCCATCACCCCGCACAGCCGGAGCCCGCGCGTCTCCGCCACCTGGCGCGCCAGCCGCAGCGCCGGCTCGTAGGGCTCCACCCCACAGCGGTTCTGGCCCACGTTCACATCCACCAGCACCCGGATCGTGACGCCCGCGGCTGTGGCTGCGGCGCCCAGCGCGGCGACGTTGTCCGGAGCGTCTACGGCCACCATCACGTCGGCGTGGTGTGCCAGCGCCACCAGCCGGGCGATCTTGGCCGGGCCGATGATCTCGTTGGCGATGAGCAGATCATGGATGCCGCCGGCAACCAGCATCTCGGCTTCGCCCAGCTTGGCGCAAGTAAGCCCGATCGCCCCGGCAGCAAGCTGCTTGTGGGCCAGGATCGCGGTCTTGTGGGTCTTGACGTGGGGCCGAAGCTTGCAGCCGGTGCCGGCCAGGAAGCTCGCCATGCGGGCGATGTTCGCCTCGACGTTGGCGATATCCATGACGAGCGCGGGGGTATCGAGCTCCAAGACTGGCGTGCCCGGAGGTTCGGTGAAAACGGCCATCTCTGGGGTCCTTTCGGAAGCGTGGCGTCGCCGGCGTCGCGGCGGCAGGTAGAGCGCTCGCCGCCTATAGTAGCGGACTGGCCGGCGCGCATCGCGCGCTGTGACACGAGGGCGCGCTACGATGGCAGCATGGCGGGCGGCATGGGGCCAGATTCGGCATTAGGAATTCGGAATCGGGTATCCGAAACCCGAACCCCGAACTCCCAATGCCGGACTCCGAACGGCGTCGGGGCGCGGCCGGGCGGGCTGCGCTGGCGCTGGGCTGTGCTCCTGGCGCTCGCACTGGGAACGAACGGCGCGCTCGGCGGCGTGGTGCTGGTGACGGCGCCGGAGCTGCCCGCCAGCGCCAGTCTGGAGACGTCGCCGCTGCGTCCCCCGGAGGCGCCAGATCCGCAGTTCGTCCAGTTGAACTACAGCCGGCCGAAACGTCCCTTCGTCTGCGCCGGGGTGGAGCCGGGCTACGGGCTGGTCGATCCGTGCGGCTGAGAGCGTCGATGTGGGAGCGGAGACGCGGGGCCGTGGGAAAGGCGACGCTGGCTCCCCCGCGGCCCCGGGCGTACGGCCCGGCCGGTTAAGGCGTTGGCGCCTCGACCAGGCAGAAGCCGATGTCGAAGGTGCTGGTGAAGCCCACGAAGCCGCTGTTGACGACGGTGCGATCGCTCGCCGTCAGCCGGATCACGTAGCCGCACGGATCCATGCCGTGGGTGTCTAGCGTCCAGGTACCGGCCTCGCCCGTGGTGGGGACGACCGGGAAGGAGCGACTGGACGGATTGACCAGAGCGCCGTGCGCCGCCGCGGCCGGGATCACCTGCAGGCTCAGGCTACCGAAGTGCTGCTCCGGCGCGCTCGTCCCCGGATCGTGCACCTCGTACGTCCCGGTGAGGATTGTCCCGACCGGGAACTTGCCACAATCGACCGCGGGGATCGGATTGCCGTTGAAGGTCGCCCCGGTGATCGTCAGCGGCTTGGCCGGCGCTGGCGGGGCGGAGGGCGCGGTGTTGTCGATGCGGACCTTGACTGTCTGAACACCCGGGAAGACCGTGGGTGGGCTCGTCGCCGGGTTCTTGGCGGTGATGCGGATCTTCCAGAGCCCTTCCATGGAGGCGTTGGTCAGCCAGTGGCCCAGGACGTCGTTGACCAGGAAGCGCTGGCTGGGCAGGCTGAGATCTTCCAGATACGTGTACCAGCCGTCGCCGAGCCCATCGCCGTCGTCCGTGGCGACGAGCACCTGGTCGCAGACGATGTCGCCCGGGTGGTTGATCGGATCACACTGGATTGGGATGCCGTTGACCGCCTCGGAGACCTTCACTGTGATCTGGTTGGTCAGCGGGTGCCAGTCGTCCACGCCGTCGGGGCTGACCTCGATGCGGTACTTGAACGGGACCGCGCCGCCGCCGAAAGCATCGGGCGGGTTCCCGATCCGGCCGGTGATCGTCACCACCCCGCCGAAGGGGCTCTGGTTGGCGTGGAACCCCGCCACCACGCCGTCACCGGTCGCCAGGCCGGTGCTCTGGTCGATGTCGTTGATGCCCACGTCGCCAACCGTCTCGATGGTCGGGATGTGGCCGACGAGCGCGCCAGGGCGGAGCTGCACCAGGCACTCCTCGCGATTGCCCCAGACCGGGACGTAGCTCGGGTTGGCCGGCGGTGGAGGTGTCTCCCAGGAGAGGATCGCCCGCAGCCGGACGACGCGCGGGCCGGCGTCGCAAGGGATGAGCCGGTTGGCAAGATTCGTCTTCAGGAACACGGCGTAGTGCAGCCCGCCGGCCGGGATGTTGGCGATGTCGTGCACCTTGACAGTAGCCGTGCCGACATAGGTGAAGCCGGCCCCATCGCCGAAGTCGATCCAGAACGCGACGTACTCCGTCGAGCCGGTAGTGCACAGGCCGCCAGAGTAGCCGGTCGGCTTCTTGACCGTGAGGACCGCCTCCACCAGGTCGCTGTCCGGATACAGCCCGACGCAGCGCAGCTCCTCGAAGCTCGTGTCACCATCGGTCTTCGGCTGCAGGCCGGCCACTAGCTTGGCGATCTCGTCCGCGGCCAGCCCGAGCTGCTGCAGCAGGCTTTCCTTGCCGCTGTTGAAGATCGTCGGCAGCGCCTGGGCGGTGGACAGGAGCTGCTGCGCCTCGGCAAAGCCGTAGCGGTGCGGCGGCACGTCCGTCCTGGCGTAGAGCGCCTTCTTCTGGGCCAGGCTGAGGGTCTCGGGCGGCAGTGCCTGGATCTCGCTCTGGGCCGCCAGTGCCTTGATCACCGGTCCGGCAGGGGTTGGTAGCTTGACCTTGGCCAGCTCCAGCTCCTCGAACAGGTCGTCCACGAAGATCACGTGCCGGGGGTTGACCTGCACCTCGGCGTCGAGCCGATTCCCGTAGACCGGGACGAAGTTGGGAGTGTTGGCCGGCGGCGGGACGTTCCAGGACAGGATCGCCCGCACCTTCACGGTGTTGGCGAACAGGCACAGCTTACGGATCGGGCTGAAGTCTAGCTTCACCGCGTAGCAGAGCGGCTTGTCGCCCGGGATGTCGTGCACCACCACGCTGGTCAGCCCGACGTCGTGCCAGACGCTGTTATTGAACAGGTCTACGTAAAAGCGGACATACTCGCGGGAACCTGGGGTGCAGATAGTGCCGCCGTAGCCCAGCTCCCGCTTGATCTGGATTACCCCCTCAAGCCGGTTATAAGGCGGGTTCAGCCCGATGCACTCGAGCTGCTCGTAGCTGGTGTCGCTCTGCAGCACCTTGACCGGCTTGAGCTCGCTGACCTCCAGATTGCCGAAGTAGTTCGGGTTCTGCAGCAGGAGCGCCCGGAACTGTGTCCGCTCGCGCTCCGGCTCAGCCGGGCGGCCGCCCGTGCCCGCGCCGCCAGCGCTGGCTCCGGTCGCTCCCGCGGCGAGTTCGTGGTCCATTCCTTCCTCCTCCGTGCGCCGAGGCATCGGCCGCTGGCACGCCCGTGCCTGCGCGCCCCGGGCACGGAGATAAACGCGCGGGCAGGGTCGAATTCGCGGCTGTGCTCGGTACCGCGCAAAAGGCGCCGAGAGGTGGAGAGCAGGGGAGCGACGCGCACAATAAGGCGGCCGATGCATCCAAGCGTCGGCCGCCTCGGGCACCGGGTATGGAGGTTCCCGCTGTCCCTATGGCGCGCTGGCCTGCCGGGCGAAGATCACCGGGCAGTCCAGCGGGCCGTCGGGGTCGGCCGGGTCGCCAACGTCAACAGAGAAGCTGCGGATGGCGGTGATGATCTCCGCCGGTCCGGAGCGGGCGTTTGGTGGCTGGGAGAGCCAGAGGTCGGCGGCGATGGCGCTGACAACCGGAGTGGCAAAGGAGGTGCCGGCCCAGTAGGCCCAGCCGGTGGTGTTCTTGCCGGCCCCCAGCGGGAGCTCCGGGGCGCTGAACACCCCGACGACGGCGTCTACCGGGCGCTGGTTGAGGTCGATCACCCGCGGGCTGGGCGGGTCACCCGGACTGCGTGGCGGCAGGTCGGCGTTGCCGCCGAAGACGGCAATGCCGTTGCCCATCACGATCTCATCGCCCCGATTGGAGAAGTCGGCCGGGCGGCGTCCATCGCCTACCTGCACTGCGCCGACCCCGAGCACCCAATCGTAGCGCGCGGGATAGCGCGGCTCGGGCCGGGTAGAACCGGGGAACGCGTCGTTGCCCGCAGCGGCGACGACGAGGACGCCAAGATCGTTCAGCCAGGTGAGCGTGGAGGCCAGGCACAGGTGCGCAGCGTTCAGCAGCACGCAGATATCGGCCTGGTGCTGGCGCAGCGCCGCCGGGTCCTCGGCGGTCTTCGGAAGCCAGCGGCTGACGAGCCGCTCGCCCACCGGAATGTCGGCCATCAGGCTCAGGTTCACCACCAGCCGGGCGTTGGGCCGGTTGGGATCGGCCAGGAAGCGACCGGGGAGCTGGCTCAGCGTCCAGGTCAGCAGCAGCAGGTCGCCGACGCCGAAGTCGTTGAGCACCTGGAGCAGGTGGACCTCGGCGCCGGGGGCGATGTCGCGGATGATCCCGGCGACGAACAGGCCGTGGTCGGCCATCTTGAAGTGGGCTCGATCCGGGCCAGGCTGGTCCTGCGGCCCCTGCCAGTTCGGCAGATGGCCCTCCAGGAACTGGAAGTAGCTGGGGTCCATCCCGGGCAGGTCGTCGTACTGCACCTGCTTGGCCACGTCGCGCAGCAGCCGATTGTCCGGGTACCGCTCCTCGGCCGCCTTGAGCACCTGGTCGCGGGGCGGCCGGGTGTCCAGCACCGCGACGATGACGTCCCCCGGCCCGCCCCGCTCCCGCGCCTGGGCGCGCTGCGCCTCGACCAGCGCCGCGAGCGCCTCCTGCTGGGGCGAGGGCTGCCTCATCCCATCTGGAAGGAAGACGAACGTTCGATTGTCCTTGTCCGGCACTGGCTCAGGCCGGGCGCCAGGGCCGCCGCAGCTATGGGCGCTGCCAGCGGTGAGCCAGTTGGGCGTGGCGGCCAGCACGCGCACGGTCGTCGTGCCGGCCGCCTGCTGCAGGTCACGGTTGATCCGGCCCAGGTTCTGGTTGATCAGGTTCACCAGCTCGCGTACCCCCTGGGCGTACAGGTCGAGCGAGGCCGCGCTGGCGTCGGGGAGCGTGGCGCCAACCTGGTAGAACTGAAGCGCTCGGCGCGGAGCGGCCGGGAGGCTCGTCGAGGCGACCAGGTGGACCCAGGGGCGGACGCGGCTCTTCGCCAGCCGCCCCTGGGGGCTGTGGAGTGGCTGGAGCACCTGCTGGCGCGCGTTCGGGCTGAGCTGCCGGAGCAGCGCCGTCGGCATCAGGTCCTGCTGGAAGCTGGTCGGGAACTCGACCGGCTTGCGCTCCAGCAGCCGGCTGAGCGTCTGGTTGAGCGAGCGGGAGACGAGCGCGTATAGCGCGTTCGCCGCCTCCTCGCCGTCTCGGTGGAGTTCAACTGGGGCGAGCCCGGGCCGGGGTGCCGTGGCCTGGCTGATCTCGACGACAAGGCAGACCTCGTTGGGCACGTAGTTCAGCACCAGGCTTGCCGCGCTGGCGTCTGGCTGGGGGTTCATTGCTCTTGCCTCCCGAAGGATGTCAGTTCGGATAGCGGACGCTGTCAGCCACGTGCCGCGGCGACGGCGAGCGGCTGCTCGGCGACAGCAACCGGGGTCTCGCTGGCGCCGACGAGCTGGAACGCCGCCCAGAAGAAGGGGTGGCCACGCCGCTCATCCAGGAGCGCACGCTGCGCCTCCCGCAGCGCCGCCCCGCGCGGCGCCCCGCCGCGCAGCGCCCGGTAGAAGTGGGCCATGAGCGCGGCCGTGGAGCCGTCGTCCACCCGCCACAGACTCTGTACCAGCGTCGCCGCCCCGGCGTGCAGGAAGCCCCGGCTCAGGCCGATCAGCTCGTCTCCGCCGGCAACCACGCTCCGGCCGGTTTCGCACGCGCTCAGCGTCACCAGCGCGCCGTCCAGCTCCAGGTTGAAGACGTCGGCCGCGCTGAGCTGGCCATCGGCAAGCGCCAGGTGGGCGAAGGTCGGGTTGTCGAGCCGCGCCTCACCGTGCGCGGCGAGATGGACCACCGCGGCGCTCGGCGCCGCCTCCACCAGCGCCTCCCGCGTCGCCGCCTCTTCCAGATAGCAGCGGCCGGGCAGCAGCCGCGAGACGAGGCGCGCCTCCTCCAGCACCCAGGGCAGACGCCCGCCGCCACTGTGGGCGAGGACCAGCGCGCTCCCGGCGCGCACAGGCCGCTCCTGGCAGAGCCGGAGCAGACGGCTGGAGGGGCAGGCGCTCACCTCGAGCCGCTCGACCAGGAAGCGCTGGCCATCGTGAAGTGCGTGGAACGGCACGCGGTGCGTCTCGCCATACGGCACCACCACCAGCCGCTCGTACGCGGCGAGCTGCTCGGCCACTGGCATGACCAGGGCGCGGTACAGCCCCTGCAGCACCCCCCGCGCGTTGCGGGCGAGCCCATCGAGCGGGGCGCCGGCCGTGAGCGCCCGAGCGGTGGCGTCGAGGTTGAGCTGCCAGAGCCGGAGCAGCCGGCGCAGCTCGGCCGGCCGCGCCACGAGCGGGACCGCGGCGATCCCACGGCTCGACAGTAGGAACATGGCGGCAAGGTCGTCCCGCAGGTAGTACTCCAGCACGACCGTCCGCTCGTCGATCCGCGGCCGCTGCTCGCCGGAGGCGGGTGAGGCGGCGTCGACCGCCTCGCCCTGGCGGAGCGCGAGTCGCTCCAGGAGCTGCATGATCCGCCGCTCGCGCTCGTAGATCGCCTCCCGCAGCCGCGCCGCCTCCGTATCCGAGAGGGCCTCGCTGCCATCGTCCGGGCGTCGGGCGAACGACTGTCCGTACAGTCGCTGGTAGAACCAGTTATGCTCGGCGCGCAGCCGGGCCAGCTCGGCCGCCAGCTCCCGGTCCCCGGGCGCGCGCCCGTGAGCGAGGCGCACCTCTGGGTGCTGCGCCAGGTAGTCGACCAGGGCGCGGGACTTGGCCCGCTCCAGGTACTCGAAGGCGCGCTCGGGCGCCTCCAGGCGAAGCGACCAGACGATCGCGTCGTGGTAGATGCGGAGCTTGTCCTCCAGGAAATGGCTCCGCAGCTCGCTCGCCAGCCGACTCTGCACCCGCTCGATGCTGGCGATCGCCCGCTCGCAGCCGTCCAGCGCGGCCGCCAGATCCCCCGTGGCCGCGGCCACCCGGGCCAGCAGGTGCTGGCCGTCGTGGACAAGCCAGGGGGCGCCCGATTCCTGGCCAGCGGCGAGCGCCGAGCGGGCGAGATCCGCCGCCTCCTCGGCCTGGCCCAGCTCCAGCAGCGCCCAGGCGCGCAGCAGCTCGGCCTGTGCCTGGCGCACCGCCAGCCCGCGCTCGGCGAGCAGCGCCCAGGCGCGCTCCGCCTCCCGCAGCGCCGCGGGCCAGTCGCCGGCGCCCAGGTACAGCCCGGCCCGGAGTAGCGCAACCGAGCCAGCCTGGCCGGTGAAGCCGACCCGGGCCAGCGTCTCCCCGCTCAGACCGGCCCGAGCGAGCGCCTCCCCGACCTCGTCCAGCAGCCGCAGCGCCCGCTCCACCTCGCCCAGCCGGGCGCAGGCGAGCGCGCAGCCCAGGCGCGCTTTCGCCGCCTCGGTGGGGCTTCCCAGACGCGCAAAGCAGGCGGTCGCCTGCTCCGCGAGCTCCAGCGCCTCCTGGTGGCGATTCAGGCTCAGGTAGCACTCGGCCATGTTGAGGGCGACCCAGGCGGCGTCGACCTCCAGGCCGGCGCGCTCTAGCGCGGCGCGGGTCTCGTCGTACTGCCGCAGCGCTCGGGTGTAGTCGCCCTGGGCAGCGTACACGTCCGCCAGATAGTGGTCCTGGCGCAGCACCGAGACAGTGTCGCCGTGGCGGACGAAGACCTCACGGGCCTCGCGGTGCAGCGCCAGGGCTGTGCCGAACTCGCCCAGCAGCGTCAGGATGAGCGCCTTGTTCGCCCGGGCCTTGGCGGCGCGGATCTCCGCCGCGGTGGAGAGTGTGGGATCGTTCTGGCGAGCGCGCTCGAAGAACTCGATCGCCCGGTCGTAGAGCGCGAGCGCCTGGTCGTAGCGCCCGAGCTCGTAGTACACCACCGCGGTGTTCAGCTCCAGCCCGGCGGCGCGGAGCCACTCGCCATGCCGAACAAGGATGTCGCGCGCCCGCGGGATCACGGCGAGCGCCTCCGCGCCCCGACCCAGGTACTGGCAGGAGAAGACCCAGCCGATCCGCGTCCGGGCCCAGCCGACCTCATCGCCCTGCTCCAGGAAGGCCCGCCCGGCCGCCTCGAACAGCTCCAGCGAGTCCGGGTAGCAACCAAGGTAGCGTAGCGCGTCAGCCTTGGCCATCAGGCCGAGCGCCAGGTGGCGCGGCTGGCGCGCCAGTTCAGCGCCCAGGATCAGCGCTTCCGCCAGGCGCAAGGAACGGTGCGGATCGGCGGTCCAGTAGCGCTCGGACTCAGCCTTGAGGTGGCAGAGCAGGGGTTCCGGGGCGCCGGCCTCCAGCGCCCGGCGTAACACCGCCCGCTGCCGCTCTGCGTCGTCCACCAGGAGCAGGTCGCTGACCACCTCAGCGGGCGTCATCACGCCCATTAGCCTCCGACCGGCAGGTCCTCGATGACGATCATCTGGTCGGCCCGCTGCACTTCGAGCCGATACACCCCGGGCGCAACCTCGTCGAAGCTGAAGTTCCCTAGCTCGTCGATCGGTACCGACCGGGTGGCGCCCGTCGGGGCGATGAGCTGCGCCTCGCCCGGAGTGGGCGCGCCCGTGCTCTCTCCCTCATCCCAGATGAGTCCGACGAGCGCGACCTGCCCACGCCGCCCGCTGGGCGTTGGGCTAATGGTGAGCGTGGTGCTGCCCGCCCGATAGACCCGGGCGGCTGCGTCCTCCGCGCCGCGCAACCCGGCGTAGGCCGCCTGGCGCGGCGGCTCCCACAGCGTCGCCACCACCCGGCGCAGCCGGTCGAGCGGGCTCGGCTGTGGTGTGGTGTCCGTCGCCAGGAACTGGCGCAGCGTCCGCAGCTCATCAGTGCACAGGGGGCATTCCAACAGATGCTGGGCAACACGTACCCGCTCCGCGTCCGCCAGCAGGCCCAGCTCGTACTCGCCAATGGTGTGCGGCGACGGACAGTCGAAGCGGCGCAGCGCGCCCCGCAGCCGGCCCTGGGCCTGCACGTACTGGCGCGCCTCGGCGGCGCACTGGGGGCAGCGCGCCACGTGCGCCGCGATGGCCTGGTCGGCCTCGCCCTCAGCGAAGGCGACGAGATCTTCCGGGGCGATCGCCCCGGGTCCGCTACAGCTCACGGCCAGACCCCCCGCAGCCCCTCTTCGGCCCGCCCTCCACACAGATTAACGTCGTCGCGCCGCCGCGTTCGCGGGTGCTCACCGGAGAAACTCCTGGATGCGTGGGCTGCGCCGAAGCCGCTCGATCACGTTGCGCTTGACCCGGTACACGTCGGCGACCGTGGGGTAGCGATCGGGATGGCGCCTGGCCACCTCCGCGGGCTTCATCTCGAGCGCGAAGCTGAGGTAGGCGGCCAGCCGCTCCGACTCGTCCGGCAGCTCCTGCTTGATCACCTCCCACAGCTCATGGCCAGCCAGCCGGCCGACGGCGAGCGCCTCGACCGTTGGACCAGCGCTGTCCGACTCCGGCGCCTTGACCCCCGTCTCGGCCGGGTTCGCCCGCTGGGAGCGCAGCGCGTCGAGTAAAACACTGTGCGCACACAGCTTCAGGTACTTCAGCAGCGCGGGCAGATTCTGGAACTGGCTGAAGCGCTCCGGCTTGACGGCGCTCCAGAAGCGCTCGAACGTCCGATTGACCCAGTAGGCCTCCTCCTCGCGGGCCATGCCGAACGCGGGGTGCTGGCGGACGCAGGCCAGCACGATCGGCCGATACTGGGCGACGACGAACTCCCAGGCCTCCTGGTCGCGCTCGCAGATGGCACGCCGCATCACTTCAAAGCAGGGAGTATCGTCGGTGGGATCCCCACGCAGGAAGCGAGCAGTAGCCTCGCGGCAGTCCGTGGCGAGCACATTCAGCGGGGCACGCGCTTGATCCATCCCGCTCGCCCGAGCCCCCAAGCCCAACATCACCGCACCCCGCGGCACCGCAGGCGGCACCTGCCATAGTGCGCTCCACCTTCCGCCCACGAGGGCCGGGCGGTGAGACGAGCATACTCCACACTCCCCCGCCTGGCAATCCTGGCGGCGCTGCGGAGATGGGATGATGGCATCCCGGGCTGTCTGAGCGGCTCGTCCCGGCTCAGACAGGGCCGCCAGGCGATCCGGCCGACGCCGCAGGGAAACGCCCACAGCGGCGCTGCCTGATTGAGCAGACCGTGCCAACGCGGGGCGGCCTCATCCGCACCCTCTGTGTGCGCTGACTCCGGGCGCTCCTGCGCGGCGTCCGGCAGACGAGTGCCCCAGAGATGGGGAGCCGGCCCGGGGAGACAACGAGTCAGGCCCGCCCCACCTGGAGCGGGCCTGAGCGAACTGCTGGCTGCCGTGGAGCGGTGTGCCGAACTCTCGGTTAGTGGCGGCCGCCGTGGTGATCCCCGCTGTGATCGTCCGCGCCATGGCCACCGCGGTCATCGCCGGCGGGGTCGTCGCTCCCGTGTCCGCCGTGGTCGTCTCCGACGTCATGGCTTTCCACCTGGCCACCATGGTCGTCCCCAGCCAGGTCGTCTGCGCCGTGGCCGCCGCGGTCATCGCCAACATCGTGGCCGGCTGCCTGGCCGCCGTGGTCGTCGCCCGCCTCGGGCTCGAGCTCGATCTCCACCTCGCGCTCGCCCTGGCGCAGCTCCACCTCGATCTCCCCCGGCTCTACCTGTACCTGCTCGGCGTTCAGGTTGCCGTTGTCGTCCAGCCGGCCGCGCACGTCGAGCCGATCACCGAGCTGAACCAGCGTCCCCAGCGGGAGGTGGACCTCCACGTGCTTGCCGTTGTCCCGCTCAATCTCCACCTCGCGCCCGGCGATCCAGACGACCCTCCCCTTCACCTCGTGGTTGGTGTTGTCGGCGGACGCTGCTCCGGCCGTCGCCAGCGCGAGCAGCCCGGCTGAGCCCACCAGCCGCGCGGCCCAGAACCAGGTACGTGCTGCCATCATGCGTGTGTCTCCCCTCTCCGACGGTGTTGGTGCTGTCCTCAGTCTGCGGCACGAACTCCTGGCCTGAAATCGGCCGCGGGGCCTGTCGTCGTCAGACCTTGGTCGGACGTCGATCGCGGCGCCGGGGCGCGCGGGGCAGTGCCCTCAACGCCATCTGGAGCGTTGCCCGCGGGTCGACCCGCACCGCGTCGGCACGGGGACCAGACTCCAGCGTCCCGACCAGCGCGATGTGTGACCTCGCCTCGGTGGCGGCGCGCGTTACGCAGCGCAGCAGGCTGCAGCGTGCGTTACGATTGCAGTGGCCATCGTTCGGTAGCAGGGAGGAGCGCGTGGCAGCAGAGGAGTTCACCCTCGCGGCGATCCAGGCGGCCCCGGTGTGGGGCGACCCGGCAGCGTCGCTGGACAAGGCGTGCGCGTGGATCGAGCAGGCGGGTGCGGCGGGCGCTGACCTGGCGGTGTTCGGCGAAACCTGGCTCGCCGGCTACCCGTTCTTCCATCGCCAGCTCAACACCCCGCTCGCCTTCGAGCTCGCGGGCGCGTATCTCGCCGCCGCCATCGACGTGCCGGGAGCTGTCACCGAGCGGCTGTGCCAGGCGGCGCGGCGGGCCGGGACCGACGTCGTCATCGGCGTGGTCGAGCGCGACCCGGCCGGTGGAAGTGTCTACGCCACGGCGCTGCTGATCGGCCGCGAGGGGCGGCTGATCAGCCGGCACCGCAAGCTCAAGCCGACCTTCTGGGAGCGGCTGGTGTGGAGCGAGGGCGACGCGAGCGGGCTGCAGGTCCAGCCTCGCCCCTACGCCCGGGTGAGCATGCTGAACTGCTGGGAGCACCAGATGGTGCTGCCCGGCTATGCCCTGATGGCGCAGGGCGTGCAGGTCCATGCCGCGCTCTGGCCCGGCCGCGAGCCCGAGCGGGCGCCGGCCACCCCGGTCTGGCCGCGCCAGCTCTTGCTGTCGCGCGCCTTCGCGGCGCAGGGGGCCTGCTACGTGGTGCTCGCCGGCGGGATCATCCGTCCTCAGGACGTACCGGAGCGGTATCGCAACCTGCTGTCTGTGCCGTACACCGGCGACAGCGCGATCATCGATCCCGTCGGCGAGGTGATCGCCATCGCCCCCACGGGCGAAGAGGCGCTGCTCATCGCCCGTGGCTCGCTGGAGCGGGTGCGGGTGGCGAAGGTCGCCTGCGACGTCGCCGGCCACTACAGCCGCCCCGATATCTTCCGGCTCGAGGTGAACCGCCGCCCGGCCGAGCGGGTGCACCTCACGGCGGGCGACGGCGTCCTCCGGGAAATGGAACCGCACTCGGAGGCGGCGCAGACCGACGGAGCGGCGAGCCTCGCCGAACCAGCCGTCGAATCCTGAAGGGACGAGCCCGGCAAGGGACGAACATCCCGCGCGCTCCACATCGGCTGTGGGGGTCCGCCGCGCGGCGGACCCCCGAGGTGGCAGATGAACGGTACCCGATCGCTCTCCGACGGCTCAGGGCTGCCCGACCGTCAGGTGCGCGTCGTTGGCCCCCGCCGGTGGCAGAAACCGGGCGATCACCTGCTGGTCCCTGGTCCAGGCCGCGGCGGTGAAGGTGCCGTTGGCGAGCGTCAACTCGGCGTCGTTGGCGCCGGGTGGCGCCGTGATCGGGCCGCCGATCGGGTTGCCGTCGTGCGTCCACTGCAAAGTCGTCGGCGTTGCCGCCTGCAGCGGCAGAGCCGTGGTCAGCAGGGACAGGACCAGCGCCAGCAATACAATAAGCTTTCGTCGTCCCAGGGTGCCCCCTTCTCTCTCACGTCACGCGTTGGCAGCGACTGGCGTGGCTAGTCGAACTGCGCGACGGTGATCGTGTAGTCGTCGAGCCGGAAGGTGGTACCGCCGCCGGCTGAGGAGGCCCCCCAGTCGACTTCGACGGTGTAGTTGCCCGTGGACGGCAGGGTCAGGAAGCGGCAGCGCTGCATCGAGTGCGATTCCCAGGACCCACTGCCCTCTTTGTTGCTATCGGTGCTATCGAAGGCGAAGTCCACCCCGGAAGCGGGGCTGGCCTCGACGCCGGCGATCAGGATCCTGACCGAGCACCAGGGGGTGCCACCAGAGCAGGCCGACTCCGCGGAGAAAGTGACCAGCACCCGCTCGAGCTGGCCAGCGGTGCCAGGCGCGGGTGGCACCGAGACAGTGTCCAGCACGGTCGGGAAGGCGGCGTTCGTCGAGCGCGCGGTCGCCTGGGTGAACACCCAGGTCTGGCGAGCGACCCCGCCGGCGCACGACAGGGTCGGCGCGTTCGGGCTGGTGGCAGTGGATTCCCGCTGCTCAGGCGGCGGTGTCGGCCGCGCCTCGGGCTGGGCAAGGGTGTGGAGCGGCGCCGTGTCCGGCGCTTCCGCCGCCTGGACGACGGCGAGAACAAGCTGGGACACCAGGAGGGCCGTGGCGAGCACAGCCAGACGTGAGACGACCCGCGGGTTCAAACGCGACATCGAATTCCCCCCTCAGTATGTCGAGACAATACACAGCGACGGCGTCTCAGACGATGCCATGCCTGGAGGGGAGCGGCTTCGGCAGGAGGCTCGTTGCAGTCGGGACACGACAGTTCTCCGAGAGCGGGGGCCGCGCACGCCCAGGCGAGGTGGCCGCGCCGAAGCTCTGCCAGAGAACGAAGCCACCAGGGAGAAGGGTTGTCCGGGGTGGGGAGGGCGCGGCCGTGCCTTGGGCTCAAGCGCCGGCGAACTGCCCGCCTGCCCGCGGCAGCTCGATACACACCAACCGGCCGAACGTCAGCGACTTAGCCGCAGCACGCGCTGGGGTGAGTCACTAGCCTCGCTGCGTGCTGTCGCAGCAAAACTGCACTCTAGTATAAACATTTTGTTACGGACGTCAAGCACTGGTACGATTTGTGACATCTGCCGGGTGCGCGTCGGCGGGGCAGACCTCTGCCTCGTCGGGGATCGGCGGATTGGGAGCTTGGCTGAGCAGTCAGCCGCGGCGTTGTGAAAGGCCGGCAGGGCGGAGTTCGAAGCGATCGCCCTACGCGGCTGGAGCGGCGTGCTGTGGACAGGGTGGCCCTGCTCACGCTCCGCTGCCAAGAACAGACGTGGCTCGTGGCTCCGTAGCGGTGCGGCCGGTCAGTCTCCGCCCTGGCGGGCCAGGTAGCGCTGGAGCGCGACGGCGTTGTTGTGCTCCTGGTCCCGGGCGCTGTACAGCAGCGTGACCGGGCCGCGGCGCGCCGCCTCCAGCAGCGGCCGCCACGCCTCTGGTCGCGTGTCCAGCTCGGCTGCATAGCGGCGCTGGAACTCCTCCCAGCGGCTCGGGTCGTGGCCGAACCATTGCCGTAGGGCGGTGCTGGGGGCGACGTCGCGGAGCCAGCCGTCCAGCGGCAGCGCTTCCTTCTTCACCCCGCGCGGCCAGAGCCGCTCCACCAGGAAGCGGGCGCCGTCGTCCGGCGCGGCGGGCTCGTACACGCGCTTGACGCGAATCATCGGCGCACCTCGGGGCTACGCTGAGCGCGGTGCGGACGCCTCCCAGAGGGCGTCCCAGAACAGCAGCTCGTAGCTCTGCAGGAGCCGGGCGGCGTGCTGGACGTCGCGCGGCTCGACGCCGCGCTCCAGGCCGCGCTGGATCACCGCTAGCGCCGCTGCTTCGTAGCCGGGGGCGTCGGCAGCGAACAGGTCGAAGAAGGCTACCTGCTGGTCGGTCATCCCGTAGCCGCTTCGCAGCGCTCTGGCCATCCGGCCGCAGTTGCGACCCCAGGCCGGCAGGTTGACCAGGAATGCGGCGGCGAACTCCGCGTCCGAGCCGTAGGCGGACAGCCAGGCGACGAAGTGGGTGTAGGCAAGCGCCCCTGGCAGCGGCTCCATGGCGACCAGCGCGGCGCGGTCCAGGCCCAGCGCCGCGGCGAAGGCGCCCAGCGCCTCGTAGGCGACGACCTCGGTGGCGAGCGAGTCGATAAAGAACTGCCCGGTTGGCCCCCCACCGTAGCGGTGGATCATCTGCCCAACGCTGCGCAGGTCGCTGGAGATGATCCGCTGCTGCTGGCCGGCGAACAGGCCCAGCCGTTCCCGGGGCAGGCTGGCCGCCTCGACCGCGGCCGGGTAGGGATGGCGTTCAAGCCGTTCCCCCACGTCCTGCAGTTCGCCTCGAATCCGTTCGACAAGCTGCTGCGCCGTCTCTGCCATCGCCGATTTCCTCGCGTCGATGCCTGCTGTCCAGCAGGATACTCCTGCGCCCACACCGCTGGCGCCGAGGCGGCCTAGGCGCAGCTCCCCACATCCAGGCAGGCCTGCCCCAGCGCGTCCTGGGCCGCCGCGACGTCCTGCTTGGCGCTGAAGTCGTGGATCGCCTCTACGAAGCGCTGCGCCCACTGCTCCCTAGCGGCCAGCCCGTAGACCACGCTGGGCACCAGCTCGTCGTTGGCGTAGTCGCGCATCGCCGACTTCGCGTCGTCGTCGTACGCGGTCTGGCCGGCGTCGGTGCGCGCAGGGATCGAGCCGTGCGGGGCGTTGAAGGCGTCCTGGCCCTGCACCGAGGCGAGCAGCGCCAGCCACTCCAGCGCCGTCTCCCGGTGCGGCGCGCCGCGCGGCAGGGCGAAGCCGTCGGAGACAACATCGAAGATCCCCTTCGTATCGGGAGCGGGGCTCCAGGCATAATCCTTGACGTGCGCAGCGTGGAAGCGAGCCGCCATCCAGTCGCCGGCGATCGTCATCACTGCCTGGCCGGTGCTGACCAGGTCTGCCGCCTGGTCAGCGGTGAGCGTGGCGTGATCTTCGTTGGCTAGGGCCAGGAGCTGCTTGAGCTGCTTCAGCGCCTGGATCACCCCCGGATTCGCCCACGAGGTCTGGTGCGTCCAGAGTCCGCGGTACCCGTCGGCGCCGAGCGTGCCGAGCAGCAGCACCTCGAACAGGTGCGCGGTTCCGCTCGCGTCCTGGTCGCCCAGCGCCAGCGGAATGACACCCTTCTTCTTGAGCGCGGCCGATACGCTGACGAGCTCGTCGAAGGTGGTGGGGGGCTCCAGCTCAGCCTCCGCGAATAGCCGGGCGTTGTACCAGAGCACGTTCGCCCGCTGGACACTCACCGGCAGGCACCAGACGTGATCGTGGGCCGAGGCGATCTCCTGCATGCCTTTGGGCAGCCAGCGCCAGAGGCGAGCCTGCCCGTACAGGTCGTCGAGCGGCTCCAGCTTGTCGAGCTGGAGCCACGGATCAAGCAGGCCCTGGCCGATGCGCCCCTGGAACACGTCGGGCGGCCGGCCGGTGAGCAGGCGGACCTTCAGCACCACCTTCGGGTCGGGATCGTTCGGATCCCGCTCGGCGAGGTTGACGACCCGCGCGCCCGGCTGCTCGCGCTGGAAGCGGCGGACCAGGCTGGCGAACCCTTCCGCCGCGCCCGCGTCCCGCCACCAGACGAACAGCTCCAGCGGCCGAGCAGGCAGCGGGGTGGCGGTCGGGCTGGGCGCCAGGGTGGGGCGGGCGGTCGCGGTGGGCGGCGGGGCGGTGGGCAGGGGCGGCGGGGTGGGGAACAGGGTGGGCGGGGCTGGGGCGAGGGTCGGCTTCAGCGCCGGCGGGCTGGTGGGGTGCGGAGTCGCCGGCGGCGCGGGCGCCGGGGCTGGGATGCAGCCTCCAACCGCGAGCGCCGCGCCGCCGGCCAGCGCCAGGCGCAGCAGGGCGCGTCGGGTCCAGGCGCTCGGGCGGGTCGAAGCGGGCTGCGCTGCAGGCAGCGTGGACGGCGCCACGCCGCTACGCCTCCTTGTACACGTGCCGCAGCGCGGTAGAGGGGTCGGGCAAGGGCGCGGCCTCCGCGAAGGCGAGGGCTTCGTCTAGCTCCCTGGTCGCGGTATCCTGGATGGCAGCGGCCTGTTCGGCTGTCAGCACGCCCGCCTCCTCCAACTCCCGCTGGAAGCGTGGGATCGGGTCGCGCCGCCGCTGCACCTCGACCTCCTCCTTGGAGCGGTAGTTTTCCATCCCGACGTGGCTGGTGTGCAGGCTAAAGCGATAGACCTGCGCCTCCAGCAGCGCCGGCCCGCCCCCTTGCCGGGCGCGCTCGACATACTCGCGGGTAATCCGATACGTCTCCAGCACGTCCATCCCGTCGAAGCTTACCCCCGGCATGTTGTAGCCCTGGGCTCGGTCGGCAGCGCTCTTGACCGCCGACTGCTTGGAGAACGGGACGGAGATGGCGTAGCGGTTGTTCTCGCAGAAGAAGATCACCGGGAGCTGGTGGATGCCGGCGAAGTTGAGCCCCTCGTGGAAGTCGCCCTTGCTGGTGGCGCCGTCGCCGAAGTAGACGATCGTCACCGTATCTTCGCCGCGGATCTTGCTCGCCAGCGCGCTGCCCACCGCGTGCGGAATCTGGGTGCCGACGGACGACGAGCCGGTGATGAGCTTCAGATCCGGCCGAGCCCAGTGACCGGGCATCTGCCGGCCGCCGCTGGATGGCCCGTCCGCGCGCGCCAGGTAATCCAGCACCACTTCGCGGACGCTCATTCCACGCGCAAGCACCCCTGGGATGCTACGGTAATAGGGGTAGATGATGTCGTCCGGCCGCATCGCCAGCATACTGCCGATCTGTGCCGCCTCATGGCCGTCGGACGGGATCGCGATCGCCACCTTCCCCTGCATCGACAGGGTCAGCATCCGCTCGCTCGTCTTACGTGCCAGCACCAGCAGCCGATAGATCTCCAGCGCTTGCTCGTCGGTGAGCCCCAGCGCTCGGTGGCGGCTCTCGGCCGTCTTCTGGCCTACCGCGACGTTCGCCATGCGCCTCTCCTCCCGGCGCGAGGCCTGCTCGCGCCCTGACTCTGCTCTGAGCCGCGCCCGGGCCACACTGCCCGGGCGTGGTGTTCCTGCCGCCCCGCCAGGCGCGGATCACTGGGAACGGGCCACTGCCTACGTTGAGCATAGCAACACTCGTCCGCGCGCGGGGAGCGGCGGTGCCACGATTCGCATACGAATGCGCTGGCGGCACCACACGCTGCCAGGCAGCATCGGGCGGGTACGCCGGATAACCTTGCAGAGCGTGTGCCTGCTGCTCGCTCAGCACAAGCGTACAATGGCGGCGCGCTCGGCGTGTGAGGTTTCCGAGCGCGAGGGAGGACAGGCGTGCCACCGATTCGCGTCGTCTTCAGCGGGGCTACGGGATCGGTGGGACGCGCGGTGATCCCGGCCCTGCTGCGCCACCCGGACTTCGCGCTGGTTGGCGCGGTCGGCCGACGCGGCGCGGGCGAGGATATCGGCGTCCTGCTGGGCCTGGTCCCCGCCGGCGTCCGACTGACTCCGGACATCCACGCAGCGCTGCGCGGCTCGGGAGCACAGGTGCTGATCGACTATAGCGCTCCCGATGTCTCCCCCACATTCTGCCGGGCCGCGCTCGAAGCGGGCGCGGCGGTGGTGCTGGCGACCACCGGCCTGGCCCCCGCGGTGGTGGAGGAGCTGGGCCGGGTTGCCGAGCGGCAGGGCCTCGGCCTGCTGCGCGCGCCCAATCTCACCCTGGCAGGCCACCTAATGTTCCGCTGCGTGGAGCTGGTCAAGCGCTTCATGGGCGACGTGGAGATCGTGGAAGGGCACCCCTCGACCAAGCAGGATGCTCCCTCGGGGACCGCGCTGGAGACGGCGGAGCGGATCAATCGCGTCCCTGGCCCCGATCCCACGCGCGACCACACCTCCCTTGGCCTGCCGGAGGCGCGCGGAGCGCGGGTGGGCGAAGTGCGCATCCACAGCCTGCGGCTGCCCGGCTTCGTCGACCACCAGGAAGTGATCTTCGCCGCCCCAGGGCAACTGCTGTCCATTCGACTCGACGTGGTCTCTCCCGAGGTCTTCATTCAGCCGACGCTCAAAGCCGCCCGTCTGGTCCTCGGGGTGCGCGGCCTGGTCCACGATCTGCCAGGGCTGTTCGAGCCCGACTGAGCCGGGCCGAGAGCACAGCCAGGCCTGGCCCGCCACGATCGGGGCCGGCTCGGATAGACCGAGCGGCTGATCGGCCCGGGGGCACCACCGGTGGCCTCGGTCCGTTCGCCGGGCAGACGACAGGCAACGTTCGGCCTCTACGGAGGCCAGGGGAGCACGACAACAGATGTACGTGAGCATTCAGCTCATCCAGGTCGCTCCAGACGGCTGGGGCGAGTTCGAGCGGGTCACCCGCGAGGTGGGCATCCCGACCCTCCAGCGGCAGCCGGGCTTTCTCGCCGCGCACGTGCTGCGCGGCGAGAGCGACGAGGCGATGCTGGTCGTCTACTACCAGGATCGTGACCAGGCGGAGGCGGCGCTAGCGGCGGCGAGCGCGGCCCTGCGGCAGCAGCGCCACCTGCCCATCACCGGCCGGCCGTTGCGACGCGGCGGCGAGGTGATCCTGGCCGTCGGCTCGCTCTAGCGTGAAGCTACCACAGCCAGCGACGTCGGGGCGCGGCTCCCGCCTGGCGACGTTGCATCAGCGGGGAGCTACGCCGGAGACGGCCAGCCACCGCGCCCCGACGCAGCTCTCGCGCCGCTACGGCGTGACCACCACGGTCCCGAACATTCCCGTGCCCGGACCGCCGTGCAGCTCGCAGAAGTAGCGGTAGCTGCCCGGGGTGTCGAACTTCTGGCTGAAGCTCTGCCCGGGGTTGAGTAGCCCGGAGTCGAACTTCTTGTCGTCCGCCGTTACCGTGTGCGGCACCGCGCCGCTGTTGGTCCAGGTGACCGTGGTGCCGGCGGACACGGTGAGGATTGGCGGATCGAACACGTTATCGCGCGCGCTCGCAGCCGCGCTCGGCCCGGACGCGGCGCCCGAAGAGGCCGGGACTGGCGTTGCCGCCGCGGCCGGGGTGACAACAATCGTCCCGAACATCCCTGTGCCGGGGGCGCCATGGAGCGTGCAATAGAAGCCGTAGGTGCCCGGCGTATCGAAGGTCTGGCTGAAGCTCTGCCCGGGGTTGAGCAGCCCGGAGTCGAACTTCTTGTCGTCCGCCGTTACCGTGTGCGGCACCGCGCCGCTGTTGGTCCAGGTGACCGTGGTGCCGGCCGGGATGGTGATGGTCTGCGGATCGAAGACGTTGTCCTTCGCGCTCGCCGCGACCGGCGCAGGAGCCGCGGCGGCCGGGGTGACCACGATCTTGCCGAACATCCCCGAGCCCGGTGCGCCGTGGAAGGCGCAGTAGTAGCCGATCGTCCCCGGGGTGTTGAACGTCATGCTGAACGTGCCGCCGCTGTTCAGCAGCCCCGAATCGAAGCTCTTGTCGTCCGCGGTCACCGTATGCGGCGCCGCGCCGGTGTTGGTCCAGGTGACCGTGGTGCCGACCGGAACGGTGATCGTCTGCGCATCGAACAGATTGTCCTTGGCCGCGACGGCTACCGTGTCCGGCGCCGGCTCCGCCCAGACGCCAGACGCCAGCAGCGCCAGCCCGAGTCCCAGTAACGCAGTGATCACCCCTCGACGAAGCATGCGTTCCCTCCTCTTGGGCGCGCCAGCGCGCCCGCGTGCCCAGTATACGGCTGGCGCCGTCGCCCGGATCGCCCCGGGGTGCGACACGCCTGGCCGCCTCGCTCGCGCCGCCGTTCACATTTCGCCAGCATGGGTGTACGATGTTGCTCTCGCCTGCCCGGTGTCTGATCGACCGCGAGCACAGCCCAGGACAGCAGGGGGCGAGAGGCATCGATCCCCGGGGATCGCTCCCGGTGGCTCGTGGAGGACAGGCTCGTGCACCAGCCGCTTGGCCGACGGATCGCCTCGCTGCTCCTCACCCTCTCCTGTAGTGTCCTGCCCTGGCTGGCTCCCGCGGCACAGGCGGCCGGGGGGAGACCTCCCCACCGGGCAGCACCTGCGGACGCGTCCTGCGGTGTCCCGAGCTTCGCGACCGGCCGCACCGACTACCCGGTGGGAGCGACTCCCCTGGCCGTGGTGAGCGGGGATCTCAATGGCGACGCCCTGCCCGACCTTGTCGTCGCCGACAGTGGTGCCTCCGCCGTCTCGGTGCTGCTAGGCACTGGGGGTGGAGCCTTTGGGCCCAGGACCGACTTCACCGGGCTGAGCGCGCCGTCCGCGCTTGCCCTCGGGGATGTCAACCGCGACGGCACACTGGACCTCGTGGTGGCCAGCGCGTCCGCCACGCAGGTTTCGATCCTGCTCGGCGACGGGCGGGGCTCCTTCAGCTCCACCCGGACCGCCACTATCGGCACCTCCCCAGTCGCCGTCGCGCTCGGCGATCTGAACGGCGATGGCACGCTGGACCTGGTAACCGCCAACCAGACCGCGAACACGATCTCCGTGCTGCTCGGGGATGGCAGCGGCGGCTTCGGCGCCCCGGCCAGCTTTGCCACCGACCTCGCCCCGGTCGCCATTGCGCTCGTAGACCTGAACGCCGATGGCAAGCTCGACCTGGCGACCGCGAACCTGTTCGGCAACACCGTCTCCGTCCTGCTCGGCCACGGGGACGGCACCTTTGCCGCCCACCGCGAGTTCGCCACCGGCGCCAACCCGAACTCCCTGGTGGCAGTCGACTTCAACGGCGACGGCAAGCTGGACCTGGCCGTCGCAAATGGCGGCGCCAACACCGTCTCCGTCCTGCTCGGCCACGGGGACGGCACCTTTGGCGAGAAGACGGACTTCCCGACCGAGATCGGGCCAGCGTCGATCGTCAGTGGCGATTTCAATGGCGATGGCAAGGCGGATCTCGCCACCGCCAGCGCCTCAACGCTCGCCGTGGCGGTGCTGCTCGGGACCGGCACGGGCAGCTTCAGCGCGAAGACGGATGAGCTCGTGGGTGGCCGACCGGCCGGAATCGCGGTGAAGGACGTCAGTGGCGATGGCACGCTGGACCTGCTCACCGCGAACTCCGACCGCGCCACCGTCTCGGTGCTGGCTGGGACAGGCAGCGGTGGCTTCGGGCTCCAGAACACGTTCCCAACTGCGAGCATGCCCGAGGCGATCGCCAAGGGCGATTTCAACGGCGATGGCGTGCTGGATCTGGCCACCGCCAATGAATCCGCCAACAATGTCTCCGTCCTGCTCGGCAACGGCGCCGGCAGCTTCGGGGCCGCGGCCAGCTTCGCCGTGGGGAGCCTGCCGCTCGGGATCGCGGCGGCGGACGTGAATGGCGACGGCAAGCTGGACCTGGTGGCCGCGAACAACGGCGCTGCCAGCGTCTCCGTGCTCCTGGGCACCGGCGCGGGCCGCTTTGGAACGCACAGCGATTTCCTGGTCGGCACCAGCCCAACCTCCGTTGCGCTGGGTGACTTCAACGGCGACGGCAAGCTGGACCTGGTCAGCACCAGCAGCCTCTCCGGCACCGTCACGCTCCTGCTCGGCACGGGGAGCGGCAGCTTTACCTCGCGCAGCGATACCGCGATCGGGCCAGACCCGGTGTCCATCGCGGTGGGCGATTTCAACGGTGATGGCAAGCTGGACCTGGCGACGGCGAACTCCAACTTCGGCTCGGCCGGCAGCGTGACCGTGCTGCTTGGCGACGGTGCCGGCCACTTCAGCGCCCGGACCGACGTCTCCCTGGCGGCGTCTGCTAGCGGGGTCGCCATCAGCGATCTGAACGGCGATGGCAACGCCGACCTGGCGGTGGCGACCAGCGGCGGAGTCGCGGTCCTCCTCGGGAACGGCAACGGCACCTTCGGCGCGCCGACTAGCTTCGCCTCCGGCACCAGCCTGGCCTCGGTGGCCGTGGGAGACTTCAACAACGACGGTCGGCCCGACCTCGCCCTGGCCCAGCCCGGATCGAGCGCCGCGCTGGTGCTGTATGGCAACGGCGACGGCAGCTTCCAGCCACCGAGCAGCTTCACCGTGGGGCTGCAGCCGAAGGACCTGGTGGTGGGCGATTTCGACGGCAACGGCTCGTCCGATCTCGCCACCGCCAATGAGATCCAGAGCGACGTCACCGTGCTGCTGAACCAGTGCACCGCCCCCTCTCAGGCGCCGACCGACCTGACCGTGGGGACCGTTACCTACGGCCACGTCCCGCTGAGCTGGGCCAACCACGCCACGGCGGCCACCGGAATCGTGGTCGAGCGCAAGAAGGGCGCCAGCGGCGGATTCAGCCAGGTGGGTCCGACGCTCGCTCCGACCGCTACCAGCTACACCGACACCAGCGTGGCGCCCTACACCAGCTATACCTATCGGGTGAAGGCGGTCAACGGTGGCTTCAGCCTGGGCGTCTCGAACACCGTGAGCCTCACTACTTACAGCCGCAACGAGGATACCTCCCCGAATGTCACATACCTGGGGCGATGGACGAAGGTAAGCAACGCGAGCTGCTCGGGTGGGAGCTGCCACAAGTCGACCGACCCGAACGGCAACGCCAGCCTGACCTGGACTGGGACAGACGTGCAGGTGGTGATGACCACCGGGCCGATGATGGGCAAGGCCTATGTGGTGGTGGATGGGGCG
>JAJPGT010000082.1 GCA_021325655.1 Pseudomonadota bacterium
CCCTTGTCGCCCTTGGGCCCGGTGGCGCCGGTCTCGCCCTGGGGGCCTTGAGGCCCGGTGGCGCCTTCGGGGCCGGTGGCGCCGACTGCTCCGGTGGCGCCGGTTGGGCCCGTTGCGCCGGTGTCGCCTTTAGCGCCCTTGTCGCCCTGCGGTCCTTGCGGCCCGCTGGGGCCGGTGGCGCCTTCAGGCCCGGTCGGCCCGCTGGGGCCGGTCTCGCCCTGTGGCCCAGTGGGCCCGGTGGCGCCCGTCGCGCCCGCGCCGGTTGGACCGGATGGCCCGGTTGGACCCGATGGTCCGGTCGCGCCCGTGGCACCCGCGCCCGTCGGGCCGCTCGGGCCGGTGGCCCCAGTGGGACCGGTTGGCCCCGAGGCGCCCCGAGGGCCACTTGGCCCCCTGGGCCCCGTGGGTCCTGTGGGACCCGACTGGTTCCAGCTCAGCGACACCTCGTTCGTGTTGCAGGTAGTGGTGGGAGAGACGATGCGGATGGCGCCGCTCGTCCTGTTGACGCAGGAGTAGATCAGACCGGTGGTAGCCGCGCCCACGACGCTCACGGCGCTCGCCCCCACGAGAGCCACGATCAGCACTCCTACTCCTGGTCGGTAGAACAGCTTTGGAATAGTCTTAGGCCACAACTGCTCCTCCCTTCGCGCCGGCAGCTCGTGTGCGAGCTCGCGCATGGCCAACAGCCATCGGGAAGCGCCGGACAGGCGTCCCAAGATGCCCCGCGCCGATCCGGAGAGTGACTGCCAGCGGCAAGATCCGCTCTCTGCAGATGGCTCTCTGGCCAGCGACGGAAACCTGGCAAGAAGAATTAGTACTACTCGCACACGGTGCCAGCAGATTGAAGGCCAAGAATAATCGAGATATGTCGCGTGATCTGCTCCTTCTCTTCACCTCCCTGGCCAAGAACAGAGCCCCGCTGCCGCCAGTGCTGTCCCCCACAGTGTCGAGAGCTACGTTGCTGCTCCCTACCGCGATCGCTTCCTGCTCAGATAGGCGAGTGCGCTTGGCTGACCATCTGCAGCACGAGCTACGTGCCCGGCGCAAAGACCAACAGAGGACCATCCAAGTGAGAAGCGCTATGCCGAGCAAGCCATGCCGGGAATGCCACGAGTTCTTTGGTCAGCGATGTGCGAGTACCGAGTCATCCTGGCGGGATGCAGGGCAGACCGTGGTCGGGACCGTGCCGCTCCCGGCCGCCACAAGGATGGATGAGATGGGCATAACAAGTCCGTAACAGCACCGGACAATATCGTTTCAAATTTCCCGATCCCGCCGACTTCTGCGTTACAGCCCGGTTCGAGAGATTCGATGGCTCGGGCGGAGCAACGGAGTTGCCACTCATTCTGTTCACGGAGCTGGATATCTTCTCTCGACTCCGTGGTAGACGCGCAGCAAGGTGTGAGGGCGGTGTTGTCGCCTCGTCGCATGCTGGACGCACCATGAGGCGATCCAGGTGCGTCTCTCCATCAGGGGCGGTGGCGCGCGAGCCTGATTTCGACAAGCATGGCCGACGCCAGAAGATGGCTCTCCACCTGGCTGGGTGCGGTAGCATCTCCGGCGGCGTCCGGCGTGCCAGGTCGGGGCGCCGCGAGCAGCGCTGCGATGATGTACTGGGCTCATCTCGTCGCCATGGCGCTCATCCGTGGCCTGCCGGCCTGGGTGGTCGATCCACTCGTGCTCGCGCTGGCGCCCCGCGCTGCCCGGCTCTGGGATCGTCAGTGGCAGGCCACGCGGGCCAACGCGCAGGTGCTCCTCGGGCCGGGGGTCACGCCGCGGCAGGTGGAGCGCTGCCTGGAGCGAACGTTCCGCAACTACGCTCGCTACCTGCTCGAACTGGTGCGGCTGCCCGGAACCGCCCCGGAGATGCTGGAGCGCGGGTTCGAGGTGCGTGGCTGGGAGCACCTGCGGGCTGCCCGGGCTCGAGGGCGCGGGGTGGTGCTGCTGACACTGCACATGGGCAACTGGGATGCCGCCGGGGCGCTGCTGGCAGGCCGTGGGGTTCCTGTGACCGTGCTGGTGGACCGCCTTCAGCCGCTGCGCTGGGACGCGCTGGTACAGCGGACACGGCGGGAGCTGGGGATGCAGACTCTCCCGGTGGATGCCAATCCCCGTGCGATGCTCCAGGTCCTGCGGCAGAACCAGGTGCTGGGCGTGCTGCTCGACCGCCCGCTGAGTGAGGGTGGATGCGTGGTGTCGTGGTGCGGCCGGCCGACGCGGCTCCCGGACGGCGGGGTCCGGCTGGCGCTGCTGGCAGACGCGGCGGTAGTGGCGGCGGCGATCACCCGTGAGCAGGAGCGGTACGTGGTGCAGATCAGTCCACCGCTTGAACCGCGGCGGCGCGGTTCGCGGCGCGAGCGGGCGGCCGAGGTGATGGGCCAGGCGCTGGCCTGGCTGGAGCCGTGGGTACGGGCCCACCCGGACCAGTGGTTCATGTTTCGGCCGTTCTGGCCTGTTGCGCCAGCCCTGGACGAGCGCAGGTGCGAGCATGCTCGCGTGGTTTCCGCGCCTCGCGGCTAGCCGGCACCGGAGCCCGGGGCTTGCTCAGGCGCTGGCGGAGTTCGGCGGGGTGCTGGGCGTGCGGCTTCAGCCCGCGGCCCGCCAGGCGGTACGCGAGAACCTGGCGCACGTCTTCCGGCGCTCGCCCGCCACCTGGGAGGTCGAGGAAGTGTTCCGGGAGGCGGGGCGCGGGTATCTGGACCTGGCGCTGCTCGGGCTGCTCCCGCCACAGCGTCTGCTGGCGCGGACGCGGGTGAGCGGCTGGGAGCATCTGGACGCGGCGCTGGCCCAGGGGCGCGGGGCGATCCTGGTGGGGACGCACACCGGGGCGGTGTCCTCGGTCGGGCAGCTTCTGGCGTTGCGTGGCTACCGGGCGGTGGCGCCGGTAGAGCGGCTGGGCAGCGCGGCGCTACACTGGCTGCACCACGCGCCGCGCCGCCGGGCCGGGGTACGGCTGGTCGAGGCTACGCCAGCGGCCTGGTGGGCGCTGCTGGCTGCCCTGCGTCGAAATGAGGTCGTGGCGCTGCTGGGCGACCGGCCGGTGGCGGGCGCGAGCGTTGAGCTGAATCTCTTTGGCTGTCCGGCACGGCTTCCGCTGGGGCCCGCCCTGCTCGCCAGCCACTCGCGGGCGCCGTTGCTACCCGTGCGCGCCTTCCGTGATCCGGGCGGCAGGCTGAGCGGCGAGATCGACCCACCGCTGGCCGCCGCCGGGCTGCCGACCCGGGAGCTGGCCCGGCGCGTCGCGGAGAGCCTGGAGTACACTATCCGGCGGCGGCCGTTGCAGTGGCTCGTGTTCGAGCGGGTCTGGTCGGCATCGCGCTGTCCGGCGGCCTGGCTGACCGGCAGGATGGACCGGTGAGAGTTGCGCTGGTCTCGCCTTACGACTACGCCTCGTACGGCGGCGTCGTGGAGCACGTCGCCGGCCTGGCCGCGGCGCTCCAGCGGCTGGGCCACGCGCCCTGGGTGTTCGCCCCGGCGTCGGCTGAGCTTCCTGACCGCCCGACGGTCCCGTTCGTCGACCTGGGCCGTCCGTGCGCCATCGGCGCCAACGGCTCGATCGCCCGCATCTTGCTGAGCTGGAGTGGGTATCGGCGGCTGCGCCAGGCGCTTGCCGACGGCGCGTTCGACGTGGTCCATCTGCACGAGCCGATGGTTCCGCTGGTGCCGCTGGCAGCGCTGCTGCACGCTCGCTCCGTGACGGTCGGCACGTTTCACGCCAGCGCCGAGCGGAGCGTGGCCTACCGCTGCGCCCAGCCGCTTCTGCGCCGTCTGTCCGGCCGACTGCATGGTCGGATCGCCGTCTCGCGCGCCGCGCGCGACTTCGCGGCGCGCTACCTCCCCGGGGAGTATCGAGTGATCCCGAATGGGGTGGATTTCCAGGCGTTCGCCGCAGTGCCGGGCAGGGTGGCGGAGCGAGAGCCGCTGGTACTGTACGTGGGCCGGCTCGAGCGCCGCAAAGGGGTGGGCTATCTGCTTCGCGCCTGGGAAGATGTTCGCCGCCGGGCGCCCGGCGCCCGCCTGGTCGTCGCCGGCGGCGGGCGGCCGCTGGAGCGCTATCGCCGCTATGCCGCCGCGCGCGGTTGGCCGGAGGTTTGCTTCCCCGGTGTGGTCAGCCGCAAGGAGCTGCTCGGGCTGCTCAGAGCGGCTCGGATTGTCTGCGCGCCCTCCACCGGCCAGGAGAGCTTCGGGCTGGTGCTACTGCAGGCGATGGCAGCCGGGGTGCCAGTCGTCGCCTCGCGGATCGCCGGCTACGTGGAGCTGATCGACCAGGGAGGTGGGGGGATCCTCGTCCCACCCTGCGACGTGCCGGCCCTCGCCGCCGCGCTGGCCGAGCTACTGAGCGATCCACGCCGCTGCGTGGAGCTGGGACAGGCGGGCCAGCAGCACGCCAGGCAGTTTGATTGGGACCACGTGGCGTCTGGAATCCTGGAATACTATTTTGAGTTACACTCACACAGAGCAGGCGGTGTATCGCCGAGAGCCGCAGAGCGAGTGGCGTGAACGAGTCAGCACAGCCGCGTCAGGACCGCCCCGGCGAAACCAGGAAGGCGCCGGAAGCGCCGCCCTCTCCGTCGCGGCCGTCATTGTTTGCCGCGCCGCTGGAGTGGCTCGAGGGCGTGGACCTCTGGCACGGCACGCTGCCGATGAGCCAGATGGTGAAGGCCACGGTCCGAAGCTGGGCCAGTCCGTTTGCCTCCACGCTGGCGGCGTTCGGGATCCGGGCGAACACACTCACCGTGCTCGGCCTGCTGCTCAACTGCATCGCGGCGCTGATGCTCGCCGCTGGCCACTTCACCACTGGTGGGCTCGTCTTCCTCCTCTTCAATGCGCTCGACTTCCTGGATGGCGCGGTGGCCCGGCTGACCGGGACCGCCAGCGACTTCGGCGCATTCCTGGACTCAGTTGTGGACCGCTACTCGGAATCGGTCATCTTCATCGGGCTGGGCTGGTGGTACATCGCCGACGACAATCCCGCCGGGGCGGTGGTCAGCTACGCCGCGCTAGTCGGCTCGCTCATGGTGAGCTACACCCGTGCCCGGGCGGAGGGCCTGGGCTATGCCTGCGAGGTAGGGCTGCTCCCGCGGCCCGAGCGGATCGTGCTGCTGGGCCTGGGGATGATCGTCAGCGGCCTGCTGGACGCGCCGCGGTTGTTCTTCTTCATCCTGCTGGCGTTGGCGGCGCTGACGAATCTCACCGCGCTGCAGCGCATTCTGCACATGCAGCGGGAGACGCAACGGCGCCGGAGCGGCTTGTAGGCCACGCCGCATCGCGAGTACAATAGGTCCCGAAGCGTGCACCCGTAGCTCAGTGGATAGAGCGCTAGCCTCCGGAGCTAGAGGCCGTGAGTTCGAATCTCACCGGGTGTACCCAGGCAGTTTCAGCCAGGCGCCCACGGCACCCCGCCGTGGGCGTTGTTGTTATGGTATTGTGATGCCGGGGCGGCTTGACGGGTGGCTCCCTGCGGGGTATGCTGTCCCCGCGCCTGGCGAGCCAGGGCACGCGACGGAACCGCAAGAGTCCACACTCGAACACCCGCAAGGGCAAGGCGGTTCTCGCCCCGATCCGGCGAAAGCCGGATGTCAGCGTAAGGTGGACGCTGGAAGGGGCTGCGGAGAGGCGGATACGTTTCTTCGCTGCGAGCCTGGATGGCCAGGCGCGTTTGTTTCCCCCTCTCGGCGCCTGCCCTCTTTCGCGCGCTGGGGGCTGTTATGACCAGCCCTCCGCCCGATTCGCTGACCGACGTCCCGGGCCTGAGCGTTGGCCATTTCACCGACCTGGATGCTGCCACTGGCTGCACCGTGGTCCTGTTCCCCGCGGGCGCAGTGATGGGGGTGGACGTGCGCGGCGCTGCCCCTGGGACGCGAGAGACTGATCTCCTGCGGCCCGGTATGCTCGTCCAGCGGGTCCAGGCGCTCCTGCTGGCCGGCGGGAGCGCCTTCGGCCTGGCCGCCGCGACCGGCGTGGTCCGCTTCCTGGAGGAGCGTGGGGTGGGCTATCTGACTGTGGCTGGCGTCGTCCCGATCGTCCCCGCCGCGGTGCTCTACGACCTTGCCCTGGGTCGGGCGGATATCCGGCCGGGCGAGCAGGCGGGCTATGCCGCCTGCCTGGCGGCGTCGACGAAGCCGGTCATCCAGGGCTCGGTCGGCGCTGGCACTGGCGCTACGGTGGGGAAGATTCTCGGGATGGCCCACGCGACCAAGGCCGGGCTGGGCAGCGCCGCGGTGCACCTGCCGGAAGGAGTAGTGGTCGGGGCGCTGGCCGCAGTAAACGCGGGGGGGAGCGTGGTCGATCCCGCCTCCGGGCGCGTCCTGGCCGGGGTGCGGGCGCCCGACGGCTCCGGCTTTCTGGATGCTGAGGCGCTGGTGCTGGCGGGGCAGGGCGTGCGGGCGCTGCGGGGGACGAACACCACGCTGGTGCTGGTTGCCACCGATGCCGCGCTCGACAAGACCCTGGCCAACCGCCTGGCCCAGGTGGCGCACGACGGTCTGGCCCGCGCGCTGCGCCCGGTGCACACCCAGTTCGACGGCGACGTGGTCTTCGCCGCCTCGACGGCCGCCGATGGCGCAGCACCGTTCGATGTCAACCGGGTCGCCGTCGCCGCGGTGCAGGCGGTCGAGCGGGCGATCGTCCGCGCGGCCCAGATGGCTACCTCGCTCGCCGGACTCCCTGCCGCGTCGGACCTGGCCTCCGGCGGTTCGTCAGGAGGGCCGGAGGGCAGGTGATATACTTCGTGTTACGGCAGGAAGGATCTTCGTGATGACCACCGCTGCCGCCCACCCTCGCGGTGTTGACGCCCTGCTCCAAACCGCGGCGAGCTATCTCCCCGCCGCCGACCTGGAGAAAATCCGGCGCGCCTACGAATACGCGGAGCAGGCGCACGACGGACAACTCCGTGCCTCCGGCGCCAAGTACATCGAGCACCCACTCGCGGCGGCCGAGACGGTAGCGGGCCTGCGGCTTGATGCGAGCACGATCATCGCCGCGCTGCTGCACGATGTCCCGGAAGACTGTGGCGTTTCCCTGAGCGAGATTGAGACGCGCTTCGGCGCGGAGGTCGCCAAGCTCGTCGATGGGGTCACCAAGCTGAGCAAGATGCACTGGCTCAGCGCCGAGGAGCGGGTTGACGGTGCTGGCAAGCGCAAGGTGGACGATCAGGCGCTCTGGGCGGAGAACATGCGCAAGATGTTCCTCGCCATGGCCGATGACATCCGGGTCGTCCTGATCAAGCTCGCCGACCGGCTCCACAACATGCGCACGCTCAGCGCCCTGCCGGAGGAAAAGCAGAAGCGGATCGCGCGCGAAACGTTGGAGATCTTCGCCCCACTCGCCAGCCGTCTGGGGATCTGGCAGCTCAAGTGGCAGCTCGAGGACCTCAGCTTCCGCTACCTGGAGCCGGAGACGTACAAGGAGATCGCGAGCAAGCTGGCCTCACGGCGCCAGGCGCGCGAGCGCTACATCGCCACCGCCATCGCCGCGCTCCAGGAGGAGCTGGCCAAGCACCACGTGCAGGCGGAGGTCTCGGGCCGGCCCAAGCATATCTACAGCATCTACAAGAAGATGCAACGCCGCGGGGTAGACGTCGACCAGATCTACGACCAGCTTGCGCTGCGGGTGCTGGTGCAGACCAAGGCCGAGTGCTACCTGGTGCTGGGGCTGGTGCAC
This sequence comes from Pseudomonadota bacterium, assembly GCA_021325655.1. Taxonomy (GTDB): domain Bacteria; phylum Chloroflexota; class UBA6077; order UBA6077; family JAJPGT01; genus JAJPGT01. Next base: position 7,663 of record JAJPGT010000082.1, read on the forward strand.
TCGCTCTGGCCGCCGCTGCCCGGGCAGTTCGACGACTACATCGCCAAGCCGAAGGAGAGTCTGTACCAGTCGCTGCACACCACGGTCGTGGGGCCAGAGGGCAAGCCGCTCGAGATCCAGATCCGCACCCACGAGATGCACCAGGTGGCGGAGTACGGGGTGGCGGCGCACTGGCGCTACAAGGAAGGCTCCAAGGGCGACGTGAAGTTCGACGCCAAGGTCGCCTGGCTCCGCCAGCTTATGGACTGGCAGAAGGACATCTCGGGCGGGGCACAGGAGTTCGTCGAATCGCTCAAGACGGACGTCTTCCAGGACCAGGTGTACGTCTTCACCCCGCGTGGCGAGATCAAAGAGCTGCCGGCTGGCTCGACGCCGATCGACTTCGCCTATCGCATCCATACCGAGATCGGACACAAGTGCGTCGGCGCGAAGGTGAATGGCCGCATGGTGCCGCTCGACCGCAAGCTCCAGAATGGCGACATCGTTGAGATCATCACCGCCAAGGGCTCTAAGGGGCCGAGCGCCGACTGGCTGAACCCGAACCTGGGCTATGTGAAGACCGCCCACGCGCGCGAGAAGATCCGCCAGTGGATCCGCAAGCAGAAGCGCGAGGAGAACATCCAGCGCGGCCGGGAAATGGTCGAGAAGGAGCTGAAGCGGCTGGGGTTGCCGCCGATGACTCTCGAGTCGATCGCCCAGCTCTTCCACTATGACCACGTGGACGATTTCCTGGCTGCGGTCGGCTACGCCGACATTCATCCACACCAGATCGCGATGCGGCTGGCGGCTTCGGCGCCTCAGGAGGCACCGCCAACGCCGACGTTCACTCCCGCGGCCGGTCCGGTCAGCGGCCTGCGCGTGCTCGGGGTCGGCGACCTGCTCACCCGCCTGGCCCGCTGCTGCACCCCGGTCCCCGGGGATGAGATCGTCGGCTACATCACCCGCGGCCGAGGGGTGACTGTCCACCGCGCCGACTGTCGCAGCGTCACCGGTGAAGATGAGCGCGAGCGGCTGGTGCGGGTGGATTGGGGCCGCACTGAGGAGCAGACGTTCCCGGTGACGATCCGCATCGATGCCTGGGACCGCGAGGGGGTGGTGCGCGACGTGACGTCGGTCGTTGCGGACGAGAAGGTCAGCATCAATGCGCTCTCGGCGGTGGTGCACAAGGACCAGACGGCCACGGTGTGGTGCACTATGGACGTGACGGGCCTGGACAAGCTGAGCCGGATCATGAACCGCCTGGAGGGCGTGCGCGACGTGTTCAACGTCGTGCGCGAAGTGGGCGGCCAGGGCCAGGCCAAGGCGGTGTGAGCGGAACCCGGCCAGGCAGCAGCGATCCGCCCGCGGGCGGATCGGCGAATCTCCAGCGGAGCCGTGTAGCTCGCCTCAACAGTGCCCCTGGTTAGGGCGCCTACTCGGCGATCAGCTCGATCTTGGCGATAGCCGCGTCGAAGTCGTGCCCGGAGCCGACGATGCGGATCGAGTCGATGTACGCCGGCCGGTCCTTCAGCTCCACCAGGTTGCCCTCATAGTGCACCCAGGTGCTCTGGGGAATCAGCTCCGCGTTGACCACCGGCATGTTGTCGGGGTTCGCGTAGTAGAACCCGTGCGACCACCCGGGCCGACCGCCCGTCTTGTCGACGTAATCCACCTGGAGCATCATTGGGTACTCCGAGCCCGCGTAGCCACCGCCCGAGAGGCTGGCGAGGTCCACCCGCACCCAGGCGCGGATGAACAGGTTGCGGTAGGGCAGCACGTCGCGCTGAATGGTCTGGATGATCCCGGTCTCATTGTGGGTGTCCTTGGCAGTGTCGCGCGTAACCCGCAGCCCGATGAGTTGCTGCCCGTCGATCTCATATGTCACGAGCTGGCGGCGGCCGAGCACGTCTTTACGTCCCTTCTCCTGCACGTCGACCGGCTGCCAGTTCGCCAGCTCGTGGGTAAAGGCGCCGTTCACCACCAGGTCTTCCCCGAGCTGGGCTGGCGAATCGATCCCGCGGTCGCCCCGCAGGTGGAGCTGCTGCCCGAAGTGGAAGCGCTCCAGCCGCCCGCCCGCCTCCGCGTGCCCCTTGCCGGAGTAGGCAGAGACCAGGGTGTCGGTTTCGTTGACCCAGATGAGGTACTCACCACGCTGCAGCGCGACCTCGCCATGCGGGGTGGCGACTGTGATCTCCTGGCCGTTTGGCAGTGTCCCGCTCACCACGTAGCGTGTCGCGCCGCGGGGCTGGGAGAGGGCCACCCGGCTCGCGGTTTCGGAGAAGCGCCCCAGCCGGAGCGCGTCGAGCCGGACCTGGCTCCCGGGGAACAGGTGCAGGCCGGTGCCATCGAACAGCGTGACGTCTGCCTCGGTCTGCTCGGCGGTCTCCAGCAGCGTGCCTTCGGACAGCCCCATGCCGTTGCTCGCGCGCGCCTGCACCGGGCTCCGCGGATCCTGGTAGAATACCTCGCCGCGCTCGATCTCCAGCAGTGCGCTCTGCGGATTGGCGGCGGTGAGGAAGAAGTTCCGAGCCTCCAGGGCGAGCAGCGCCACCAGCGCACACCAGACGACGAACGCGCCGCCGATCACGCCCCAGGCCAGCCGCTGCGCGCGAACCTCCGCCGCTGTCGGCGCTGGGCTGACCGCCGCTGGAACCCCGCCCGCTGGGCTTCCGGGACGGACCCTCATCTCGGTGCTGTGCCCGCCTGCCGCGGGCGATGCCCCGGTGTCCGACCGAACCGAAGGCCCTGGCCATGGACCGTCACGCCTGTGAACCCCTCAGGGCAGCTAGCCGAGTGTAACAAACGGTCTCCAAAAGGTAAAGGCACCCACTGTTCACTGGAGGCCTGAGCCCCGAGCAGCGGTGCGCGGTAGCTATCGCCGGAGATGGCGCTTTGTCTTACTCAACCAACGAGCGGGCGGCTGCGAGGGTTCGCAGGCGCTCTGCCTGCCAGTCGGCGAAGGTGCCGTTTATGATCGCCGCCCGCGCCTCTTGGACGAGCTGCACCAGTGCGCTCACATTGTGAATGCTGGCCAGCCGCGCGGCGAGCGGCTCCCGCTCGCGGTGCAGGGAGGCGAGATAGCCCAGGGAGTGTGTGGTGCAGACCGGGCAGGCGCAGGTCGCATCAATCGGCCCTTCGGCTGTGAGCAGCTCAGCCCGGCTCAGGCTCAGGCGCCCGCCGCGGCGGAAGACGGCGCCGTTGCGGGCGAGCCGGGTTGGCAGCACGCAGTCGAACAGGTCGACGCCGAGGCCGATAGCGCGGACCAGGTCCTGCGGTGCTCCGACGCCCATCAGGTAGCGCGGTCGGTCGAGGGGCAGCAGCGGGGTGGTCTCCGCGAGCACGGCCATGGTCACCTCCTTCGGTTCGCCCACGCTCAGGCCACCGATCGCATAGCCCGGCAGGTCGAGTGAAGCCAGGCCGCGAGCGCTCCGCTCGCGCAGGTCGGGGAACATTCCACCCTGGACGATCCCGAATAGTGCCTGGTCTGTCCGCTGCTGGGCGCGAGCGGAGCGCTCGGCCCAGCGCTGGGTGCGCTCCACCGCAGTCGCCGCCGTGGCGTAGGAGCACGGGTAAGGCGTGCACTCGTCGAGCTGCATAACGATGTCGGCGCCGAGCTGCTCCTGGAGCTCCAGCGCCCGCTCGGGTGTCAGCCGCAGCTCGCGACCGTCCAGGTGCGAGCGGAACGTCACGCCGTCGTCGTCCAGGGTGCGCAGCTCATCCAGGCTAAATACCTGGAAGCCGCCGCTGTCGGTGAGCATTGGCCCGCGCCAGCCGGTGAAGCGGTGCAGGCCACCCAGCCGAGCGATGATCTCCGCCCCTGGGCGCTGCGCCAGGTGATAGGTATTGGCGAGCACGCACTGCGCCCCGGTGGCGCGGACGTCGGCCGGGAGCAGCGCCTTGACGGTGCCCTGGGTGCCCACCGGCATGAAGGCGGGGGTGTCGATCGGACCGTGCGGGGTGTCAAATCGGCCGGCGCGCGCCAGGGTCTTCGCGCAGACCGCCTGAAGCTGGAACCGGAACGCGGGCATCATCACCCCGGCAACTGTACCGAGCAGCGGGGCTTGGCGGCACGCAAGTTCGGCAAGGCGATACTATTGCCTGGAGGAAACGGGGGAGCGGGTGGCGGATCGGATCATCGCCGCGAGCGAGCGGCCCGAGGACGCGCTGTACGATCGGCAGCTACGGCCGCGCCGGCTGGAGGAGTTCATCGGCCAGCCCAGGCTGAAGCAGCAGCTCCGGGTGTTTATCCAGGCGGCGCGGCAGCGCGGGGAGCCGCTGGAGCATGTGCTGCTGCACGGCCCGCCGGGCCTGGGCAAGACCACGCTCGCCAATATCCTCGCCAACGAGATGAGCGCCAAGATCAAGACCACCTCCGGGCCGGCAATCGAGCGTCCGGGCGACCTTGCCGCGGACCTCACCCGGCTCGAGCACGGTGACATCCTGTTCATCGACGAGATCCACCGGCTTAGCCGCACCGTCGAGGAGTACCTGTACCCGGCGATGGAGGACTTCGCGCTCGATCTGCTCACCGGTAAGGGGCCGAGCGCCACCAGCATCCGGCTCGCGCTCAAACCGTTTACCCTGGTCGGCGCGACCACCCGCCCGGCCCTGCTCACCGGCCCGCTGCGGGAGCGCTTCGGGATCGTCTTCTCCCTCGAGTACTACGACGTGGAGGCGCTGGTCCAGATTGTCTTCCGCTCTGCCCGCATCCTGGGGACGGCGATCGATCCCTCGGGTGCCGAAGAGATCGCCCGCCGCGCCCGGGGCACGCCCCGGGTGGCCAACCGCCTGCTCAAGCGGGTTCGTGACTACGCTCAGGTGCGCGGAGTGCCGAGCATCGACGCCCCTCTGGCGCGCGGAATCCTGGAAGAGCTGGAGGTCGACGAGCTGGGGCTGGATGACGTCGACCGCAAGCTGCTGCACGCGCTGGTGGAGAAGTTCGGCGGCGGACCGGTGGGGCTCAAGACGCTGTCGGCGGCGACGGGGCAGGACGAGGATACGATCGAGGACGTCTACGAGCCCTTCCTACTCCGGCTCGGCTTCCTCGACCGGACCCCGCGCGGGCGCGTTGCCACCCGCGCGGCCTATCTCCACCTGGGTCTGCCGACGCCGCGGCTGGTCGGCCAGCCGAGTCTCTTCGACAGCGGCGCCGCGGAGTAACGACGTTCCTGTCCCTGCTGCGCTCCTGTACCGATGTCCAGGCAAGACCGCCTCGAACTGTATGACTACGATCTGCCAGAGGAGCTGATCGCGCAGAGCCCGGCGGAGCCACGTGACAGCTCGCGCCTGCTGGTCGTTCCGCGCGACGGTCCACTCCAGGACCGCTGCTTTCGCGACCTCGTCGCCTACCTCACGCCGCGCGACGTCCTGGTGGTCAACGACAGCCGGGTCATCCCGGCCCGGCTACGTGGCGAGCGACCGGGTGGGGGCAAGGCGGAGCTGCTGCTGCTGCGCCGGCTCGCGCCCGGCTGCTGGGAATGTCTCGGCAAGCCGGCGCGCCGGCTGCGGCCGGGGACGGAGCTCCGCTTTGGCGACCTGGCGGCGACTGTGACGGAGCAGCGCGAGGCGGGGAGCCTGGTGGTCGCCTTCCAGGCCTCCGGCGACCCCGACGCCGCCGTGCTGGCGCACGGAGCGCTCCCGCTCCCGCCGTACATCCGCTCCTTCCACGGTGACCCGGCCCGCTATCAGACGGTGTACGCCCGGAACGACGGCTCCATCGCCGCGCCCACCGCCGGGCTCCACTTCACCTCTGAGCTGCTCGAAGAACTGAAGCGCCGCGGCGTGCGGCTCGCCTCGGTCACGCTCCATGTCGGCGTCGGCACGTTCCGCCCGATCGCCACGCCGGACCTGGCCGGGCACCATATGCATGCCGAATGGTGCGAGCTGCCGCGCGAGACGGTCGCGGAGATCGAGCGGACCCGCCGCCTGGACGGCCGAGTCGTCGCGGTCGGAACCACCGTGGTACGCACGCTGGAGGGCGCCTGGCAGGCGACGGGGGCGGGCGCGCTGCGGCCGTACAGCGGCTGGACCGAGCTGTTCATCCGACCGGGCTACCGCTTCGGGGTCGTGGATGCGCTGATCACGAACTTCCATCTGCCGCGCTCGACGCTGCTCGTCCTGGTCAGCGCCTTCGCCGGCCGCGAGCGAATCCGCCAGGCGTACGAGCACGCCATCGCGCACCGCTACCGCTTCTACAGCTTCGGTGACGCGATGCTTCTGCTATGAGCGCCAGCCCGGCGCCGCCACAGTTGCTGCTGGCGACCCGGAACCCGGACAAGCAGCGCAAACTGCTCTGGGTGGTCGCCGGGCTGCCGTTCGCTGTCCACTTCCCCCCATCGGGCGCGCAGCCGCCGGAGACGGGGCAGAGCCACCGCGACAACGCGGTGCAGAAGGCGCTCTGGTGGTCGGAGCGCGTCGCGGGCTTGGTGCTGGCATCGGACGGCGGAGTCCACATCCCGGCGCTGGGCGAGGGCTGGCGGTCGGTCCAGACGCGCCGGGGCAGCGGTGCCCGCAGCGACGCCGAGCGGACTGCTGATCTCCTGGCGCGGCTGGAGGGACGGGAGGGCGCGGCGCGCACCGCGGTGTGGCGGGAGGCGCTGGCGCTGGCCGAGGCCGGCCGGCTGATCGGTGCTTGGGAGGCGGAGGGGCCGCCGCTGCGGATCGCGGCGCGGCCGGGGGGCACGCGGCCAGAAGGCGGGTTCTGGCTGGATAGGCTGCTGGCTGATCCAGCCTCCGGGCGTACGCTGGCTGAGCTGTCGCCCGCCGAGCTACGCCGGCTCGATCGCGCCTGGCGCATCCTCCGTGTCTGCGCCCGCCGCCGGCTCCTCCACTGGCAGGCGGAGCAGGGCTGAGCCCGGGGCTCCGGCTGGATCGCGGCGCAGCTCGATCAGCTCGTCCCGAGCCAGCCCCTCGGCGATCGGCGCCAGCCAGCTCGGATCCCGCAGCTCGGGCCGCAGCCGCCACGCCGCTTCTTCCAGGAAGATCGCCGCCCCGCCGGGCAGGGCGCGGAGCAACTGCACCAGCCGGCCACGCAGGACCCGGCGAGGGACGGGCGGCGCCGCCTGGTATGCCGCGCGTCGCTCCCGCACCACCCGCCGACGTGGGAGCTGGCCAGCAAAGCGGTCGCGCGCCAGACAGAGGTCCGCAAGCGGGCAGCGCCCGCAGCCGGGGGTGCGCGCGGTACAGATCGTCGCGCCCAGGTCCATCAGCGCCTGGTTCCAGTTGTAGGCGTGCTCTCGTGGCAGCACGGTCTCGGCCAGCTCCCAGAGGCGGCCAGCAGCGAGGCCGCGAGCGTCGGGCTCGCCGAGGAACACGCGAGCGAGCACCCGGCGGATGTTGGTGTCGAGCACCGCGACGGGCTGCTCGAAAGCGAAGCAGGCGACTGCGGAGGCAGTGTAGCGCCCCAGGCCGCTGAGCTTCAGCAGCTCGTCCACGGTGTCCGGCAGCGAGCCGCCGCGCTCGACCGCCTGGCGGGCGATGGTGTGCAGGCGGACGGCGCGTAGGTTGTAGCCGAGCGGCGCCCAGCAGCGGATCACCTCTGCGCGCGAGGCAGCCGCCAGCGCCTCCAGCGTGGGGAACCGGGCCAGGAATTCCTGGTACTTCGGCAGGACGCGGGCCACCTGGGTCTGCTGGAGCATCAGCTCGGAGACCAGCACTGCGTATGGGTCGCGGGTCTGCCGCCAGGGCAGCGGCCGGCCCTGGCGGCGATACCAGTCGAGCAGACGCTGGTGGGCGTGCAGGGCCCGGTCGTCGAGCATGGCGAGCGGAGTATACCCAGGCGAGATCGGCAGGGGCGGCGCGTGAGCTCCCGCAACGCCTGGTTTGGGCAAGGCAGGCGCTTGCCCCTGCTGAGTTCGGCCGATAACATGATGCCTGTCCCCAGCGCCGTGGATAGTTCCCGCTGCCCTGGACGATCCGATGGGTGCGGTCGACGTCTCTCTAAGATCGCCGAGCCGGCGTCCGACTTCGAGGATGGCCCGTCGAGTCGTCGCCCGGAGTCTGCGCCTCAGCGCGCCACGCCTGCTCGAGCCTGAACCGCCCGGGGTGCGCGCGCGACGCGACGCGCGCCTTCCAGTGCGCCTGACGGTGCTGCTGGTGCTGGCCGTTCCCACCGGGCTGGCGGCGCTGGAGGCGCTGCTGAGCCGCGACCCCGCCGCCCATTTCTGGACCTGGAGCCTGTCCAGCCTGCTGGCAGCGTTCACGGCGCTGCTGTGCGGCCTGGCTGCCCGCCGCGCCGAGCCACCGCTGGCTAGCTCCTGGTGGGCGCTGGCGGCGGGCGCGGCCACCATGGCGCTGGCGCTGCTGGGGCGCGGGCCGCGAGGGCTATCCGATCCGGCAAGCGCAGGGCTGGCCGGCGAGATGGCGATGCTCGCCCCAGTCCCTCCGTTCCTGCTCGCGGCGCTGCTGCGCCTGGGCGGCCACTCGGTCGCCGCCCGGCGGCTCAAGCTGCTGCTGGATGTGCTCATCCTCGGGCTGTCGCCGGCGCTAGCGGGTCTGGTTCTGGTCGAATGGATGGCGCCGCCACCCGGAGTGGGGCCCGCGCACCAGCTCATCGCCTCCATCTACGCCGTGTCCTACACCGCGCTTGGCTTCGGTGTGCTCGTGGCAGTACGTGGCAAGCGCCTGCCCCGAGCACTGTCACCGGCCGGCCTGCTGCTGGCTGGCGTGGGGCTGCTCTGGCTCGCGGCGTTGCTCTCCTCGGCGCGGCTGCTCGGCCTCGCTCCATTCGCAACCGGCATCGGGCAAAGCTTCTGGGGCGTGGGCATCGGACTGGTCGGACTGGCCGGGCTGCGCCAGGCGCGTGCCGCGGACCCCACCGCGACGGACGAGACGCAGTCATACGTGCGCGACGAGAGCCGGCTGCGGCTGCTGCCCTCCGCGCTGGCGGGACTGGTGGTGCTGCTCATCGTGGTCGTGGAGGCGTTCCGCAGCGAGCCGCCGCTGGAAAGCGTCTTCCTCGGCTCGCTCACGCTCCTGTCGTTGCTGATCGGGCGGCAGATGGTGACGCTGCTGGAGAATCGCCGACTGCTCCGCCGCGACGAGTCGGCCGGCGAGGCCGAAGAGCGGCTCCGTGATCTGGGTCGAGCGCTGAGTGCCACGCTCGAACTGTCCACCGTGCTGCGGGAGCTGTGCCGGGCCGGCCACGAGATCATGCGTGCCGATGTGGTGTTTCTCTGGTCGGTGGACGCCAGTCGGGAAGCGCTCGAGGTCGTGGAGGTGGTCGGGGCGCATGGCGCGGAGTTCCGCGGCCGGCGCGTCCGGCTGGCCGAACCCGCCTCGACCGTGGCGCAGGCATTCCGGGCGCGCAGTCCCGAGATCGTTCACTCCAGCCGGGCCAGCCGCCTGGGTGATCAGCCGCTCACCACCATGCTCGGAGCACACTCCCAGCTCGTCGTTCCGCTGGCCAAGGGCAACAAGGTGATCGGCGTGCTGCAGTTCATCCGTCGTCGGGCCGACGACGGTTTTACCGAGCGCGATCGGATCAAGGCCGAAGTGCTCGTCTCGCAGGCGATGTTCGCCATTGAGAATGCCCAGCTCTATACCCGCCAGCGGCAGCGGCTCGACGAGTTAGCAGCGCTGTATGACTTCACCCGCGGCGTATCCAACGCGCAGACGCCGGCGACAATCGCCGATCACCTGCTGGAGACGTTGAAGCAGCAGCCTGGGTACGCCCGCGCGCGCGTGCTCCTGCGCGACCCGGAGACGAAGCTGCTCCGGCTAGCGGCATCCGACGGTGACACCGGGTCGCTCTGGGCTGAGAGCGCGACTCCGAGCGATCTGGCCCGCCGCGCCATCGCCCGGGGCGAGCCGATGCGGAGCGAGACGCTTCACACCCGGCCGCGACCCCGGCTCGCCGTTCCGCTCGTGCTCCAGGATCGCGTTATTGGGGTGGTGGAGCTGGAAGGAGCGCCCGGGACGCGCTACGTGGCGGCCGAAGAGAGCCTGGTGGTCTCGCTGGCGAACCAGGCCGCGCTCGCCATCGACAACCTGCACCTGGTGGAAGAGGCGCGCAAGGTGGAGACACTGCGGGAGATGGACCGGGTCAAGCGCGACCTGCTGTCCACCGTCTCCCACGAGCTACGCACGCCACTGAGCGCGATCAAGGGCTCGGTCTCCACGCTGCTCAACTTCGACGCTCGGCTGAAGCGTGAGCAGCGGCGGGAGTTCCTGGAGATGATCCAGGACGAGAGCAACCACCTGGCCGAGCTGATCGAGAACCTGCTCGATATGTCACGGCTGGAAGCGGGCGTGCTGCGGGTCGAGCAGCGGCGGGTGGAGCTCGAGCCGGTCGCGCTCCAGGCGCTGAACCGAGTATCCACCTTGACCGATCGGCACAAGCTGGTGCTGGACTGGTGCCTGCGCGAACCGGTGTACGCCGACCCGCGGCGGGTTACGCAGATCATCAGCAACCTGCTCGAGAACGCGGTGAAGTACTCGCCCGACGGGGGCGAGATCGTCCTGCGCGCCGAGCGCCAGGGGAGCGAGGCGGTCATCTCCGTGACAGATCACGGGGTGGGGATTCCACCCTGGCAACTCGAGCGTGTGTTCGAGCGGTTCCACCGGGTCGACGGCGAGTTGGCTCGCCGCGTCGGCGGCACCGGGCTCGGTCTGGCGATCTGTAAGGGGCTCGTCGAAGCCCACGGCGGGCGCATCTGGGTCACCAGCGAGCTTCACCGGGGCAGCACCTTCTTCTTCACTCTTCCCATCCATACTGGTCGTGAGGCAGCGTTTGTATGAGCACCAAGAAACACACTATTCTCGTGGCCGAGGACAACCCGAAGCAGCTCAAGCTGGTTCACTTCAATCTCGAGCGGCGGGGGTACCGGGTGCTGACGGCGAGCGACGGCGCGACCGCGCTGAAGCTCGCGGAGGCGCAGAAGCCCGATCTGCTTGTCCTGGACATCATGATGCCGGTGATGGACGGTATCGAGGTCTGCCGCCGCGTGCGCGAGTTCTCGGCAGTGCCGATCATCATGCTGACGGCGAAGGACGCGGTGGAGGACAAAGTCGTCGGGCTCGGCTCGGGGGCCGACGACTACCTGACCAAGCCGTATGAGCTGGACGAGTTCTTCGCACGGGTGGAGGCGCAACTGCGCCGGGCGAACGAGTACACCCGCGACGCGGTCCAGCCGAGCTTTACGACGGGCAGCCTGACGGTCGACTTCGCTCAGCACCAGGCGAGTATCGATGGCCGTCCTATTAACCTGACGCCGACGGAGTACCGTATTCTGGCGCACCTGGCCCGCAACGCCGGGCGCGTGGTGACGCAGCCGGACCTGCTGAGCAAAGTCTGGGGCCCGGAATACAAGGATGAGGCGCACCTGCTCCGGGTCAACATCGCCCGCCTGCGGCAGAAGGTCGAGCCGGACCCAAGCCACCCGCGCTACATCCTGACCCGTCCCGGCATCGGCTACACACTTGCCAAGTGAGCCCGGGGCTGTGATGCCGCTGTAATGCGGAGTGGGTTCGCCGTAATACCAATGTAATGGCGCCAACGCTAGCCTCGCCGCTGGGCCGCGGTTTGCAACAGCAGAGTCCAGCGGCCGGCAGTTCGCAGAGTGCTGCCCGGGCCACCTCTGCCACCGAGCCGCTCCCTAGTGTCCGACACGGCGAGGGAAGCATGAACGACGAGCGCTCCACGTCACCCCTGCGTGGGGTGACTCCGCTGCCGATCGCCACCGGCGCCTTGACGGAAGACGAGCGATGGCGGCTGACGCTGTACAAATGGCGCTACTCGCTCGAGTCGCAGGGCTTCACCCCGGCGCAAGCGAGGCAGCTCCTGTTCGTCAAGTGGCTCTACAGCCGGAGGCTCGCGCTGCCCTGAGGGCAGCCGGGGGCGCTCAGCGGCGAGCGCCTCTTCGGAGCCGGCCGTAGCCGGACCGGTATCACGCACGCGCGGCCTCCGGGCTTGCCGTGATTCCAGGTGCCCCGATACGCTACCCACATGGCGCCGGTTGAGCGGCCGTCAGGATGCCGAAAGACACCCGATGCAAGAGTCTGGCTACAGGATTCGGGCCGCCGAGCCCAGCGATGCACCGCAGCTTCGCGAGTCCATCGTTCGAACGCTCGCCCACCCCACTGGTGACGGCAAGCGCACCAGTTACAGGGGCGCGGCCGAGCGGGGCGAGCTCATGCTGCTCGAGCGCTACAACCCGCGCGAGAAGACCTGGCGGATCGAGGGCTTTGTCGAATATCACCTGCGGGTCGACGACACGCTCACCATTCGTGACATCGGCTCCTCCAGCGACCCGCCGAACCCCGCGGCGGTGAAGTTCCTGCTGCTGGACCTGCTGCGGACCGTACAGCCGGTCTCCGCCACTGTGAAAGTGCGCCAGGACGCCACGGCCTGGAACGAGATCCTGCAGAACACGCCGGGCTGGTCCCAGGAGGGGCGGGAGTATCGCCGGCCGCACTACATCATCATCTGGCGCTGGTCTCGTGAGGCCGCCGAACGGGCACTGCGTGGTGCCCCGCGTGGTCGGCGGCGACCCTGAGTGGCCCGAGGCAGCCTCACGGTGTGCTACACTCAGCGGCCGCTGACCTTTTCGCCAAGGTGGACTCCAGGAGGAGAGGACGTGCGCGACCAGATCGAGGATTTTCTCGCCTACCTGACCCAGGAACGCAGACTCTCCGCCAACACCATCACCGCCTACCGCAACGATCTCGGCCAACTGCTGGCGTACCTGGAATCGCCCCGTGCGGCGGCGCTCGCCGGTGGTGATGGCCCGGCTGCCCGGCGCGGCCAGGTGCTGGACTTCGTCCTGCAGCTCCGCGAGCGCGGATACGCGCCGGCAACGATCGCCCGTAAGATCGCCGCCACCCGCTCGCTCTTTCACTTCCTCAGCCAGCGCGGCGACCTTGGGGACAATCCCGCCGCCGAACTCGGCTCACCGACCGTGCACAAGGCCCTGCCCCGCGCCCTGTCGGTGCGCGACGTGGCGCTGTTGATCGGCCGGGCCGCGCGCAAGGGCGGGCCAGATGGCCTGCGTGATCGGGCCATGCTGCACCTGCTGTATGCCACCGGCATGCGGGTGACCGAGCTGGTGTCGCTGAACGTGCAGGACGTCAACCTGGAGACCAACCAGGTGCGCTGCGTCGGCCGTGGCGGCCGCGAGCGCACCGTTCCCCTGGAACCGGATGCCCGGCCGGCCGTGGTGGACTACCTGGAGCACGGCCGGCCGGTGCTGGCGCGGGCAGGCAGCGGCGAGACTGCCCTGTTCCTGAACCAGCGCGGCGATCGGCTGACTCGCCAGGGGTTCTGGCTCATCATGAAAGCGCTGGCGCGCGAGTGCGGGCTCGAGAGCCAGGTCACCCCGCACACCCTGCGCCATTCCTTCGCCGCCCACCGCCTGCGAGATGGCGTCTCGCTGGAGCGGCTGCGGGAGCTGCTCGGGCACGCCAACATCTCCACCACCCAGATCTACACCCAGGTGCGCGTCAGCAACACCTACCAGGAGGAGCCACGGCCGGCCGAGCGCGCCGGTGACCTGGCACCGATCTCGCAGTAGCACTCCGCGCTGGCGCGCCTCCGCCGTGGCAGCATCAATTCCCGCCGCCCGGTGCGCCGACGCGCTATCCTTCCCCATCCCTTGGCAAGGGAGAACAGCCATGCTCGGCCCGTGGAGCGCCGCATGACCACGTCCTGGCGGGCTCGCGCCGGCATGCTCGTCGCGCTGCTGTGCGTCGCGCTCGCGCTCCTGTCCGCTCCGCTGGTCCGGAGCGAGGCGAGCTCCGACACCCTGGAGCGGCTGCTAGCTACCCCCATCCCGCCGCGCGACCCGGTAGAGCTCTACGCCCGGCTGCATGGGCTTGATCCCGCCTCCATCCCGCGCGTCGTTAACCCCACCCCACCCAGCTATGAGCTTGGCCGGGTGGATACCTTCTGGATTGGCGACCAGAACACCCGCACCTATCACCAGACGCAGGCCACGCTTCGCTACGTCACGCCTCACAGCTACTGGTACGTGGAGCAGGGCCGCAGCATCTCCGACGGCGCGATTCAGCACTCGGCGGACTTCTTCGAATCGCGCACCTATCCCACAGTCCACCAGTACTTCGGCAGCGAGTGGACGCCCGGCGTCGACAACGACCCGCACATCACCATCCTGCTCGCCCGCGTCCCCGGAGTCGGCGCCTACTTCTCCTCCTGGGACGAATATCCGCGCCAGGTGTACGAGCACTCGAACGAGCGCGAGATGATGGACGTCAACCTGGATGCGATGTCGCCCGGCACCGCCCAGTTCGATGGTGTCCTGGCCCACGAGTTCCAGCACATGGTGCACTGGAACAGCAACCCGAACGACGAGACCTGGGTGGACGAGGGCTGCGCCGAGCTCTCCACCAACCTGGTGCTGGGTGACCAGACCGTTGGAGTCAACGCGTTCGCCGCCCAGCCCGACACCCAGCTCACCGCCTGGTCCGATCAGCCGGGCGAGACGGGCGTCCATTACGAGGCAGCGTACCTGTTCATGCGCTATTTCATCGACCGCTTCGGCGGACCCAGCATCTTGCACGATCTGATCGCTCAGCACGCCCGGGGCACGCAGCTCTTTGACCGCTACCTGGAGGCGACCGGGCGCGACGAGCGCTTCCCAGACGTGTTCGGCGACTTCGCGGTGGCGAACTTCCTGAACGACGCCTCGGTCGACGATGGCCGCTACGCCGAGCCCTCGGTGGCTATCCACTCGCGGGTAGGCGCGACGCTGCATCCGGGCGACCCGCCACTGGAGGCGCAGGTCCACCAGTTCGGAACCGACTACGTCGAGCTGGCCGGCAACGGCTCGGATGTGAGCGTCGACTTCAGTGGCCACAACCAGGTGCGGCTGGTTGGCACCGACCCCACCAGTGGACGGTTCCTCTGGTGGAGCAACCGCGGCGACGGGATGGACTCCACGCTTACCCGTGAGCTCGACCTCACCGGTGTCTCCTCCGCGACGCTCCAGTTCAAAGCCTGGTACGAGATCGAGAAGAACTATGACTATCTCTACGTCATGGTCTCGGCGGATGGCGGCAGGAGCTGGCAGGTGCTGCCCGGTACCGACACCTCCAGCGACAACCCGACGGGCAACGCGGTCGGCCCGGGCTACACCGGCGTCAGCGGCGGCGGCGACGCGGCCGTCTGGACCAACCAGCAGGTAGACCTGTCCGCCTTCGCCGGCAAGAAGATCCTCCTCCGCTTCGAGTACGTCACCGACCAGGCATACAACCGCAGCGGCGCTGCGCTCGACGACATCCGGGTACCCGAGATCGGTTTCAGCGACGACGCCGAGCAGGACACGGGCTGGGTCGCCAACGGCTTCCTCCGCTCGGACAACCACATCCCGCAAACCTACCAGCTCCGGCTGATCGAATGGACCGACCGCGGCGCCAGCGTGCAATCGATCCCGGTTGCCGACGATGGCAGCGCGCACATCCAGGTGCCCAGCCTGGGCGGGACGACCACGCGCGCGGTCCTGGCGATCTCCGGCACCGCGCCCGCCACCCTCGAGGTTGCCAAGTACCGGCTCGAGGTGCGGGCCCCCTGAAGCGGCAAGTTGTCCGATCCGCGAGCGCTTGCCTATAATCCCTGAGCACGGGGTGTAGCGCAGCCTGGTTAGCGCGCTGCGTTCGGGACGCAGAGGTCCCCAGTTCAAATCTGGGCACCCCGACCACCAGGGCCGCGGCGAGCTGCCACCGCGGCCCTGTTCTGTCTCCCGGGGCTGGCTACGCCTCCTCGCCCAGCCGGATCGGCTGGCCCATCGTGCGTGCTGCCTCCGCTGCCTGGAATCGTTCGACGAAGCGGCGGTTAGCGCGCTCGAGCGCCGTTTCCAGGTCCACGCCCTGATCGGCCGCCAGGCGCGCCAGGAGCAGCGCCAGCTCGCCCCACGCGTCCGGCCCGGCCTTGTGCTGCCGCAGCGCCTGCGCGGTCGCCTGGACGCGCTCCCAGGCCCACTCGCGGCCCGGCCAGCGGTAGCCCGCCTCGCCCGCGCGCCGGTAGATCTCCTGGGCCGCCCGCAGTGCTGGCATGCTGCGCGGCACGCCCGCCATTGCGGAGCGGGGCGGGCCCTGCTCGCCCTTCTCCGCCCGCTTGAGCGCCTCCCAGTTACGCACCACCTCGGCGGCGGTACGCGCGGTCACATCGCCGAAGACGTGCGGATGGCGCCCCACCAGCTTCTCCGCCAGCCGGTGGACCACGTCGTCGAAGTCGAACTCGCCTTGGTCGTCCGCGATCTGGGCATGCAGCACCACCTGGAGCAGCAGGTCACCCAGTTCCTCCTTCAGCTCCGCCGGGTCATCCGCGTCGATCGCGTCGGCGACCTCGTAGGCCTCCTCGATCACGTACTGGCGGATCGACTGGTGCGTCTGCTCGCGGTCCCAGGGGCAACCCTGCGGGCCGCGCAGCCGGCGGATGATCGCCCGCAACCCCTGGATACTGCGCGTCGCCGCCTCGGGCGGCAGCGCCGGGACGGCGAGCGTCGTCAGGTGGTCGAACACTGCCCGGCGGTCCAGCTCGGCCAGCGGCAGCGCCTGCACCGATTGCTCCGGCAGCCCCGCAGCGCGGACCACGAACACCTGCTGCTCGGGCGGAAAGCGGCGCAGCAGGTCCAGCTTGAGCTCCGAGGCGACCGCAGGGCTGTACACTTGGTAGACCAGCAGCGGCACCGTTGGGTCCACGTCCTGGGCGTGTAACGCTTCGACGAGCTGGAGGTTTGGCGCCTCCAGCGGGGGGATCGCCTGGAGCGTCGGCCCGAGAAACGGCACCCCGGCGACGAGCTGGCAGCCGATTCCCTCCGCCGCGGCGCGCTCCCGCAGCAGCGCCACGCTCGTCTCCCCCAGCGTCGGGTCGCCGGGCACGGCGTAGACCACCCGCGTGCCCGAGCGCGCTTCCGCCAGCAGAGCCTCCGCAATGGCGGCGTACACCTGCTCGAAGTCGGGCAGGGTGTCGTAGAGGTGGTCGAACGAGGTCCAGCGGATCGTGGGCGGGAAGCTGTCGACCGTGGGGTGGCGAGCGGTGCGCAGGCGCACGATCGGGGCAGACTCGAGCGCCCGCGCCGCTTGCAGCGTCAGCAGCTCGTACGGCCCCGGGCCGAGGCCGACAACGACGATGGGCATGCTAGCGGCGAGCCCGAGGCAACGCGGGGTGAAGGGGCCTCACCGCGAGCAGGCGCAGCCGCCCGCGCCGCCGCAGCAGCCGCCGCTGGCTGCCATTGGCAGGCTGTCTGCGCCGCTGCCGAAGGAGGCGAAGGTGGAGACCGCCTTCTGGACGTTGGCGCTGCCGCAACGCGGACAGGCGACCTGGGTGGTTGACGCAGAGCGGACGAGCTGCTCGAACCGTTCGGCGCAGCTTCCGCACACATACTCATACAGGGGCATCTGGACCCTCGCTCACCAACCTACGGGCATTGTACCAGCCGGGCGGCGCCCCCAGGCGCGGGCGGCGGGCAGGCGCCACCGGGTATCCTGCTTGCAGGAGCCAGCACACTGGCGCGCCAGTGTGCTGGCGCGTGGATCGGGAAGGTGGACTATGAAGGACCTTGCGGCGCGGGCGCTCGACACCGCGCAGGTGCGCGGGGCGAGCTACGCGGATGTGCGCGTAGAGCGGCGCGAGTCGCAGTCGATCACGGTGAAGAACGGCCACGTCGAGGCGCTGAGCGACGATGTCAGCCAGGGGTTCGGGGTGCGGGTCATCGCGGATGGCGCCTGGGGCTTCGCCAGCTCCTCCAGGCTGGAGCCGGCAGAGGTGGACCGGGTGGCGGCGCAGGCGGTGGAGATCGCCCGCGCCAGCGCGCTGACGCTCCGTGAGCCCGTGCAGCTCGGCGACCCGGTCCGCTCGCGGGGCAGCTACGCTACTCCGGTCCAGCGTGATCCGTTCGCGGTCTCGCTCGAGGAGAAGCTAGCGCTGCTGCTCGCGGCGGATGCGGCGATGCGGGCGGTGCCTGGCATCGCCATCGCCGAGAGCGGGCTGGAGGCGCTGCGGATCACCAAGGTGTTTGCGAGCACCGAGGGCAGCCTGGTGGAGCAGACGATCACCGAGACGGGCGGGGGGATCGAGGCGACAGCGGTGGGGCACGACGAGGTCCAGAAGCGCTCCTATCCCAACAGCTTCGGCCGGCAGCAGGGCACCGCCGGCTTCGAGTTCGTGGCGGCGATGGACCTGCCCGGCAACGCCACCCGCATTGCTGAAGAGGCGGTGCAGCTTTTGACCGCCGCGCCCTGCCCCAGCGAGGTGACCACGATTATCCTCGACCCCACCCAGACGGCGCTGCAGATTCACGAGTCATGCGGCCACCCGATCGAGCTCGACCGTGTCTTTGGCACCGAGGCTGCCTACGCCGGGACGAGCTTCCTAACACTCGACAAGCTCGGCTTCCAGTATGGCTCCCCGGTGGTGACGATCGTTGCCGACGCCACCGTGCCGCAGGGGCTGGGGACGTTTGGCTACGACGACGAAGGCGTGCCGGCGCAGCGGACGGTGATCATCGATCACGGCCGCTTCGTGAACTACCTGACCTCCCGCGAGACCGCCGCCCGCCTGGGCCAGCGGAGCAACGGGACGATGCGCGCCTCCGGCTGGAACCGTATCCCGCTTATCCGCATGACCAACATCAACCTGGAGCCCGGCCCCTGGTCGCTGCACGACCTGATCGCCGACACCGACCGGGGTATCTTTATGCAGACGAACAAGAGCTGGAGCATCGACGACAAGCGGCTGAACTTCCAGTTCGGGGTGGAGATCGCCTGGGAGATCCGCGGCGGCGCGCTGGGCCGGATGATCAAGAACGCGACCTACACCGGCATCACCCCGCGCTTCTGGAACTCCTGCGACGCCGTCTGCCGCGAGTGGGCGGTGTGGGGGACGCCGAACTGCGGCAAAGGTCAGCCCAGCCAGGTGGCCCACGTTGGCCACGGCGCCGCCGCCGCGCGTTTCCGCAACGTCCAGGTTGGCGTGATGCGGTAGGGGAGGCCTTCGATGCTCGGACCAGATGCCATTCGCCGGCTCGCTGAAACGATCTTCGCCGCCTCCCGCGCCGACGAGACCGAGGTGCTGGTGCTGGCCGGTGACAGCAGCCTGACCCGCTTCGCTAGCTCCGCTATTCACCAGAACGTCACCGAACGTGATGCCGAGGTGCGGGTCCGCGCGGTGGTGGGCAAGCGCGCTGGCGTCGCCTCGACCAACGACCTGTCCTCCGAGGCGCTGCGGCGGGTCGCGGAGACCGCGGTGACGATCGCTGGCCTCCAGCCTGAGAATCCTGATTTCCCGGGACTGCCCGCGCCTAGGCCGATCGTGCCGGTCAACGCGTTCGCCCAGGCGACCGCGGACTACGGCCCGGCGCAAAGAGCGGCGGCGGTGAAGGTGATCTGCGACCTGGCGCTGGAGCGCGGCTGCCAGGCGTTCGGCGCCTTCAGCACCAGCGCCACCGAGACCGCTGTCTGCACTACCACGGGTGTCTTCGCTTACGAACGGCAGACCGGGGCACACCTGAAGACCGTGGTCATGGCCGATGACGAGGGCAGCGGCTACGCCCAGCGCAGCGCAATGGATGCCCGTGCCATCGACGTCGAGGCGGCCGGCCGCGAGGCGGTCGCGCTGGCGCTGCGGAGCCGCGCGCCCGGGACCATCGAGCCCGGCGAGTACACCGTGCTGCTGAACGAGTGCGCGGTTGGGGAGATGCTGGAGTACCTGGCCTACATCGGCTTCAGCGCGCTGGCAGTGCAGGAAGGGCGCAGCTTCATGGCCGAGGCGCGAGGCAAGCAGGTCGCCAGCCCACTGGTGAGCATCTGGGACGACGGCCACGATCCACTGGGCTTGCCGGCCGCGTTCGACTATGAGGGGATGCCCAAGCAGCGGGTGACGTTCTTCGAGCAGGGAACCGCCCGCGAGGTGGTGTACGACACGCTGACCGCCGCAGTGGACGGGCGCGAGACGACCGGCCACGCGTTGCCGGCGCCGAACACGATGGGCCCGCTGCCCTGGAACCTATTCATGGCCCCCGGCGATGCCTCCAAAGCCGAGCTGCTGCGCTCCATCGACCGCGGGATCTGGGTGACGCGCTTCTGGTACGTCAACGTCGTCCACCCGCTCAAGACCGTGCTCACCGGGATGACCCGCGACGGCACCTTCCTAATCGAGCGCGGCGAGCTGACGCGGCCGATCCGCAACTTCCGCTTCACCCAGAGCGCGTTGGGAGCGCTGGCCAACACCCGACGGGTGAGCCGGGAGCGCCTGCTGTATAGCGAAGGGTTCGGGGCCAGCCTGGTGCCAGCGCTGGTGGTGGATGGGTTCCGCTTCACCGGCGTTTCGGCCGAGTAGCCGTGGTGGGCGCCCGCGCCGGCCGAGCTATACTGCGCCGCAAGGCATGTCCGCATCTCAGAGAAGCCCGATGGATGAGCAGAGTGCCGCGCAGCGGCTCGCGGCGCGGCTAGAACTGCCCGGGGAGCCGTCAGCCAACCTGCGCCAGGCGCTGATCCACCAGTCGTACCTGAACGAGCGGGGCGGCGAGCGGCACGAGAGCAACGAGCGGCTGGAATTCCTCGGTGATGCGATCCTGGGAGCGATCGTCGCCGATGTGCTGTACCGTCGCTATCCCCATCGCCTCGAGGGCGAGCTGACGATGATGCGCACCTGGCTGATCCGCGCCTCCACGCTCGCCCGCTGGGCGCTGCGCCTCGACCTCGGCCAGCTCGTCCTGCTCGGCCGGGGCGAGGAGCGCTCCGGGCTGCGCTCGCACGAGACGCTGCTGGCGCAGGTGTTCGAAGCGGTGGTCGGGGCGGTGTACCTGGATCGCGGCCTGGAGGGCGCCCGGTCACTCATCCTCCCACTGCTGGAGGCCGAGCTCGAGGCGGGCGACCCGCTGGCGCTCGCCCAGGACCCGAAGTCGCGACTGCAGCATCGCAGCCAGATGCTCTTTGGCGAAACGCCGCGCTACGAGCTGGTAGAGGCGACCGGGCCCGATCACAGTCCCACCTTCACCTTCCGGGCGGTGGCCGGACAGGGAATTACTGCCCTGGGGACCGGCAAGACCAAGCAGGCGGCCCAGCAGGAGGCCGCCGAGGCGGCGTTGGCAGAGCTGGAGCGCCGCTATCCCACGCCGCCGAGCGAGGCGGGCGGCGGATGACGCTCCAGCGAATCGAGCTCGCCGGCTTCAAGAGCTTCGCCGCGCGGACCGTGCTCGATTTCGACCATCACCTCGTCGCCATCGTCGGGCCAAACGGCTCCGGCAAGAGCAATGTCGCCGACGCCGTCCGCTGGGTGCTGGGTGAGCAGAACCCGCGGCTGCTGCGCGGTAAGCGTGCGGAGGACGTCATCTTCGCCGGTTCAGTCAGCCGCCAGCCGCTGGGGATGGCCGAGGTCTCAATCGTCCTCGACAATACGTCCGGCCGCTTGCCGATTGACTACCAGGAGGTGCGAATCAGCCGGCGGCTGTATCGCTCTGGCGAGAGCGAGTACCTCATCAACGGCAGTCGCGCCCGGCTGCGCGACGTTTCCGAGCTGCTGATGCGGGTGGGCCTCGGGCCGGACTCGTATAGCGTGATCGGCCAGGGCGCCATCGACGAGATGATCCTGCAGCACCCCGAGGAGCGGCGGATCCTGCTGGAGAACGCCGCCGACGTGCGGCGCTACCGGGTCCAGATCGCCGAGACCGCGAGCAAGCTCAGCAGCGTCGAGCAGAACCTCGCCCGCTCGCGGGACATCCAGGCCGAGCTGGAGCCGCTGGCGCGGCGGCTGCGGCAGCAGGCGGAGCGGGCCGAGCGGCACCAGGCGGTTCAGCAGGAGCTGGAGCGGGTCTCCGCCGCCTGGTTTCGCCATCGCTTCGCCCTCGCCGAGCAGGGCCTTCAGGCGTCGGAGGAGGCGCTGACTGTGGCCGACGCCGAGCTGCGGGCGCTGGAGAGCGCTCTGGCGCGGGCCGAACTGGAGCGTCGGGAGCACGAGCGAGCGCTGGAAGCGCTGGCGGCGCGGCTGGACTCAGCGCAGGCGGAGGCGGTCGCGGCGGAGCGCGAGGAGCATCGGCTGCAGCGGCTGGACGCGGAGACGCGCGCTGCCCTGGCCGGCCTCGCCGCTCGGACCGAGCAGCTCCGGGGCGAGGGAGAGCGCACCCGGGCGCGGCTCGAGGAGCTGAGCGAGGCGCTATGCGCCGCCGATGACGAGGCCCGGCGCGCCGAGCAGGTCGAGCGCGAGGCGGCAGCGGGGCTGCAGGCACTGGAGGCCGCGCAGCGGGAGCGCCAGCTCGCGCTCGTAGAGCGGCGCCGGGAGGCCGAGGCGGCCGATGCCGCCGTCGCCCAGTTGGACGGCTCGCTCGCGGCGCTCCAGCGGCAGCTCACCGAGGCGCAGCGCCTGCGGGCAGACCACCAGCGGCGGGCGCTGGAACTGGCGGCCCGCCTGAGCGAGCGGCACAAGCAGGCCGGCGAGGACGACATCGCGCTCCAGGCGCTGGCGACCACCGCGGCGCAGGCCGAGCAGGTCCAGCACCTGGCCCAGGAGCAGCAGCGCGCGGCAGACGCTCGCGCCGTGGCGGCAGAGGCGGCGCTGCGTGCCGCCCGGGAGCGACTGCGCGCCCTTGAAGCGCGACGGCAGGAGCTGCACGCGCGGGTCCAGGCGCTGAGCGAGCTTGAAGCGCTGCCCGACGCCGATGGCGCCCTGGCGCTGCACCGGATCCAGCCGCAGGACGAAGCGTTTCCTCTGGGGAGCCGGCTGGTCGTGCAGCCGGGCGCCGAGGCGGCGGTGGCCGCGGCGCTCGGCGCAGCCCTCGGCGCCCTGGTTCTGGATCATGACACCGCCTGGCAGGCGCTGGAGTGGCTCGGGGCGCGCCCGGCCGGACGGGCGCTGCTGGTGCTGCAGCCGCTGCCCGCCGAGCAGCACGGCGAGGCCGGCCAGTGCCCGGTTGCCGGTCTTGCCCGGCGCGTCTCGCCCGCCGCTGTGCCGCTGGCCGATCTGGTGCAGGTGGACGAGTCGCTCGCGCCGCTTGCACAGCGGCTCCTTCGCGGCGCTGTCCTGGCGCCCGATCTCGCCGCAGCGCGGCGGATCGCGGCGGCGCTGTGGCAGGATCCCCGGCTGGCGTCGCGCGCCTGGGCAGTGGTGACGCCGCGTGGCGAGGCGATCTTCGCCAGCGGGCTGGCACGGGGCGGACGTGACGCGAGCGCGGAGGCGCGGGCGGCGCGCGGGCGGGAGCGGCTCGCAGCGCTGGAGCACCTGACAGCGGCTGAGGCGGAGTGCGCCCAGGCGGCTGAAGCGGTGCGCTGCGCGGAGGCCCGACACGAGGAGGCGCAGCGCCAGGTGCAGGCAGCGGTCGCTCGTCTCGCCGCGGCGACGACGGAGGCGCGCCTGGCGCAGCAGCGGCTCGACGAAGCTCAGAGCCGGGTCCGGGCGCGGCGTGGCGACCTGGAGGTGCTGGCCGCTCAGGCGGCCGAGAGCGAGCACCGGGCGCAGGAGGCCGAGCACCGTGGCCGTGACCTGGCGGAGCGGCTGGAGGCGCTGCGGCGGAAACGCGCCACGGCCGCCGCGGTGCAGGACCGCGCGCTCCGGGCAGTCGCCCGGGCGCGCGAGGCGTTGGAGCAGGCCGGCCCAGGGCTGATCGAGGCGCGCTCGGCACTGGCACGCGCCGCCGCGGTCCGCCAGGCGAGCCAGGAGCAGGCCGCCCGGCTGCGGCGCGAGCTGGAGCGTGCCCAGGCCCAGTTCGCCCAGGTGCAGAGCGAGCTCGACGCCGCCGAACGAGCGCTGGGGCAGGAGCGCCACACGCACGAGAACGAGATCGCCGCTCTGGCCCAGCGGCGCCTGGCCGCCAGCGCCGAGGTGGAGGCCCTCCGCCAGGAGCGCGCAGCCCTCCAGCAGCGTCTGGCGGCCACGCGCCAGACCGTGGCCGAGCAGCGTGCCCAGCTCGATGGCGCCCGCCAGCAGCGCGAAGCGGCCGCGCTGGCGACCCACCGGGCGCGTGACGAGCTGGAACGCCTCGCCCGCGACCTGGCCGAGCTTGCGGACGACGAGACGATCCTGGAGCTGGGTGATCGGCCACGGCAGCTTCGCCTCCGGCTCGACGAGCTGGCCGCCGACGCGGCTGAGCTGCCGGTTGGCCGGGACCCAGCATGGCTCCGCAAGCGCATGCTCCAGCTTCAGCGCGAGCTCCGCGCTATCGGCCAGGTGAACCCCGGGGTGGTGGACGAATACCGCGAGGTCTCGGAGCGGCTCGCGTTCCTGCGGGAGCAGTCAGCCGATCTCGAGCGGGCGATGGCGGAGCTGCGCCGGGCGATGGCCGACCTGGAAGCGCTGGCTGCCGAGCGGCTGCGGGAGACCTTCTCCGCGGTGAACGCGGCGTTCCAGGAGGCATTCACCGCCCTGTTCGGTGGCGGGAGCGCGAGCCTGGTGCTGAGCGAACCGGACACCCCGCTGGAAGGCGGCGTCGAGGTCGTCGCCCGCCCGCCGGGCAAGCGCGCCCAGCCGCTGGCCGCTCTCTCTGGCGGCGAGCGGTCGCTGACCATGCTCGCGCTGTTGCTCGCCCTGCTGAAGGTCTCCCCCACCCCGTTCTGCATCCTAGACGAGGTCGACGCGGCGCTGGACGACGCCAACGTCCAGCGCTTCGTGAAGATGCTCCAGGGGTATGGCGAGCAGACCCGGTTCGTGCTGGTCACCCACAACCGGGCGACGATGGAGCATGCCGACCGGCTGTTCGGGGTGACGATGGACGCCAGCGGCGTCTCGAAAGTTGTCACGGTCATGCTGCCCGCGGCCAGCCCGAACGGCCAGGCGGCGTCCGCGGCGCTGGCCGAGGTGGGCTGATCCGACCCCATTGGCGCCATTCCCGCCTGGAGCATCGGGTACAATGCAGGGGTTATTCGCACGATTCCCGCGCTTGCGCTGCTGTCTGTGATGAGGTGTCATGGTTCTCGGTCGGCTCTTCAAGATCGACAAAGGGGTGGAAAAGACTCGCGCCGGATTCTTCTCGCGCATGTCCGAGCTGTTCGGGCGGGCGAAGATCGACGAGAATCTCTGGGATGAGCTCGAGGAAATCCTGATCGCCTCCGACGTCGGCGTCGCCACCACCGAGCAGGTAATGAGCAATCTGCGACACCGGGTGGAGATCGGCGCGCTCACCACCCCGCGCGACCTGCGGCGCGGCATCCAGGAGGAGCTGGTCGACATCCTCGACATCGCGGCCACGGACGAGCCGCTCATCGCCGGCCCGCTCACGGTAGTGCTGGTGGTCGGAGTGAACGGGGTCGGCAAGACGACAACCATCGCCAAGCTCGCCAGGCTCTGGAGGGAAGAGGGGCACAGCGTCGTGCTCGCCGCCGCCGATACCTTCCGCGCCGCGGCAGTTGACCAGTTGAAGATCTGGGCGGACCGCTCCGGCGTAGCACTGGTAGCGCACCAGCCGGGCGCCGATCCCGGCTCGGTGACGTTCGACGCCATCAGCGCCGCCCGTGCCCGCGGTGCGGATGTGGTTGTCGTGGACACCGCCGGCCGGCTGCACACCAAGATCAACCTCATGGAAGAGCTGAAGAAGATCCGCCGGGTGATCGACAAGCAGGCGGTGCCGCGGGTCAAGACGCTGCTGGTGCTGGACGCCACCACCGGGCAGAATGGGCTGATGCAGGCAAAGAGCTTCGCCGGCACGAGCGGGATCGATGGTGTGATCGTCACCAAGCTGGATGGCACCGCCCGCGGCGGTGTGGTCTTCTCGATCGTTAAGGAGCTCCAGGTTCCGGTGCTGTTCGTTGGCACCGGCGAGAAGCTGGACGACCTGGCCGAGTTCGACCCGGAAGTCTTCGTCGAGGCGCTGTTCCAGCCCGCCAGCAGGTGAGGAGACGATGTTCGAGAGCCTATCCGACAAGCTGCACGATCTGTTCACCCGGCTCGGGCGCAAGGGGAAGCTGACCGAGGCGGACGTCGAGGCCGTAGCGCGCGAGGTGCGGATCGCGCTGCTTGAGGCCGACGTCAACTTCAAGGTTGTCAAGAGCTTCGTCAACACCGTCAAAGAGCGGGCTGTTGGCGTCGAGGTGCTGCAGAGCTTCAGCCCGACGCAGCAGGTAGTGAAGATCGTCACCGAGGCGCTGATCGAGACGCTCGGGACGACCCAGGCGAAGCTAGCCGCCGATCCATCCGGGCTGACCGTGGTGATGCTGGTCGGGCTGCAGGGCTCGGGTAAGACCACCACCGCCGCCAAGCTAGCGCTGCATCTGCGCAAGCAGGGCAAGCGGGCGCTGCTGGTGGCGGCCGATCCGTACCGCCCGGCCGCAGTGACGCAGCTTCAGACGCTGGGCAAGCAGCTCGACATCCCGGTCTTCCACGATCCGAGCAAGAAGCCCCCGGAGCTGGCGCGGGCGGCGGTGGACTACGCCCGCTCGAATGGCTTCAACTACGTGCTGCTGGATACCGCGGGCCGGCTGCACATCTCAGACGAGATGATGCGCGAGCTGGAGGAGATCAAGCGCCGTGTCTCGCCGCACGAGATCCTGTTCGTCGCCGACGCGATGACCGGCCAGGACGTGGTGCGGGTGGCAGAGGAGTTCAACACCCGGCTGCAGCTCACCGGCGCGATCCTGACCAAGATGGACGGCGACGCGCGTGGCGGCGCGGCACTGTCGCTGCGGGCGGTGACGGGCGTCCCGATCAAGTACGTCGGCACCGGCGAGAAGCCCGATGCACTCGAGGCGTTCTACCCGGACCGGGTCGCGCAGCGCATCCTCGGCATGGGCGATGTGCTCAGCCTGATCGAACGCGCCAACGAAGTGATCGACCAGACAAAACAGAAGGAGCTGGAAAAGAAGCTCCGCACCGCCACCTTCGACCTGGAAGATTTCCTGGAGCAGATGCGCCAGGTGCAGAAGATGGGGCCGCTGGACCAGCTCCTGGACAAGATCCCCGGCCTGGGGCGGATGATGAAGGTGCAGAACCTGCCCCGCATCGAGGAGAAGCAGGTGAAGCGGATCGAGGCGATCATCCTCTCGATGACGCCCGAGGAGCGCCGCCGGCCCGAGATCATCGGCGGCAGCCGCAAGCGGCGGATCGCCAAGGGCAGCGGAACCACCCCGGCCGAGGTGAACCATCTCCTGAACCAGTTCCGCGAGATGCAGAAGATGATCCGGCAGCTCAGCGGGATGAGCGGCAAGGGACCGATGAGCCTGCCACCGATGCCGCTGCCACGACGGTAGCGCCCATGCGCGAGACAGATCGAGCGCCAGAGCCCCCCGGTCGCGCAGCGCGAGAGCTACGGCTCAGCCGGCGCCGCTTGCTGCTCGGCACGGCCGGCGCCACGCTGGCGGCGCTCGCCTTCGGCTGCACTCGACTGCTACAGCCGGGCAGCAGTGATCTCCCCTCCGCCCCGGATTTCACCGCCGAGCGCTACGGCGGTGGCACCTTCCAGCTCTCCTCGCTGCGCGGGACGCCCGTCTTCCTGAACTTCTGGGCCTCCTGGTGTGCCCCCTGCAAGGCGGAGATGCCCGGCTTCGAGCACCTCTGGCAGCGCTACAAGGACCGCAAGGACCATCCAGTGCAGTTCGTCGGGGTCAACGTCAACGACCTGCAGATGGATTACGAGCGGTTCCTGCGGGATGAGGTCCACGTCAGCTACACCATCGTCCGCACCGAGAACCTGGACGTCCCCAAGGCGTACGAGGTCAGCGGACTACCGTTCTCCGTGTTCATCACCCGCGACGGGAAGATCGCCAAATCGTGGCTTGGCAGTCTGGCCGAGGACAAGCTCGACGCCTTCCTGCAGGAGCAGCTCTAGCCCGGCTCGCCCGGTAGGGCCGCGGCCTCGCCCGCCGGCGGCTGGCGGCGGGTCGACGGCACGGGAAATGCCCGGCCGATCTGTGCCCAGCGCGCTACAATAGACATAACAAGTCAACTTGCCCTAGGAAGTCAGGTGCACTGTGGACGAGAGGCGCGCCTCGATGACGCCCGGCTCGCCCGATGAGGGGTATCTTTCCTGGCCGGATAGCCTGCACGACCCTGGATCCGAGGACGACGGGCGGCTGCACGACGATCTGCTCAGTGCCTGCATGCCGGGAACAGTGGCAGAGGACGAAGGTCTGTTTGCGCCCGAGACGCCGGCGGAGATCTACCTCCGCGACATCTCCCGCGTGCCGCTGCTGACCGCCGACGAGGAAGTGATGCTCGCCCAGCGGCTTGAGGCCGGCGAGGCGGCCCGCGCCCGGCTGGCGGCTGAGCCCGACCTGCCTCCGGAGGAACGGCGGCAGCTCGAGGAGACGCTGCGCATCGGCGACGAGGCGCGCCGCCGGCTGACCGAGAGCAACCTGCGGCTGGTGGTCTCGGTCGCCCGCAAGTACATGGGGCGGGGGCTGCCGCTGCTGGACCTGGTGCAGGA
>JAJPGT010000097.1 GCA_021325655.1 Pseudomonadota bacterium
AAGACGAATACGCATTTGCGTGTTTCCGTGCCGTCAACGGCGTGGCCGGCGCGGCCGGGCTCAGCGGCTCCACTAGGCTCGTCTGCGGGAGAGCGCACGGCGATAGCCCGAGACGTGCGCGCGGTAGACAGACAGGCAAGGAGCCGGCGGTGGCCTCCATCGAAGCGATTCACGCTAGGCAGATCCTCGATTCGAGGGGAAACCCAACTCTTGAAGTAGAGGTAGCCCTCGACGACGGTACCGTCGGCCGGGCCGGCGTACCCAGCGGGGCATCGACCGGAGCGTTCGAGGCCGTTGAGCTCAGAGACGGCGGCAGCGAGTACGGCGGCAAGGCGGTCGGCCGCGCCGTGCAGGCTGTCATCGACGAGATCCAGCCGGAGCTTCTCGGTCACGAGGCCGACGACCAGCGGTTGATCGACCAGGCCCTGATCGACCTCGACCGGACCCCGGACAAGTCCAGGCTCGGCGCGAACGCGCTGGTCGGCGTCAGTATCGCGGTGGCGCGGGCGGCCGCCGACTCGAGCGGCCTGCCGCTGTTCCGCTACCTGGGCGGGCCGAACGCGTACTTGCTGCCGGTCCCGCTGATGAACATCCTGAACGGCGGGGCGCACGCCGACAACAACGTGGACATACAGGAGTTCATGATCGCCCCGATCGGGGCGGCCACCTTCACCGAGGCGCTGCGCTGGGGCGCGGAGACGTATCACGCGTTGAAGGCGGTGATCAAGCAGCGCGGGCTGTCTACCGGCGTCGGCGACGAGGGCGGGTTCGCGCCCGACCTGGAGCACAACCGGGCGGCGCTCGACCTGATCGTCGAGGCGATCGGCAAGGCCGGGTTCAGTCCCGGCCAAGACATCGCCCTGGCCGTGGACGCGGCCGCGTCCGAGTTCTACGCCGAGGGCGCGTACAACTTCGACGGCAAGGCGCGCTCCGCGGCGGAGATGGCGGCCGTGTACGCCGAGTGGCTCGACGCCTACCCGATCGTGTCCCTCGAGGACCCGCTTCAGGAAGAGGACTGGGACGGCTGGCAGGGGCTGGTCGCCAGCCTGGGTGACCG
Source organism: Pseudomonadota bacterium (assembly GCA_021325655.1). Classification (GTDB taxonomy): domain Bacteria; phylum Chloroflexota; class UBA6077; order UBA6077; family JAJPGT01; genus JAJPGT01. The sequence continues at coordinate 1,058 of JAJPGT010000097.1, forward strand.
GGTTCAGCTGGTGGGCGACGACCTGTTCGTCACCAACCCGGTCCGGCTGCGTCGCGGCATCGACGCGCGCGCGGCGAACTCGCTGCTGGTCAAGCTCAACCAGATCGGCACCGTCACCGAGACGCTGGACGCGGTCTCCATGGCCCAGCGGGCCGGGTTCACGTGCGTGATCAGCCACCGCTCTGGCGAGACCGACGACAGCACGATCTCCGACCTGGCCGTGGCGACCAACAGCGGGCAGATCAAGACCGGTGCGCCGGCCCGCGGTGAACGGGTCGCCAAGTACAACCAGCTGCTCCGGATCGAGGAGCTCCTCGGCGACGCGGCAAGGTACGCGGGCGCGAGCGCCTACCCGCGGTTCGCCAGCAAGGGCTGATGGACGGCCGGCCCTGCCCGGCACCCCCTGGCGGCCAGGCGAGGCTGACCAGCCGGGCGGCGGTGCTTGCCGTGGTCATCTGCGCGATTGCGCTGAGCCTGGCGTACCCGGTGCGCGAGTACATCGCGCAGCGGCAGACCATCGACCAGCTGGTGGCCGAACAGCAGATGATGCGGGCCCAGATCAGCAAGCTGCTCGCCGAGCGCGGCCAGCTCAAAGACCCCGCTTACATCGAGCAGCTCGCCGAGACATCCGAGCACATGTGCTTCCCCGGCGAGCAGTGCTACATCGTGACCAACGGCCAGTCGGTGATCGGTCTGCCGCGACCGGCCAAGCCCGGGCCGGCGCCGTGGTACGCGAAGCTATGGCAGTCCGTCCAGCAGGCCGACCAGAGCCCCGGCAAGTGATCTCGCCACGGGACGAGGCGGCGATCGCCGCCCAGCTCGGGCGGCCGCCGCGCGGGCTGCTCGGGGTGGCTCACCGCTGCCCGTGCGGGCTGCCCGACGTCGCCGAGACGGCGCCGCGGCTGCCCGACGGTACCCCGTTCCCGACGCTCTACTACCTGACCTGTCCCCGGGCGGTCGCCGCGATCGGCGGACTGGAGGCGTCCGGCTTGATGCGGGAGATGACCGAACGACTGGCCGACGACGGCACGCTCCGCCAGCGATATGTCGCGGCGCACCAGGATTACCTGGCCCGGCGCGACGCGGCGGCCGCGGTGGCGGGCGTCCCGCCGCTGCCGTCCGGCACCCAGTCGGCGGGCGGGATGCCGGAGCGGGTCAAGTGCCTGCACGCCCTCGCCGCGCACGAGCTGGCGGTCGAGGACGTGAACCCGTTCGGTCGTGCCGCGCTCGACGCCATCGGCGACTGGTGGTCGGCCGGACCATGCGTCGAGGAGGCGCCGTGACACGACGAGTGGCCGCCATCGACTGCGGGACCAATTCGCTGCGGCTGCTGGTGGCGGACGTCGGTGAGCGCGCGCTGACCGACGTGGTGCGCCGGATGGAGATCGTCCGGCTGGGACAGGGCGTGGACAAGACCGGCCGGCTCGCGCCCGAGGCGCTGGACCGGATGACCGCCGTGCTCCGCGACTACGCCGCGGTCATCAAGAAAACCGGGGCGAGCCAGGTCCGCATGGTCGCGACAAGCGCGACCAGGGACGCGGAGAACGCCGCGGAGTTCGTCCGCCGGGTGGAAGACGTGCTCGGCGCGCCGCCGGAGGTGCTCACCGGCGACGCCGAGGCGCGCCTGTCATTCACCGGCGCGACCGCGGAACTGGACGAGGCCGGCCCCTACCTGGTGACCGATATCGGCGGCGGCTCGACCGAGTTCGTGCTCGGCTCGCCGGGCGGCTCCGATATCCGGGCCATCTCCGTTGACATCGGCTGTGTCCGGCTCACCGAGCGCCACCTGCACGGTGACCCGCCGGCCGGCGCGGAGATCGCGGCCGCGGTCGCCGACATCGACGCCGCACTCGACGTGGTGGCGACCGCCATCCCGGTGGCCCAGGCCCGCACGCTGATCGGTCTGGCCGGGTCGGTGGCGACCGTGGTGGGCATCGCCATCGGCTTGGTGGCATACGAGAGCGAGCGCATCCATCACGCAAGCGCCTCCGCCGCCGACGTGCACGCCGTCGCTACCTCGCTGCTCGCCCAGTCCAGCGCGGATCGTGCCATGATCGGCATCATGCACCCAGGGCGGGCGGACGTGATCGGTGGCGGCGCGCTGGTGCTCGACGAAATCATGCGACGGTTCGGGTTCGCCGAAGTCCTGGCCAGCGAGCACGACATCCTCGACGGCATCGCGCGGGCGCTGTGAGCGCGGACCCACCGCCGCCCGGCCCGGTGCCGCCCGGCACCGGCTGGCCAGAGGATCCCGCCCGGCCCGACACGCCAGTGGCGCACGACGCGCCGGAAGTGATTGAGCTGGCCGCCAGTGCGGGGACGCTGGCCGAGCTGACCGCCAGGCAGTCCGTCTGCCGGGCCTGCCCGCGCCTGGTGGCCTGGCGTGAGCAGCTGGCGGCGCAGCGGCGCAAGTCGTTCCGCGACGAGCGCTACTGGGGCCGCCCCATCCCCGGCTGGGGCTCGGACCGGCCGCGGGTGCTGATCGTCGGGCTCGCTCCGGCCGGGCACGGCGGCAACCGGACCGGCCGTATCTTCACCGGCGACCGCAGCGGAGACTTTCTGTACGCCTCGCTCTACCGGTGCGGCCTGGCGGCCCAGCCGGAAAGCGTGACCGCCGGGGACGGCCAGCGGCTCATCGGCGCCCGGATGGCCGCCGCGGTTCGCTGCGCGCCCCCGGACAACAAGCCCACCCCGCAGGAACGGCTCAGCTGCGAGCCCTGGCTGGCCACCGAGGTCGCCATGGTGGCCGACAGCGTGCGCGTCATCGTCTGCCTCGGCGGGTTCGCCTGGCAGGCCGTGTGGCCGGCGCTGCGCGAGGCTGGTTTCGTCGTGCCCCGGCCGCGACCCGCGTTCGGCCACGGCGTCGAGGTGCCACTCACCCGCGCGGACAGCGCGGACAGCGCTGCGGAACCGGTGCTCCTGCTCGGCTGCTATCACCCGAGCCAGCAGAACACATTCACCGGCCGGGTGACGCCGCCCATGCTGGACACCGTATTGACGCGGGCTACCGCCTATGCTAACCCCCGGGGGGACGGTTCCCCGCCTTAAATGAGAAGCATCTAGCTTGATTACGTAGCGCTAATGTCGATCATGCGATTATCACGCTCTGCATTTACGCGCAGAAATTGTACCGAGTTGTTGCCGGTTACTTTGTAGTTAGGCATTTATTGTGGCGCTATTATGAAGTCACCCCCGTAGCCCAACGGAAGAGGCCGGCCCCCTAAAAGGGTCCCCAGTGTCGGTTCGACTCCGACCGGGGGTACCACCCGTTCCGGCACACGCCGAGAATGCCAATTCCCGCGCTCGCTAACCGCGCCCACTTGCCGCGCCCCCACCGAACCCGCCCGCGCCGCCGCGCCCGTCCGTCCCCACCCGCACGCGCAGGTCAGCACCGCACCCGCACGCGCAGGTCAGCACCGCACCCGCACGCGCAGGTCAGCACCGCATCCGCGTACCAGCACACGCAGCCGGGTGCCATCGCCGCGCCCGCCGCCCACCTGCCCCGGCCCCGTCGCCCACCACCTGGGCCCACCCGCCCAGGCGCCCACCTGCACCCCGCCCGGACGCTATGCAATCCGTTGCCGCGTCGCCGGCACGTGCTATCGCCACATGCACGTGCGCTCCCGCGACCCGCCTGCACGTGCAGATGAACCTTTCCAGGGCGACCATTTCGGCGCACTGATTTCCTTGCTGCACGTTCTCCTGTATGCGCATGTGCGCGATTCATTTGCAAAAAGCTGATGCACGTGCAAGTCATTACGCGCGGGGGTCCGCACCCGTGGCACCGCCCGCCCGTTTAGGCCAATCGCGCCGCGCCATTCCAGGTGATGGCCCGCAGTCAATCGAGACTCATTGATCGTCGCCCCGCGTCGGCCCGAGCCGCGTCGGCCCGAGCCTTCCATAACTCAGCGTACCCTGGCGACGCTCGGCCAAATACTTAAATAGGGCAATCGCGTCAAATTGCCTCCCGACGAGTGGCCAATAGCGTGATTGCATACAATTACCGATCGGTTAATGTGACTCAAGTGCCGCAAGAGGCCGCTGCGCGTCAAAAAAGGGTCACATGTTAAGAAAGGCGCCAGATCTGGCGCCTTTCTTAACACAAAGCACTTTTCCAACACGGAAGGCGGACACGTCTCGGGCCACAAAGGGGACGAAAGCCGTATACCGCCATGCGCAGCCGGAGAAAAGCGGTCCAAGTAGCCGGGAAAGCGGTCCAGGCGGCTGGTCGAAGCGGTCCAGGCGGCTGGGCGAAGCGGGTCCAGCCGGCCGGGGCAGCGTCCAGGCGGCCGCGGGGAAGCGCCACGCGCGGCCGGAAAAAGTGGCCCGGGGAGCGGGAAGAGAACGAAAGCCGCATAACACCGCGGGCAGCCGGACGACACGCAGCGGAAGCAGCGGCAACACGCGGCTGGAGCGGTCTCAGTGACCGCTGCAAGAACACCGCCACGGGCAGGCCCTCGGCGGGTGGGCGAGGAAGCTGTCAGGCGCCGTTCAGGCGGAGGCGGCGGCGCATCTCGTACTCGTGCACGATGGCGTGCGCGTAACCGCAGGAGATTCCGGCGTCGTCCGCCAGCCAGTGCACACGCTCTTCCCGGCGGAGGAACGCGGGTCCGGATTCAAGGCGGCTAAACCACTCAGCGAGGTCACGGCCGGTTACGACCGGGATGCGGGCAATGAGGCTGCTGTGCATGCTCGGCGAGTGGGTCAGTGACATAAGCACCTCCGGGTTGCTCCTCTTAAAGTGAGCGTGCCCTACCAGAGGCCTCCTGACAACCCCTGAGGGTTACCAAATTTTAACCAAGCGATCAACTGAGCCGTTCAAACACCATCGCCATGCCCTGGCCGCCGCCCACGCACATGGTCTCCAGGCCCACGGTCTTGTCGTGGAACTGCAGGCTGTTGAGCAGCGTGGTGGTGATGCGCGCCCCGGTCATGCCGAACGGGTGCCCGACCGCGATCGCCCCGCCGTTCACGTTGAGCCGCGCGAGGTCCACGCCAAGCTCGGTATAGGACGGGATGACCTGCGCCGCGAACGCCTCGTTGATCTCCACCAGGTCGACGTCGCTGATCGCCATCCCGGCACGAGAAAGCGCCTGCCGCGACGCTTCCACCGGGCCAAGGCCCATGATCTCCGGGGACAGCGCGGTCACGCCCGACGACACGATGCGCGCCAGCGGCTGGATGCCCAGCGCGGCGGCCTTCACGTCGCTCATCACGATCACCGCCGCGGCGCCGTCGTTGAGCGGGCAGCAGTTCCCCGCGGTAACGGTCCCGTTCGGCCGGAACACGGGCTGGAGTGCGGCGACCTTCTCCAGCGTGGTGCCGGGCCGCGGCCCGTCGTCGGCCGATACCACGGTCCCGTCCGGCAGCGTGACCGGCGTGATTTCCCGCTGCCAGAAGCCGTCGGCCAGCGCCTTCTCGGCCAGGTTCTGCGAGCGCACGCCGAACTCGTCCTGCTGCTCGCGGGTGATACCGCGCATCTCCGCCACGTTCTCGGCCGTTTGCCCCATGGCGATGTACACGTCAGGAAGCTCGCCGTCTGCTCGCGGATCGTGCCATGGTCCGGACTCACCAGCCGAGGCTCGTTCTGACCTGGAAGCCGAAGCAGCGAACAGGGGGTTGCGGGTATCCGGGAGGGAGTCGCTGCTGCCGTTGGCGAATCGGCTGACGCACTCCACGCCGGCCGAGATGAACACGTCGCCTTCGCCGGCCTTGATCGCGTGGAACGCCATCCGGGTGGACTGAAGCGAGGACGAGCAGTAGCGGGTGATCGTCGTGCCGGGCAGCTTGTCGTAGCCGAGCAGCACCGCCACCACGCGCGCCATGTTGAAGCCCTGCTCGCCGCCGGGCAGGCCGCAGCCGAGAATAAGGTCGTCGATGTCCGCCGGGTCGAGCTGCGGGACCTTCGCCAGCGCGGCACGGACCAGCTGCACGGTCAGGTCGTCCGGCCGGATGCTCACCAGGGAGCCCTTGAACGCACGGCCGATCGGGGAGCGGGCCGTGGCGACGATGACTGCCTCGGGCATGGCATGCCCTCCTACTCCTGGGTAACTACCGGGTTTCTCTAGGATAACCGCATGCAGGTACACGACACATTGAGCGGGCTGGTCGGCAACACCCCGCTGGTCAGGCTAAGGTCCGTCACCCGGGGAATCCCCGGCGCAACGGTGCTCGCAAAAGTTGAATACTTCAATCCGGGCGGTTCGGTCAAGGATCGCATCGCGCTGCGGATGGTCACGGCGGCGGAGGCGTCGGGCGCGCTGAAACCAGGCGGCACGATCATCGAGCCGACGTCCGGCAACACCGGGGTCGGACTGGCGATCGTCGCGGCGGAGCGCGGCTACCGGTGCGTCTTCGTCTGCCCGGACAAGGTGGGCCAGGACAAGATCAGCGTGCTGCGCGCGTACGGCGCCGAGGTCGTGGTGTGCCCGACCACCGTCGCACCGGAGCACCCGGACTCCTATTACAGCGTCGCGCGGCGGCTGGCCGAGCAGACCCCCGGCGGCTGGCGGCCGGATCAGTACTCCAACGCGGAGAACCCGGCCTCGCACTACGCGTCGACCGGCCCGGAGATCTGGGAGCAGACCGATGGCACGGTCACGCACTTCGTGGCCGGCATCGGCACCGGCGGCACGATCACCGGGACCGGGCGCTACCTGAAGGACGTGTCGAACGGCCGGGTGAAGATCGTCGGTGCGGACCCGGAAGGCTCCGTGTATTCCGGCGGTACCGGGCGGCCGTACCTGGTCGAGGGCGTGGGTGAGGACATCTGGCCGGCCACCTACGACCCCGAGGTGTGCGACGAGGTGATCGCGGTCAGCGACGCCGAGTCGTTCCTGATGACGCGGCGGCTGGCTCGCGAGGAGGCACTGCTCACCGGCGGTTCCTGCGGCCTCGCCGTGGTGGCCGCGCTCCGGGTCGCCGAGCGGGCGGGCCCCGACGCGGTCGTCGTCGTGCTGCTCCCGGACGGCGGTCGCGGCTACCTGGGCAAGATCTTCAACGACGAGTGGATGTCGGACTACGGCTTCCTCAACGCGCAGACCACCGAGCCGCTGGTCGCAGACGTGCTGGACAGCCGGGATCGTAGCCTGCCGCAGCTCGTGCACGTCCATCCGGAGGAGAGCGTCAGCGCGGCCATCGCGCTGCTGCGCGAGTACGACGTCTCCCAGCTTCCCGTGGTCAAGGAGGAACCGCCGCTCATGGCGGCCGAAGTCGTCGGCTCCGTGGTAGAACGGGATCTGCTCGATGCCTTGGTGGCGGGCCGGGCACGGCCGTCAGATCCGGTCGGCGGGCACATGTCGATACCGCTGCCAACGGTCGGGTCCGGTGAGCCGGTGTCCCGTGCGGTGCTCGCGCTGGAGAAGGCGGGCGCCGCGGTCGTGCACGTCGACGGCAAGCCCTCCGGGCTGTTGACCAGGCAGGACGTGCTGACCTTTCTCGCGGGAGCACAGGGAGCACAGGGAGCATAATGGACAGTTTCGAGACGCTCGCCATCCACGCGGGCCAGGACCCCGACCCGGCGACCGGGGCCGTGGTGCCGCCGATCTACCAGACCTCGACGTACAAGCAGGACGGCGTCGGCGGGCTGCGCGGCGGCTACGAGTACTCGCGTTCGGCGAACCCGACCAGGACCGCGCTCGAGGAGTGCCTGGCGGCGCTCGAGCACGGGCCGCGCGGCCACGCCTTCGCCTCCGGGCTCGCCGCGGAGGACTGCCTGCTGCGCACCGTGTGCCAGCCGGGCGACCACGTGCTGATCCCGGACGACGCGTACGGTGGCACGTACCGGCTCTTCGCGAAGGTGCTGAGCGGCTGGGGGCTCAGCCACACGATCGTCCCGATCGCCGACATCGCCGCGGTGCGTTCGGCGCTGGCCGCCGCGCCCGGCACGAAGCTCGTCTGGGCCGAGACGCCCACCAATCCGCTGCTGAGCGTCGCGGACATCGCCGCGCTCGCCGACGCCGCGCACGAGGCGGGCGCGCAACTCGTCGTGGACAACACGTTCGCGACCCCGTACCTGCAGCAGCCGCTCACCCTCGGCGCCGACTTCGTCGTGCACTCCACCACCAAGTACCTGGGCGGGCACTCCGACGTGGTCGGCGGCGCGGTGGTCGCCGCGGACGCGGACATCGCGGAGCAGATCGCCTACACGCAGAACGCGACCGGCGCGGTGGCCGGGCCGTTCGACGCGTGGCTGACGCTGCGCGGGATCAAGACGCTCGCGGTGCGGATGGACCGGCACTGCGCGAACGCACTGCGGATCGCGGAGATGCTCGCCGCGCATCCGGGGGTGTCCGAGGTGCTGTACCCCGGGCTGCCCACGCATCCGAGCCACAAGACCGCGCTGGGGCAGATGCGCGCGTTCGGCGGGATGGTGTCGTTCCGGCTGGCCGCGGGCGAAGAGGCCGCGGTGGCCGCGTGCGGCCGGACCCGGCTGTTCACGCTGGCCGAATCCCTCGGCGGGGTGGAGTCGCTGATCGAGCACCCGGGCCGGATGACGCACGCGTCCGTCGCGGGCTCGCCGCTGGAGGTGCCGTCGGACCTGATCCGGCTGTCGGTGGGCATCGAGGACTGCGATGACCTGATGGACGACCTGCGTCAGGCGATATAGGAACGCAGCGGCCCGCACCCGGGTGATGGTTGCTCACCTGGTGCGGGCCGTTCCAATCCCGCTCACGCGTTAGTTATGCCCCGCGGGCGTGTTCTCCGGGTTGTTGGCCGGAAGCTCCTGCGGCTTCGGCTTGTAGGCCAGCGCAACCCACGCGGCAGCGGCGAGCACGATGCCGATGATGAACGACCCAGCCATCCGCAGCGCGTGGTGGCCGGACGAGCCCGCCTTGTGCCCCATGAAGTTGGGCAGCGACTTGGCCGGCTCGGCCAGGTAAATGACGCCGGCGATGATGGCCAGCACGGCGAGGACGCCGAGGATGATCGCGGCGATCTTCCGGGCTGACGACGTCGTGCCGGCGTCAGACGTTGTGGTCACGTTTCCTCCTTGATACAAGGCAAGCGGTGTTACGGCGGGCAGTCACGAGGGTCCCCAGCCGACTAGGAAAATCTACCGTCGAATGGCGCCCCGGGAGTGCAGGAAGTCCCGGATGACATACTCACCGAGATGTTCCGGCGCCGCCTGAAGGACCCGGCCGCCATTTCGCTTCGCCACATTCTCGACGAACGCGCTCAGTCCGGCGTCGTCCGCGAGCATGAAGATGTTCATTGTGGCATGTCTGCGAGTCATTTTGTCCACTTCGGCCAAGGTCAGCTCGAGTGTCTCCGGTGACGGCGGCCAGTCGAACCAGTAGCGTCCGTCACGCTGCAGGTGAGCGGTCGGCTCGCCGTCCGTGACCACGATGACCACGGGCTCGTGTTCCGGGTGCCGGTCGATGTGCCGCCCGGCCAGCAGCAGCGCGTGATGCAGGTTGGTGCCCTGCACCATGTCCCAGCCGAGCCCGGCAAGCTCGGTCTCGCGCAGCTCCCGCGCGTAGTTCGAGAAGCCGACGACCTGGATCGCGTCCTGCGGGAACTTGGTGCGCAGCAGCGCGTGCAGCGCGAGCGCGGTCTGCTTGGCCGCGGCCCAGGTGCCGCGCAGGTGCATCGAATACGACAGGTCGACGAGCAGCGAGACGACCGCCGCGGTCCGCCGCTCTGTCTCCGCCACCTCGAAGTCCCGCGGGTCCAGTTTTACCCTCGGGGGGCGACCCCCCGGGGGATGACTCCTCAGCAGGGCGTTTCGCACTGTTGCTGGGGCGTCGATCGGCTGCTCGTCGCCGAACTCCCACGCCCGCGTCGTCCCGGTCAGCTCGCCGGCCTGCCCGGCGTCCGGCCGGTCGTGGTCGCCGGTGCCGCGCCCGTTCCTGATCTCGCTGAAGATCTCGCGGAGCGCGGTGTCGCCGAGGCGCCGTACTGCCTTTGGCGTCAGCTCGAGCTTGCCGCCGTTCCGGGTCAGGTAGCCCTGCGCCTCGAGTTCGCGCTCGATCTGGCGCAGCGCCTCGACGTCGTCCACCGCCTGCCGGCCGAACGCGCGCCGGACCGCCTCCTCGTCGATGTCGTCCAGGCTCGCGCCCGGGTAGTCCTGGGCGAGCGCGGACTCCAGCGAGGCCAGGTCGGCCAGCTCGGCCAGCGCCGACGTCGCGTCGCCAAGGCCGAGTGGCGTGCTACCGGTCATTGTGGGGTCAGGGGCCCCGGTCATCGCGGCGCTGTCCAGGTCCGGCCGCCGCGCCCGCAGCGCATCCGCCAGCCGCGCCATCTCGCTGGCCAGCCCGGCGTCGTCGAGCGCTTGGGCCATCAGCTGGGCTAGCTCCTCACGCTGCTCGTCGCTGAGCGAACGGAGCAGCCGCTCGGCCGCCGCCATCCGGCTGATCAGCGAGTCGACGAGCTCCTCGAGGTTCTGCGGGCGGTCCGGGAACAAGTCCTGATATTTCGACATAAAGCTGTCGAAGTCGTCCTGAGTATGCTCGCCCCGCGCGTCCGCTGCGAGCATCTCGTTCAGGTCCGCGAGCATGTCCTTGACCCGCTGCATCGCCGCCGGGTCCGGCGACTGAAGCGCCTCGCGCATGCCGCGGAACTGGCTGTCGAGCACCTCGCCGCGCAGCAGGTCCCGCAGTTTCTCGAAGGTCTCCCTGGCCGCCGCGGACCGCCAGTCGTAGTCGGCGAGCTGCCGGATGGCCTGCGCGGTGTCCGACGGCAGCGCGTCGAGGTCGGCCTCCCGAAGACGAGCCTCGTCGGACGGGTCGGGGAACAGCTCCGCCCGCTCCTGCCCGATGGCGGTGTCGAGCAGCGCGCGTGCCTGCTCCAGGATGCCGTCGAGCCGTCCGCGGTCGCGGATCTCGCGCTGCCGCTCGCGCACCCGCCGCAGCATGTCGTCCAGCCCGCGCCGGTCGCGCATCCCGCGCCGCAGCAGGTCGCGCAGCGCGTCCGCGGGCGTGGCGCCGCCGAGGATCGAGTCGCCCATCTCGTCCACCGCGCCGCGTACGTCGTACGGTAGCGCGAGCGGGTCGGGGCCGTAGACGTAGCGCCCGTACCGGTAGTTCGCCATGTATCCGAGCCTACGTCCTGAATTTCCTAACGACGGTGGCGCCCGCTTCACCTCACCGAAGCTCTGCGTCGCGGGAACGATGCGCCAGCGCCCACCTCTCCTGCATTAACGTGGTTTGCGGTTACGGTGATGCCGGTGCGGGGTTGCGGCCCCCGTCCATGTCCTGTCCCGGGCCGCTATGCTTCTCCGGTTACCTGTGGCTGCCGGGGCTGGTGTGCGCGGTGCGCCTGGCGGTACGCGGATGCGGCGGCGGCGTCCGCGGCAACGTGGAATCCTGCCCCTTCGTGGAACCATGACCCTCCCCAACGGGGGTCAATGCACCACGATGGGGTAATCCGGCACGTTGTCGCCATCGCCGGGCCGTCGTGCCAGGCCATCCGGACCCCGGCCACCATCCGCCCCGGGGGCGTACCGGACGAGCGGACGCCTGGCTGGCGCCGACGTTCCCAGCTCAGCAAAATAAGCCAAGTGGCATTGGGTGGAATGCCTCATCATGGTGAGTTGACCCTCGTAACCGACGGTTGGGCCGCCACAAAAGGCTAATTCACCACGTTGTTCGAGATCTCCGCTGCCTCCAGGCACCTGTCAGTGCCATCGTGATACCACTCGCTGAACTAGCGGTTCACATCCGGTACACGCTGCCGGCGCCCGCGCTGTCCTTGGACAGGCGCCGCATCAGGTAGAGGCCCTCCAGCGCGAACTCGAGCGCCGCCGCGGCGTGGCCGAACGACTCACCGCCGTCCATGCCGAGCCGCTCCATGATCCGCGCGAGGCCGGGCACGTCGCCGATCCGGCGCAGCAGTTCCGCGGCGGGCAGCAGCTCGCCGGTCTCCACCGTGCCGCCCTCCTCGAACCGCGCGAGCAGCCCGGCGAAGTCGACGCCGCCGAGCCGGGCCCGGAACGTGTCCGCGGTCGCGCGGCGGAGCAGCGCGGCGAGCACTTCCTCCTCGCGGCCCTCCTCGCTGACCTCGAACTCGACCTTGCCGCGCAGCGTGCCGACCACCGGCGGCAGGTCGCACACCCGCGCGACCGGCAGCTCGGCATCGGGGGAAACCCCCGCCAGCGCCGACCGGCGCACCGCCGAGGCGGCGACCGTCTCCGCGCAAGCGATCGCGAACCGCGCCGAGACGCCGGACCTCGCGTCCACGGCGGGCGACTCGCGCACCTGCCGGGTGAACCGCGCGATGACCTCGATCAGATGCTCCGGGATCTCCGCCGACGACGGAAGCTCGGCCTCCTGCCGGATGAGCGCCAGCTCGGACTCCAGCGACAGCGGGTAGTGCGTGCGGATCTCCGCGCCGAACCGGTCCTTCAGCGGCGTGATGATCCGGCCCCGGCTCGTGTAGTCCTCCGGGTTCGCGCTGGCCACCAGCAGCAGGTCCAGCGGCAGCCGCAGCGCGTAGCCCCGGATGCCGATGTCGCGCTCCTCGAGCACGTTGAGCAGCGACACCTGAATCCGCTCGGCCAGGTCGGGCAGCTCGTTGAGGGAAAAGATCCCGCGGTTGGTGCGCGGCACCAGCCCGTAGTGAATGGTCTCGGGGTCGCCGAGCGTGCGCCCCTCCGCGACCCGCACCGGGTCGATGTCGCCGATCAGGTCACCGATCGACGTGTCCGGCGTCGCGAGCTTTTCGCCGTAACGCTCGGACCGGTGCCGCCACGTCACCGGCAGCTCGTCGCCCAGCGAGGCGGCCAGCCGGACGCAGCGCGCGCACACCGGGTGGTACGGGTGGTCGTTGATCTCACAGCCCTGGACGACCGGCGTCCACTCGTCGAGCAGGCCGCCGAGCGTGCGGATCAGCCGCGTCTTGCCCTGGCCGCGCTCGCCGAGCAGGATCACGTCGTGCCCGGCGATGAGCGCGCGCTCCAGGTGCGGCAGCACCGTCTCCCCGAACCCGATGATCCCGGGGAACGGGTCCTGTCCGTCCCGCATCCGGGACAGCAGGTTCAGCCTGATCTCTTCCTTGACGCCGCGGTGCACATGGCCGCTGGCGCGGAGTTCACCGCGAGTACTGATCGTAGGTTGCTGCACCCTTAAGACATTATGCGAGGATCACAAGTTGCCCCGGCGGGCCTGCTCCCGCTCGATCGCCTCGAACAGCGCCTTGAAGTTGCCCTTGCCGAAGCCCTGCGACCCGTGCCGCTCGATCAGCTCGAAGAACACCGTCGGCCGGTCCTGCACCGGCTGAGTGAAGATCTGCAGCAGGTAGCCGTCCTCGTCGCGGTCGGCGAGGATGCCGAGTGACCGCAGTTCGTCGACGGGCACTCGCGTCGAGCCCACCCACGACCCCAGCTCGTCGTAGTACGCCGAAGGCGTGGCCAGGAACTCCACCCCAGCCGCCCGCATCGCACGCACCGACGCGACGATGTCGGGGGTGGCCAGCGCGATGTGCTGCACCCCTGGCCCGCCGTAGAACTCCAGGTACTCGTCGATCTGCGACTTGCGCTTGCCCACCGCCGGCTCGTTCAGCGGGAACTTCACCTTGCGCGAGCCGTCCGCGACGACCTTGGACATCAGCGCGGAGTACTCGGTGGCGATGTCGTCGCCGACGAACTCCTTCATGTTCGTGAAGCCCATGACCCGGTGGTAGAAGTCCACCCACTCGTCCATGTGGCCAAGCTCGACGTTGCCCACGCAGTGGTCGATATCGGTGAACACCTCGGCGCCGGGCGGGACAACCGGCTCGGCGGCGACGAACCCGGGCAGGTACACGCCCGCGTATCCCGACCGTTCCACCAGCGTGTGCCGGGTTGCCCCGTACGTCGCGATCGCGGCGAGCACCACCTTGCCGTGCTCGTCTTCGGCCAGGTGCGGCTCCTCGAGCCCGCGCGCCCCGTGCTCGACCGCGTACTCGTACGCTTCCTCGGCCGAGGACACCTCGAGCGCCAGGTCGACGACTCCATCGCCGTGCTCGGCCACATGCGCGCCCAGCGCGGTGCCCGGCTTGACCGGCCCGCGGAACACGAACCGCGCCCGCCCGGACTCCAGCACGTGCGCCACCTCGTCGGGGTGCCCGGTCTCCGGCCCGCGGTACGCGACCCGCCGCATGCCGAACGCGGTGGAGTAGTAGTGCGCCGCCTGCTTGGCGTTGCCGACCGCGAAGACCACGGCGTCCATGCCGCTGATGGGGAAAGTGTCCATAACAATGATCATGAACAATCGTCTTCAAAGTGCGCAACCACCAGGAAAATCAATAAACAAAGTGCCTATTTATTCCAAACGTCCTGTGGTATCTCTGTACAGTATGACCATCGTTCCGAATGCTGTCGGACCGGGAGGTGCTCTCGACAGCCTGGACGCCGCGCTGATCGAGTTGCTGACGGCCGAACCCCGGGTCGGCGTGCTGGAGGCCTCCCGCCGGCTGCGGGTCGCGCGCGGCACGGTGCAGGCCAGGCTGGACCGGTTGCAGGAGCGCGGGGTGATCACCGGCTACGGTCCGGACGTGGATCCGGCCGCGCTCGGCTACGAGGTGACCGCGTTCGTGACGCTGGAGATCCGGCAGGCCGGCGGCCACGACCCGGTGGCCGAGCGCCTCGCCACGATCCCCGAAGTGCTGGAGGTGCACACGATCACCGGTCCCGGCGACATGCTGTGCCGCGTGGTGGCCCGCACGAACGCTGACCTCCAGCGGGTCATCGACGCGATCGTCTCCGCCGAAGGCGTGGTCCGCTCCGCCACGCTGATCTCCCTGGCCACCCAGGTGCCCTACCGGATGCTTCCCCTGGTCCGCGCAGTCACCAGGTAACCGCCCATCCCCGCGTGGGGCAGCACCACTCGGCCGCGATCGGCGCACCCTCAGCGTGTCAATTGCGCAAATGAGCCGACTAGAGCGTGCCTGTGCGCACGCTGACACCGTCTAGCGGGCTCAACTGCGCGTTTGGCCCGCACGCACGCCGGAGCCAGACCGCATACTCCTTCGATGCGCGGAACGCGGCTCAGTCGGTGATGTCGGTGGCCAGCTCCAGGGCGATGGCCTGGAGCTCGGCCGGGTCGTGCACGGAGTCCCAGACCACCATGCAGGTCGCGCTCACCGAGATCAGCGCCGCGGCGGCGCGCACCCGCGTGCGCAGCGGTGCGTCCGGCCCGGTCAGCAGGTCCACCATCGTGTCGAGCCGGCTGCGGAACCGGGCCATCCGGTCGCCCTTGCTCTCCAGCGTCTGCATCGCCGCGCGGTTCTGCTCGATGAAGCGGAACACCTCGACGCCGCCGAACACGATGCCGACGTACCTGGTCAGCATCTCGTGCCGGGTCTGCTCGCCGGGCGGCTGGGTCTTGGCCCAGTCGATCAGCCCGTCGAGCCTGGCGTAGTGGTCGTCGGTGAAGCTGTGGACGATGTCTTCCTTGGACCGGAAGTGGTAGTAGAGGGCCGCCTTCGTCACGCCGAGACGCTCGGCGATCTCGCGCAGCGAGGTCTTCTCGTAGCCCTGCTCGGCGAACAGCTCGAGCGCGACCTTCTGCACGCGCGACCGGGTGTCGGTGCGCGGCGCTACGCCGGTGTGCTGCATGTCCGCGTCGTTCTCCTTCGCCGCCGAGCTGGCCTCAAATTAACTTGACGGCCGGTAAGTAAGCACCCTAGCATAATAACTTGCCGGCCGGTAAGTAGCGCGGCACGCGGCGGACTGCTCAGTAAGGGGTGTGCGGGTGTCTGAACCAACGGGGCCTGAACTGAACGGGCACTCAGCGAACGGCCGATCGCCCGGCGGCCAGGAGCCGATGCCGGCTGGCGCCGGCCAGAGCGCGGCCGCCACCGGCCAGACCGACGGCTCGCAGTTCGCGGACCGGCGCACGGTGATGATCGTGCTGCCCGGCCTGCTGCTGGCGATCCTGCTCGCCATGCTGGACAACCTGATCGTCGGCACCGCGCTGCCGCGCATCGTGGGCGACCTCGGCGGCGTGGCGCACCTGTCCTGGGTGGTCACCGCCTACATCCTCGCGTCCACGATCACCACGCCGTTCTACGGCAAGCTCGGCGACATGTACGGCCGGAAGAAGTTCTTTATCGCGGCCATCATCATCTTCCTCGGCGGTTCGGCGCTGTCCGGGCTGTCTACCTCGATGGCCGAGCTGATCACGTTCCGCGCCATCCAGGGCCTGGGCGCCGGCGGCCTGATGGTCGGCGCGATGGCGACGCTCGGCGACATCGTGGCGCCCCGCGAACGCGGCAAGTACATGAGCTACATGATGGTCGTGATGATGCTGGCCACGATCGGCGGCCCGCTGGTCGGCGGCATCATCACCACGGACTTCTCGTGGCGCTGGATCTTCTACATCAACCTGCCGGTGGGCGGTGCCGCGCTGGTCTACCTGATGGCCGTGCTGCGCGTCCCGGCGAACCGGGTCAGCCACAAGGTCGACTACCTCGGCGGCGCGCTGCTCGCGCTCGCCACCACGGCGATCATCCTGCTGGCCACCTGGGGCGGTACCGAGTACGCCTGGGGCTCGATCCAGATCATCGCGCTGGCCCTTATCACCGTCGCGGCCGCCGCCGGGTTTCTGGTCACCGAGCGGCGGGCGGCGGAGCCGATGCTCCCGCTGCACGTGTTCCGGAACAAGAACTTCTCGGTCGCGATGGCACTGACGTTCCTCACCGGCCTGGCCATGTTCGGCGCGATGACGTTCCTGCCGCTGTACCAGCAGACCGTGCAGGGCGCCTCGCCGACGGTGAGCGGCTTGATGCTGACCCCGATGATGCTCGGCGTCACGATCACCTCGATCGTCGCCGGGCAGGTCACGACCAAGACCGGGAAGTACAAGATCTTCCCGATCCTGGGCGGCGCGATCATGGGCGCCGGGATGTACCTGCTCACTCAGCTGGACGTGCACACGACCCGGCTCACCTCTGGCCTGTTCTACGTGGTCCTCGGCCTCGGCATGGGCTTCCTGATGCAGATGGTCTCGCTGATCGCGCAGAACAGCGTCGAGCAGAAGGACATGGGCGTCGCCAGCAGCGGCCGCATGTTCTTCCAGCAGATCGGCGGGTCGCTGGGCGTTGCCGCCTTCGGCGCGGTGTTCGCGCGGCGGCTTACCCAGTCGCTGGCCGCGTCGGCGAGTTCCGCCCACATCAGCATCAGCGGCGGGCAGATCAACCCGGCGACGGTGAACGCGCTCAAGCCCGCGGTGCGCCAGGACTTTTTCGTCGCGATCGCGCACGCGGTCCAGGGGGTGTTCTACTGGGCGCTGCCGTCAGCCGTGCTGATTTTCGTGCTCGCCTGGTTCATCAAGGAGGTCCCGCTTCGCGCCCGGACCCCGGCCCCGGCTCCCGAGCAGCAGACCACGCATCCCGAGATGGTGGCTTGAGGGAAGGCCCCACGAGGGCCCTCCCTCAGCGAACCTCAGCCGCCGTAGGGGACGGCCTCCAGAATCTCGACCGTGATGCTCTTCCCGTTGGGCATCGCGTAGCTGGCCTTCTCGCCGACCTTCTTGCCCATGATGGCGGCGCCGAGGGGGGAGCGCGGCGAGTACACGTCGATCGGGATGTCGCTCTCCTCGCGCGAGGCAAGCAGGAACGTGACCTCGTCGCCATCGCGGACGAACCTGATCGTCACGGTCATTCCGGGACCAACCACGCCGTCGGTGCGCGGCGGCCCGCCAACCCGGGCGTTCTCCAGGATGTGCTGCAGCGTGATGATCCGGGCCTCTATCTGACCCTGCTCGTCCTTGGCGGCGTGGTAACCCCCGTTCTCGCGCAGGTCACCCTCTTCGCGGGCCGCCTCGATCTTCTTAGCGATATCGATGCGCCCCGGTCCGGAGAGGTGGTCAAGTTCGGCCTTGAGCCGGTCGTACGCCTCCTGGGTCAGCCAGGTGACGGTGTCATCACGCGTCTCGGTCACGGGCACTCCTAGGTACTGCGCGGGACTTGCTGTCCGCGGGACCGTGGGTCGGTCCTCGGGGGTAACCTTCTGAGCCTATAAGCGTCGGCGACCAAACCGTCCTAGTCAAATGGACCGGGGTAAAACGCCGGGAATGTCTGATCGGTCCGGCGGTGTTTGCCGCACTGACGGGTAGTAACGAGGGAGTTTTCTGGTGCCTGATCAGCTGCGGTTGATGGCCGTGCATGCCCACCCCGACGACGAGTCGAGCAAGGGTGCCGCCACCATGGCCAGGTACGTCTCCGAAGGCGTGCCGGTCCTCGTCGCCACGATGACCGGCGGGGAGCGGGGGAGCATCCTGAATCCGGCAATGGACCGTCCGGAGATTGTCGCGAACATGGCCAGGGTGCGGGCCGAGGAAATGGCGAGGGCGCGCGAGATCCTGGGCGTTGAGCAGCGGTTTCTCGGGTTCGTCGACTCCGGTCTGCCGGAGGGCGACCCGCTGCCGCCGCTGCCCGACGGGTGCTTCGCGCTGACACCGGTCGAGGATGCGGCAGAGCCGCTGGTGCGCGCGATCCGCGAATTCCGGCCGCACGTGATCCTGACTTATGACGAGAACGGCGGCTATCCGCACCCGGATCACGTGATGACCCATAAGGTCTCCGCGCTGGCCTTCGACGCCGCCGCCGATCCCGACGCGTACCCGGATTCCGGCGACCCCTGGCAAGCGCAGAAGCTGTACTATTTCGCGTCTTTCCACCTGGAGAAGTTCCGCGCGCTGCACGAGGAGATGCTTCGCCGCGGCCTCGAATCGCCGTACACGAAGCTCTTCGAGGAATGGGCCGAGGAGGACCGGCGGACGCCGCCGCCGGAGATCACCACGCGGGTCGAGTGCGGCGACTTCTTCGAGGTGCGGGCGGCGGCGCTGAAGGCGCACGCCACGCAGGTGGACCCGGACGGCTTCTGGTTCGCGTGCCCGCTCGAGGTGCAGCGAGTCGCCTGGCCGACGGAGGACTATCATCTAGCTAGGTCGCTGGTAAACAGCGAGCTTCCCGAAGATGACCTGTTCGCTGGCCTCAGGGAGAAGGTGACCCTGTGATCGCGCTTGCCGCGTCCGCGTCGTCGACCTCGTCGGACGTCCAGACGGGCGTGCTCGCGTTCGTCGTCGTTGCCGCGATAGGTGTCGCGCTGGTGTTCTTGCTGCGCTCGATGAACAAGCAGTTGAAGAAGATCGAGCCGCCCAAGTAGCTGCGGCAGACGGCGTTTCTGCGCGTGTCGCCCGGCGCGCGCTGTTAACGTGCTGGGTATCGACGTGCATGGGGATGGCGGCGATGCGGGTACTTCACGCGATCTGGGCTGGTGGCGCCCTCTGCCTGTGGGCAGAGGCTCTGCCGTCCGCTGGTGGCGTGCCCGGGGCCGCGCAGGTTCCTCGCGCGCACCCGTTCGCGTGCCAGCCCCCGGAGCTCGGCGAGCTGCTGGCGCCGGCCGGCGAACTAGCCCGCAAGGCCGTCGACCGTGAGCTGACCCTCGCCCTCCCCACCGCGGCCGGCACCCCGCACCCCGCACCCGAGCTGGAGCCGCGCGCCCGGCGAGCCAAGCTGACGCTCAAGCCGTGGCGCGTCCCCGTGCTCGCGTTCGACGCGGCGACCGCCCTTGAGCTGCTCAGCGTGCTGGATCTGCTGGACGAGGACGTGATCCCGGACGCCGCGATCGGGTATTTGACAGCGGTCGCCACGTTCGCTTCCGGCCTTGCCGCGCGCGGACGGGTGCTTCCCCTCCTGGTCGAGGAGCCCGGCGGTTACGCCGCCCGGTGGCACCCGGTGCTCGCCGCGGCGGACGCGCGGCTGGCCACCGACCTGTCCGGGGCGATGCCGCCGTCCTGCCGTGCCGAGGAGCCGGACGTCGCGCCCGAGGCGCTGCTCAGCGCCGCGCTCAACGCGCTGGCGGACGCGGCCGCGCGCACCCGGCTGCGGTCACTGCCCGCGCTACTCCCGCCGCGGCGCGGGCGGTCGGCGCGCACCCCGGTGGCCGAGCGGTACGTGGCGGCGCTCACCAGCACCGACGCCAGGGTCGAGGTCACCACATCGCGCGACCAGACCGAGGCCACCGCGCTGGCCGACGAACTCGCCGTGTGGCTCGACAGCGCCCGGATGCCGTCCGGCCCGGTGCGGACCTCGTTCCGGCTCACCGAGCCGCACGAGGAAGACACGGCCTGGCGGGTCGAGTTCGCGCTCCAGTCGACCCAGGACCCGAGCCTGATGCTGCCGGCCGCGGACGTGTGGGCGGGCGCGCCCGGCCTCGGCGCCGGCGACCCGGTCGAGCAACTGCTGGCCGGCCTCGGCGGCGCGGTCCGGCTGTTCCCCGAGCTTGGCGACGCGCTGCGCGAGGCGGCACCGTACGAGCTGGCGCTGGACACGGCCGGCGCGTTCCGCTTCCTCAAGCACAACGGCCCGCTGCTGGCCGGCGCCGGGTTCGGCGTGCTGCTGCCGGACTGGGTGCGCAAGGCCAGGCTCGGCCTCAAGCTGACCACCCGGTCGAAGCAGCCCAGCTCCGGCACCGCCGCGGTCACCCCGGCCGCGCTCGGCATGACGGACCTCGTCGACTTCCGCTACGACCTGGCGGTCGGCGACCAGACGCTGGACGCCGCCGAACTCGCCGAGCTGGCCCGGCTGAAGATCCCGCTGGTCCGGGTGCGCGGCCAGTGGGTCGAGCTGGACGACGCGCACCTCGCCGCCGCGCTGCGGTACCTCGAGCGGAACCCGCCGGGCACGATGACCGCCGGCGAGGCGCTGGACGTGGGCCTGCGCGGGCCCGGCGACGACGTGCCTCTGCTGGCTTTCGATGGGGACGGCTGGCTGGGCGACCTGATGTCCGGCCAGGCGGACCGCAGGCTCGCGCCGGTCGCGACGCCACAAGGCTTTACCGGGACGCTGCGCCCGTACCAGGAGCGCGGCCTGGCCTGGCTGTCGTTCCTCGGCGACCTCGGCCTTGGCGGGATCCTCGCCGACGACATGGGCCTGGGCAAGACCATCCAGCTGCTCGCCCTCATCTGCGCGCGCGCCGGAGCGGACGGCCCGACGCTGCTGGTGTGCCCGATGTCGCTGGTGGGCAACTGGCAGCGAGAGGCCGCCAGGTTCACACCGGACCTTCGGGTACACGTCCACCACGGCGCGGACCGGCTGGACGGGGCCGACCTGGCCACGGCGCTGGCCGGCGCGGACCTGGTGATCACCACCTACGGCGTGGCGACCAGGGACCGGGCCGCGCTGGCGGAGGTGAGCTGGGCACGGGTGGTGTGCGACGAGGCGCAGAACATCAAGAACCACGCGACCAGGCAGGCGCAGGCGGTCCGCTCGCTGCCCGCCCAGGCGCGCATCGCGCTGACCGGCACGCCGGTGGAGAACCGGCTTGGCGAGCTGTGGTCGATCATGGACTTCACCAACCCGGGCCTGCTCGGCTCCGCGGCGAAGTTCCGGCAGCGGTACGCGATACCCGTCGAGCGGCACGCCGACGCTGACGCAACGGAGTCCCTGAAACGGCTCACGATGCCGTTCTGCCTAAGAAGGGTTAAAACAGACAAGAGCATCATCAGTGACTTGCCGGACAAGCAGGAAATGAAGGTCTGGTGCAACCTGACGGCGGAGCAGGCGAGCCTGTACCAGGCGACCGTCGATGACATGCTCGGCCAGATCGAGGCGGCGGAGGAGGGCATCGAGCGGCGCGGGCTGGTGCTGGCGACGATGGCCAAGCTCAAGCAGGTGTGCAACCATCCCGCGCACCTGCTCGGCGACGGGTCGCGGCTGCCGGGGCGGTCCGGCAAGCTGGCGCGGCTCGAGGAGATCTGCGACGAGATCGTGGCCGAGGGCGACAAGGCGCTGTGCTTCACGCAGTACGCGGAGTTCGGTCATATGCTCCGGCCGTACCTGGCCGCGCGGCTCGGCTGCCCGGTGCTGTTCCTACACGGCGGAACGACGAAGGCGCGCCGGGACGCCATGGTCGAAGAGTTCGGCGAGCTGGACGAGCCCGCGCTGTTCCTGCTGTCGCTGAAGGCGGGTGGTACCGGGCTGAACCTGACCGCGGCGAGCCACGTCATCCACGTGGACCGCTGGTGGAATCCGGCGGTCGAGGACCAGGCCACCGACCGCGCGTTCCGGATCGGCCAGCGGCGCAACGTGCAGGTGCGCAAGTTCGTCTGCGTCGGCACGCTCGAGGAGCGCATCGACGCGATGATCGAGGGGAAGAAGGCCCTGGCCGAGCGCGTCGTCGGCACCGGGGAGAGCTGGCTCACCGAACTCTCCGTCGCCGACCTGCGGGAGGTCTTGACATTGTCGCCTGAGGCGGTCAGTGAGTGAGCGGAGGGGCGCGGCGATGCCTGGACCGAGGAGCGAGCGACGTAGTCGTGAGCGACGAGGGAAGGCATTGCCTCGAGGCGCCCCTCAGCGAACGAGCGAGGAAACACAGTGAGTGACTGGCGGGACTGGGGGCCCTCGCGGCCGGTGCGGGTCGACGGGGGCGTGCGCGCGAAGAGCAAGCGGGGGGCCATCGGCGAGCGGTGGTGGTCGCGGCGGTTCATCGAGGTGCTCGAGTCGTACGGGATGAGCGGCCGGCTGGCGCGGGGCCGCTCCTACGCCAGGGCCGGGCAGGTGCTGGAGTTCAGCCTGACCCAGGCGATGGTGACCGCGACCGTGCAAGGCTCCCGGCCGCGGCCGTACCAGGTGCACATCGGGGTGCTGCCGCTGACCACGCCGCAGTGGGTCCGGGTCGAGGAGCAACTCGCCGGCCAGGCGCTGTTCCGCGCCAAGCTGCTGGCCGGGGAGATGCCGCGGGAGATCGAGGAGGTCTTCGACGAGTGCGGCACGTCGCTGTTCCCGTCCCGGGCCGAGGACATGGACATGCGGTGCAGCTGCCCGGACTGGGAGGTGCCGTGCAAGCACCTGGCCGCCGTCTGCTACGTGCTCGCCGAGGCGTTCGACGCGGACCCGTTCCAGATGCTGGCGTGGCGTGGCAAGGGACGCGAGGAACTGCTCGGCGCGCTGCGGCGCGAACCGGCGCCAGGCGCGCTGGCGGCGCCGGAGGTCACCGCACCGCCGCTGGCCGAATGCCTGGACCGCTACTGGGCGGCCGGGCTGAGCCCGGGCCGGCTGCGCGCGCTGTCCGCCACCGTGGCCCCGGCAACCGCGCCCGACCTGCTACTGCGCATGTTCGAGCCGCCGCCGGTCCAGGTGCGCGGTAAGGATCTGCTCGACGTGCTGCTGCCGGCCTACGAGCGCTTGGCGGCGGGCGACTGAGAACTGCGGCCCTGTCCGCATCAACGTGGTGGATTTTCCCATCGTGGTAGGTTGACCCTCGTAAACGAGGGTCGTGCCCCCACAAAGGGGTAATCCGACACGTTATTCGAGCCATTCATGGGGCGGTGTAAGCGCATGTAGCCCTTGCGGGTCCGGCGGCGCGCATCCATCATGAAGGCACACAACTAATCAGTTTCTGCCTCGGTATGGGGAATTCGACGGGGGATGCTGGATGGTGCTCAGGCGTGGACTTGCCGGAATCGTCGCGGCTGCCCTTCTCGGGTCGGCCTCGGTCTCGCTCCTGGCCCGGCCGGCCAGCGCCGCGACCGCGATGTCGTCCGTCGTCTGCAGCTCACCCTCGCATCCTGCCCTCGCGGTCAGGCTCACCCGTGACATTCAGGCGGCGCGGCGAGGCCGCGTGTCCACCGTCGCGGTGCGGATCGATGACCCCGGTCTCGGGCTGAACTGCTGGCTCGACAGCTGGCAGCACTTCGACTCGGCCAGCGTGGTGAAGGTGACCATCCTCGGCGCGCTGCTCCGCAAGGCGCTCGACCAGCACCGCCACCTGAGCAGAACCGAGACCGCCAGGGCCACAGCGATGATCACCAGATCTGACAACGGCGCGGCATCCGCGCTCTGGGCTGAGCTGGGCAGGAATTACCTCCAGCACTTCCTGAACCTCGCCGGGATGAGGAGCACCCGCCTGGGCCCGGGCGGGTACTGGGGCCTGACCCAGATCACCGCGTCCGACCAGATGCTCCTGCTGCGGTTGCTGCTCAACAGCAACGCTGTGCTCAACACCGCCGCACGCAACTTCGCGCTGGGACTGATGGCCCGCGTCATCCCCTCACAGCGGTGGGGCGTTCCGGCGGGCGCGCCGACCAGCCTTACCGCCCACGTCAAGAATGGCTGGCTGCCGCTGGCCACGCATCAATGGCGAGTCCACAGCATGGGGTGCTTCACCGGCCGCGGCGGCGGTTACAGCATCGTCGTGCTGACGCAGGACGATCCGTCCATGGCATACGGCATCGCCACCATCGAGGGGATCGCGGAACGGATCAACCGCGACCTGAATCCCGGAGCCAGGCAGGTCGTCCCTCAGTCCGGAATCTCCCCGTCGTGGGGCACGCCCGACGAGTCCATCCCGGCGCTCAGATAGGCACGCCGGGCGCGCACGGCCGCACAAGCTGTCGCGCCGCGATCGCGAGCTTGGTGGGACTCTTCCCGGCGGCCAGGTTGCGGATGCTTTCCGGCGGTTCAGGCAGCGAGATCACCGTGCCGGCCTCTCCGGCCAGCTCCAGGAGCAGATGCATGTTTGCGCACTTGACGGCTATGAGGCGGTCCGCCGAAGCGAATATCGTCGTGGCAATCAGCTGCGCCGAGGCCGGTTCGTGGGAGGCGCGCCGGAGCCCGTCTGCTACGCGAGTCACTTTGAACGCACCGTCGGCGAGGCCGGTTACGAGCGCTTCCGCGGCCAGGTTCTGGTCCAGCCGCCTGGCCCGCGCCGCCTGTGCCCAGGTGTCGGCGGCGGCGATGCGGACGTCCGCCTCCGGCGAGGCTAGCCCGGACAGCAGAGCAAGATGCCCGATCGGGCCTAGCCGCGCAGTTGACCGGGTCAGACCCATGACTGCCGCCGCCCCCGCGCCGGCCCGGCTCGCTCCGGGAACCAGGCAGTCGGACAGCGGCCGGAGCAGATGCGCCGCGGCGAGTTCCGGCTGGCAAGGGCACAGGAGGGGCCAGGAGGCGACAGCGGCGATGTAACGGGAGTCATCCATCAACCCCCGGTCGTCCCGCAGCAGGTATGTGCCGCCGAGCGGATCGCGCAGGTCGGTGAGCAGCCGCCAGCAGCGTGATGCGTACTCGCCAGCCGATGGCGGCGGGCTCGTAACGCGGGCGAGGACGAGAGTGTGGCTCGGCCGGTAGTCCTGCAGATTCGGGCCGATGACCGCTTCCAGGCGAACGGGTGTGCTGCCCTCACAGTGTGCGCGACGCGCCATCGTCGCGGTAGCCGGATGGACGCTGGCCCACGCCGCCCAGAAGGACTCGTCCACCGGCGGCAGCCGCAGCAGCGCGATCTCCAGGTCATGCCGGGGCGGCTGGCCATCATGCCACGACGCTAGCCGGGTCAGCAGTGCGTCCGGGCTGACCGTACCGTCTGCCGCGGTCAGTTCGGCGAGCAGATGGCCGACCGGCCGTCCGCCGCTGATCAGGTCGCACGCCTCCAGGAAACGCGCACCGCAGATCCGGTTCATCTTCTCGGGCGGCCCAGGACGCCCGGCGGCTCCAGGGCTTTGTGCGTGCTCCCGGCAACCCGCCCAGGCGAGTGCCAGTCGAGCGATCTCGAGGCTGACGAGGCGGCCGCCGGACCAGTCCAGCCAGTCCGCGTCGGCGTCCGCGACCAGCGCCTCCGCGCGCCTCACCAGGGGAGCGCCGGCGGTCGCGCGCTCGGCCGCCGGGAGGTCGGCGAGGAAGACTGCCCCGGCCAGGGTGCGCTCGACCGCGAGCGGATCGCTCGCGTCCTCCATCAGCCGCGCGAACAGCTGGACCAGCTCAGCAAGATCCGTCACCGCCACCAGGCCGGCCGCAGCGGCTGGCGGTCCGGCCGCGGGGTTCGCCTCGACGGGGCGTGGGGCTGGGGCGGGTGCGAGCAGGCCCAGATCCGCGGCCTGGCCGGCGAGCGTAGCAGTCAGGCGCCCCGCGCGGTCCGCGATCACCGCACGCTCCGGTCCATCGGGTACACCGAGCTTGCGGATGAGATCGAGCGCCGACGCCTGGACGTCCGGGCGCTCGTGGCCGAATGCCTCGGTCACGATAGCCAGAGCCGCCGCGCGCACCGACGGCTCCGCAGTGGCGATCGTGCCGATCAGCTTCAGCTGTGCGATCGCGATGTTCTTCTGCGGGAACAGCAGCGCCGGCGGTGAGGCGGCGAGAAAGTCAGCCAGCGGCAGTGAGTTCGCCGCCAGCAGGCGAACGCATGCCTGCTGCCCGGCAATCACCCCGTGCTTGGAGTTCGCGGCCAGGAGGGCCAGGTACATTCCGGTGCGGGCGGCCACCACCCCGGGTCGGACCAGTACCCGTCCCGGAGGAGAAGGTCGGCGAACTCGGCCAGCCACGGTGGCCGGCGATCGGCGAGCACGCTGGCGAACACGTCGAAGTGGCGGGCAGCGAACGTCCCCCACGACTCGCAATCGCGGACCGCCCGGTGTGCTGCCGCCACCCCCGCGGCCAGCGCTAGCCGGGCGGTGAGGAACGCCGCACCGCCGCGCGTCGCGGACCGCCCGGAAGCTGGGCCGTCGAAGAGGGGCCTGAGTGCCTTGGCGTACGCCTTGCGGTCCGCTTCTGTCGCATCGCGGAGGAGGTCGCGGACCCGGGCCACATCGTCGTCCGTGATCGCCGCCGCAAGTTCACCGGGGTCAGCGTTCATCGGAGCGCACCGCCATCCTGGCCACGAGGACGTGCTTGCAGGGGCCGCGGGTGCCGCGGTGCTTGCCCCACCAGGGGCACGTGCAGATGTCGTGCGGGGTGGCGAACGTGACCCGGTGGTCGACATCGCCGCTGCGCACGGACGCGCCGCCGGCGTGCAGTGTGACCGCGCCGGACGCAGCCAGCGCTCGTGCGTCGGCCAAGCGCGGGTGCAGCTTCTCCACTGCCGGGCCGAACGGCAGTTCCCGCCTGAAGAACGCCTGTTCCGCGACGTCGTATCCCACGTGGCCCGAGGC
>JAJPGT010000080.1 GCA_021325655.1 Pseudomonadota bacterium
CAGATACAGGTTCCAGGCGCCGATGTAGGCATCGACATTGACCAGCGGCAGCCCCTCCCCCCGCGCCAGCCGCACCGCCCGCCGTATCTCCTCCGTCTCGTCGGTGAAGCCGGGCACCTCCGTGAGGTGCGGCAGCCGCAGCCAGAGCGCCAGGGCGAGCAGGCCCAGACAGAGCGCGAGGTCCAGCCAGACGAGCGACCACGCGCCGACGCGCCTGCCAGCGCGCGCAGGCCAGAAAAGGGGGAGCGTTGCCATCTGGGCGAGGCCTCCTCGAAGCGGCTGAAGACGGCACTCTTAGGCACTGGGCGCCGCCCCGCGGGCGCGTGGGCTATCCCGGCGAACGGGGACGAGCCGGCGGTGCGCGGCATCAATACTAGATGGACATGGGTGGGTGCAAGCCGCGGACGAACCGAACGACCATGAGAGCGATAATGACCAGGGCCACCATCGCAATCACTGTCCCGATCTCGGAGCCGACATGGTGCAGGGGGTGGGTGATGAGCGCGCGGAACGGGGCGACCAGCGGCTCGGTCACCAGGTAGATGAGCCTGACTAGGCGGCTGCGTGGATTGGCGAAGACCACGAGCAGCGCCAGGCGCAGGGCCAGCAGCCCTTCCAGGAACACCAGCAGCCACCAGACGACACGCTCGACAAACGACTCTCTGAGCCCCTGCCGCACCACGTCGCTCCTCCCAGACCGGCCCCGACCTGCTCAGCCAGCAGGCGGGAGGGTCGCTGGTCAGCGTACCGTCGATCCTAGAAGGCTAGCGGGTTGCCTAGGTGCAGAGCGCTTGAAAGGTAGCTGAGGCCGATCTTAAAGGGACGTTACGCGCGAGCGCGCCGTGGCGGCGGTCAGGCGCCGAGCAGGTAGCGCTGCAGCTCCCACTGGCTGATGTGCCGCCGGTAGGCGAGCCATTCCTCCGCCTTGGCGGCCAGGAAGCGCTCGAAGATCGGCTGCCCCAGCGCCGCGCGCACGACGGGATCCCAGTCCAGCTCTTCCAGGGCCTCATCCAGCGACCCCGGGAGCGGATCGCCGCCCTCGTCGCCCGGGCGCTGGCGCGCGCCGGGCTGGCCGGGCTCTTCGCGCGGCGGGGGCAGCGAGAGCTGGTTGGCGATGCCATCCAGCCCGGCCTTCAGCATCACGGCCAGCGCCAGGTAGGGATTGCAGCTTGGGTCCGCTGCGCGCAGCTCGACCCGCATCCCTGGCAGGGATCTGGGCTCGGGGACGCGGATGAAGGCGCCGCGGTTGCTCCGGGCCCAGGTGACCTGGGCCGGCGCCTCCCGCCCCCCGGTCAGCCGCTTGTAGGAGTTCACCAGGGGGGCAAGCACGGCGCACATTCCACGGGCGTGGGCGAGCTGGCCGGCGATGAAGTGCCGTCCGGTGGCGGAGAGCCGGTAGTCGTCGGCTGGATCGACCAGGGCGTTTGCGCCGCTCGCGCGTTCGACCAGGAGCTGGTGCAGGTGCAGCCCGGAGCCGCTGGCCTCCTCGAGTGGCTTGGGCATGAAGCTCGCCATGAGCCCCTCACGGCGCGCGGAGGCCCGCAGCGCCCACTTCACGGTAACCAGTGCGTCCGCCGCCTCCAGCGCCCCGAGCTCCCCGAGATCGACCTCGTGCTGCCCGGGCGCGACCTCGTGATGCGCCATCACCACGTCCACCCGGAAGGCAGCTAGCGCCTGGCTGATCGCCTCGCACAGCTTTGCTGCGCGGCTGCTGCCCGCCTCGAAGTAGCCCCGGCGATCGATCGGCGCCGGTGGCTGGCCGTTCAGAAGCTGCCCCTCCTGCTCCTCGAAGAGGAAGAACTCGACTTCACCGGAGACCCGGTACCCCAGACCGGCCTCGGCCGCTTCGGCCAGGACGGCGCGCAGCGCGGCGCGCGGATCGGCGCCAAACGGTGAGCCGTCGGGGAGCACCAGGTCGCAGATCAACCGTGCGGCCGGTGGCTGCTCCCAGGGGAGCACGGCGAAGGTGGCGAGATCCGGCCGCAGGTACAGATCGCATTCGACCAGGCGGGCCGCCCCCTCTACCGCTGAGCCGTCGAACCAGACCCCGTCGGCCAGGCAGGCGCGCACCCGGCGCGCCGGGATCGTCACACTCTTGATCGCCCCCGGGATGTCGGTGAACTGGAGATGGATAGCCTCCACTCCCAGGCGTTCGATCTGCGCGATGATCTCGCTCTTGCGGGCTTCAGTCACGTCTCTCCTGCTCCCCGACGCCCTGGGCGCCACTCACGGCGTCACCTGGCTGCGATGGATCAGCTCGGCGACCGCGCCGAGCAGGGCCAGCCCCAGGAACACTGCGAGGAGAATCGCGAGCGTGACCCGGGGCGAGGGGAGCCCGGCGATCCAGGGTGCGGCCGCCTCGTCCGCCTGGCCATACTCCGGGATCGGCACCGATTCCAGGTGCTCCAGGTCGTGCCGTAGCGCCGCCATGGACGGGTAGCGATCGGCCGGGTCACGCCGCAGGGCGCGGTAAACCACCGCTTCCAACTGGGGCGGGACGTCAGGGCGGATCCGGCGCAGCAAGGGAGCCTCCCGCTGGAGCCGCTGGCTCATCACCGCCATCGGGGTATCCCCCTGGAACGGCACCTCGCCGGTGAGCATCTCGTACAGCATTACCCCGACCGCGTAGACGTCGGTGCGGGCATCGCCACGTTCGCCGCTCACCTGCTCGGGCGCCATGTAGTCGGGCGTCCCGACGCTGTTAGTCAGGCGGCTGAACGTCAGCCGGCGGGCGCCGCGCAGGAGCGCGATCCCGAAGTCGACCAGCTTCACCTGTCCGTCTGGGGTGATGAGCACGTTCTCCGGTTTCAGGTCACGGTGAATCACCCCGCGCTCGTGGCAATACTGGAGCGCGTCGGCGAGCTGCACGGCGATCCCGATCGCTTCCTGGACGGACAGCGGGGCATGCTCGGCCAGCTCGTCACGCAGGAGCCTGCCCTCGACGTACTCCAGCACCATGTATGGCGCCGCTCCGCCGTTCACCTGGCCTTCGGCGAGCAGATGCTGGATGTTGGGGTGGTCGAGCCGGCGCCCGATCTCCAGCTCGCGTCGGTAGCGGGTGTAGGTGGCGGGATCGCCGATCAGATTGGCGTGCGGGATCTTCAGGACCACGGTCCGCCCAGTCTGGCGGTCGCGCGCCTTGTAGGTGTCGTTCATCCCGCCGTGGCCGAGCTCCGCCAGGATCTCGTACTGGCCGTTCACGGTGTCGCCCACGTCATACGGCATGAGCCGCCTCCGAGGGGCGCTGTCCCATGCGATTCCGTGCGCTGCTGGTCTTCGTCACGCTCGCCCGCCTGTCATCCCATCGCCCGCTGGAGGAGGCTCGACAGCCAGCCGTTGCGCGAGGGCGCGGCATCGGCCTCCAGGGCGACGGATTGTACTCTAATAATCTGCACGCTCAGGTTATCTGAGCAGTCGCGCCGGATCGCCGCTTCCACCAGCGCTCGGCACGCCTCGGCCGGAGCGCAGCGCCCCAGTGCCTGCGTCAGCTCCGCGTCGTTGAGCTCGGCCCAGAGCCCATCGGTGCACAGCAGCAACTGGTCGCCAGGTTGGAGCGGCTGGCGCAGGAAATCCGGGCGAACGATAAGCTGCTCACCCAGCGCGCGGGTAAGCACGCTCCGCCGCGGATGGTCGCGCAGCCGCTCCGGCTTCACCAGCCGCATCCGCACTAGCTCCGCCGCTTCCGAGTGGTCGCTGGTCAACTGAGTCAAGGCGCCGTCGCGCCACAGGTACACCCGGCTGTCGCCCACGTGCGCGACGTAGGCGTGCGCGCCGGCCAGCGCGACCGCGCTGAGCGTTGTCGCCATTGCGCGCAGTTCGGCGCGCTGCTGCCCAAGGGTGTAGACGCGCAGATTCGCGGTCTGCACCGCGTGGCGGAGCGCCGGCTCGATCCGCGTGTGGTTGGAGGGCGAGTAGTACTCCTCGATCAGGGCAGCGACAGCGGTGGCGCTGGCGACGTCGCCACCGCGCTGCCCTCCCACTCCATCGGCGAGGGCGAACAGCAGCCCCTTCCGCTGCCGAACCAGCGGGTCGGTCGGCACGTGCGCCCCGAGGCAGTCCTCGTTCGTCGAGCGCCGCGGTCCGGGATCGGAGAGCGCCGCCGCTTCGACCTCGATCATGCCATCTGGTTCGGCGCCAGCGCCCGGGCCCTGCCGCTGCTGGGCAGGCCCGGGCGCTGGCATGGGGCCAGTTCCCGAAGAGCGCTCAGTGCGCCGCCCCCGCGGTGACAGAGCCGGCTGGCTGCAGGAGCGAGCGGCCGGTCCGCCGGTTCCGAATCACGACGTAGATGGCGCTGGCGATGGCCCAGAGTGCGGCGATCCCAATCGCCATGAACGATTCCGTCCGCGCGTCGCCGCCGCCCATGATCCCCATCGCGAAGATCGTCACCAGCATCACCACGTTCGCCAGCAGCCCGAGCAGCGGGATGATCGCGTGCTTCAGCGGATGGAAGTCCGGGCGACCGAGGAACGCGATGAGCGCCCAGAGACAGGTGAGAGCGTACAGCACGAACGTCCCGAAGTTAGAGGCCAGGGTGATCCCCGTCAGGTAGACCACCGAAACCGTCCCAACCATGCCGATGATCGCCGACACCACCACCATAACCACCACCCCCACATGGGGCGTGGCGAAGCGGCCATGCAGTAGCCCGAGCAGCTCCGGCATCTCCGCGTCTTGTGCCATGGCGTAGGTGATCCGGACGCCGGTGTTCATCGCCGCCAGCGTCGTGCCCAGGATCGCCAGCGCGACCGTGACCGCGACGACGATCATCAGCCCGAAGCCGAGCCCGCCGAGCATCGAATCGCCGATGATCCGGATCATGTCGCCGATCGGGGCGCTGGAGGCCGCCGCGGCCTCCAGCCCGCTGAGCGTCGAACCGTCCGCAGCCTGGGTGGTGAGCTTGTCGGAGAGGGCGAAGTTGGCGGCGAAGTACTGGATGAGGTAGGCGAACAGCCCCTGGATGACGAGCGCCAGGATGACGGCGCGCGGCACGTCGCGCTTGGCGTTCTTGGCCTCCGCCCCGAACGCGGTCGCCGACTCGAAGCCGACCAGGATGAGAATCGCAATCGTCGACTGGAACAGCACGTTGGCGAGGCTGTGCGGCAGGACTACCGAGGCGGCGTTGGGATGGACGAACGTCGCCTGATCCGGGTTGACTAGCCGATAGGAGAGCGCCAGGGCGGAGAACCCGACCAGGGCGGTGAGCTGGATCACGTTGATGATGAGCGCGGTGAGGGTCGAGCCGCTCACGCCCCGCAGGGCGATGAACCCGACGACGAGCGAGAACCCGGTGGCGATCGCCATCTGCGCGACCAGCCCGATCTCAATCCCGAACTGGCCGAGGATGTAGCTCACCAGGACCGCCATGAACGAGACCATGACGCCCGGGTAGACCCAGTAGAACAGGTGGGCAGCCCAGCCGGTCACCAGCTTGGCAAGCCGCGCCCAGCGGTGGTGGCCCTGCTCGGCCTTGTCGACAAACGCCTTCTCGGCAAAGTAGTAGCAGCTCCCCGTGCCCGCCTCGGGATAGATGCGGGCCAGCTCCGAGTAGGAGAGCGCAGTCAGAAACGCGAGCAGGAGCGCGAAGACGATCCCGGGCCACATGTCCAGCGCGGTGGTCTCCGTCCCGCCCGGCACTGTCTGCGCCGCCTGAAGCTGATAGGTGATCCAGAGAAACGCGCCAGGGGCGATCAGCGCCATCGCGTTGACGGTCACCCCGGTCAAGCCCAGGGTGGGGCGCAGCGCCGCCTTCTGTTCAGCCTGTGCCATGCAGTCGGCCTCCTGTGTAAGGTCGCTGCCACGGCGCGCCCGCGCTGCTCGGCGCCCCCAGAGAACGAAGCAGCCCCAACGTCTGGGGACGCTGGGGCACATCGTTGCGCCGAGCACGAGCCGCGCCGACGGTGGCGAGCAGGGACAAGTGTGGGCCACCGCGCCCTGGCTGTCATCGGCTCCGGCGCCGAATCTTCCCCGCATCCCTTGGGCAAACAGCACGAGAAACGCGCGATACAGGAGGAGACAGCGGGAAGTTATTGTGCTGAATGCTAGCTCGCGGCCGCTGCGCGCCGCCGAGCCGCTCAGGCTGGCGTGCCGACCAGCCGGCGCAGGAGCGAAAGATCGAGGCTTGCTTCGAGCGTGTCTGCCAGCCGGTCCAGGCGCTGCACGATGCTCTCCTGGCCACTACTGGGCATCCAGGCAAAGCCGTTGCGCGCCGCCAGCGCGGCCAGGAGCGCCTGGCGGGGCGTGGCGCGCTCGAACAGGCCGTGCAGGTAGGTGCCGGCCACGTTGCCGTGGAGGGCGCCGTCGGCGCGGCCATCGTCCAGCCGGAGCAGCGATGGGGCCTCGCCGGTGGTCTGGCCGACATGGATCTCGTACCCCTCGACGTCCAGTCCGTGCAGCGCCGACCAGAGGCTCTCGCCCGCCGCCTGCACCCGTCCAGTTGCCAGCCCCAGCCGCTTCTCCGGCGTCAGCACCGTCTCCGCCGGCAGCAGCCCCAGCCCTGGCAGCTCCCGCAGGTGCGCCGACTCCACCCCGGCCGGATCGCGCACCACCCGGTTGAGCATCTGGTAGCCGCCGCAGATCCCCAGGATCGGCGTTCCCCGCCGGGCCAGCGCCTG
Organism: Pseudomonadota bacterium; assembly: GCA_021325655.1. Classification (GTDB taxonomy): domain Bacteria; phylum Chloroflexota; class UBA6077; order UBA6077; family JAJPGT01; genus JAJPGT01. The sequence continues at coordinate 6,612 of JAJPGT010000080.1, forward strand.
GATACGTCCGGCCAGGCCGCGCTCCCAGAGCCAGGCCAGGTCCGGCAGCGTCGCCTTGCTGCCGGGCAGGATCACCAGGTCCGGGGCCCGCAGCTCCTGCGGGCGGTCGACGAAGCGGACCGCCACCCCGGGCTCGCGTGCCAGCGGGAGCAGGTCGTCGAAGTTGGCCATGCGCGGCAGCCGGATGCAAGCTACCTCGACCACTGCCGCCTCGCGCGACGGGAGTGAGATCGCCGCGGCGTCCTCGTCCGGCAGGCCGTGGTCGGGCAGGTAGGGCACCACGCCCAGCACCGGCACCCCGGCCCGCGCTTGCAGGAAGGCGACTCCCTCCGCGAACAGGGAGGGGTCGCCACGGAGCTTGTTGACCACCAGCCCCCGCACCAGCGCCCGCTCCTCCGGCTCCAGTAGCGCCAGCGTCCCGAGCAGGCTGGCGAACACCCCGCCGCGGTCGATATCGCCCACCAGCAGCACCGCCGCCCCGGCGTGGCGGGCCAGCCGCATGTTCACGATGTCGCGCGCTCGCAGGTTCACCTCCGCTGGACTGCCCGCCCCCTCCGCGATGACCAGCTCGAAGCGCGCCCGCAGCCCATCCAGCGCCGCGACGACCGTTGGCCAGAGCGCCTCGCGCTGGGCAAGAGCCTGGCGCGCCGAGTACGAGCCGCGCGCCCGGCCGAGCACCACGAGCTGGCTGCGCGCCTCCGCCTCCGGCTTGAGCAGCACCGGGTTCATCTCGACCGTCGGCTCCAGCCCGCAGGCCAGCGCCTGGAGCGCCTGGGCCCGGCCGATCTCCCCCCCGCTCGGGCAGACGGCGGCGTTGTTGGACATGTTCTGGGCCTTGAAGGGCGCCACGCGCACGCCCTGGCGGGCGAACAGGCGGCACAGCCCCGCCGCCAGCAGGCTCTTGCCGACCGACGAGGCGGTCCCCTGGATCATGAGGACCGGCGCAAGCGTCAAAACTCGATCCCCCGCTGCGCCTTGATGCCCTGTTCCAGCGGGTGCTTGATCGCGCGCATCTCGGTGACCAGGTCGGCGGCGTCGATCAGCTCTGGCGGGGCACCGCGGCCGGTCAGCACCAGGTGGACTTCCGGGGGCTTGGAGCGCACCAGCTCCAGCAGCTCCTCCAGCGACACCAGCCCTGCCTTCACCGCGCCGAGGATCTCATCCAGCACCACCATGTCCCACGCGTTCGAGCGCACCGCCTGGCACGCCTGCTCCCAGGCGGCGCGCGCCGCGGCCTGATGCTCGTCCATCGGGATGCGCGGATCGCGCAGCCGCTCGATCGTGAAGCCGCGACCCATCACGCTCAGCTCCACCTGGGGCAGCGTCTCCAGGATCTCCCGCTCCCCGCTCTTCCACTGCCCTTTGATGAACTGGATGATGCGGACGCGCAGCCTGTTGCCGGCCGCCCGCACCGCCAGCCCGATCGCCGCGGTCGTCTTGCCCTTGCCGTTGCCGGTGAAGACAAGGGTTAGCCCGTGCCGGGGTGGGCGCTGCAGGCTAGGCCGGCGCGGGGCGGGCTCAGCGCTGGCGGCGTCGGCGGGTGGCGGCGCCTGCTCCTGCGGCTGGTCCACCGCTACATCCCCTCGGCAGCGGCGCCCGGGCGAGCCACCGGGCGCGGGTGGCAGAGCCTGTCGGCCATCGCTAGATCATCCCTCTCGCGGCAGCCGCGCCGGAGCTGCGTCCCCGCGCTTCATCTGCTGCCAGTGCGGAGCCTGGAAGGCGGCCGAGGGGGCGCTGGCGGCTGCTGGCTGCCCGCTGTCAGCTTCCCGCGAGTGTACCATAGGGCATCCGAAGGGCTCGCGGAGGGAGCGTGCGGACGATCGTCGTGGCGGGACCCCACAGCGGGGTGGGCAAGACGACGGTGGCGACCGGCCTGATGGCGGCGCTGGCGCGGCGGGGGCTGCGGGTGCAAGGCTTCAAGGTGGGGCCGGACTACATCGACCCCACGTACCATACGCTCGCCTGCGGCCGGCCCTCGCGCAATCTGGACCGCTGGCTCACCGACGCTGCCGGGCTGGTGGAGCTGTTCGCTCGCGCCGCCGCGCAGGCCGACGTCTGCGTCGTCGAAGGTGTGATGGGGCTGTTCGACGGCCGGCTTGGCCCGACCGAGCAAGCCAGCACCGCCGAGGTGGCCAAGCTGCTCGGCGCCCCGGTGGTCCTGGTGCTCGACGTCTCCCGGATGGCGCGCAGCGCCGCCGCGCTCGCCTGGGGCTTCGCCCGCTTCGACCCCGTGCTGCGGCTGGCCGGGGTGATCCTGAACAACCTCGGCAGCGAGCGGCACCGACAGGCGGTCCAGCCGAGCATCGAGCAGGAGGCTGGGCTGCCCGTGCTCGGGGCGCTGCAGCGCGACCCGGCGCTCCGCTTGCCCGAGCGACACCTGGGGCTCGTGCCCGCCAGCGAAGGGCCGCAGATCGAGGCATTCCTGGACGCGGTGGCGGCGGCGGTCGAGCGCGAGGTCGACCTGCCGCGCCTGCTCCGGCTGGCCGAGACCGCGGCGCTGCCGCCGCGGCCCGAGGCCACGCCGCTGTTCCCCCTGCGGCCCGTGCCCGCCCGGGCGCGCCTGGCGGTGGCGCGCGACCGCGCCTTCAGCTTCTACTACCAGGACAGCCTGGACCTGCTGGCAGCCTGGGGGGCAGAGCTGGCGCCGTTCAGCCCGCTGACGGACCCGGCGCTGCCGCCCTGCGACGGGGTATACCTGGGCGGCGGCTTTCCGGAGCTGTTCGCCGCCGAGCTGAGCGCCAACACCAGCATGCGGCAGTCGCTGCGCCAGGCGGCAGCGCGGGGTCTGCCGGTGTACGCCGAGTGCGGCGGGCTGATGTACCTGGGCCGCTCGCTGCGCGACCCGGAGGGTCGCGAGCACCAGATGGTCGGCCTGGCCCCCTTCGCCGCCGCGATGGGCGCGCCGAAGGTGACGGTCGGCTACCGCGAGGTGCGCGCCCGCCAGGACGGCCCGCTGCTGCGGGCCGGCGAGCGGCTGCCCGGCCACGAGTTCCACTGGTCAACGCTGCACGACCTCCCGAGCGCGGCGGACGCCGCCTACGACGTGCTGGACCAGCCCGGCCGGGTGGAGGGCTACCAGCGCGGGGGGCTGCTCGCCTCGTACATCCACCTGCACCTCGGCAGCCGCCCGGGGCTGGCGGCGCGCTTCGTGACCGCCTGCGCCCGCGCGGGCGTAGCACGCGGCTGAAGTGCCCGCGTAGGGGGCGTGATGAAAGCGTTCCGCTTGGATCCCGCAGCGCTCCGCTTCGTCGTCCCGATTCTGCTCTTTGTCGGGGCAGGAACGAGCATCGGGCTCACGCTCTTCTCAGCGCCTGGGGCTGTGGCCTCGGCCCACACCGTCTATCTCCGGGATCCGGCGCATCCTCTGCTGAGCACCGCAGAGGCCCGGCGGCTGGGGCTCCGGGTGTTCACCCGCGCCGCCGACTTTGAGGCTGCCGCCCAGGCGGCAGCTACCCTGGTTATCGACGATGGGCAGTTTCGAACGTCTCACCCGAATGGTTGGCGCGACAGTATCAGGAAGGCCGGGTGATCATCGGCCCGAACGTGCCGTCTAACCGGCTGGAGGCAGCGACAGGGTACGTGCAGGAGAACGAGCCGAAGATCCCATTCGTTCAGGACTGGCATGGCGGCTGCTTCTACTCGCCCGTGTACCGGTCGCCAGGTTTCGCGAACGCCTTTGGCAAAAACGTCTACGACCAAGGGAGAGCTTCGGACCAGCTTCCAGATGCGAGTGTGCTCGAGTACCAGATCGCCGCGAGCGCACGGCAGGCACACGGGCTTGCGTCATAATTGTAGAACCTAAGGACGAGAGGAAATCATGGCAAGGCAAGTATTCTCGTTTGGCCCCACTCCGAGAAGACGGTTAGTGCTGTGAAAACCCTTCCGTCCTTGTCGGGCTCACGGCACTCGCTAAGAGCCGCCCTCCGGCGCCCGGCTGTCCTGCGAGAGCGTACCGGCCAGACTGCCTCGTTTTCATCCGGAGTGGTGCTCACCCAGCATGGCGAAGTCCTTGCCTAACGATCGGAGCCTGCTCGACCGCTATGGCCTGCCGCCGGAGGCGATCGGGCGTGAAAGCCGGGCGCGGATCGACCGGGCGCTTGGGCGCCCCTTGCCCGGCTCCGCCGCGGAGCAGGCGCTGGCGCGGCGGCTGATCTACGCCAGCGGCGATCTGGAGCTGGCCGACCTGGTCCGAGTCTCGCCCAGTGCGCCGGAGGCGGGGGTCCGGGCGCTGCGCGCCGGCGCGGCGATCGTCTGCGACGTGCAGATGGTCGCCGCCGGGTTGAATCGGCCCCTCCGCCATCGACTGGGCTGCCCGCTCCTGTGCGCCACCTGCCAGGCGGGCGCGGTCGAGCGGGCGCGGGCCGAAGGGATCACCCGCACCGCTGCTGGGCTGCTGCTGCTGGCCGAGCGGCTGGACGGCGCAGTTGTCGCCATCGGCAACGCCCCCACCGCGCTGCTGGCGCTGCTCGACCTGGTGGATGCCGGCCGCGCCGCCCCGGCGCTCGTGGTCGGGATGCCCGTCGGCTTTGTCGCCGCCAGCGAGGCCAAACAGCTCCTTCAGGAGCGCGCGGTGCCGTTCGTCACTGTCGTCGGCACCCGCGGCGGCTCGCCACTGGCGGTGGCGACGGTGAACCTGCTGCTCACCTGGGCAGCCGGCGACGGGGTACCGAGGTGAGGCCGAAGCGCCTTCCCGTGGCGGGCAGCCGGCGCGATGAGGCGCGGGAGTGACGATGGACGAAGAGGGCTTCGTTCGCCGGGTGAACCGCCGGGGGATGCGCACCGGCTTCACGACCGGCGCCTGCGCCGCGGCGGCGGCCAAAGCGGCCACTCAGGCGCTGCTGCGCCAGGCGCCGGTGGACGCGGCGGTGATCCACCTCCCGGCCGGGTTCGACGCCACCTTCCGGCTGCACCGCTGCCAGGTCGGGATGCAAGAGGCATTCTGCTCCGTCATCAAGGACGCGGGCGACGACCCGGACGTGACGCACGGCGCCGAGATCTGCGCCCGCGTTGGCTGGAATGCGACCCCTGGCGTCCACCTGCGGGGCGGGCCGGGCGTGGGGGTGGTGACCCGCCCTGGCCTGGGCTTAGAGGTCGGCGGCCCGGCGATCAACCCGGTCCCGCGCCAGATGATCGTCGCGTCCGTCCAGGAGGCGCTGGCGGAGGCCGGCGTGGCAGAGCGTGGCGTGTGGGTGGAAATCAGCGTCCCACGCGGGGAGGAGCTGGCGAAGAAGACGCTGAACCCGCGCCTCGGCATCGTTGGCGGCATCTCCATCCTTGGCACCACCGGCATCGTCTACCCTTACTCCACCGCCTCCTGGCGGGCGAGCGTGGAGCAGGCGATCGACGTTGCCGCCGCGAACGGGATTCGCCACGTTGTGCTGAGCACGGGCGGGCGGAGCGAGCAGTTCGCCCAGCGCCTTTTCCCCAACCTGCCCGAGCTGGCCTTTGTCGAGATGGGCATCTTCACCGGGCACGCACTCAGGCGGTGCCTGCGCGACGGCATTCGGCGCGCCACTCTGGCCGGGATGGTCGGCAAGTTCTCCAAGCTCGCCCAGGGCCACTTCCAGACCCACGTCGCCGGCAACCAGGTGGACACGGTGTTTCTGAGCGAGCTGGCCCGCGAGTGCGGCGCTCCGCCGGCCACGGTGGAGGCGATCCGCGGCGCCAACACCGCCCGCCATGTTCAGGAGCTCCTCGCCGCTACCGGCACGCTCCGGGCCTTCTGCCAGCGCCTGTGCGCACTGGTGCAGGAGCAGAGTCGCGCCTACATCCACGGCGGTCTGGAGATCGAGACGCTCCTATTCGACTTCGACGGGACGCTGCTCGGGCGCGCCCTCGGGACTGGCGGCTCGGGGTCGGCATGACGGTGGTAGAATGCCCGAAGATGGGCGGGCGCCGCTGCTCCGGTGGGGAGGCGCCGCCCGTATCTGGCGCTGAAGGGGGCGTGCATGACGCGCAAAGGGGCCGACGAGGGCGGCCGTGGCGGCGACGATGAAGAGAAGGAGGCGCTTCTCCGTCGCATCCACGAGTTCCTTCGCCACGGCCACCCTCCCGAGGAGGATGAGGTCGAGGAGTGGGGCGAGTTCGTCTCTGCGCTCCGCTACCTGCGGGAGGAGATGTCGTCCGAGGAGCGCCAGGCCCTGATCAACCGCTGGGAATCGGCGCTGCGCCAGGCAGTGCCGGACCTGGCGCTGCCGATGAACCAGCGGGAGACGTTGCTGCTAGCGCTCGAAGCAGCCGCCTCGGTCGGAGCGGCCTGGGGTGCGCTCGAGCGTGAGCCGCCCGGCGAGGAGCCCGGGCTGATCGAGCAGGCGCCAATCGTGCGGGTAGCCGAGTGGTCGCTCGAAGTCGAGCAGGAGAATGGCACCGTCTTCCTGAACCTGCGCGACCGGCGAGTGGACGCGCGCTTTGAGCTGACGCACCCGCTGGTGCTAGCACACCTGGCCGCCGACGTGAAAGGGCTGATTCAGCAGGGTGGGCCCTGGGCGCCAGCGGAGCCTCCGCTCGCACCGGACGAGATCCCCTATTTTCGGATCACCGCGATCGCCGGCTACGCTTGCGGCAACTTCGACTACCATGGCCTGCCCGCGGTCGCGCTCCAGACGGCGTACGAGGGCGAGGTGCTCGCCCTCTGTCTGTTCCAGCCCCAGCAGCTTCAGGAGCTGCTGCACCGGGCGCGCGAGATCCTGCGCGAGCGCTAGCGCTACCCCCACGCAGGCTGGGGCGCGGCGACGATCGCCAGCCTGGCAGGCTTTGCTGCCTCCCAGACCGTTGCGCCGTCTGGCTCCCACACTCTGGAGCGGCGGGGTGCCCGCTTGGGCCAGACGAGCCAAGCGGCTCCCCGCAGGGCCGCCCGCTGCCGCCTGGCGGCCGCAGAACCCTCCCAGGCGGTACCGACCAGGAGCAGCTTGACAAGCTCTTCTCAAACCTGGTTAACTCCGCCGCGGCGGCCGCCAGCGCGCTCGGGCGCCTGGAGGCCGTCGGAGGATGCGCGAGCTTGACACGATTTGGTGCTGGCGCCCTGGGAGCGTCGTTGCTCCTGGCGGCGCTGCTGGCGGCCAGCGCGCCGGCGGCACTGGCTGACGAAGGCACCGCCACGTGGTACGGCCAGCCGTACCACGGCCGCCGCATGGCCAACGGCCAGGTCTACGACATGAACGACCCGACCACCGCGGCCTGCAACCTGTATCCCCTCGGCACCTGGCTGCGCATCACTAACCCGGCCAACGGGCGCAGCGTGGTCGTTCAAGTGCGCGACCGCGGCAGCTTCTCGCAGGCGCTCGATCTCTCATATGCCGCCTTCGCCGCGCTGGCCGACCCCCGGGCGATGCGGCTGCGCGTGCGGTTCGAGGTCGTCTCCGGCCCGGACGCCGCCCCGGCCAGCCCGCCCGTGCCGACCCACCCGCCGGCTCCACCCCCACCGCCCACGGCCACGCCCCTGCCCACGCCGACCGTTGCCGAATCCGCGGCCGCTCCTCCGGCCCAGCCGCTGCCTCTCCCATCCTCCGGCCAGTACGTGGTGCAGCCGGGAGAGACGCTCGGGCAGATCGCCCAGCGCTACGGCCTCGACCCCCAAGCGCTTGCCGCCTGGAACGGTCTCACGGATCCGGACCTGGTCGTCTCCGGCCAGACGCTCACGCTGGTCGCGCCCCCCGGCGCACCCGCCGCCTCGCCGGACGCTGGCGTCTACATCGTCCAGGAGGGCGACGTGCCCTGGCAGATCGCGGAGCGGGCCGGGGTGACGACCGAGGCGCTCCTGGCCGCCAACAACCTGTCCCCGGATGCCGCGATCGTCCCTGGCCAGGCGCTGCGCTTGCCCAGACCCAGCCGCGAGCAGTGGTACACCGTGGCCGAAGGCGATACTCTGACCGAGATCGCCGCCCGCTTCGCGACCAGCGCCGACTCGCTGCTCGCGCTCAACCACCTGGACGACGCCGATCTGGTCACTCCCGGTGAGCAGCTCCGCATCCGCTAGCCGCGCTTTGTATAGCTGAGCTCAGTTCACACCCTCTAGAAAACCTTTGACATCCTTGGTTCCGGAGTGTACCGTGGGAGCGGCTCCGGAACGCAGGGGCATGGACGCCTGTGATGCTCGGGTGCCTCATCGGGCAAGCGGCATTCGAGCCGGCCTGGAGCTGAGGGTGGCGCTCGTGGTGCTCCATGTAGCCCTGGCACGTTGGCGCTGGCTTGAGGCGAGCCACGGCGTCGGTGTGGGGACCCGCCTGGCCCCGGCAGGGCAACCGGCGCGAACGGCTGCCGCTGCTCCCGTTTCGCGTCGTGCCAACTCTGCTCCCCGATACTGGGCTCGGCGTGCCACCAGCGGCGGGGCGCGCTCGCTGGGCGGAGCCCAGACCCTGCCGCATTCCCGAGAGACCGGTATCCCGTTGGAGGGGATGATGAAGATGGGAGGCTCTCGACCGTTCGCCACGCTGCTGAACCTCGGCGTGGTGCTGGTTCTTGGACTCTGGGCCGGCCTAGCCGGCGATGCCGCCCACGCGGCCGGCAGTGCCGTGGCCAGCGAGGAGTCCGCCGACCAGCGCGCCTTAGGTGGTCCCCCGGGCAGTGCGGGATCGCAGACCTCGGACACGTTCCTCAGCCAGGCGGCGGCCGAGCGCCCGGCGAGCAATCTGCTCACCAACAGCCTGTTCACCGCCGTTGGCCGAGATGGCATCCCTGACGGCTGGATGCCTGTCAACCTGGATGCGCACGACGGGCAGGCCAAATCGCCGGCGGGCGGCGGCCCAACCTTCCACATGGTGGGCGCAGCCAGGGCCGACAAGGCGCTGTACCAGACGATCCAGCGATCTGGCAAAGCGGGAGAACATTTCCTGCTGAGTGGCTGGAGCGCGGCGCGCGGCGCCAACAGCACCGGCACCTACGCACTGGCGCTCCGCTTCCTCAACAGCGACGGCACGACCACGACGACGCTCGCCCGCTTCAGCCCCGGCACCCATCCCCGGCAGCAGGCTCAGAGTCTTGTCACTGCGGCAAAGAGCTTCGACCGTCTCGCTGTCTCCTTACTGTTCGAGCAGCAGAGTGGCGAAGCCTGGTTCGACCACGTGAGCCTGACTGTGCAAACGTCGGCCGCTCCAGCGAGCCGGGCGACGGCCACCAGCGCGACGCAGACGCCGATCAAGCACGTCGTCGTGCTGATGATGGAGAATCGCAGCTTCGACAACCTGTTCGGACGCTTCCCGAATGCCAACGGCGTCTTCCTGCCGCACGCCCCCGATCCTCTTGTCGCCGACCTGGACCACTCCGGTCCCGCTGCCCGGGCCGCGATGGACCATGGCGCCATGGACCAGTTCACCGATGCCGGCAAGCTCCAGTATGCTCAGAGTGACATCCCGAACTACTGGTCCTACGCCCAGCACTTCGCCCTCGGCGACTATTTCTTCACCTCCATGGCCACCAGCAGCGTCCCCAACCACATCGCCACCGTGGCGGCGCAGAGCGGCGGCCTGGACTTCACCACCTTCTACAACTGCACAACGACGCAGCAGAACGCGCTCATCGCGGCGCTGTCGCCGTCCGGCGTCGCCTACCAGACCTTCCCGTGTGTCAACATCCAGAGCCTGCCAGATCTGCTGGCGACTCAGGGGATTACCTGGCGCAGCTATGCCCAGGCGCCCCAGTGGGATGCCACCCGCTATATCCTGCCGCTGCTCAATTCCCCCAACGCGATTCGGGTCGACAACGGCCAGTTCGTGAGCGATGTCGAGGCCGGCACCCTGGCAGACATCTCGTGGGTCACTCCGCCGACCACCGACACAAGCGACCATCCGCCCAGCTCGCTCATCTCCGGGCAGAACTGGGCGACAACGCAGATCAACGCGGTGATGAACAGCCCGTACTGGGATGACACCGTGATCTTCCTGAGCTGGGACGACTGGGGCGGCTTCTACGACCACGTCCCGCCGCCCCAGCTCGATGCCGAAGGGCTCGGGCCGCGCGCGCCGGTGATCGTCATCTCCCCGTATGCCAAGAGCGGCTACATCTCCCACGAGGAGGGCGAGTTCGCCTCCTTCATCAAGTTCATCGAATACAACTGGAACCTGCCGAACCTGGGACAGCGCGACGCGGTCGCCTCGGTCGGCAGCATGCTGGATTACTTCGACTTCAACCAGGTGCCGCTGCCGCCGCTGGTGCTCGGCCAGCTCTCGTATTCCGGCCTGATGCAGGTGCCGCTACCCAGCTCGGTTGCCAAGGCGCCGGTGCCGATCTGCAATCCATCCCCCGGCTCGGCGAGCTCGCTGCAGGCGAGCGATCTTTCCGACCTGGCCACGCCGCTGGCCGGGCCCGGCGAGGCGCCGGCCGCGTTCGACAGCACGAAGCTCGCTTCCGTCTATCCCTCGACCGGCACCACGCAGACCTCGTTCACGTTCAGCGTCGTCTACACTGGTTCAGACACGCCGCAGGTCCACAACATCTTCATCGACGGCAAGAAGAAGACGATGACTGCCGCCGGGCCGTACGGGCGAGGCACGGGGACCGTGTACCAGTACACCGTTACCGGCCTGCCGGTTGGGATGCACAGCTTCCGTTTCGTCTTCTCCACTCCGTCGGGGGGGCGGGTTCAATTCCCGTACAACGGCGAAGTGTTCAGCGGTCCGCAGGTCTTCCCGTTCACCATGGACAGCTTCAACGTAACTTCCAAGGTGCTGGTGGGCGGCCAGGTCACGTATCGGGCGCGCTATACGTCGCCAGCCAACAAGGCGCCGACGCTGGCCGTGGTCGACATCGATGGCGTCACCTACCCGATGCAGGCGCAGGGCACCAGCTATAGCAGCGGCGTGGTGTATCAGTACACCACCTCCGCGCTGCCTGCTGGCGTACACCGTTACCGCTTCCGCTTCGACGACGGCTCGGGGCCGTTCGTGCGGGAGGGCAATGCGCCGACTGTTCTGACCATGATGGCGACGTGCTCCTCCGTCACCCCGACCTCGGGCCCGACCTCGACCCCGTTCACCTTCCAGACGACGTACAAGAACATCGCCGGCACCCCACCGGACAAGGCGAATCTCTACGTCGACAATCAGCCCTATCCGCTGACCTACGTGTCCGGCGCGTACGACACCGGCGCGGTGTATCGGACGACCATCACGCTGCCGGCGGGCAACCACTCGTACTACTTCGTGTTCAGCGATGCCACTACCGCGGCGGCCGATCCCGTGGCGCCAGGCGCGTTCGCCGGACCGAACGTTGGCCCCAACGCCGCCAGCGTCGCCCCTAACACGATCTACGTCCCCACGCACGACGAGGACCCCGATGTCCCGCCGGAGCTGGTGGACGACGACGACGGACGGTGAGTGGCGGGGCATGAACCGACCCGAAGCGGCCGGGAGTCGTGTGGCTCCCGGCCGCGCCCATTGCCCATGGCGCGTTTGACGCGCTGCCCCGCCCGCCCCTACGATTCCGCGATGAGGGCCGGGACGACCCGGCCCGGACCTGGGTGCTGCTGCCGTGCTGAGAACCTCCCGCTTGACCCTGGCCCAGCTCTGGTGGCCCCGTGTTGGGGTTCAGCCTGACCTCGCCCGTGTCGTGCTTGGCTCCCTGTTCGTCGCGCTCTGCGCGCAGATCAGCATTCCGCTGCGGCCAGTCCCGATCACCGGGCAGACCCTCGGCGTCCTGCTCGTCGGAGCGCTGCTCGGGCGCCGGCTAGGCGCGCTCGCCCTGCTCGCCTATCTCGGCGAAGGGCTCGTGGGCCTGCCGGTCTTCGCCGGCGGAACCAGCGCCTGGAGCCCCAGCAGCGTCCCCGGTGTCCCGGTCATCATCGGCCCCACCGCGGGCTACCTGATCGGCTTTGTCCCGGCCGCCTTCCTGGTCGGGTGGCTGGCCGAACACGGCTGGGACCGCCGGGTGCTGAGCGCGGCGGCGGCGATGGCGCTGGGCAACGTGGTGATCTACGTGTTGGGCCTGGCGGGCCTGGCTCGCTTCGTCCCGCCCGCCAGCCTGCTTCCGCTGGGATTGCTCCCATTCCTGCCGGGGGACGCGCTCAAGATCGCCCTCGCCGCGGCCGTGTTGCCTGGCGCCTGGGCACTGACGCCAGGGCGACGCGAGGAGGGCTCAGCCGAGCGCGCGCAGGGCGGGCCGCCCCAGCGGTAGGCCCCGGCGCTCGGCTCCATGGAGTCGAAGACGAAGCCAGCCCCCTCCACATTGCTCCGGCCGAGTGTCCCGAGGCGGCCCGCCTGCTTGAGGACGAGGCAGTCACTCTCCGGGTGGTAAGCGACTCCGGGCCCGTGGGACTCGCCCCCCTGATGGCTGTGCTGAAATCCCCACCTATCTCCCGGCGCCCGCTGGTGCCGGCGGTCCGCCAGGGCAACACCCAGGCGCGAGCAGCACGTGCCGGTGAAGGCAAGTCCCAAGCCAGGAGCGGGGCTGCCCTGCCATGGGGCAGCCCCGTGGGCCTGGACTACGTGAAGATCTCGGTGGTGCAGTCCCCGCCGGGTAGGTGAATCTCGTGGCCGCGGGCCGGGCTGAAGTCGACGAAGAAGCGCTCGTCCAGCGTCATCCCGCCGTTCGGGTCACAGTCCAGCTTGAGCATCCAGGACTTCATCCCGGGGTAGAACTGGTTGTCCCAGGTGGAGTAGAGCGAGTTGGTCACGTACAGCCGCCGGCCATCCATGCTGAGCTGCAGCATCTGCGGCCCGGCGTCTAGCTTGCGCCCGCCCGGGCTTGGCTGGCCGAGCACGCCGCCCAGCCAGACCTGGCCGGTGAGCTTCGGATGCGCCGGGTCGGAGATGTCGTACTGGCGCAGGTCGCCGTGGAGCCAGTCAGAGAAGTACAGGAAGCGGTCGTCCATTGAGACGACCAGGTCGGTGATGAGCCCTGGCACAGGGAACGGCCAGCCAGCCACCTCGCGCGGCTCCACCTGGATCACCTTCTCTGCCGCCCAGCGGTCGCCATCGCGATACCAGCGCCAGATCGCGCTGGAGAGGGCCGCGCCAACGAAGCCCGTCTGCGCCTCCGGGTTGTGCAGCCAGCGCACCTCGAGCGGGATCATCCCTCCTCGCCCAGGTCGATGCTTTGCACCACCCGCCGCTCGGCCAGGTCCCAGAAGTGGATGCTGTGGCCGTACTTGCCCGCCTGGACGTCCTCCAGCCGGAACCCGTCCTGGAATGTCTTGGGCGCCGCCCACTCGCTGGAGATCATCACGTTCTGGCGCGGCTGGTACCAGAAGTCGTAGTTGAAGCGCACCCCGTCCTGCTCCGGGGCCCAGCGGCCGAGCACGTCGAAGTGGCGCGCGTCCAGCACCAGGAAGCCGCCCGGCGCCTCGCCCTCGGCGTTGCCCAGCATGCTGACGACCACGATCTCGCCCGGCATGCAGTGGACCGTGTGCGGCGCCGACAGCCCGGCCTTGCGCTTGATCTCCTCGCCCTCGATGACCTTCACGACCTCCGGCCGGCGCGGGTCGGAGCCGACGTCGACGATGTGGACGCGGCTGCTGCGGAACCCGGGCACCACCAGGTGCTGGCGGCGCAGGTCCGTATGGCAGGCGCTGCTGCACACCTGCCAGCCGTAGTGGTGCAGCTCGTCGCCCAGCCCTGGCATCGGGGTGCGGTGGATGATCTGGCCATAGGTATCCGAGTCCGGGCGGACATCCACCACCGCCAGAAAGTCCGGCTGCTCCACCCCGGTGCCGGTGTGGAGCGCGGCGACGTAGACGAACTCCTCCGGCGGCGCCGCGAGCGCCTCCTGGGGCGAGGCGTACCCGACGCGCGCCTGGCCGTTGGTCTGGTGCTGGCCGTGATCGTGATGCTGGTGTTCTGCCATCGCTCTGCCTCCCGTAGGTGCGGACAGCCTCGGCAGATCAGACCCTGCCTGCTGCCCTTAATCCCGAGAAAATCCTCTGCCTTACTCAACAACGTACGCGGTTAACAGGCTGGTGTCAACTGCATGAGCCTTGGCCGCTTACCGACTGCCTGAGCAGCTCCACGAGGCTACGTCCCGCGCTCGGCCCAGGCTACGCATCGCGGCGCGGCGCAGGCGCCGTGGGGTCTCGGCCGAAGTGAGCAAGATGCTTCGGCTTTGTCGCTCGCTCAGCGCTGCTCCGGGCCGACTCTTGCGCTTCGGGCAATAGTATCACTCTGCAGCATGCTCGTCCGCCCAGGCGGCTCTGGAGAGGGAGATATGGCACAGCGGTCAGCGCCATGGGGGCCGCTCATCGGAATCCTTCTGGTGGCCATCGTCGTCGTGGGCGTTCTACTGTATCTCCGCGGCCGCGCGGCTCCAGGGCCGGAGCCTGCGCCGCCAGCCGCAACCGCGCAGGGGGCTACCACACCCGTCCCGGCCGGCCCCACTCCGACGCGCCCGGCCGGGCCGTTGCCGGCCGTGCCGACCGCGGCCGCGCTGCCCACGCCCGAGGAGATCACCTTTCACGGCTGCCCGCCGGGCGGCGACGGCACCGACCCCGAGCTGAACCGGCTGAAGAACCGCGTTGACGTCCCCAAGGACCCGCTGCCGATCGCCTTCTCTGCCTTGCTCCACCTGCCCTGGCCCCCGGGGGTCAATGACAAGCACATGGCCCAGTGGTCACCCGCCGACCGCGCCGCGGTCGACCAGTACAACGGGCTGGCCGTGAGCATTGAGGGCTATCTTGCCGAGGCACGAGCGCAGGGGCCGGAGTCGACCAACTGCCACTCCACCACGGACGTGGACTTCCACATCTGGCTGGTGGAGCGCCCCGGCCGTGACCGTTCTGCCTCGATCATCACCGAGGCGACACCCCGTGGCCGGGCGCAGCATCCCGCCTGGACGGTCCAGACCCTGCAGCAGATCGCCAGGGACAACACCCGGGTGCGGATCACCGGCTGGACCATGCTCGATCCGGAGCACCCGGAGCAGGTCGGCAAGACGCGCGGGACGCTCTGGGAGATCCACCCGATCACGGAGATCGAGTACCAGCGCGGCACGCGCTGGGTGGACCTGGATAGCGGCTATTCGCCTCGGTAGCGCCACTCGCGCAGGGAGGCGACGATGCAAAAGAGGAGCCTACACGCGCGGCGATGTCCGGCGCGGACCGACAACGCGGTGGCGGAGCTTGTCCCAGAGCGACGGCGGCCGCTCAGGCGGACGGTACTCCTTGATGCTGCCGATGATGCTGCGCAGCGCGGGAGCGCTCTCCGCGAGCAGCCGCTTGAGCTCCCGCCCAGAGATGCTCAGCAGCTCCACCTCGCCAACGCAGATCGCAGTGGCCGCCCGAGGGCTATCGGACAGCAGCGCCAGCTCGCCGAAGTATTCACCGCTTCCCAGACGCGCCAGCGTGTGGACGCGCCCGGAGTCGGTGCGGACCAGCTCGACTGTCCCGGATTCGACCAGGTAGAGACGATCACCGCTCTCGCCCTGGCGGAAGATGATGTCACCATCCTCAAAGGTCTGCTGCTCGAAGGCGAGCGCCAGACGGTCGAGCGCTGAATGCGGGAGCCGCTCGAACAGCTCGACGGAGCGCAGGAAATCACGCTTGGAGCGAGGGGCCTGGGACACGGCCCTTAGCCTACCATGCCCGCCAGGGCAGAGGGAAGGAACGGGCTCCAAAGTACAGGCTATCGGGGACCTTCGGGCCGGCTATACACGAAGCGGCCGTAGCGTCCGAACAGGTACGTATTGAGGAACGGGTAGGTGTCGCGCAGGTAGTCGACGAACGTGCCAGGACGCTCACGGTTGATTGCGAACATGTCGTAGTGCATCGGGACCACCAGTGGCACCTCGGCGGCAGCCGCCAGCTCCGCCGCCTCGCGATAGCTCAGGTTCCCAACGATGCCCAGGGATTCCCGAAAGAAATCGCGCCCGTTGATCGGCAGCAGTGCTAGGTCCACGTCCAGTTGCTTGATCCGCTCCGCCATCCCCTCATAGGCGAGCGTGTCGCCAGCGTGGAAGACGCGGACACCGTTCAGCTCGAACACGAACCCCAGGTAGCGGTACAGCCCGTTGCTGCCAGGCTCGTCGAACCCGAAGTCGTACTTCGCCGGGGGGCTGGTCACCCCGTGCCGCGCCGGGACACCGTACAGGCGTAGCGGCCCCAGCTCCAGCGGTGGCTCTTCGGGATACGGCTGGGCTCCGATCACCCGCTCCGGGCCGATCCCGAGCGCGGTGACCAGAGGGACAATGGGACGGGGAACGACGACGCGCGCCGCTGGCGAGGCACTAGCAACCCCGGCCACGGTCGCGCCGTCCAGGTGGTCCAGGTGCTCGTGGGTGCAGCAGATCACGTCCACCCCGCTGAACTCGCGGGGATCGACGGCCGGGGAGATGAGCCGGGCCTCGTGCGGCCCGAGGAAGGGATCGACCAGCGCCGTCAGCCCCGCGCCGCGCAGCGCGAAGCCGGCCTGGCCGAACCACCACAGCGCCAGGCTGCCGCGAGCGGGATTGGTGCTCGCGATCTGCCGCACCAGGTCTGCGCCCGTTGCCGGAATCGCCCCCATGCCTCCCTCCATTCTCTCGGACCATGCCGCGTGGGCGCCATTGTAGCCGGGCGTCGCCTGGCAGGCGCCCGGGGGTGAGCGCGGGATCGAGCGAAGGGGGACAGAGCCACGGGCGCTGCCCCGGCTGGGGAGAGCAGCGCCCGTGGCGAGGACAAGGAACGCTGGTGGGCGAGGCTGCACAAACCCGCGGTTCGGCGTCGCTCGGCTCCGAGCGGCTAGACCGGCCGCCGCGCCAGCCCGCTCGGGCTGGACAGGGCACTCCAGCCACCCAGGATGAAGACGATGATGCCGAGGATGATGCTGTTCCAGAACGGCATCGGGGTCGCCATGCTGGTGAAGATGAACGCCGAGATGAACACCCAGATCCCGAGCAGGAGATTGATCCAGCTCAGCCAGGCGGCTTGATACGCGCCAAAGGCCCGGATAGCGGCGAGCACCGCGACGATAATGCCGACGATGATGTCGTCGTTCCGGATCGTGTTCATCTGCGAGAAGCGCAAGACGAAGGGCGAGATAATGAGCCAGATGCCGGCGATGATGTTCAGCCCGCTGGCGATCTGCACCTGCGACGGGCTGCCCGTCGCGGCAGAGCGATCAGTGACTGGTGGTCGTTGATCCATGGCGTTACTCCCATTGCACCTGAGAATCCCAGCCGGCGGAACACTGGGAGGCGGCGACGGGTGCTGGCCCGTCCCCATAGCCGGCTCGTGCGGTGTAACAGCGGGTCGGCTCGTGCAGAGTGCGTGGTCGCTCGCCCGTTCCGCGAGTCCCGATGTACCGTCTCTCTGAGCTAACACACCGCAGAGTTCGTGCCGTTCGATGTTAAAGCCAGCTTGAAAGCAGGTTACAACAACACTAAAAGGACACCGCACAGCGGGCGCCGTGACGCAGGGCAGGGTGTAGACGCGGCCTGCCTAATGGTGCGCGCCTGTTGTTCGACACCCCGGGCCCGGCGTCGCTCCAGCGCGGGACAGGGCAGCGCTAGACACGGGCGTCCAGCCGAGCGCACTTCCTCCACGAGCGCGCTGTGCCTGGCGCTTGTCTGCCACCGTCTGTTCGCCTACCGTATGTTGCGGTTGGCATGCCGTCGCGGGGGTACAGGCGCATGGGACGCGAGTTGGTGCTGGCGATCGACGTTGGGGGAACCAAGCTGGCGGCGGGGGTGGTGCGCGCGGACGGGACGCTCCTGAGCGCTGAGAAGGTGCCCTCGCAGCCACGCGACGATTCCGAGGGGCTGTACCAGACGCTGCTGGCGCTGTGCCAGCGGGTGCTCGACCAGGCCGGCGTGGCCCGTGCCGCGCTGTGGGCCGTCGGCGTTGGCGCGGGCGGCCCGATGGAGTATCCCGCGGGCATCCTCTCCACGCTCAATCTACCCGCCTGGCGCCAGCGCTTCCCCTTGCGCGCCCGGCTGCAAGAGACCTTCCAGCTCCCGACAGTGGTGGACAACGACGCCAAGGCGCTGGCGCTGGGCGAGTACTGGAAGGGCGCGGGCCAGGGAGCGCGCTGCTTCCTGGGGATGGTGGCCTCCACGGGCGTGGGCGGTGGGATCGTGGTCGAGGGCCGGCTGATCCACGGCGCGAGTGGCAACGCCGGCCACGTCGGCCACATCAATGTCTGGCGCAACGGCCCGCAGTGTGGCTGCGGCTCGCGCGGCTGCGTAGAGGCGATCGCCTCCGGCACCGGCATCGCCCGCCGGGCGCGGCTCGCGATTCGGCGTGGTGTCCCCACCAGCCTGCGCGGGGCGCCGACCGCCGTGGAGGTGGCCGAGGCGGCCCGCGCAGGCGACGCCCTGGCCCGCCAGCTCTATCGCGACGCCGGCTGGGCGCTGGGGGTGGGGATCGCCTCGGCGGCGGCACTGCTGGACCTGGATCGGGTGGTAATCTCCGGCGGGGTGGCCAGCAACGGGCCGCTCCTGTGGGACCCGCTCTACGCGGCGTTGCGGCGGACGGCGCGGCTCGACTTCACCCGCAACGTGCAGGTACTCCCCTCCACGCTCGGGGTGCAGGCCAGCCTGATCGGCTCCGCGGCGCTGGTGTTCCTGGGCGCGCCGGAAGGCTGCTGAGCGCCACGGAGGATCAGGCGCCGGCCACTAGGACGCTACTCGGGCAGCACCGCGGCGCCGAGCTCGGCCAGGCGGTGCTGGGTCGCCTTCGTCTGCTCGTAGAGCGCTCGGTAGAGCGCGTAGTACTCGTCGTACAGCGCGTGATGCGCCCGATCCGGCTCGATCTGCGCTGTGTCCCGCACCCAGTCGGTGGCCAGGTTGTCCAGGCGGGGGACCAGGCCAGTGGCCAGCCCGGCGAGAAAGGCGTCGCCATAGGAGGCGCCGATGGTCTGGGCGGGCAGGTCCTGGGGCAGGCCGGTGACGTCGCTGACGATCTGCACCCAGGGCCGGCTCTTGGTGCCGCCGCCCACTGCCACCAGCCGACGCGGGCTGGCGCCCATCTCGCGCATCACCTCCACGTTGTGGCGGACGCCATAGGCGGTGGCCTCGAGCACCGCCCGGTACAGGTCGGCGCGGGTGTGCGCCAGGGTGAGCCCGGCGAAGATCCCGCGCGCCTGGGGATCGTGGATCGGGGTGCGCTCTCCCTGGAAGTAGGGCAGCACCAGCAGCCCGCGCGACCCGGGCGGCACCCGGGCCGCCTCGTCGCTCAGCACGCTGTACGCTGGCCGGCCGCCCTGCTGCTCGGCGGCGACCAGCTCGGGCGCAAGCTGGTCGCGGAACCAGCGGGTCAGCGCCCCGGTGGTCGCCATGCCGGCGGCGACGGAGTAGCGACCGGGGAAGGCATAAGCGGTCGCCCAGACACGCGGGTCGGAGACGAGCTCGTCCACCACCAGGATGAAGAAGAAGGTGGTGCCGTACATCGCCATCAGGTCGCCGGGCTGGGTGACGCCGACGCTGATCGCCTCGGCGACGGCGTCGATCGTCCCGGCGGTGACCGGGGTGCCGACCGGCAGCCCGGTATCCTCCGCCGCGGCCGGGCTGATCTGTCCAACCACCTCGGTCGCCCAGGCCAGGCGAGGCAGGCGGGCGACGTCCCAGATCGGCGCGGCGAAGCGGTCCGTCCAGACCAGCCGGCGCAGGTCGAACAGCGGGTTGAAGTGCGAGGCGGAATGGTAGTCCAGCACGTACTCACCCGTCAGCCGGAACACCAGGTAGCCGCTGCAGGTGGTGACGTAGCGAGTGCGGCGGTACACCTCTGGCTCGTGGTTGCGCAGCCAGAGCAGCTTGGGGCCGACCGCCTGGGAGGTGAGCGCCATCCCGCTCAGCGCGTAGAGCGCCTCGGAGCCGAACGTGGCGTTGAGCTGTTCGATCTCGGCCTGAGCGCGGGTATCGATGCCGTACAGGATGGCCGGGCGCAGCGGCCGGCCGCGCTCGTCCAGCGGGAGCAGGTCCGGGCCAAGGCCGGAGACCGCCACCGCGCCAACGTCGGCCGGAGAGCGGCCGGCCGCCGCGGGCAGCGCCCGGCAGAGCGCGGCGCAGTCCGCCCACCAGATGGCCTCCGCATCCTGCTCCGCCCAGCCCGGCCGAGGGAGCGAGAGCCCGTGCTCCACCTGCTGCTGCGCAAGCACCTCGCCGGAGGGCGTGCAGAGCACCCCCTTGGAGCTGTAGGTGCCGATGTCGATGCCGACAAGGAGATCGCCTGCCATCGCCTCACCTCGATGATCGGAGATCGGAGACGACCGTGAGCCTCGCGGGGGCCATCATACGCCAGGGATGGTCAAACGAGCGCCAGGAACCGCGCGTAGTGCGCCTCCCAGCGCTCGGAAGGGTGGGGATCGTAGCTGGCGAGCCGAAATGAGGCGCGGACCACCTGGCGCAGCTCGGCCAGCGAGCCGAGCTCGCCCCGCGCCCGCGCCTGGACCAGCAGGTTGCCGACCGCCGTCGCCTCGACCGGTCCGGCCAGCACCGGGCGGGCGCAGGCGTCGGCGGTGAGCTGGCACAGCAGCGTGTTCTGGGCGCCGCCGCCGACGACGTGGATGGTGGCGAGGCGGCGCCCGGCCAGCTCCTCCAGCCGCTCCAGCACCCAGCGGTACTTCAGCGCCAGGCTCTCCAGTACGCAGCGGACGATCTCGGCCGGCGTCTCGGGGACCGCCTGGCCAGTGCGGCGGCAGGCGGCCTGAATCCGCGCGGGCATGTCCCCGGGTGGCAGGAACGCGGGGTCGGACGGATCGACCAGCGGGCCGAACGGCGGCGCCTGCTCTGCCAGCGCGGTAAGCTCAGCATAGGACCAGCGCTCGCCACGCTGCGCCCAGGCGCGGCGACACTCCTGGAGCAGCCAGAGCCCGACGACGTTCTTGAGCACGCAGTAGCGCCCCTCGACACCCGCCTCGTTGGTGACGTTGGCGGCCAGGCTTTCCGCGGTGATGATCGGCGCTACAGTTTCGATGCCGACCAGGGACCAGGTGCCCGAGCTAATGTAGGCGAAGTCGTCCCCCGTGGCCGGGACGGCCGCCACCGCCGACTGGGTGTCGTGGCAGGCCGGGGCAATAGCCGTGGCCGTGGCCAGCCCGGCCTGCGCGGCGACCGCGGGCAGGAGCGGGCCGAGGATCGTTCCGGGCGGAACGACCTCACCCAGGAGGTCGTCGCGGAGGCCCAGCCGACGCAGCAGCCCGCGCGCCCAGGCGCCGGCGCGCAGGTCGTAGCACTGCGAGGTGGTCGCCTCGGTCAGCTCGCAGACCGCCCGGCCGGTGAGCCAGTAGTTGAACAGGTCGGGCAGCAGCAGCAGCAGGCGGTCGGCCAGCTCGAGCTGCGGCGCGCGCTGGAGCGCCATGGCGAGGAGCTGGTAGAGGGTGTTGACCTGGAGCAGCTCGGTGCCAGTCTGGCGGTAGATCTCCTCGCGCGGCACCCGCCGGCAGGCCTCCTCCACCATGCCGTCCGTGCGTCGGTCGCGGTAGTGGTAGGGATTGCCGATCAGCGCCCCGGCGCGGTCGAGCAGGGCGAAGTCGACGCCCCAGGTGCACAGCCCGATCCCGGCCAGCTCGCCGCCACAGCTCCGCGCGGCCAGCGCCAGCACGGCCTGGATCTCGCTCCAGAGGCGGAGCACGTCCCAGTGCAAGCTGTCCAGCACCCGCACCGGCCCGTTCGGGAAGCGGTGCAGCTCCTCCAGAGCCAGGCGCGCACCGTCGAACCGGCCGACCACGGCGCGGCCGCTCTCGGCGCCCAGGTCGATCGCCAGGTAGCTCTGCGCCATGTCGCCTCGCCGGGGGATCCCCGCCTAGCGGGGGTGCGCCGAGCGTTGCGGATCCTCCTCCAGCGCCGGATCCGGCGCCGGTACCCCCGCGCCGGGGGTGGCGACCTTGCCTCGGGTCAACCGGAGCTTGGGGAAATAGTCGATCACCATCACCAGCAGCAGCAGCGCCCCCCAGGCGAACTCCTTGAAGAAGTTGCTCCCGCTGTACTGGATCAGCAGCATGTTCAGCCCGGTGGAGAGGAACTGGAGCGACAGCACCGCCAGCACCAGGCCGGAGATCGTCCCGAAGCCGCCCATCGGGTTCACCCCGCCGAGGATGGCGATCAGCACCGCCTGCAAGATGTAGGAGCTGCCATAGTCCGGCTTGGCGGCATTGTTGCGCGCCAGGAAGATGATCCCGGCGATGGCGCCGAGCAGCCCGCTCAGCAGGTATGTCCGCAGCAGCACCGTCTCGTTGCTGATGCCCGAGAAGCGGGTCGCGGTGGGGTTGGTACCGAGCAGGTAGACCTTCAGCCCGAACGCCGTCCGGTTCAGGATGATCGAGAACAGGATCGCCAGCACGGCGAAGATGAGCAGCGGGACCGGGATGCCCGCCACGTCGCCGTCGCCGATGAACAGGAACTGTGGCACCGCGAACACCGCCGTGCCGCCGGTAATGACGGTGGAGAAGCCAGTGTACAGCGTGAGCGTCCCGAGGGTAGCCAGGATCGGGGTGATCCCAACGTAGCCGACCAGCAGCCCGTTCAGCAATCCGCACAGCAGCCCGACGCCGAGAGCCACCAGCAGCGCGGCAACGATCCCGCCGACCGCCTGCCCTGTGGCGGCGTCCTCTGAGACGAGCCTGGTCAGCACAAGGGCGGCCAGGATGCCGGCCAGGTTGGCGATGGCGGTGACCGAGAGGTCGATCCCCCCGGTCAGCATGGTGAGCATGATCGCAATCGCCAGGATGCCCAGCTCCGGGAACTGGACCGACATCGAGCGGAAGTTGTCGAGTGTGGGGAAGACGTCGGGCTGCGCCAGGCTCATCGCGACGAAGATCGCCACCGCGATGATGAACAGGCGCCGCAGCGTAACATCCACGCTGCTCAGCCGGCGGGGCGCCGCCGCGGCCAGGAACGCCACCCGGCCGTCGTGCCGTTCAGGGGTGGAGGCCGTCTGCTTCGTCGTCATCTCGCTCGCTGCTCCCTGCCGCTCACCGTGTCACTCGGCCAGCGCGATCCGCGCCCGGCGCTCGGCCCGCCGCTGCTGGAAGGCGGGAATGCCCGTCCCGATAATGATGATGACCCCGATAACGACCTTCTGCCAGACGGACGGGATGCCGGCCAGGATGAGGCTGTTGTTCATGATGACCACCAGGAATACCCCGAGCAGCGTTCCCACCACCGAGCCGCGCCCTCCGGTGATCTGCGCCCCGCCGAGCACGACCGCGGCGATGACGTCCAGCTCCGAGCCGACGATGTCGAACGGGTTGGCCTGGCGGTTCAGCGAGCCGTAGGTCAGCCCGGCGATCCCGGACAGCACGCCCACAAAGCTGTAGATGAACAACTGGATCCGGCGGATCGGGAAGCCGGCGCGCTCTGCCGCCTCCCGCGAGCCGCCGAGCGCGTAGATGCCCCGACCGAGCAGGGTGTACTGCAGCACCAGCCAGGTGACCAGGGCCGCGGCGGCGAGCAGGAGCACCGCCGCCGGCAGACTGGCCAGGGTGCCATCGGCCGTCTGGATGGTAATCAGGTTCAGCTTGGCGAAGCTGGTCATGCTGTCCGGGATGTCGCGGATGAGCTGGCTGCCGACGACGAACAGCAGGAAGCCACGGAATAGACTCTGGGTGCCCAGGGTGACGATCAGCGTCGACAGCTTGAACCGCGCGATGAACAGGGCGTTGATGAGCCCGAGCGCCAGGCCGATCAGCGCCGCGATGACGAACCCGACCAGGAGCGTCCCCTGGAAATCGATCGCCTTGAGCAGCTTGACCGTGACGTACATCGCGAAGACGGCGATCGCGGTGAAGGAGACATCGATCCCGCCGGAGACGATCACCACCAGCACACCCAGGGCGAACATGCCCATAACGATGGAGCTTCTCAGCAGGTCGAACAGGTTTCGCACCGAGAGGAAGACTGGGTTGATCACGCTAAAGATGATGGCGAGGCCGACGATGGCCAGTGCGACCAGCACTTCCGTCTTGGCAAGCTTCTGCTTCAGCATCGGGAGCACCCGTGATCCATACCGTGCCTGCTGCTCTTCCCGTTAGTCCTCGGTGACTTTCCTGGTCAGTTCATCCTCGCTCGTGCTCTGGCTGGAGAGCTGCTCCACCAGCCGGCCCCTCTTCATCAGCAGGATGCGATTGCAGGTGTGCAGCAGCTCGGGCATGTCGTCGGAGATGACCAGCAGGGCCATGCCCTGGCTGGCCAGGCGCTTCATGATCGCATGGATCTCGCTCTTCGAGCCGATGTCCACCCCGACCGTCGGGCCGTTCAGGATCAGCATCTTGGGCGAGCTCGCCAGCCACTTGGCCAGCACCACGCGCTGCTGATTGCCGCCCGAGAGGGTCTGCACCGGCAGCTCCGGCGAGCGGGTCTTGATGTTGAGCGCGTTGATCCAGAACTGGGCGTGCTGGACGAGATCCCGGGGCTTGGTCAGGCCGAGCGCGCCGACGAGATGGTCGATGGTGCGGACGACGATGTTCCGAGTGATCGACTGCGGCAGGAACAGCCCCTCGGTCAGCCGATCCTCGGGCACGTAGCCGATGCCCAGCTTCACCGCGTCCTGCACGCTGTCGATCCGCACCCGCTTCCCCTCGAAGGCGATCGTGCCCGAGCGGGCGGGGTGGATGCCGTACAGGGCGAGCCCCAGCTCTGTGCGGCCAGAGCCGAGTAGCCCGGCCAGCCCGACGATCTCGCCCGGGTACAGCTCGAACGACACGTCTACAAAGCTGCCGGGCAGCGCCAGGTGCTCCACCCGCAGCAGCGGGGTCTGGCCGTTGGGCGGGCGCCGGTACTCGTAGCCACTCTCATCGATCTGCCGCCCGGTCATGTAATAGGCCAGCCGCGCCTGGTCGAACTCGCGCGCGTCGGCGTCGATCACGGTGCGGCCGTTGCGCAGGATCAGCATCCGGTCCGCGATCTCCAGCACCTCGTTCAGCTTGTGGCTGACGAACAGGGTGGCCACACCGTCCTGCTGGAGCTTCTTGATCACCGCGAACAGGGAGCGGACTTCGCGGCGGGTCAGCGCCGTGGTCGGCTCGTCCATGACGATCAGCCGGGCGTTGTGCACCAGCGCCCGCGAGATCGCGATCAACTGCTTATTGGCGACGGAGACCTGCTCGACTGGAGCGTCGAGGTCCAGCTTGACGTGGATGCGATCCAGCGCCTGGCGGGCGATCTGGCGCACCTCGCCCCAGTCGACGAAGCGACGGCCCTGCGCGAGCTGGCTACTGAGGGCGATGTTCTCGGCAACGGTGAGGTTCGGGAAGAGCGAGAAGTCCTGGTAGATGATCTGGATGCCTTCGTGAATTGCGTCGATCGGGTGCAGGACCGGGAACAGCTTGCCGTTGATGACGATCTGGCCCTCGTCAGGGGCGACAACGCCGGCGATGATCTTGATAAGCGTGGATTTCCCGGAGCCGTTCTCGCCGACCAGGCAGTGGATCTCGCCTTTCCGGATCGTCAGGCTCACATCCTGGAGCGCTTTTACCCCGGCGAACGCCTTGCTGACGTTCGAAAGCTGCACCAACACGTCTGTCATACGGCATCCATACTGAAGCGCTGAAGCGCGGCGGAGTGGCCAGCCAGCGGATACTCTGGACTGGCCACTCCGCCCTCCACCCTGCTTCCTGATCGCGGCTAGAACGGGTACTTGTCGAGATTGTCCTTGGTGACGTCCACCCAGGCCTGTCCGTAGAAGACGTGGCCTTTCTGAACCACCTTGTTGTAGCCAGGCACGCCCAGGTCCATGCCGTCTTTGGGCTGCTGGCCCTGCAGGAGCATCAAGGCGAGCTTGTTCATCACGTAGCCGGCGTCGGCCGGATCCCAGAAGCTGATCAGGTTGACGGTGCCGGACTGGATGAACTTGCCGGCGATCGAGGGCAGGCTGGTGCCTACCACCTTGATCTTCCCACCGAGGCCAGCCTCCTCGATCGCCTGGCCGATCCCGGCGACGTCGGTGGAGGCGCTGCCCTGGAAGCCCTTGATGTTCGGGTGCGCCTTCAGCAGCTCCTTGGTCTTCTCGTACGCCTTCTGGGAGTCGTCGTAGGTCTCCTGCTTATCGGCCACCAGCTTCATGTTGGGGTACTTTTCCTTCTGGCGGGCCACGGCAGCATCGACCCACTCGTTGTGCGTCTTCGAAGTCAGACTCCCAACGAAGACGCCGTACTCCCCTTCCTCGCCCATCAGCTTGGCGAGCGCGTCCATGAGATGCGCCCCATAGGCCGCGTTGTCGAACGCCTCGATGTCGGCCTGGGTGTTCTGCTGGTTGGAGGCCTCGTGCGTGACGACGACGATCTTGCTGTCCATCGCCTTCTTGAGGACCGGCTCCAGCGTCTCCGGCGACATCGGCACCACTGCGAGGGCGCTCACCTTCTGCGCGATCAGGTCTTCGATCAGCTTGACCTGGAGCGCCGCGTCCGCCTTCTCCGGCCCCTTCTCATAGGCGGTGACGCCGGTATCCGCAGCAAACTTCTTGACGCCCTCCTCCATCCGATTGAACCAGTTGATACCGGCGATCTTGACCACCGTGGCGATGGTGTACTTGCCCCCGGCGGCAGGAGCCGTAGTCGCCGCGGCAGCAGCCTTCGTGGGAGCAGCGGCAGCCGCGGCGGTGGGCGCAGCCGCCGGGGCCGTGGTCGCCGCGGCGGCAGCAGCCCTGGTGGGCGCGGCCGCGGCCGTGGTGGGCGCCGCGGCCGGGGCGGACGTCGGCGCGCTGCTCGCCGTGCCCCCGCCACCACCGCCCGAGCAAGCAGCGAGCAGCGAGCTGACCGCGGTCAGCGAGAGCCCGAGCGCGCCCAGGCGCACGAATTGCCGGCGGGTCAGCCCCTGTTGGCGCGCGGAATCACCCGAGTGTGACGAAACCATTACTCCCCCTTCTCAGGTCCATGCAGACTTACGCCGCGATGCCAAGGCATCTGCGCCTGCCCGTCCGGGGGCTCGCTGGCAGCGCAGCAGGTGGCCGAAGGCGAGAGCGAGCAGGGCTGCGGCGCAGTGTAGCCGAGACATTGTGCACCGGCGGCTTCCAGGCGACAAGGTGGGATGCTGGGCGCGCTCCGAAACGCCGCGCGTCTGCCACACGGCCAGGATGCCAGGTGGGAACTGTCCTACGGTCGCGCCCGGCCCGGGCCAGGTGGCCACCCGAATCCAGCGCTTCGGCACCTCTCCATTCCAAAACCTGGCGCGTATGGTGCTTATGGGCAGACTCATCCCGAGGCTCACGCATGCTGCCAGCCCGCTCGCTCGCTATCCTGGGCTTCATCGCGCTGGCACTCTCGGCGAGCCAGGCGACGGGAGCGCTCCCGCACGTCCCCGGCTCGCTCTGGCAGGCACCGAGCACGGGGGTCGTGCCGCCCCGGCCGCTGCCCTGGCCCTGGTCGCGGCCCCGCCCGCGGCCAGACCGCCCTCGGCCGAGGCTCTCGCAGTGCAGGAGGCGCCTCTGGACAGCGTCTGGGCGCTGGCCGATCGCGTTCGCGCCGCGTATGGGCTGGACGACCCGGCGGTGCTGCGGGCGCTGATCCTGGCAGAGAGCGGCGGCGACCCGGCGAAAGTGACCCACACTGCCCAGGAATGGAGCGTCAGCCTGCTCCAGTTGAACCGCACCGGCGGCCGGGGCGCAGGCTACAGCGAGGCGGCGTTGCAAGATCCCCAGTTCAATCTGGCGCTGAGCCTGCCGGAGATCGCCGCCGCGTACCACCAGGTCCGTGCCGAGGGCTACCAGGGGGCCCGGCTGGCAGTGCGTGTCGCCTCGCTCGCCCAACGTCCCGACCCGAGCACGCTGGAGCGCTACGCCACCGCCTACCAATCCGCGTCGTGGCCGGAGCGGCTGACTGCGGCCACGACGCGCCGGCCTTCTGCCGCAGCCACCCTGGTCCACTGAATGGCGCTGCGCGGCGCCCGAACTATCACGGCTGCCGGCGCCCGTAACCATATCTCCGCCGGTTCGTTGTGATGAGTGAGAGCCAGCCGCGTCGCCAGGGGCGCGAGACAGCATAACGGCTGGCAGTAGCGCGGATGGGCGACGACGCCCCACGCTCCGGCGGCGTAGCCTGTCTATTCCTGGCTGGGAGGAGGACGATGCGCACAGCTCGTATCGCTGTCCTGGTAGCGACGCTCGGCCTGGGAGCGCTGGTCGGGACCCTGCCGGTCCACGCCGCGCCCGCCCGGAGCACCGCGCCGCCGGTCGAGATCGCCCAGATCGCGGTCGGCCTGTCGCCCACAGGGATCGCGGTGGACCTCGACCGAAGCTGGGTGTACGTGGCGAACTCCGGGAGCGGCACCGTGTCCCTCATCGACGGAACGAATCAGCAGATCGCTGTCATCCCGGTACGGAGCGGGCCGCGCGGGGTGGCCGTGGATCAGCGGACGGACCGGATCTACGTGGCGAACGTCGACAGCAACGTCGTCTCCGTCATCAACGGCGCCAACCTCAAGGTCATTGCCGAAATCCCCGTCGGCGCCGCCCCCTATGGCGTCTGGGTCAACGGCCAGACCGACCGGGTGTATGTGACGAACTCCGGGAGCAACACGCTCTCCGTCATCGACGGCAACACCAATCAGGTCATCGACACCATTGGTGTTGGCAGCACCCCGCGGGGTGTGGGGGTTGACCCGAACGACAACCACGTCTTCGTGGCGAACGCGGGCAGCGACACCGTGACGGTGATCGACGGGAACACTGACGCGGTGATCGCGACGATGCCGGTCGCGGCAGGCCCGTATGGCATCAGCGGGAACCTGCGCACCAATCGCGGGTACGTGACGAGCATGAACACGAACGTGCTCTCGAAGTTCGATCCGGATACGAACCGGGTCATCGCCACTATCCCCGTGGGCGGGATGCCGACAGGTGTCGCGGTGGACCGCGATGCCAACCGGGTGTACGTGGCCAACTTCGCCAACAATAACGTCGCCGTCATCGACGGCGCGAACAACGAGGTCATCGCGACGGTCCAGGTTGGCATCGGGCCGACCGGTGTGGCGGTCGACACCCGGATCAACCGGGTCTACGTGAGCAATACCAATAACGCCAGCGTCTCGATCCTCGATACCTCGCCGTCGAGCTAGCGCTGCTGCGCCGCCCCGCGGGGGCGCGGGCGGACAACGCAGGCGCCTCACAAGCGGGGAGTGCGGCTGCCTCGGAGCAAGGCGGCTGCGCTCCCGCCCGCGCCTGGCAGACATCGCCTGGTCTGTCTGCTTGCCCGGATATGTCGTTGCCCCGCGTAGCCATGGCTACGCGGGGACGCGGGATGGAGCGGGGTGCGGGCTCAGCCCAGGCGATGGATGCTGAAGACGCCCGGATCGATGCCACGCAGCAGCAGCTCCACCGCCCGCTCGGCGGCGACCAGCCCCATGGAGTTGCCGTGGCCGCCGAAGCCGATCGCGTAGACCACCGCCGGCTCGCTCGGGAGGCACCCGACCAGCGGCAGCCCATCCGGCGTCAGCCCATCGATCCCCGCCCAGCGGCGGCTCACGCCCACACGGGCGGTTTCCGGGAAATAGCGCCCCAGCCAGCGGGCCAGCAGCTCCTGGATGTTGGGGGTCACCTCGTCCGCGAAGGTGGCTTCCTGCTGCGGGAAGCGGTGCCGGCCGCCGCCCACCAGCATCCGGCCGTCGCGGAGCTGGCGGAAGTAGTGGTAGCCGTGCTCCGCGTAGCCCATGCGGTCCAGCAGCGGCGGTAGCGGATCGGTCAGCAGCACCTGGTTGCGGATCGGCTCCATCAGCGGGCGCAGGAACGGAAAGAGGATCGAGGTGTAGACGTTGGTGGCCAGTAGCACTCCGCCGCAGCGAATCGTCGTCTGCCGAGCCCGCACCACCAGCGCGCTGCCCTCCCGCCGGATCTCGAACACCTCATCCTCGTCGTAGCGGGTTGCCCCGCTCGCCCGGGCGAGCGCCTGGGTGAGCGCGGCTGGCTGCACGGCGAAATCGCGTGGCTGGATGAGCGCGCCGAGAAACCCGCGCCCCAGCGGGTCACGCTCGACGTACTCGACGTCGAACCCGTCCTCCTGGAGGAGCCGCGCCGCCGCGCGGAGCTCGCCCGCCTCCTGCTCATCCACGGCCAGCAGCGTGGCGCCACAGTCCTCATACTCGACCGCGTACTGGCGAGCGAGGTCGCGCATCCGGCGGACGTTCTCCGCGGTCAACGTCCAGACCTCGCGGGCGGCCGCGCGCCCGAGCCGTTCGATTGCCTCCGGGTAGCGATAGCGCATCCCCAGCAGGACGAAGCCGGCGTTGCAGCCACTGGCGCCCCACGCCGGGAAGTGTGCGTCGACCAGCGCCACGTCGCGCCCGGTCTGGACGAGCAGGCTGGCAGCGTAGGAGCCAACGATCCCGGCGCCGATCACCACCAGATCATGCGTCGCGGCGGCACGGTCGGCAGCCAGCTCCTGCCAGACGGAAACGGTCATCGCGCCCCCTATGGAGAAGGCGGGGCGAGCGCCCGCCCCGCCTCCGATGCGGCTACTGCATGAAGAAGGCGGGGTTGTCCATGTTGTACTTGGCCATGATCTTCTTGATCGTCCCGTCCGCCTTCATCGCCTTGATCGCCTCGTTCATCGCCTGGACCAGCCCCGGGTTATCCAGCCGCGAGCTGAACACTGTGTAGGCCTTGTCCTTCGTGTCCGGCATGTACTCGTTCGGCTGGACCGGCTCGTACTTCAGGTTCCACTCGGGGTGCTGGGTCGCGAGCCAGGCGCTGCTGGCCGCGCCAATGATCAGCGCATCGACCCGCCTGGCCTCCAGGTCCTGGATCCCGGCATCGATCGTGTTGTAGAGCTTCAGGTTGTCCTCGCCGATCCAGGGGATCTTCTTGAGCTCCGGGATATAGAAGTAGCCCTGGATCGTCCCGACCTTCTTGCCCTTCAGGTCGTCGATCGACTTGATGTTGGAGTCCTTGAGCTGGGTGAACTCCGTCACCTGATAGTAGGCGCCCTCAGAGAGGTTCACGGTCTTGGCGCGCTCCGCGGTGTAGGCCATGCCGCAGATGTTGGTGTCCACCCGGCCGGACTGCACGGACTGGATCTCCGCGGCCCACTCCATCACCACCGGCTCGATCTTCAGCCCGAGCTTGTCGGCAATCGCGGTCATGATCTCGCCGTCGATCCCGATGATCTTGCCGTTGTCCTCCTTGCAGAACGGCATGTCATTGTCGATCGCGACCATCAGGACGCCGGGCTTGATGGTCTTGATCGCGCTCGCCGTCGCGGCCGGGCTCGCCGCGGCCTGCGCAGCCACTGTCGGACTGGCCACGACCGCGGCGGCGGTAGTCGGGGCGACGGCCGGAGCCCGCGTGGGCGCGACAGCCGGCGCTTGGGTCGCGGCCGCGCTGGACGCCTGGGTGGTGGCCGGGGCGGCGGGCGTTTGCGCACAGGCGCTGACGAGCAGGGCTGCCAGGGCCAGCAGGCCGAGGGTGTGTCGCTTCATTGCGCTGCTCCTCCTCACTGCATGGGCGTCGTATCCGGGATCAGGTCTGCGTTGGCGACTCGTCCGTACCGTTCGTGTCCCCGCTCCCTCCCGCCGTAAAGTCCGCGCTACTTGGCCACCGCGCCCGGCTCCCCGTGCCGAGCGCCGGCGGCCCAGGCCTCCGCGAGACGACGCCGCAAGCCCCTGCCGCCCGGCGCCTCCGCCTCGCCCCGGCGCGCGCCGCGCTCCAGGTACCGCACCAGGCGGATGAGCGGGAGGCACATCATCATATAGATCAGCGCCGCCAGCAGGTAGATATGCATCGGGCGCCAGGTCTGGCCCACCAGGTCGTAGGCGCGCGACATCAGCTCCGGGGTGGCGATCGCGCTGGCGAGCGAGGTGTCCTTGAGGATCGCCACGCCCAGGTTGGCGGCCGGCGGCAGCACCACGCGCCAGGCCTGGGGAAGCACGATGAAACGCATCGTCTGCAGCGGCGTCATCCCAATGGAGAGCGCCGCGTCGCGCTGCCCCTTGTGCACCGATTCGATCCCGGCCCGGTAGATCTCCGCCATGTAGGCAGCCGTGTTCATCCCCAGGGCAACGACCGCGGCCGTGATGTTGTCCATCACCAGGCCGATGCCGGCCAGGCCGAAGTAGACGAGGTAGATCTGCGTCAGCGCCGGGGTTCCGCGAATCGCCTCGATGTACACGACCGCCGCGGGCCGCAGGATCGGCAGTCGGGAGACCTTCAGCAGGGCGACGAGCAGCCCGAGCACGAGCCCCACCGCGATGGAGAGAACGGCCAGCTCCAGCGTCACCTCCGCGGCGCGGAGCAGCGGCGGGAACCAATCGTGGACGTTGTCGGCGAAGACCTGGAGGAAGTCGCCCATCTCAGTCGCCGCGCCGCAACCGCAGCTCCATCGCGTTGGCGAGGTGGGCCAGCGGCAGGCTGAGCGCGAGGTAGATCAGCGCGGTGAGCAGGTAGATCTGCATCGGCAGGATCGTCTGCGAGACGAGCGTCTTGGCGGCGAACAATAGCTCCGGGGCAGCGACGGT
Source organism: Pseudomonadota bacterium (assembly GCA_021325655.1). Lineage (GTDB taxonomy): Bacteria > Chloroflexota > UBA6077 > UBA6077 > JAJPGT01 > JAJPGT01. Next base: position 38,883 of record JAJPGT010000080.1, read on the forward strand.
CGAGACGATGGCGGTGTCCTTGAGCAGCCCGATCGCGTAGTTGGCAGTGGGCGGCACCACCACCCGGGCCGCCTGGGGGAGCACCACGAAGCGCATCGCCTGAGCGGGCGTCATCCCAATGGAGAGGGCGGCCTCGCGCTGGCCACGATGCACCGAGTCGATCCCGGCCCGCACGATCTCGGCCATGTAGGCGCCGCCGAGCATCCCGAGGCCCAGCACCGCGGCGACGAAGGAGGGGAGCTGAATACCGAGATAGGCCAGCCCGAAGTAGATGATGAACAGCGTCGTCAGCACCGGGACGGCGCGCACCAGCTCGATGTAGACGCTGGCCAAGCTGCCTAGCAGGGGAACCCGGGCGCGCTTCAGCAGCGCCAGCACCAGCCCGAACAGGCAGGCGAACAGCAGCGTGGCTACGGTGATCTCCACCGTCACCACCGCCCCGCGCAGCAGGTAGGGCAGGAATTCGGGCAGCCGGGCCAGCAGGATGCGCCAGAACTCCAGGAAGCCGCTCATCGCTCCAGCACCGTGCGCAGGAACGAGCGCGTCCGTTCCTGAAGCGGGGCGCGGAACATGATATGCGGCTCGCCTGCTTCGACGATCATCCCGTCGTCCATGAAGATCACCCGGTCTGCCACGTCCTCGGCGAATTGCATTTCGTGGGTGACGATCAGCATCGTCATCCCCTCCGCGGCGAGCTGGCGCATCACCTGCAGCACCTCGCCGATGAGCTCCGGGTCGAGTGCCGAGGTCGCCTCGTCGAACAGCATCACCTTCGGCCGCATCGCCAGTGCCCGGGCGATCGCCACCCGCTGCTGCTGCCCGCCGGAGAGCTTCTCCGGGAAGGCGTGCGCCTTGGCGCCCAGGCCGACCTTCTCCAGGAGCGCCAGCGCCAGCCGCTCCGCCTCCGCCTTCGGCCGTCCCAGAACGCGATATGGGCCGATTGCGACGTTCTCCAGTGCGGTGAGGTGGGGGAACAGGTTGAAGCGCTGGAAGACCATCCCGATCTCAGCGCGGATCCTGGCCAGCTCGCGCTCGCTCATCGGCTGGAAGCTGCCGTTGCGGCAGCGCTCCCCGACCAGCTCCCCGTCCAGGTAGACGTGGCCCTGCTGCGGGCGCTCCAGGTAGTTGATGCAGCGCAGCAGGGTGCTCTTGCCGGCGCCGCTCGGGCCGATGATGGCGACCTTCTCCCCGGCCGCCACGTCGAGGCTCACGCCCTTGAGCACCTCGTGGTCGCCGTAGCGCTTGTGCAGGTCGACCACGCTCACCATCGGGGCCACGTCCGCCTCCTAGATCTCGCGGGCCGCCCGGTGCCCCTCGTAGGTGGCGTACTCGATGTCGCGCGGGGCGACGCAATCGCCAACTGCGTGGACCTCCAGCCCCGCGGCGCGCAGCGGCGCGACCAGCGCGTCATCCGGGGTCGGGGCGGTAACAATCACCACCTGGTCCAGCCCGTCCACCACCCGCTCGCGCTGGTTGTAGTAGTTGAATACTATCGCCTGGCCGCCCCGGACGGCGCGCAGGTCATGGTGTGCCGTCAGCTCCACACCCTTGCGGAACAGGCGGCGGTAGAGCGAGACGGTGTTCGTCAGCCCGAAGTCGATCGCCGGGTGGAACTGCCGGCTCACCACCTCCGCCCGGCCACCGCGATCCGCGGCCAGCTCCGCCACTGCGCAGCCCGCCTGCTTGCCGGTGTGGTCGACCACCAGCACATTGCGTCCCACCTCGACCCTGCCGCTCAGCACCGACCAGGCCGAGACGACCGGGATTGATCCGTCGCCCGGATCCGGCTCGGTCGCGCGGGCGCCCGTGGCGACGATCACCACGTCGGGCCGCTCCGCCAGCACCCGTTCCACGGTCGCCTCGGTGTTCAGGCGCACGTCCACGCCCAGCCGGCCCACCTGGCCGGCCAGCCAGCGGGGGATGCCGAGCAACTCCTCGCGGCCGGGCTGCCGCGCCGTGACCAGCGCGTTGCCGCCCAGCTCCGCGGCGCGCTCGAACAGCACAACGCGGTGGCCACGCTCGGCCGCCACCCGCGCCGCCTCCAGGCCGGCCGGGCCGCCGCCGACGACCACGACCGCGCGGGGCACCGCGGCGCGGTCGATCTGCCCCCAGTCCCGCTCGCGGCCGATGATCGGGTTGTAGATGCAGCGCATCGGCTCGCCCTCGAGGATGCGATCGATGCAGGCGGTGCTGTCGCCCACACAGGGGCGGATGTCCTCCAGCCGCCCCTCGGCCACCTTGCGCGGCAGGTCCGGGTCGGCGATGTTGGCCCGCACCATCGCTACCATGTCGCAGGTGCCCTCGGCGATCAGCCGCTCGGCCAGCAGCGGATCGACGATGCGGGCCAGCGCCGCGACCGGCCGGTTGGTCATCTCGCGAATGCCGGCCGCCAGGCCGGCGTGCAGGCCTTGTGGCGCCGGGGTGGGCGGCCAATGGTCCACCCGGGCGAAGCGCTCCATGTTGTTGCCGCTGGCGACGATGTAAAAGTCGATCCAGCCGGTGGCGTCGATGCGGCGGACGATCTCCTGCATGTCCGGGAGGCGCAGCCCACCCTCCACCAGCTCGTCGCCGGCAATCTTCAGCGCCAGCGCGCGATCCTTGCCCAACGCCTCGCGGGTGAGGCGGATCATCTCCATCGGGAAGCGCAGCCGGTTCTCCAGGCTCCCGCCCCACTGGTCGGTGCGCTTGTTCGTGTAGGGAGACATGAACTGGATCGAGAGCGACGCGGCGAACGCTTGCAGCTCGACGCCATCCAGCCCCGAGACGCGCACCCGCACCGCCGCCTTGTAGAAGGCGTCTAGGATCGTCTCGATCTCCTCGGTGGTCATCGTGTGTGGCAGCTCGCGGGCGAACTCGCCCATCATCTGCGACGGTGCCCAGGTCGGCCAGCCAGTGTGGTGCGAGGAGAAGCCGGAAGCGAGGTGCGTTATCTGGATCAGCATCCGCGCCCCGTACGCATGCATCCCCTCGGCGAGCTTGCGGTAGCCAGGGATGACCGAGTCGTCGAAGCTGGCCAGCAAGTTCATCTGCGGCGCGCCGCCCGAGGGATGCACCGCGGTCGAGCCAGTGATGCTGAGCGCGATCCCGCCCTGTGCCTTCCTGACGTGGTAGGCGATCTCCTGGTCGCTGATCCGCCCATCAGGGTTGTACGCGGTCGTGTGGCCAGTGCTGAAGATGCGGTTGCGGAGCTCGAACGGACCAACGTCGATCGGGCTCAGCAGGTGGGTGAGCGTGGCAGCCATGCAGACGCCCCCTGACGCCAGGCGAGGTAGCGGCCATGATAGTGCTCAGCCGGAGGCCTGTCAACGCCAGGTCGAATGTCGAATGTCTACAAAGGCTTGACAGCCGTCCACTCCCCGCCAACAATGGGCTGCCGCGCGCCCCGGGCAGGCGTGGGAGAGAGGAGGCCGAGCAGAGCAAAAGCGGAGACAGCGCAGCCGAGACAGAGGAGAGGGTTCGCAGCGTTGCGGGAGGAAGCCCGATGATGGCACGGTTTCTCGTCGTACTCGCATCCATGCTGGCGCTGCTAGGGCTGACGGCCTGGCAGGCCGCAGCGCCAGCGCCCGCCGAGCAGAAATCGCTCCTTGCCGAGATCAAGGACAAGGGCGAGCTCCGGGTCGGCTACGCGGTGGCCGATCCGCACCAGTTCAAGGATCCGTCCACGGGCGAGTGGAAGGGCATCGCCGTGGATATCATGAGCAACTGGGCCGAGGTTCTGGGCGTCAAGCACGTCCCGGTCGACACGAGCTGGGAGACCATGATCCAGGGGCTGGAAGCCGGCAACTACGACATCGCCGCGGCCCTGAATCGCCGTCCGGCCCGCGCCCTGGTGGTGACGTACTCGATCCCCTACATGGCGGATCGCGGCGTGTTCACCGTCGACCGGAACAAGTCGCAGGCGCACACCTGGGCGGACCTCAACAGGCAGGGAGAGACGATCTGCGTCGTCCAGGGCACCGCGGAGGACAAGTCCCTCACCGCGATCGGCACCCAGGCGCAGTTGCTCCGCTTGGGTGACCAGAACGAGTGCCGCATCGCCCTGCAGAGCGGCAGCGCCACCGCGTTCTTCGACGATATCTCCGGCCAGGCCAAGTATGCCGCCGCGAATGACTGGGTTCGACTGATCGTCCCGGACCCGGTGCTGCAGCTCGAAGGGATCGGGTTTGCGATTCGCAAGGGCTACAGCTATGACGATATCCAGGCGCTGGACATCCAGATCGAGAATTGGGTGAACAATGGCCTGCTCACCGCGGCGCAGGCGAAGTACGGCTTGCCGAACTGGGAGCCCTTCACCCAGCGGTAAGCGGACCGTGAGCGGTCGGCCGGCTACAGCCGGCCGACCGCTGGCGAGGGATGAGCGATGGATTGGGGTGTTGCCTTGCGCTACTGGCCCCTGCTCGCCAAGGGGCTGCTGCTCACCTTCCAGATTACCATCCTGGTCACGGTGCTCGGACTGCTCCTCGGCATCGTGGTGGCGGCCGGGCGGCTGGCGCGCCAGCGCTGGATCAGCCGGCCGGTCGCGGGGTACATCGAGTTGTTCCGCGGCACGCCGGCGCTGATCCAGTTGTACTGGTTCTATTACTGCCTGCCGATTTTCCTGGGCGTCCGACTGCCCGGGCTGACGGCCATTATCGTCGCGCTCACCCTCAACGTCGCGGCGTTCTACGGCGAAGCGCTGCGCAGCGGGATCCAGGCGCTGCCGCGCGACCAGACGGAAGCGGCCGACATCCTGGGCCTGTCGTACGTGCAGAAGATGCGCTACGTCGTCATCCCTCAGGCGCTGCGCATCGTCGTCCCGGTCCTGCTGTCGCTCACGATCAGCCTGTTCAAGGACACCTCGCTGGTGTCGGCACTCGGGGTGGCGGACCTGATGTACCAGGCGCGGGTCGTCTCGACCGAGACCTACCGCCCGATCGAGATCTTCACCACCGCGGCGCTGGTGTACTTTGCCGTCGCGACCCCGCTGTCGATGCTGACCCGCCGGCTGGAGCTGCGGCTAGCGCGGGTCAACCGCTAGCGCTCGGGAGGCTTGGGATGGCCGCCGCTCTGCCTGGCACTGCTCCCATGATTGAGGTGCGCGATCTGCACAAGCGGTTCGGCCACCTGGAGGTGCTGCGCGGGGTGAGTCTCGCGGTGCAGCCATCGGAGAAGCTGGTCGTCCTCGGCCCCAGCGGCAGCGGCAAGAGCACCTTGCTGCGGCTGATGATCGGCCTGGAAGAACCGGACCAGGGGGAGATCCTGGTGGAAGGCCAGCCCTTCCTGCGGCGCGAGGCGCCGGGCAAGCCGCTCCAGCGCGGGCCGCGCTTCAAGTCGCTCCGGCGCGACATGGGGATGGTGTTCCAGCAGTTCAGCCTGTTCCCGCACATGACCGTGCTCGAGAATCTCATCCTGGCGCCCACCAAGGTGCTCGGGATGGCACGCCCCGAGGCGGAGGCGCGGGCGCGGGCGCTGCTGGCCAAGGTCGGGCTGGCCGACAAGCTGCAGCAGTATCCCGACAAGCTCTCGGGCGGGCAGAAGCAGCGGGCGAGCATCGCCCGGGCGCTGATGATGGAGCCCAAGCTGATGCTGTTCGACGAGGTGACCTCGGCACTGGACCCGGAGCTGATTCACGAGGTGCTGCGGGTCATGCGCCAGCTCGCGAGCGAAGGCATGACGATGGTGGTGGTCACCCACGAGATGGGCTTTGCAAGCAAAGTGGCGGACCGGGTGGTGTTCATGGACCAGGGCATGATCGTGGAGCAGGGCCCGCCGGAGCAGATCTTCCGCCAGCCACGCGAGCGCCGGACGGCCGAGTTCATCGAAGCGGTGCTCACCCACATCTGACGGATACATCTGGCTGGGCGCGTCAGCCGCGCCCAGCGCGCGCGCCCAGCGGGCTGGCAGCCCATGGCTGCATCGCCGCGCCTGCCTCGGGCGGGGCGGCGCTGGCGGCATACAGTGCCAGCACCCCGCTGGTGGTCTTGGGGGGCGGGGGCGTCCAGCGCGCCAGGCGGCGCCGCAGCTCGTCGTCGGGGACGAGCAGGCTCAGCCGCCGCCCCGGGATGTCGATCTCGATCAGGTCGCCCTCCTCCACGGCTGCCAGTGGACCGCCCACCGCGGCCTCTGGCGAGACGTGGCCGACGACCGGGCCGCGGTTGAACCCACTGAAGCGGCCGTCGGTGATCAGGCCCACCGAGGTGTCCAGGTTCATCGAGAAGATCGCATCGGAGCAGAGCATCACCTCTTTCATCCCCGGCGCCCCGACGACACCCTCGTAGCGGACGACGAGCACGTCGCCCCTCTGGATCCGCCCGGCCCGCAGCGCCTCGTAGCCCTCCTGGTCGCTGCTGAAGACGCGGGCGGGGCCGCGGTGAACCAGCATGGACGGCTTCACCGCGCTCTGGCGGCAGATCGCCCCATTGGGGGCGAGGTTGCCTCGCAGCACCGCCAAGCCACCCTCCGGGAAGATCGGCGCCTCGGGCGTGGTGATGACGTCATTCCGCACCGGGCCGATGCCGTCCAGGTGCTCCTGCCAAGGGCGGCCGGACACGGTCAGCGCGCTGCCGTCGAACCGCTCGCCGAGGTTCTTCAGTAGCGCCGGGACGCCGCCGGCGAAGTGAAACTCGTCCACAGTGTGAATTCCGTTCGGAATGACCGCGGACAGGACGGGGACCTCGCGGGAGAGGCGGTCGAAGTCGTCCAGGCTCAGCGGTAGCCCCAGCTCGCGGGCGAAGGCGAGCAGGTGCAGCACCGCGTTGGTCGAGCCACCGATCGCCAGATCCGCCTTCACCGCGTTGACCAGCGCCCGCTGGTCGACGATGTCGCGGATCGTGAGCCCCTTGCGGATGAGCCGGACGATCGCGCGCCCGCTCAGCCGGGCGGCGCGCGTCTTCTCGCTGAGCACCGCCGGGATCGTCGCGGAGCCGGGCAGCGCCAGGCCGAGCACCTCGGCCAGAATCTGCATCGTGTTGGCCGTCCCCATGATCGGGCAGGCGCCGGCCGTGGGGCAGGCGTTCTCCTCCAGCGCGGCGATCTCCTGGCCGGTCACCAGGCCGGCGTCGAGCGCCCCAAATACTGCCTCGTTCACGTCCGCGGTAGTCACCCGTCGCCCGTTCCACTTCCCGCTGAGCATCGGACCGCCGGTCACGAACACCGTTGGCAGCCCCACGCGCAGTGCCCCGAGAATGTGGCCGGGGATGATGCTGTCCGTGGATGACAGCAGCACCAGGCCACTGAAGTGGTGCACCCGGGCCATGATCTCGATGCTGCCGGCCAAAAAGTCGCGAATCACCAGCTCGTACTTGAGGTCCTCGCTGCCCAGGGCGATATTGCCGCAGGTGGCGAAGGTCCCGAACTCCATCGGCACCCCGCCCTCTTCCCAGATCCCGGCTTTCACCGCCTCTGCGAGCGTCCGCAGGTGAACGTAGGCGGGCGAGGCCTCGGTGAAGGCGTTCACGATGCCGGTGTGCGGCTTGCGGACGTCGACGTCGTCCAGCCCAGCGCCCTTGTAGATCGTTCGGCGGTGGGCCGCCTTCAGCCCCTCGAAGTAGGTGTTTCCAGTCGGTTCAGACACGAATCCTCCGCTCCATGAGCCGATAGCGGCTGGGCGCCGCCCAGCCGCGTGCGTTCACCCGGCCTCGGCGCGCTCCGGGGCCGGGGAGCGCCTCAGCGCCCCTACGCACGAGCATCCCCCACCGCTTGAGGCGGCGTCTTCCCGTCGTCCGGTCGGCCCAATCGCCCCACCAGGGCCTCGGCCGGCCCCTGCACATGCGCGACGAGCGTCCTCATGATCTCGTCGGCGTCGCCACGCCGCACTACATCGAGCAGTTCCAGGTGCGCTCGGGCGATCTCTTCCAGGCTACCGAACAGCAGGTGATCCATCGCCAGGTAGAGCCGAAGCTGCCCCTCGAGCCCGCGCCAGATCTCGAGCAGCAGCTTGTGCTCCGCCAGTTCGTAAAACACCCGGTGGACCGCCAGGTGCGCCTCGACGCAGCCGGCGGCATCCCCCTGCTGCGCGCGCTCGATCAGGCGCTGCACCGCCAGCTCCAGCCGTTCCACCCCTCCGTCTCGCAGGCGAGACAGGGCTCGCTGGATGGCGAACGGCTCCAGCACCATGCGCAGGCTGGCGATCTCGGCAATCTGGTCCGGCCCGAGCCGATTGACGAAGGTTCCCTTGTAGGGAATGCTGACGACCAGCCCCTCCTCTTCGAGCTGGCGCAGCGCCTCGCGCACCGGGGCGCGGCTGATCCCCATCTCTTCGGCGATCCGCGCTTCGACCAATTGGCTGCCAGCGGCAAGCGAGCCATCCAGGATGGCAGCACGGATCGACTCAACGACGTTGAAACGTAACGTGCGCTGTTCGATTGGACTAAAGCGATGCGTCACCGGGCATCCCCCTTCGGTCCAGCCGGTACATTGTCGACAACGGAACGTCGCGCACTGTACGCGATGTGATCCACGCTGTCAACAGCGGGCGCACACGGGCCGCCACGGGCGCGGGATGCGCCTGGCGCTTAGAAATTATCTCAGGTAGGCACGGATCGTGCGGCGGTCTCCTGGTAGGAGGTGAGTCGCAGGGGACGGCCGAAGAATGACGAGCAGGACGCCTGTCCTTCCTCGCTGACCTGCGTCATCGCGCCTCACCCGGGGCTCCGGATACGAAAGGGAGTGTGATGAACACGCAGGAACTAACTCGGGAGCTTTGCCACCCCGGCGCGCAGGAGCTGCTCCGCTCCGGCTCCCTGGCCCGGCTCGCCTACAACGGACACGATGGCTTCCCGCGGGTGATCCCCATCGGGTTCTACTGGAACGGCGAACGCATCGTTGTCTGCACGGCACCGACGTCCCCCAAGGTGCGGGCGCTCGCGTCCCGCCCGCAGGTCGCACTGACGATCGACACCGGCGCTGAGCCGGCGGCGGCGAAGGCCCTCCTGGTGCGTGGCCTCGTCGCGCTGGACACCGTTGACGGCGTCCCCGACGAGTACATCGCGGCAGCGACGAAGTCATTGGAGGCGGCCAAACTCATCGAGTTCGAACGTCACGTGCGGTCGATGTACAAGCAGATGGTGCGCATCTCGATCGAGCCGCAGTGGGCGCGGTTCTACGACTTCGGTGCTGGCCGATGGCCCGCGTTTCTCGCGAAGCTGGCTAGCGGCGGTGAGTCAGACTCCGCGACGAACACCGCGCGATGAGCCTGCGGCGCCCCCTGGTGGGAGGTGGGTCGCAGGGGACGGCCGAACAAGGAGCGGGCGCCGCTGCCGCCGATCTGGCGGCTGTCTGAGGCAGAACTTGTCGTTTGTGATCAGACCATCGAGCGAACGATAAGCTGGTTGTCCCGCTGCCGGGGGATTCTGATCCGCTGGGAGAAGAAAGCCGCCAACTACCTCGGCCTGCTTGAGCTGGCGTGTGCCCTACTCTGGTTCCGCCGCTACAACCGCCTGACTCACGTGAGATGGTTTCTTACACCGCCACGAACGGGTCGGCGGTGAACCAGGCGGGCGAGTGGAGCGGGAAGCGGCCGAGCGTCTGGTGCGTCGCCAGGCGGTCCGGGGCAGCATCCTCGCTATCCGAGCTGTCCCAGAGCCGCTCCAGGCGGCGCAACGTCGCCGGGGACAGCGGCGCCGGGCTGGCGAGTAGCGCGGCGAGCTCGTCCAACGGCAGGGCGATCTCCGCACGCCGCCGCCGATAGTCCGCCAGCACCTCGTCCAGGGGTACGCGTCCGGAGAGCCCGGCCTCCAGCGCCTCGACGAGCAGCTCGGCCTGGCGGAAGGCGTCGTCTACGCCCCAGGGATTGAACAGCTCGTGCCGAACGCTCGCTTCTCCCACAGGAACCCAGTCCTCGCTCTCCGCCGGCTGCGCCGCGCTCCACATCCCGCCACCCCAGGGCGACACCCGGGCTCCTTGCGCGAGCCGGTCGGCCAGACCAGGAGCCACCTGGTGCAGCACTGCCAGGTACCGCTCCTCACGGTCTGGGCTGGCCTCGTACGGATCAGCAATATTCCAATGCACGGCGATGAAGGTGAAGCTGTCGTTGGTCTTCCAGGCACGCACTGCCTGGCAGTGCTGCAAGTATAACTCTACGCCATCGACCGGGACGCCGGACCAGTACGCGAAAGCGGCGCCTTGCCGCGGGGCGGTCTCAGCGCGCGGCGGGGTGGGAGCCGGGCAGAACCCGTCGGCGCCGACAACCACTCGCGCCCGGGCGCTCAGCGTCGAGCCGTCCCCCGTCCGGCCGCGCACCCCGACGACCCGGCCGCGGGCCAGAATCGTCTCGTCCACCTGGCAGGACTGGCGGAGGGTGACCCCGGCCTCCTGCGCGGCGTCGAGCAGCAGGCGAGTCAGGATGGACCGACGCGGGGCATAGGCGCGGGACTGGCCCCACACCGTGGACACGGAGCCGGTGAGCGCCAGCGGCCCGATGTCGAAGCGGACCGTGGAGAGCGGCGGACAGTTCGTCGCCCGCAGGCGCTCCAGCAGCCCCCAGCGTGCCAGCCGAGCCACACCCGCCGGCCAGATAAGATCCGTCGAGTCGGAATGATCGCTCGGCGCCTCTGCCTGGTCGATCAGGAGCACCCGATAACCCTGGCGCGCCAGCAGCATCGCCGTCGGCGCGCCGGCACAGCGCGCGCCTACCACAATCGCGTCGTACATGCCATCCCCTTGCCGAGCCAGGATGGGCGCTCGATCCCCATCCCAGCCCACGGCCGTCGCGCCTCGGTGCGTACACCGTACCCCGCGCGCGCGGCCCCCACATCCGTTGATGAACCGATCCGAGGCACGGATCTTTCGCCCACGCAAGAGTGGGTTCTATAGAGAGAACGCGCCGGAGTGTGGGTTTCGTCCATTTTTCCGCTGGCCGCCCTAGCTGGACGACGGCGCCCACGGCCGGAGCAGTGCGGTGCCGCCGCGACGGCTCTTGGCGCTACAATTTGTCCTATGCTATCCGCCTCGCCTTCGCCTGACGTCGTGGTGATCGGCGCCGGCATCGTCGGTGCCGCCTGTAGCTACTACCTGGCTCGCGCTGGCATGCGCGTACAGGTGGTCGAGCGTGGCTTCCCCTGCTCCGGCGCCTCCGGCGCCTGCGAAGGGAACCTGGTGCTCTGGGACAAGGCGCCGGGCGCCGAGCTGGCGCTGGGCAAGCTTGCCTTCGAGTGCTGGGACGAGGTCCAGCGGACGCTGGATTTCGACTTCGAGTTCGACCGCAAGGGCAGCATCATGGTCTGTGCCAACGAGCGCGACCTGGAAGAGGCGCGACGAACCGTCGCCTGGCTGAGCGGCGAAGGGGTGCGCTGCCGGCTGCTCACACCCGAGGAGCTGTTCGAGGAGGAGCCGGCGCTGGCGCGCGACCTCCCGGGCGGGGCGCTGTTCCCGGACGATGCCCAGGTGGAACCCCGGCTCGCCACCGTGGCGCTGCTCGAGGCGGCGCGGCGGCTCGGCGCGACGCTAGAGACCGAGGTGGAGGCGCAGGGACTTGCCTGCTCGCCCGATGGGAGGGTCCAGGCGCTCCGGACCTCGCGCGGCGCCATCCCAACCGGCGCGGTGGTGATCGCCGCCGGCGCCTGGAGCAGCGAGGTGGGCCGTCGCTTCGGGGTGGAGATCCCCATCCGAGCGCGCAAGGGGCATCTCATCGTGGGGGAGAAATCGCCGGGGTTCATCCGGCGCAAGCTGGTGGAGACCGGCTACGGCGACACGGTGGAGAGTTCAGACGCCGGGCTGCAGGTAGCGATGGTGGCCGAGATCGCCAAGAGTGGCACGGTGCTGATCGGCTCCAGCCGCCAGATCACCGGCTACGATACCCGCGTCGACCCCTTCGTGATCCAGGCGATCGCTCGCCGCGCCGCGCGCTTCCTGCCAGCGCTGCGGCAGATGAAGGCGGTGCGCAGCTACGCCGGCCTGCGCCCCTTCAGCCCCGACCACCTGCCGCTCATCGGCCCCGTCGGCCCCGAGGGGCTGTTCGTCGCCAGCGGCCACGAAGGCGCTGGCATCTGCGAGTCGACCGCCACCGGCCTGCTCATCAGCCAGTGGATCACCGGCCAGCCGCTGGCGCTGCCCGGCGAGTGGTTCGACCCGCGCCGCTTCGCCCGCGGCCCGGGGGCGGAGCTACGGGTCCCGGGGCCCGCGAGCTGAAGGGATCACGCCCCGAGCGTCTCGCTCGCTCCCTGGACACGGAACGGCATCTGGAGGAAGCATGAGGTTCAAGCGCCTGTTCACCGCCGTCGACTCGCATACGGTGGGCGAGCCGACCCGGGTCGTCATCGGCGGCATCCCGCACATCCCGGGTAAGACGATCTTCGAGAAGAAGCGCTACGTCGAGACCCAGATGGACGAGGTGCGGCAGCTCCTGATGTACGAGCCGCGCGGGCACAGCGCGATGTCCGGCAGCATCGTCACCGCCCCCTGCCACCCGGAGGCCGATATCGGCATCGTCTACATCGAAGTCTCCGGCTGCCTGCCGATGTGTGGCCACGGCACCATCGGCACCGTGACAGTGCTGCTGGAGACCGGCATCTTTCCGATCACCGGGCCGACCGTGAAGCTGGTGCTGGACACTCCGGCCGGGCTGGTGCGGGCGACGGCGGAGTGTACCGAAGATACGGTCAAGAGCGTCACCATCCAGAACGTCCCCTCCTTCTTGCTGCTGCGGGACGTGGAGGTGGACGTGCCCGGCATCGGTCGTGTCTGCTGCGACATCGCCTACGGCGGCAACTTCTACGCGATCCTGCCGGCCGAGCAGGCCGGGCTGATGATCGCGCCACAGTACGCCAGTGCCCTGATCGACGCCGGCCGCCGCGTCCGCGCCGCGCTCAACGAGGCGGTCGGCGAGCAGGTGGTGCACCCGGAGAATCCCGGGATCAGGGGAGTGAGCCACGTGATGTTCACCGCTCCGCCTACCAACGCCCGGGCGCATGGGAAGAACATGGTGCTGTACGGCCCGGGTGGGCTGGACCGCTCCCCCTGCGGCACCGGCACCAGCGCTCGGATGGCGATGCTGCATGCCCGAGGCCAGCTCCCACTGGAGCAAGACTTCGTCCACGAGAGCACGCTGGGCAGCCTGTTCACCGGCCGCCTGGTCGGCGAGACGCGCGTGGGGGACTACCCGGCGGTGATCCCCACCATCAAGGGCTCCGCCTACATCACCGGCTTCAACACCCTGCTGGTCAGTCCCGACGACCCGTTCCCGAACGGCTTTCTGCTCGGCTAGCGCGCCGCCGCCGGCTCTGACCGCTCCACCGGGTGGCCGGCCTTGATCCAGCCCAGCGTGCCGCCCTCCAGGTTGACAACGCGGTTGTAGCCGAGGTGCTTCAGGAACTTCGCCGCCTTCAGCGAGCGGCCGCCGCTCTGGCAGACGACCAGCACCTCGCGGTCCCGCGGCACCTCATCGAGCCGCAGCGCCAGGTCCGCCTGGGGGATGGACAGCGCCCCCGGGACGTGGCCCGCTGCGTATTCCCCCGGCTCGCGCACGTCCAGCACCAGCGCCTGGCGCTCCTGGAGCCAGGCGGGCGCTTCGGCGGGGCTGATGCTCGGCACCTCCACGCTGTCGCGCGGCATCGCCCAGGCGTAGTCGCCCTCGCCGCGATTGGTAGCCAGGATGGCGCTCATGTTCAGCGGCCGGGCGGGAACATCGGCGGCGAAGCGGAGGAAGTCGTCATGGCTGAGCTGCAGCACCGGGTTGTAGCGTCGCTCGAAGCCAATGGTGGAGCTGGGGCGACCGCACATCCCCTTGCCGCATGCTCCTTCGAAGTGGGCCGGGAACACCTCCACCCAGTCCTCCAGCTTGAGCAGCCGCTGGATACTGGCGTACTCCTGGGCTGCCCCCTCGACCCCGCCAAAGTCGGGCCGGCCAACGTCGCCGACGAACAGCGTATCCCCGCTCAGCACCATGGAGGGCTCTGGACTGCGCGGCGGATTGATGACCAGCAGCGAGATCGCCTCCGGGCGGTGACCGGGGGTATGGACCACGCGCAGGATGAGCTGGCCCAGGTGCAGCTCGTCGCCGTCGCGCAGCGGGATGAAGGGGAATAGCACGTCGGCCTGCTCGTGCAGGTACAGCCCCGCCCCCGTCGCGGCGGCGAGCCGGCGGTTGCCGGAGACGTGGTCGGCGTGTAAATGGGTATCGATGACGTGGGTGATCCGGTAGTGGCGCTCCTCGGCCAGGTCCAGGTAGGGCTGGATGTCATACTGTGGGTCCACCACGGCTGCTTCGCGGGATTGTCGTGAGGCGATGAAGTAGGACGCGCAGCCGGTCTCGTCGTGCAGGAACTGCTTGAAGTACATGTTCCTTCTCCTCGGCTCACCCGCGCAGTGCGGGCGAGCGCTTCAGGTCGCAACGCATCCGCGTCCAGAAATTATCCCCTATTGTCGGTCCTTTTCGAGGCGTGCTCAAGAGGCGCGTCGACCCAACGCCCACGGGGACTGCGCCGCCCGGCGCTCGGAGGCGGCGCGGGACTCAGGTGAGGCCGCGGGCGTGGCGAGCCGCCGCCTTGCGCGCCCCCAGGAAGTCCAGCAGCTCGTCCAGCGGGAGCGTATTCAGCACGTCGCGTCGGGTGGCCCAGCCGCGGCGCGCGGAGGCGACCCCGAGCGGCATGAAGTCGAGCTGGCCGGGGGCGTGGGAGTCGGTGCTGATCGTCAACCGCGCACCCGCCTGGATCGCCCGCCGGGCCCAGAAGCCGTCCAGGTCCATTCGCTCCGGCTGGGCGTTCACCTCCAGCGCCACTCCCCGTTGCGCCGCCGCCTCGATCACCCGCTCCAGGTCCACCTCGTACGCCTCGCGCCGGCGCAGCAGCCGGCCGCGCGGATGGTTGAGCGTGGTGACGTAGGGGTTGGAGATGGCTCGCAGCATCCGCTCGGTCATCTGCTCGCGCGGTTGGTTCATCGCGCTGTGGACGGAGATGGAGACGTAGTCCATCACGTCGAGCGCTTCGTTGGCCAGGTCCAGCGTCCCGTCCCGCTTGATGTCCATCTCTGTCCCGAGCAGGATGCGGAACGGCGCCAGCTCGGCGTTCAGGCGGTCCACCAGCGCCCGCTGCTCCAGCACGCGCGCCTCGTCCAGCCCGCGGGCCACCCCCAGGCTCTTGGTGTGGTCGGTGATCGCCATGTACTGGTAGCCGCGCGCCGCCGCGGCCGCGGCCATCGTCGCTAGCGGGGCGCTGCCGTCGGTCCAGTCGCTATGAACGTGCAGGTCGCCGCGGATGTCATCCAGCGTCACCAGGGCCGGCAGGGCGCCGCGCAGTGCCGCCTCGATCTCCCCCTGGTCTTCTCGCAGCTCCGGGGGGATCGGTTGGAGCCCGAGCCGTCGGTACAGCTCGTCTTCGTCCTCGCCGGCGAGCCGCTCGCCCGTTTTCACGTCGAACAGGCCGTACTCGTTGAGCGTCCAGCCGTGTCGCAGCGCTAGCTCGCGCAGGTGGACGTTGTGGGCCTTGGAGCCGGTGAAGTACTGGAGCGCCGCGCCCCAGGACTCGGCCGGGACGATCCGCAGGTCGGCTTGCAGCCCGCCGCGCAGCAGCACGCTCGCTCGTTGCGGCCCGTGGCTGAGCACATCCACCACACGCGGCAGGCGGGTAAAGGCTTCCGCCACCCGCTCGGGCTCGCTGGAGACCACCAGCAGGTCGAGGTCGCCGATCGTATCGCGCATCCGGCGCAGGCTGCCGGCGAAGGCGGCCTGGGCCACGGGCGCGCTGCGCCTGAGCTGCGCCAGCAGGTCGCGCGCCTGGGACAGCCCGAACTCCAGCGGGTGGCGCGTGCTGCGCTGCTTGAGCCGCTCCAGCTCGCGCAGGATGTTCGCCTCCACCTTTTCGCCCATGCCTGGCAGGTCGCGGATCTGCCCTGAACGCGCCGCCTGCTCCAGCGCCGGCAGGCTCTCGATCTTGAGCGTCTCGTACAGCACCCGCGCTCGCCGTGGCCCCAGCCCCGGCACCTCCAGCAGGGTGAGCAGCCCCGGCGGGAACTCGGCCTGTAGCCGCTCCAGGTAGCCGAGGCGGCCGGTCTCCAGGAACTCGGCGATCTTCTGCTCCAGCGCCTCGCCCACGCCCGGAATCTCGCGCAGCCGCCCGGCCAGGTACAGCTCGCCGATGTCTTCGCGGAGATCCGCGATGGCACGGGCCGCCTTGCGGTAGGCGTTGACCCGGAAGTTCTGCTCACCCTTGACTTCGAGCAGGTCGCCGATCTCCTCGAGCATGCGCACCACGTCGCTGTTGCGCGCCGCCGTCTCCATCCCTCGCTCCACGCCCGCCGCTCCCTGCACTGCACTCGCAGGATACCGGACCCGCCGGCCTGCCGATTGTGGCGCGGATCACCTCAGCGCCCGGCCAATGTTCCGCTCCGCTGCGTTTATGAATGTAGATCGCTCGGATGCGCGCCGAGCCCCGGATTCAGTGGCGGGCTGGCACGGACTGCTGCTCGCCCGATGAGGAGCCAGGAGAAATTTTATGTTCACCTCGCAGAACATCGCTGTGCTCGCCTCGGTCGTCTGGGCCCTGGAGCAGGGGCTGGACATCGACCGGCTGATCTTCGCCCGGCACCTGGTACGGACCGGCCGGGTCAGCGACTGGCTGCCGATCGAGGACGACAGCGCGCTGGAGCGCGATCGCGCCTGGTGGGAGACGCCGGAGCCTGGCGCGGCAGAGGCGGCGCGGACCAGCGCCGCGCTGGTCTAACGCCCCCAGCGCGCGGTACGCGGGTGAGCCAGGGCCACGGGCTGTATCGCCAGGAGCCGCGGCGGATGGGCACCGAGACAGTCAGTGCCAGCACCCGAGCGCTCGCCCGCGTCGATGACGACGAGGCACGGTTCCTACCAGCCCCTCGCTCTGTCGGGTCGACACGCTCACTTCCGATCTGGCTCTCGCCCTGCGCGTGGCCGGGATAAGCGGCCGAGGCACGGCGTGAGGGCGGGCGCGCCGCCCGTGTCCAGCACCTGGCTGGCTACTGGACGATGATGGTGCCAACCATGCCGGCGGCCTCGTGGGGAATGCAGAAGTATTTGTAGGTTCCGGGCACGTCGAAAGTGCGTGAATACTCCTGGCCGGCGTTGATCATCCCGGAGTCCCACGGCTGGGCGCCGCTTGGCAGCGCCGCGTGCGACTTGTCTGCCGCCTTAGACGGATCATCCGTGACGGTGTGAGCCACCTGGCCCGTGTTGCGCCAGGTCACCTTCGTCCCTTTCGAGATCGTCAGCGTCGCCGGCTCGAACTTGAGCTGGTCGGTCATCGTCACGGTTGCGCCGCCTGCCGCGGCTCCGCTCGGAGCGCTGGTGGCGCTGGCGGCTGTGCCGCCGGAGGGCGCGGATGTGGCCGGGGCGGCCGGCCTGGTCGTCGGGGCGGCGCCGGTGGTCGTCGTGCCGGACGAGGCGCAGGCTGCCGCCAGCAGCGCGACGACCAGGCTGAGCCCAGCCAGCGCCACTGGCCCACCTCGATTCCCCGGCGCCTCTCTCTTCCGTGGGCGCGGGCGGAACACCAGAAAATGGGAACGATCCATCAGGGTAGCTCCTCTCGGGAGAGACAGATTCCAGCCTTTACCCAAGGCACTGCAGAGCGTGTGCCCACTGGGCAGGGTCAATCCGTGCAGCGGAGCACCACCAGCGAATGAGCTTGGGCTACCAGCTCCTCGCCCGCGCGATACACCTTACCCTCGGCCTCGGGAAGCGGCTGGCTCGTGTCGAGCACCAGCACCCATGAGCTGCCACAGGCCTCGGCGGGCAAGGTGAACGGCAAGGGCTCGTCGTGCGCATTGAACAGCAGGTAGAAGCTGTCATCGACGACCCGCTCGCCGTGCTCGTCGGGCGCGTGGATCCCCTCCCCGTTCAGAAACACCCCGAGCGACCGGAGGCTGGCAGTCTGCCAGTCCGCGCCCCGCATCCGCACCCCATCAGGGGTAAACCACTCGATATCCGCCACGCCCTCGCCGTGAATCGGCTGCCCCTGGAACCAGCGCCGGCGCCGGAAGACCGGGTGCTCCGCCCGGAACTGGATCAGCCAGCGGGTGAACTCCAGCAGCGTCTCGTCGGCGTGCTCCCAGTCGTACCAGGAGATCTCGTTATCCTGGCAGTAGGCGTTGTTGTTGCCCCGCTGGGTGCGGCCGATCTCGTCGCCGCCGAGCAGCATCGGCACCCCCTGTGAGAGGAAGAGTGTCGCCAGGAAGTTGCGCCGCTGCCGCTGGCGGAGCGCCAGGATAGCAGGATCGTCGGTAGGCCCTTCTACACCGCAGTTCCAGGAGCGGTTGTAGCTCTCGCCATCGCGGTTGTCCTCGCCGTTGGCCTCGTTGTGCTTCTCGTTGTAGGAGACCAGATCGGCCAGGGTAAAGCCATCGTGAGCGGTGACGAAGTTGATACTGGCAAACGGGCGCCGGCCGCTGGCGGCGTACAGGTCCGAGCTGCCGGTGAGCCGGTAGGCCAGCTCCCCCACGGTCGCCTCGCCGCCCCGCCAGTAGTCGCGCACCGCGTCGCGGTACTTCCCGTTCCACTCGGACCAGAGGGTGGGGAAGTTGCCCACCTGGTAGCCGCCCTCGCCCACGTCCCATGGCTCTGCGATCAGCTTCACCTGGCTAACCACCGGGTCCTGCTGGATCAGATCGAAGAAGGCGGACAGCCGGTCCACGTCGTGCAGCTCGCGGGCGAGCGTCGCCGCCAGGTCGAAGCGGAAGCCGTCCACATGCATCTCCAGGATCCAGTAGCGCAGGCTATCCATGATGAGCTGGAGCACGTGGGGGTGGCGCATATTCAGGCTGTTGCCCGTGCCGGTGTAATCCATGTAGAAGCGCGGGTCGTCGGGCACCAGGCGGTAGTAGGCGGGGTTGTCGATCCCCTTGAAGGAGAGCATCGGCCCCAGGTGGTTGCCCTCGGCAGTGTGGTTGTAGACCACATCCAGGATCACCTCGATCCCGGCCTCGTGCAGGGCCTTCACCATCTGCTTGAATTCCTGCACCTGCCGGCCGATCTGATCGCCGCTGGAGTACTCGTTGTGGGGCGCGAAGTAGCCGATGGAGTTGTAGCCCCAGTAGTTGCGCAGGCCTCGCTGCACCAGGTGCCAGTCGTGGATGAACTGGTGCACCGGCAGCAGCTCCACCGCGGTCACGCCCAGCTTCTGCAAGTACTCGATGGAGCGCGGATGTGCCAGCGCGGCATAGGTGCCGCGGATCTCCTCCGGGATCTCCGGGTGGCGGATAGTAAACCCCTTGACGTGCGTCTCGTAGATTACCGTCTTATGGAGTGGGGTGCGTGGCGGGTGGTCGTTGCCCCAGTCGAAGTACGGGTTCACCACCACCGACCTGGGCACGAACGGCGCGCTATCCCGCTCGTCAGGGGTATCGGGATCGTCGAAGCGATAGGGGAACACCGCCTCGTCCCACTCTACCGCTCCCTCGATCGCCTTGGCGTATGGGTCGAGCAGCAGCTTGGCCGGATTGCAGCGCAGGCCGTGCTCCGGGGCCCAGGGGCCATACACCCGGAAGCCGTAGCGCTCGCCCGCGCCAATGTCCGGCAGGTACCCGTGCCAGCAATAGCCGTCCACCTCCGGCAGCTCGACCCGGATCTCCTCGCCGTTCCGAAACAGGCACAATTCGACCCGCTCGGCAACCTCGGAGAAGATGGAGAAGTTGGTTCCGATGCCGTCGTAGGATGCACCAAGTGGATACGGTTGGCCAGGCCATACACGCATACGCTGCCTGTCCCCCTCTCCTCGGCCCGGCCGCGCTGGGTGGCTCCGCGCGGTGGCCGTCGGCTCGCTGGTCTGCGCCGCTCTTTAAGGCAACATTCATGCCCCGCCATCTATGCCCGGTGGGTATCGCCGCTGTATCAGGGAGGAGGCGCCATGAACATTGCGCTGCTTGGCTACGGCTCGATCGCCCGGGTGCACGCCCAGGCCGTTCGGCGGCTCCAGGCGAGACCGGAGGGCCAGGACCTGGCGCTCTACGCCGTCATGGGGCGGCTGGCCGAGCCGGCGCAGGCGTTCGCCCGCGAGCTCGGCGTTCTCCACGCGACGACCGACCTGGAGGCGCTGCTGGCCGACCCGGCCGTGGACGCGGTCATCATCTGCTCGCCCACCGACCTGCACGCCGCGCAGACCGAGCGGGCGCTGCGGGCCGGCAAGCACGTGCTGTGCGAGATCCCGCTCGCCACCTCCCTGGCCGACACCGACCGGCTGATCCGTCTTGCCGATACGGTGGACCGGCGGCTGATGGTCTGCCACACTCAGCGCTACTACCCTGCGCTCGTCGAGGCACGGCGGATGATCGTGGCCGGGGCACTGCACCCCCACGCTCTCATCGCCCGCTACCTGTTCTTTCGCCGTGAGAACGTCAACTGGATGGGCCGGCGGCGGAGCTGGACCGACAACCTGCTCTGGCACCACGGCTGCCACGCGGTCGACGCCGCCCTCTGGCTGCTCGGGGCGACGGAGGCGGAGGTCAGCGCCCAGATCGCCCTGCCCGGCGGTGCCCTGGATATCCCGATGGACCTGGCGGTGGTGCTGCGTACCCCGCGCGACCAGCTCGCTACCATCGCCATGTCCTACAACAGCCACATCCCCCTGCACGACTACCTGGTGATCGGCGAGGAGGAGACACTGCTGTTCGACAACGGCCTGCTGCGGACGAAGGACCGAGTGCTGGTGGACTGGAGCGAGGCGACCGGACTGCCGGACGCGGTGGTGGACCAGGACGCCGAATTCTTCGCCGCCGTCCGCGAGGGCCGCGAGCCGGCCGTCTCCGCCCGCGCGGTGCGCCCGGCCATGGCCGCCCTCCAGGCCGCCCAGGACAGCCTGGACGCCCGCCTGCGCCGCCTCGGCCCCCCGGCCCGCCACTCGCGGCTGCCGTAGAGCGGGATCTGCTTGGCCTTGGTTTAGGGCGAGAGCGCTCGATAGCGCGCCAGATCGTCGGATGTCAGCTCCTCCGGCGGTACCAAACGATAGTGCTTCTCGTCCACAATCACGATCCGGCTTCCGTCGTCAGCGAACTCGAACAGAGCGATGACGCTGCCCGACATGAATTGAGCGCCGATGGGACGGCAGGCGAGGTCGGGGAACTTGGCAGCACAGAGGGCAATATCCTGCTCGATTTGCACCACGTTCAACGCATCAGCTCCGCCCTTGGCTTGCACAGGAAAGACATAGTGAGCACCGTGTCGGTCAACCCCGACATACACCTCATCTGTTTCTACCTGTCCTAGTTCGGGAACAGTGGTCCGCAGATGGCTCTGAAGTGAGTAGCAACTCACTCCTGTGAAGATATCGATGAGTCGGTTGTAGCGGAGTTTTGCCAGCAGTGCTTGCTCGTCGTTTAACGCATACATTGAGATGACGCCTGGAGTGGAATCGGGAACCTTGGTCTCTGCGAGTAGATTGTTCGGTCTGATGCTAGCCATTGGCGCAGTCACAAAGCGGTATCGGGCCTTCCCTGCCGGGCGGATAATCCACGTCTCGCCTTCTGGCGCTCGTGAACGGATCGACTTGGGTAGCTCCGCACGATAGCGGAAACTGTAGACCACATCGCCAAGGTTCTTCGGAAGCGGGATGTCGAGCTCAGCTGCAGCCCGGACAATATCCTCCCGTTCGAACTCAACCCTGCGTGCCCCTTCCGAGTAATGGCTGAGGAAGATACGCTCCATGATCTGTGCGTAGCGGCGGCGTCGCGGATGACGTCTTTCAGCATTGGGAGCAACCACGGTTACCCCCTCTCGCCGGGCCAGCGGAGCACAACCACTTCCTCACGGAGCTGCTCGCGGGTCGCGGTCGCCAGGCGGGTGCGGAACAGGTCCAGGCCCAGCACCTGGTAGCCGAGCGCCTCGGCAATGCTGGCCAGGAGCTGGCCGGTGCGGATCAGCACCCGCAGGTACGACGCCTGGTCGCCGACGACGTACGCCAGGCGGGCGCCGGGCCGGAGGATCGCCCGGAGCTCGGCCAGGTGGCGCGCCATCCCGCCGAAGTACAGCGTGGTCACCCGGGCGTACAGCCGCTCGAACCCCGAGGTCTTCCCCAGCGCGATCCGCCGCGCCTCGATCTCGGCGGCAATGCGCCGGATCTCCGGGTGCTCTGCCACCCAGCGGTCATCGTCGTCGCCCCGGTACACTCCGCGCGTGTTCGAGCGTACCAGGCTTCGCTTGAGCGCTTGCAGGTCGGCCCGAGTGCGGATGAACCCGAGCAGGACGGACTCCAGGCGGGTGGCGCGGGTGTAGTCCTTCTCGTTCGGGTAGGGCGGGGAGGTGATGACGGCATCGACGGAGGCCGGCTCCAGGACCTCGTCCAGGTGCCGGGAGTGCACCCCTGTGGGCCCCGCGGCCCACAGGGGACCCCGGGAGTCCGCGCGGAGGACGCGGGCTGGGACGTCACGCCGCTCTCGCAGCAAGCGCAGGTCGTCGGCCATCGCCCGCACCCCGGCGAGCCACGGTTCGACCACCGGGGCGTCCGCCCTGGCCGGGCCGACGCCCACCTCGGGGCCGAACTGCAGGTTGCTGATCGACGTGACGAGCGCCCGGGCGAGCGCGAGTCGCTCATGGCGCTCGTACCGCTCATCCCGGCTGCGCTCCAGGTGCTCCAGCAGGACCAGCGTCTTGTGCAGCGGCAGCGGGCTGATGGAATCGGCCAGCAGCAGCCTCGCGCGCTCCGCCGGCAGGGCGCGCCGCGCCTGGCCGTTCGGTCCGTTCAGGAACAGGGGGGCGTCCTCGATCCCCTCCGCTTCCAGCGCCGCCAGCGTCCGGGCGGCCACCGCCTCCGCATGAGCGACGAGCCCGTCGGGCTCAGGCGACCAGTCCACCTTCACGCTGCTGGCGAAGTGCGCTATCGGGTTGACCTCGACCCCCACGCTCGGGACGCCGCGCTTCTTGCACTCCACCAGCGTTGTCCCGGTCCCGCAGAACGGGTCGAGCACCTGCTGCGCGGCGGTGACGCCAAACCGCTCCAGATAGTCCCGCACCAGGTGCGGCGGGAAGGAGAGGACGAAGCGGTACCAGTCGTGCACCGGGCGGTCCTCGGGCCGCAGCTTGTTGCTGTCGCCGCTCGGGCTCCGCCGCCGAGCACCGGTCGCGGGCAGATGCATCAACGCCATGGTTCAAGAGTATCGGTGGTGGGCCTGCTCTCCCGCTACCGGCGCCCGCGCTACGGCCGTGTCACAGTTCCGCGTGGTACCCATCTCCCACATCTTCGCCGCGCCGAGCGCCGGCGCCAGCCGCAAGGCGGTGCGGGAGGTGATCATCCCGGCGGCGCTGTTCGCCGGGCTGCCGGTGAAGCTGGGCGGGCTGGAGGGAATGGAGCAGGCGTACCGCGAGCTGGATGGCTCCGCTGGCCAGGTAGGCGGTTGACAGGCCGGATGGCATCCGGCAGCATGGTGGTGTCCGATACCGGGTAGGTGGGGAGGCGAGCGTGGCAGAGCAGGCAGCCGAGGAGCGAGGCAAGGAGAGCTGGCGCGGCAAGCTGGGTGGGATGACCCGGGAGGAGATGGAGGCGTTCCTGACCGAGGCCCCCTGGCTCTGCCGGATCGGGGTACTGGACGACGACGGCTGGCCCTACGTGCAGCCCGTCTGGTACGCCTACAAGGACGGCGGCTTCTACGTGATTCCCCGTGCCCGCTCGGCCTGGGCTCGCTCTATCCAGCGCGACCCGCGGGTGTACCTGCTGATCGACGAGCCCGCCCCGCGGCTGCGCAAGGTAGCGGTCAAGGGACGGGCGCGGATTGTGGAAGAGCCGAATGTGGGCGGCCAGTGGGTGGAGATCGCCCGGGAAATGTCGTACCGCTACCTGGGCGAGCACGGGCCGGACTACCTGGTGCCCACGCTCAACGAGCCGCGCTGGCTGGTGTTCGTCGAGCCGCTGGAGATCAAGACCTGGCAGGGCGTCGGGTGGGCCAAGCGCTACAAGCACACGGAGTGGTAGCTTGTGGCGGCCAGCGGTCGAGCAGGCTTGTCCGCCTGATAGCTGACCACGCATGGCGATGATCCAGCCGGTCGCGGTGCTGGGGGGCACAGGAGCCGAGGGCTCTGGCCTGGCGCTGCGCTGGGCGGCCGCCGGCTGGCCGATCCTCATCGGCTCGCGCTCCGTGGAGCGGGCGGAGCAGGCGGCAGCGGCGCTGCGAACCCGGCTGCCCCCGAACGCCGCCCCGGTGGCCGGACTGCCTAACCCTGAGGCGGCGAGGCAGGCCCGGCTGGTGGTGCTCACCGTGCCGTTCATTGCCCAGGCGGAGACGCTCAAGTCTGTCCGCGAGAGCCTGCAGCCGGGGAGCATCCTGGTCGACTGCACCGTGCCGCTCGCGGTGGCGGTGGGGGGACGGCCGACGCGAGTGCTCGGGGTGCCACAGGGGTCAGCGGCACAGCAGGCGGCGGAGCTCGTCCCGCCCGGAGTACACGTGGTCTCCGGGTTCCACCACGTCGGGGCGGCGGCGCTGGCGGCGCTGGAGCAGCCAGTAGACACGGACGTGCTGGTGGCTGGCGACGACCGCGCCGCCAAAGAGGTCGTGCGGGCGCTGGTGGAGGCGATCCCCGGGGCGCGCTACGTAGATGCCGGGCCGCTGGAGAACGCGCGGATCGTGGAGAGCATCACCGCGCTGCTGGTGGGGATCAATCTCCGCTACAGGGTGCACGCCTCGGGGCTGCGTATCGCTGGACTGGAGCGAGGAGGCGACTGAGATGGATCTGGACCGTTGGCTGGCCCGCTGGCCACTGCCGCTGCTGGCACTGCTCCTGCTCGCCGGCTGTGTCCCGGCGGCCGGGGGCGGGGCGGGGCGGCCGCTGGCGAAGGTCACCTTCATGGCCGGCTACAAGCCCCAGGCCAACCTGCCGTTCGTTGCTGTCTACGAGGCGCAGCAGAAGGGCTACTTCCGCGAGCAGGGGCTGGAGGTGGACGTCCGCCACTCGGATGGCAGCGGCGAGCACCTGAAGCTGACCGGCGCCGGCAGCGTCCAGTTCTCCACCGCCCAGGCGCAGGACGTACTGAAGCTCACCGCCGACCCGGGCGTGCCGCTCGTCGCCATCGCGCTGTTCGGCCAGCGGGGCGACCAGGCGTTCGTGGTGCGGAAGGACTCCGGGATTGCCAGCCCCAAGGACTGGGAGGGGAAGGTCGTCGGCTACAAGGTCTTCCCCTCGCCCGACTACCTGGCGATCCTCAAGGCGAACGGGGTGGACCGGAGCAAGATTCAGGAAGTCTCGGTCGGCTTCGACCCGCGGGTGCTGGTCGAGAAGAAGGTGGACGTGCTGCCGGTCTTCAAGTCCAACGAGCCGGACCTGCTGGAGCACGAGCTGGGCACCCCGGTGGAGATCTTCGATCCGGCCGACTACGGCATCCCGACGCTCGGGCTGACCTACGTCACCAGCCGCGACTTCATCGAGCAGCACCCGGACGTCGTCCGCGCCTTCTTGAAGGCGACGATGAAGGGGCTGGCCGACGCCTTCGCCAACCCGGATGAGGCGGTGGGCATCGTCCTGCAGTACGCACCCAACGAGAACCCGCGCCACCAGCGCTACATGCTGGAGACCGAGCAGCGGGCGGCGCAGAGCGACCTGACCCGCGCCAACGGCCTGGGCTGGCAGACCGAGCAGCAGTGGCAGGCGCTCGATCAGATGCTGGTCGAGCTGGACGCGGTGAAGCAGCCGGTGGACGTGAAGATGGTATTCACCGACCGCTTCCTGCGCGAGATCTACCGCAACGGCCAGCTCCAGTGGCCATGAGCGCCGGGGCGGCCATCTGGCTCGGGCGGCGCCATCGCCGCTGGAGCGGGCCGCCCGCGAGCGTGAGCCGGGCGGAGCTTCAAGGGAAGGGACGTGTCCACGATGTCGAATCCTGATCCCCGGGCGGCGGAGCCCGCCGGACGCCGCTACGAGCGCTCGAAGGCGCTGTATGAGGAGGCGGCGCGATACCTCGCCGGCGGGGTGAGCAGTAACTTCCGGCTCGGCGTCCCGCCGCTGCCGCTGTTCTTCGAGCGAGCCGAGGGCAGCCACCTGTACGACGTAGACGGCAACGAGTACGTCGATTACATGCTCGCCCTCGGGCCGATCATTCTCGGCCATGCCCACCCCGCGCCGCTCCGCGCCGCCGAGGCGTGGCTCCGGCGGGGGCAGTTGTTCGGGGGCCAGAGCCTCGCTGAGATCGAGCTGGGCAGGCGCGTCTGCGCGCTCGTCCCCTGCGCCGAGCGGGTGCGGCTCTGCTCCAGCGGCACCGAGGCGGTGCAGCTCGCGCTGCGCCTGGCGCGCAGCGCCACCGGGCGAAATCTCGTCGTGAAGTTCGAGGGGCACTACCACGGCTGGATGGATAGCGCCTATATCAGCGTCCACCCGGCTGAGGACGCGCGCGGGCCGTACGACGCACCACATCCGGTGCCGATGAGCCGCGGCCAATCCCCCTCCGTGCTCCAGGACGTCGTCATCCTGCCCTGGAACAACCTGGAGCTGCTGACGCGGACGCTGGAGCGGCGGGCGGATGAGATCGCCGCGGTGATCATGGAGCCGATCTTGTGCAACACCTGCGTCATCCTGCCGCGCCCGGGCTACCTGGAAGGCGCGCGCGAGGCGTGCAGCCGGCTGGGGATCGTGCTGATCTTCGACGAGGTGATCACCGGCTTCCGGGTCGGCCTTGGCGGAGCGCAGCGGCGGCTGGGGGTGACGCCAGACCTGGCGACGTTCGCCAAGGCGATCGGCAACGGCTTCCCAATCGCGCTCGTGGCCGGCAAAAAGGAGATCATGGACCAGCTCGGCAGCGGGGTGAGCCACGGCGGGACGTACAACGGCGCCCCGGCAGCAGCTGCCGCGGCGGCCGCGACGCTGGACGAGCTGGCGAAGGACGACGGCGCCGTCTACCAGCGGATGGAGGCGCTCGGCCAGGCGTTGATGCAGGGCCTGCGTGCGGCAGCGGAGAAGGCCGACCAGCCGTTCCTGGCTCAGGGCGTCGGCTCGATCTTCAACACCAGCTTCACCAACCGCTCCGCCATCTCCGACTTCCGCGACTGGGCGGCATACACCGATCCCGCCCGGCTGACCCGCTGGATTGGCGCCCTGGCGGATGAGGGGGTGCGCGGCACCGCCCGCGGCGCCTGGTTCCTCTCCGCCGCGCACGACGAGCGGGACGTCGAGCGGACACTCGCCGCCGCGGAGCGCGCCTTCACTCGGCTGTAGCGGAGCCGCACGGATCGTCGAGGCCCACCCGAGCCTCAATCTCCTGGCGCGGCAGGCGGAGCGCTCCGACGCGGCCTGTCCTCAGGCCCAGAGGTCGGCCAGAGGGAGCGCCAGATCGGGGAAGGGCAGGGCAGAGAACAGCCTCTGCCCCTGGGCTTGCGCCGCCGGGACGTACTC